>NZ_JBSWXL010000001.1:0-768186 GCF_056160585.1 Marivivens sp. ABH4_498
CCCCGCCCGTCCTGCTTCAGAAGTCCCAACCGCGCCTCAGCGCCGCCGGTGAAGGGGGTTCTAAGGTTAAGACAGGAGAGGCGCAAGCGGAAAAAGCAAAGAATTTCCGATTTTTTGATTTTTTCTGCGGCGCGCTAATTAGACAGGCATAAATTCGTCCGTAGTCTGTGGATAAGCCGCGAGTTATCCACAGAACCGCATAGAAAGGCCCTCAAATGCGTTTGGTTTCGATTCTATTTATCGCCCTAAGCGGTCCAGCATGGGCGGAATCAGCGCCCCTCGCCCCTTTGGGATCGGCGAGTCTGGGTGTGCTCGGGTTTCAGGCCTATGACACTATATTATATACCCCTTCTGGACAGGCCCTTGATTGGACGGCCCCAATGGCGTTGGAAATCAATTATGAACGCGACTTTTCCGCAGACATTTTGACCGAAACAACACGCGAAGAAATCGCACGGATCGAAGGCAATCCAAACGATCTGGATCGGATCATCGACACCTTGGCGGTTTGCATGCGCGATGTGTCGGATGGCGATCAGTTTGTCGCCAACGCCCCTACCCCCGATCAGATCGTCTTTAGCCTGAATGGAACGACCACATGTAATGTGACCTATCCGAACCTGCGCAAACGGTTCCTGTCGATCTGGTTATCGGACGACAGCCGCTTTCCCCGTTTATCCAGACAGTTGCGCGGTGGGTGATCGGGCGCTATCCCGCGTATCAACCAGACAAAGGGGTTAAAGATGCGCATCCTAGTTATTCATACCGGCGGCACGATCGGGATGGCCCAAACGGACCAAGGGTTCGCCCCGCTGGATGGCGTGGTCGAACGGGCGCTGGACGATATCAAAGCGGCGAACCCTGATATCGGCGATATCGACCTGACGCTGTTAACCCCCGCGATTGATAGCGCCGAGGCAACGCCCGCCGAATGGAACCGCATTGCCCGCACCGTGTTTGATGCCAAAGATACCTATGATGCCTTTGTCATCACCCACGGCACCGATAGCCTGTCGTATTCTGCGGCGGCCATTACAATGGCGCTGCGCGGAATGGATGCGCCTGTCATCCTTACCGGATCGATGGTACCGCTGACTGTCGATGGGTCGGATGGAATGCGCAACCTGACCGATGCTTTGCGGGCCTGTCACACGGCAGCGTCAGGCGTTTGGGTGCAGTTTGCCGGCCTTCTGCTACACGGCGCGCGCGTTTACAAAGCGCATTCTTCTGATCTGGATGCCTTTGCGGATAGTCCTGCGAAACAGCCGCCCTACTTTGCGGCCCCTACCCTGATGATCGCGGAAACCACTGCACACAAGGTGCTGTCTTTTACAATTGCCCCCGGTGCGATGTTTGATTTCCTGAAAACCGCCGTAACACAGTGCGAAGCGTTGGTGTTGCGCTGCTACGGATCGGGCACCGCGCCGAACAACGCTGATTTGCGCGACGCCCTAACCATTGCGGCGGAACGGGGCGTCCCAGTGGTCGCCGTATCGCAATGCCCAACAGGCGGCATGAACATCGGCACCTACCAGGCGGGGCAAATCCTGCGTGATGGCGGCGTGATTGATGGGTGCAGCATGACCGCTGAAATGGCGTATGTGAAACTGCATTACGCGCTGGAAACCGACGATCCGCGCGCCTTCATGCAGACCGAATTCTGCGGCGAGATGTAGAATAGAAAAAGGGGGGCGCAAGGCCCCCCAGTGTCACGGATCGGGTGGATTATGTTACCGCCCGTTAGCTTTTTGCCTGTATCCCGATCCGCGTCAGGGGCCAGCGCACCAGCCCCGGAAACTTTAGCTGCAGCCCGATGTGGCGCCGCACGTATTGCATTTCATGCAGGTGCCATTCCGCACCAATGTGTAGTTGCCACAATCACCGCATGGGTCGCCCTCGTAGCCTTGCATTTTGGCTTTGTCACGTGCCGACATCGACAATACGGCTGCGGTGGCGGTTTCTTGCGTAGTGGTCACCGTGGCCGTTTGGACAGTCGCACCATCCGATACGATCCCAGGGCCGCTGAACATCGCCAAATCGGACGGAACCCGTTTGCGCAGGTATCCAGTCGATGAAATTTGTTTCAACACTTCCAATGACTTGGACGTCGCTGTTTCACTAGGTTCCTGCACATTGCTGGTGTCGTCCTGTTTGTGCAGATCATCAAACGACGCGCCCGAAGGTTTGACGTGCGCCAGATCGGTGCGATCCAGATAGGACACCGCCAATTCGCGGAAAATGTAGTCCAGAATCGAGGTCGCCGATTTGATTGAATCGTTGCCCTGAACCATCCCTGCTGGTTCGAATTTGGTAAAGGTGAACGCGTCGACGAATTCCTCTAGCGGGACGCCATATTGCAGGCCGACCGATACCGCGATCGCAAAGTTGTTCATCATCGCGCGGAACCCTGCGCCCTCTTTATGCATATCGATAAAGATTTCGCCCAGCTGACCGTCGGCATATTCGCCCGTGCGCAGATACACCTTGTGCCCGCCGACGACCGCCTTTTGGGTGTACCCCTTGCGGCGCTCTGGCATTTTTTCGCGGTGGCTGCGCACGTATTCTTTGACGATGACCTTTTCGATCACCTTTTCGGCCAGAACCGTCGCCTTTTCTGTCGGCGTGCCCGATTCCAGAATTTCGGCGGCTTCATCATCGTCTTCGATCAGCGCCGCGGCCAAAGGTTGCGACAATTTCGATCCGTCACGGTACAGCGCGTTTGCCTTGACCCCCAGCGACCAAGACAACTCATAGGCCTTTTGGCAATCTTCGATCGTGGCCGAATTTGGCATGTTGATCGTTTTGGAAATCGCGCCCGAAATGAACGACTGCGCGGCGGCCATCATTTTGATGTGGCTTTCCACCGACAGATACCGTTTGCCTTTTTTGCCGCAGGGGTTCGCACAATCAAAGATGTGGTAGTGCTGTTCCAACAGATGCGGCGCGCCTTCCAATGTCATCGTGCCGCAAACATGGTCGTTCGCAGCGTCGATTTCCTGTTTGGAATATCCCAGATGGCGCAGCAGGTCGAACGACGGATCGTTCAGTTTGGCCGCAGGAATGCCCAGAGTTTTCTGGCAGAACTCTTCGCCCAGCGTCCATTGGTTGAACACGAACCGCACATCAAAGGCCGATTTTAGCGCAGCTTCGATTTTGTCGATTTCGGTCTGGCCAAAGCCATGGCCAATCAACGACGTGTGATTCAACGCTGGCGCCTGCCCGATCGATCCGTGACCCACTGCATAGGCAATGATTTCTTCGATCTGCGCGCTGGAATAGCCCAGATTTTCCAATGCTGCCGGCACAGAACGGTTGATGATTTTGAAATATCCGCCGCCGGCCAGCTTTTTGAATTTCACCAGCGCGAAATCAGGCTCAATCCCCGTGGTGTCACAGTCCATTACCAGACCGATGGTGCCCGTTGGCGCGATCACGGACACCTGCGCGTTGCGGTAGCCGTGTTTTTCGCCCAAGGCGAGCGCTTCGTCCCAGACCTCGGTTGCGATGCTGATCAGGCGCGGATCAGGGCAGTTCGCGTGATCCAATGGCAGCGGTTTGACCGCTAGATTGTCATAGCCTTCATCCAAACCATGCGCCGCTGTGCGGTGATTGCGAATGACGCGCAGCATGTGATCACGGTTGCGTTCGTATCCCGAAAACGCGCCCAGTTCGCCCGCCATTTCCGCCGATGTCGCATAGGACACGCCCGTCATGATCGCGGTTAGCGCAGCGCCCATCGCGCGGCCATCGTCGCTGTCGTAGCCCAGCCCCATGTTCATCAACAGGCCGCCGATATTCGCGTATCCCAAACCCAAGGTTCGGAAATCATAGGACCGCTGGGCGATTTCCTTGGAGGGGAACTGCGCCATCATCACCGAAATTTCCAAAGTCACGGTCCACAAACGGGTCGCGTGCACATAGCTTTCGATGTCGAATTCGCCGTTTTTGTAAAACTGCAGCAGGTTCATCGACGCAAGGTTACAGGCCGTGTCGTCTAGGAACATGTATTCCGAACACGGGTTCGATCCACGGATTTCGCCGTCGTTCGGGCAGGTGTGCCACGCGTTGACCGTATCGTGGAATTGAATGCCAGGGTCAGCGCAGGCCCATGCGGCGTGGCCAACCTGATCCCACAGATCGCGCGCTTTGACGGTTTTGGAAACGGTGCCGTCTTTGCGGTTGATCAGATCCCAATCGGCGTCATCTTTGACCGCTTGCAAAAACGCATCGGTGACGCGGATCGAGTTGTTCGAGTTTTGCCCCGAAACGGACGCATAAGCTTCGGAATCCCAATCTGTGTTATAGGTCGGGAATTCGATGCTGGTGTGGCCCTGTTTCGCGTAGTCCAGAACACGTTTGATATAGGTTTCTGGAATCGCGACCTTTTTGGCCTCTCGCACAGCTGATTTCAGCGCAGTATTCTTTGCCGGATCATAGGCGTCCGCCTCGGCGCCGTCCCATGCGCCGATGGCTGCGAAAATACCGTTCAGCTTTTCTTCGTGCATTTTAGAGCCAGCCACGATGGACGCGACCTTTTGCTCTTCGATGACTTTCCAGTTGATAAAGTCTTCGATGTCGGGGTGATCGGCATCTACGATCACCATCTTCGCTGCTCGACGGGTTGTGCCGCCTGATTTGATCGCGCCAGCCGCACGATCCCCTATTTTCAAGAATCCCATCAGGCCCGAGGATTGCCCCCCACCCGACAATTTTTCGCCCACACCGCGGAGCGAAGAGAAATTCGTGCCCGTCCCCGAGCCATATTTGAACAAACGCGCTTCGCGGACCCAAAGGTCCATAATGCCGCCGTCATTCACCAGATCATCCGATACGGACTGGATGAAACAGGCGTGCGGCTGCGGATGTTCATAGGCGCTGTTGGATTTCACCAATTTGCCCGTTTGATAGTCGACGTAATGGTGACCTTGTGCAGGGCCATCGATGCCATAGGCCCAATGCAGACCGGTGTTAAACCACTGCGGGCTGTTCGGCGCGGCCATTTGTCGGGCCAGCATGAAACGCATTTCGTCGAAATAGGCCTGCGCGTCCGCTTCGTTCGTGAAATAGCCGCCTTTCCAGCCCCAATAGGTCCACGCACCCGCCAAACGGTCGAACACCTGTTTCGCGCTGGTTTCGCCGCCGAATTCCGCGCCATCCGCAGGCACCGATCGCCACAGGAATTCTGGAACGTCTTTTTCACGGACCTTTTTTACGGCCGAAGGAATGCCTGCCTTGCGGAAATATTTCTGAGCGATGACGTCGCTGGCGACTTGGCTCCAGCTGGTGGGGACTTCGCATTCTTTTAATTGAAAAACCAACGTCCCATCAGGGTTACGAATTTCCGACGCTGTTTTGCGGAATTCAATGTCCGCATAGGCGTCTTGACCCGATTTCGTGAAGCGACGTTCAATTTTCATCTTTAAAGTCCCTGTCATGGCCCGCAAACGGCCATTCAATATCACAACCCAAAGGCGCGACAGCGCCCTACCCAAAGCGGGACCACAAGAAAAAAGACAACATTCCTTGGTCGGGCCCAAAGGCCCGTGATGCATCCGCTATTGCGAAATCGTCTGATTTTGTCCCTATGCGCGACCTACATATGGTGTGCGGGTCGTCGATGCACACAAACTGACAAATCAACAGCTAGGGGGTCAACGAATTTTTCACACTAAATAACGGAACATTACTATTGACGGTGAAAACATTACCAAATCCGTCGATTCCTACGTCAGTCTCTTTATACGTGTGTGTAATTTTTGCGCACCGATAGAATAAGGCGGGCCCAGCTATAGGATATCCATTGTTCTTTTGATGTTTCTGTTAACCAGAATCGCGCTTGACCAAAAAACAAAAAACCGCCCCAAGGGGCGGCTATTTGTTTCCAAATTTGGAAGTGGTCGGGACGGCAAGATTCGAACTTGCGACCTACGGTACCCAAAACCGTCGCGCTACCAGGCTGCGCTACGCCCCGACTGTGTGGCGGGTTTTAGTGTTAGTTTCCGGGAATGAAAAGAGCAAAAAGTAAGAAAATCGAAAAAAAGTTATCCACATGAAAAAACAGCTAAATTTCCGATAATTGGATGCTGAAACACGTCACCTTCGGCAATCCCAAGCCGTGCAGACAGGCCGCCGTTAATCTCTAGAACGAATTTGACTTCGTCCCCGCCGGGGATTGGTGTCTGATCCAGCGGAATCGCGTTTTCATGAATACGAGTGATCGTCCCCGTTTCGTCCGCAAACAGCATATCCAACGGAATCAGCGTGTTGTGCATCCAGAATGCGACGGGCTGTTCGACGTCATAGGCAAACAGCATCCCCTGCATCAATGGCATGTCAGCCACATTCATCAGGCCCTGAGCGCGTTCTTGGGGGGTGTCCGCGACCGATACATGGAAACGTGCCTGCCCGAAATCGCCTTTGACCGTTAAACGGTCCGGTGTGCATTGCGCCGCTGCGGTCCCTGCAGCGGCGCAAAATGCAGTCGTAAGTATTAGTCGCTTGACGCGGTGATGCTTTCCCAAATCAGAACCTCAACAGCCAACTTGCCTCGTTTGCCATCGATCGTCCGCATTGCAATCGCTTCGCCGGGTTGTAGATCCGCCAGACCGGAACGACGCAGAACCTCGATGTGTACGAACACATCATCTGCCGAACCAAAGGCATTGGCAAATCCAAATCCTTTGACCTTATCGAACCATTTCACACGCGCCGGTTCCACAGGCGTCGCGCGCAACACCTCTGGGTCGATCTCTGCCAGATCTGCCAGCGTCGCGTCGTTGTCATTGGATGCAGGCGGTTCAATCGCCACGACTTCGACCGCTTGTAGGCCGCGATCTGTGCGTTGCGCCAGCAGTTCGATGTTTGCACCATCTGCAACCGAACTTTGTCCGAAATTCCGCAGCACATTCGCGTGCAGCAAAATGTCGGGTCCACCGTCATCTGCGATTACAAAGCCAAACCCCTTACCGGGGTCAAACCATTTGACGCGTCCGCGAACGGCGCGTTCTTCCGTCACTTGTGTGTTCATCATTATTCTTAATTTCCGACCACGACCCCCATCCGACCGCGGCTTCATTGCGCTAGCAGACAGGTTTCACAGCCAAGAAACAAGACAAAACAAAGCTATGCAATTCACGAAGCGCGAAATTTAGGGGTACAAACGTGATATATCCCAAGTATCGCATATACCTTTGCGAGACCACCTAAACCGATCATGCAACCTAAACGCGCCATCGGCCCAGAATTCGATTTCAACCGGGCGAATCCTGATTCCGCCCCAAAATTCTGGTCGCTGTGGGTTAACACCTTTCTTGGCGGTAACAACAGCAACTTCGGACATCAGTTTTGCACGGCTATCCAGAACCTGCGACTGGACCGATGCCCATGCCCCCAACCGGCTTTTGAGCGAACGGGAGTTATAATAGTCATCCGCCTTTTCGCCCTCTTCGCGTTCGGTGATGCCTCTGACGCGGATTTGGCGGCGCAGGGATTTCCAATGCATGACAAACGCCGCTTTGCCGGTCGCCTCAATCTCTGACGCTTTGGCACTGCCGTAGTTGGTGTAGAAAACGTACGCGTCGTCCTCGACATCTTTTAACAGCACCATGCGCGCGTTGGGCAACCCATCTGCGTCTACTGTCGACAACGCAATTGCGTTCGGATCGTTCAGCTCGGACTTTTCGGCCTCTGCCATCCAGCGGCGGGTAATTTCAAACGGATCGTCGCCTGCGAAAATTCCGGTTCTATCGGTCATTTGGATTTGCCTTTGTTCAATACCGTTTGTCTTACGCGTGTTTATAAGTCACGGATCACTTTGTCATCTATATCACTTACAGCTGCCTAGGGTTGATGCCGCACGGCCAATCGCCTAAACCATGGCAAAATTATTGGGCCAGTTAGGCAAAAGGAACAGACATGTCGACGCAACTCATGCAGGGCAAACGCGGGCTAATCATGGGCCTGGCCAACGATAAATCAATCGCTTGGGGCATCGCCAAAGCATTGGCAGACGCAGGCGCAGAGCTTGCTTTTTCGTATCAAGGCGAAGCGCTGAAAAAACGCGTAGGTCCGCTGGCTGAACAGCTGGGTTCTGATATCGTGCTGCCATGCGACGTGGCAGATATGGACAGCATCGACGCGTTGTTCGGCGAACTGGAATCCAAATGGGGCAAATTGGACTTTATCGTTCACGCCATTGGTTTTTCGGATAAAAACGAACTGCGCGGCCGTTACGTTGACACCACCCGCGACAATTTCCTGACCACCATGGATATTTCGGTTTATTCGTTCACCGCTGTGACCCAGCGCGCTGCGAAAATGATGACCGAAGGCGGTTCGTGCGTGACACTTACCTACTACGGCGCTGAACGCGTGATGCCACACTACAACGTCATGGGCGTTGCAAAGGCCGCGCTAGAAGCATCTGTTCGTTATCTGGCCGAAGATCTGGGCAAAGACGGCATTCGCGTGAACGCGATTTCCGCAGGTCCAATCAAAACACTGGCCGCATCGGGTATCGGCGATTTCCGCTATATTCTGAAATGGAACGAATACAATTCGCCACTGCGCAAGAACGTCACAATCGACGAAGTCGGCGGTTCGGCCCTGTATTTGCTGTCTGACCTATCCACCGGCGTGACGGGCGAAACCCACCACGTTGATGCGGGCTACCACGTTGTCGGTATGAAAGCCGTCGACGCGCCCGACATGAACAAAGAGTAACACACATGACCGCCGCCGCATTCGTCACGATCGTCCTGATCCACCTTGCGGCGGCGATTTCCCCCGGACCCAGCTTTATCGTGTCGGTCCGCGTCGCAGCCTCCGAAGGGTTCAGAACCGCTGTGGCATTGGCGTTCGGTTTTGGAATGGGCGCCCTACTATGGGCGGCCGCCGCGATGGCAGGTCTGGCCCTACTGTTCGAAATCGTCCCTTCCCTGTTTATCGGTATGAAATTGGTCGGTGCGGCCTTTCTGCTGTGGATTGCTTATCAAATGTGGCGCCATGCATCCGAACCCATGGACATGACGACCGCATCCGAAAAACCGCGCAGCGCTTGGGCGGCATTCTGGTTCGGGTTTCTGACATTTGCGACCAACCCCAAACCCGCCATCTTCTTCGGAGCCGTTTTTGTCGGCCTCGTCCCCGCAGATACGCCCCTTCCGTGGCGTCTGGCTATTCTGGGGGCGGTTTTCGCCAACGAAACGCTTTGGTATATCGTCGTTGCACGTGTATTTTCGCACGCACGCGCCCGCACCGCCTATATCCGATTGAAATCCAGCGTAGATCGCGTATTTGGCGGCTTTCTGGCCCTTTTGGGTCTTAAGATCGCTTTGACATAAAGGACTGACCATGGCTCCGAATGATCGCCTGCCCTATGAAAAAGGTTTCCATGTATCGTGGGACCAGATCCACCGTGACAGCCGCGCGTTGGCGTGGCGTTTGGACGGACGCGGTCCAGGCGAAAACGGCGAATGGAAAGCCATCGTTGCCATCACGCGCGGCGGTATGGCCCCTGCGATGATCGTGGCGCGCGAATTGGATATCCGCACCATCGACACCATCAGCGTCAAATCCTACAACCACCAATCCCAAACCGAAGCGCAGGTTCTAAAAGCACCAGACGCCGACATGATGGGCGACGGCACCGGCATTCTGGTGATCGACGATTTGGTAGATTCGGGCAAAACGCTGGAACTGTGCCGCAAACTGTACCCGAACGCGCATTTCGCAACCGTCTACGCGAAACCCAAAGGCAACGCGCAGGTTGACACCTTTATCACCGAAGTGTCGCAGGATACTTGGATTTTCTTCCCTTGGGATATGGCCCTGCAATACGTGCAGCCATTCCGCGGCGAAGACTAAGATCACAAGAAATCGTTGATTTTAGGCGCAAGGCGGACCGCTTTGCGCCTTTTTTCATGGGTTTGCGATGTGCATCCGCTTGCACCCCGCCAACCGTATGCCTATTGATTTGCAACACCGCCGAAAGGGCGACGATCAAAGACAGGGAGGCCATCGCATGGCACAGGAAAAAAAGACCAAACTAGGCGTTTGGGTAATCCTCGGGCTTATTTTTGTCAGCCTAATCGGCTTTGGCGGAACGTCTTTGACATCGACCTCGACCACCTTGGCGACTGTGGGTGAAAAAGAAATCACCGTAAACCAATACGCGCTGGAAATGCAGCGCGGTTTGGATGCAATTTCACGCCAGTTGGGCATGCCGATCAGCTTTGCCCAAGCGCAAGCCGCAGGTCTGGACCAAGAGATTTTGGGCGAATTGGTCAACAACCGCATTCTGCAAAACGAAGTCGCCAATCTGGGCATTTCGGCAGGCGATGACCGTTTGGCGACTCTGATCCGCAATGACGCGAACTTTCAGGGCCTTAGCGGCCAATTCGAACGTGACACCTATGCGGAAATCCTACGCCGTTGGGGCACCCGAGAGGCCGATTTCGAAAACGTCGTTCGCGATGAAATCGCAGCCACCGCGCTGCAGGTCGGTTTGGTCACTGGATACGATGCCCCTGCCGATTATGTTGATCTTCTGACGAACTATGTCGCCGAACGCCGCGATATTTCGTGGGTTCGTTTTGATGCATCGGCCGTCGAAGCCGCAGTAACCGAACCAACAGACGCTGAATTGGCCACGTTTTTGGAACAAAACCCTGCTGAATTCACGACGCCCGAAACCAAATCCATCGTTTATGCTGCGCTGACACCTGACATGCTGCTGCCGACGATCGACGTTGACGAAACCGCGATCCGCGAACTTTATGACGCGCGCTCTGCCGACTATAACCGCGAAGAACGCCGTTTGGTTGAACGTCTGGGTTTTGCCGATGATGCCGCAGCGCAGGCTGCGTTGGATTCGATCAATGCAGGCGAAACCGATTTTGATGCATTGGTTGCCGACCGCGGTTTGACGTTGGATGATGTCGATCTGGGCGATGTTGCATTGACCGACCTAGAGGCCGCAGGAGAGGCCGTTTTCGCCGCTCAAACCGGTGACGTTGTCGGCCCTCTGCCATCGCTGATTGGTCCCGCCCTGTTCCGCGTGAACGCGATTTTGGACGCCGAAGAAATCAGCTTTGAACAGGCGTCGGATGAACTGCGTTTGGAATTGGGTCGCGACCGCGCCCGCCGCGTTATTCAAGACACCGCCGAACAAATGGCCGATCTGATTGCTGGCGGCGCCCGCGTCGAAGATTTGGCCGCAAACACCAACATGGAACTGAACACCATCACTTGGACCGCCGACAGCACAGACGGCATCGCCGCCTACCCTGAATTCCGCAATGCAGCCGCTGAGGCGGAAATCGGCGCCTATCCAGAACTGTTCCAAACATCGGACGGCGGACTGTTTGTTCTGCGCGTCGAACAAGTCAATGAACCCGCTGTTCAAGCGTTGGAAGATGTGCGTGACGCCGTTGCCGCCGCATGGGCCGTGGATGCGCAACAAAAGGCTGTCATCGCATATGCCGAAGACCAAGCTGCAGCGCTGACCGATGGCGCGACCTTTGCCGATCTGCAGATCGACGCCACCGTTGATGCCGATGTGACGCGCCAAACCTTCTTGGATTTCACGCCGCAGGGTTTCATGGCACAGGTCTTTGCCACCGCCGAAGGATCCGCATTTGTCATGCCGTATGACAACGGCGCGGTATTGGCGCAGGTTACAGCGATCAAATCGCCAGCGGACGACGAAGACACCGCAGCGATCCGCGACCGCATCGCAGAACAGCTGTCGAACTCGATCGCTCAGGACGTTTTCGCCACCACTCTGGCGCGCATCGCCGCTGATACAGAAATCAACGTTGTGCAAGCTGCGGTCACCGCAGTGAACGCACAGATGCAATAAGGACGAGGCAGATGGCTCTGAGCCCCGATTTCGAAACCTTTAAATCCGCCTTTGACGCAGGCGAAAATCAGGTCGTTTATACGCGGCTGGCTGCCGATCTGGACACGCCTGTGTCGCTGATGCTGAAACTGGCGGGCGCGGGTAAAAATGCGTTCATGCTGGAATCCGTCACTGGCGGCGAACAGCGCGGGCGCTATTCCATCGTCGGCATGAACCCCGATCTGATCTGGGAATGCCGCGGCACGGTCGCGCGCCTGAACCGCACTGCCCGTTTTGACGAACAAGCGTTTCAGGAACAGGACGCCGATCCGCTAACGTCCCTGCGCGCATTGATTGACGAAAGCAAAATTGATTTGCCCGATGATCTGCCTGCCTCTGCTGCGGGTCTGTTCGGGTATCTGGGCTACGACATGATCCGTTTGGTGGAACATCTGCCAAACGTGAACCCCGATCCTATAGGTGTACCGGACGCGATGATGCTGCGCCCGTCTGTTGTGGCTGTGTTGGACGGCGTCAAAGGCGACGTTATTCTGGTTGCGCCCGCATGGGCCAATTCGGGCCTGAATGCCAAAGCCGCCTATGCCCAAGCCGCCGAACGTGTGATGGACGCTCAGCGCGCGTTGGACCGCCCCGTGCCGACCGAACGCGAATACCAAACGCCGCACGACGTCGCGCCGGCCACGTCGAACTTTACCCGCGAAGGGTACAAGGCCGCCGTTGAAAAGGCCAAAGACTATATTCGTGCGGGCGATATTTTTCAGGTCGTTCCTGCCCAGCGTTGGACGCAGGAATTTATCGAACCTCCGTTCGCATTGTACCGTTCGCTGCGCCGCACGAACCCATCGCCATATATGTTCTACTTCAACTTTGGCGGATATCAGATCATCGGCGCGTCGCCCGAAATTCTGGTACAGGTCGCAGGCAAACAGGTCACCATTCGCCCGATCGCTGGCACCCGCCCTCGAGGTGCAACTCCAGAGGAAGACAAAGCGAACGAAGCCGATCTGCTGGCCGACAAAAAAGAACTGGCAGAGCATTTGATGCTGCTGGATCTGGGCCGCAACGACACGGGCAAAGTATCGAAAATCGGCACGGTCCGTCCGACACAGGAATTCATCATCGAACGCTATAGCCACGTGATGCATATTGTGTCGAACGTGGTCGGCGAACTGGCTGACGATCAGGATGCTGTGTCTGCGCTGCTGGCGGGTCTGCCTGCGGGCACTGTGTCTGGCGCACCAAAGGTCCGCGCGATGGAAATCATCGACGAACTAGAGCCCGAAAAGCGCGGCGTCTACGGCGGCGGTGTTGGGTATTTCAGCGCGGGCGGCGATATGGATATCTGCATCGCGCTACGCACGGCCGTTCTAAAGGATCAAAAACTGTATATTCAGGCAGGCGGCGGCGTTGTGTACGACAGCGACCCCGAGGCTGAATATATGGAAACCGTTCACAAATCGAACGCGATCCGCAAAGCCGCCGAAGACGCGGCGCGATTTGCAGGCGGAAATCAATAACAAAAGGCCCCGATCATCGGGGCCTTTTTTATTTCGCTAGTTTACTGAGATTTCAGAACAGCAGACACAGGGGCCAGTGCGACTTGGCTGGCTCTGTTCGCTGTAGACCACAAGGTCAAGGCGCTGACCGTATCGGCACGCAAACGGGCCAACATCACAACACCCGACTGCTGCCGCGCCTGAAATGCACCATTGTCGATAAAACGGCGGATGACAGATGACCCCTGCCCGTCGCCATCCAAATCACGCGACACCAATGTGGCTGGCACGTCCGCAGTTTCCGCCGCGCGCATTCCAGAATTCAATCCGGAATCCAATGCCACATAGCCGCGACCAGCGCCCGCCAATTCCGACATCACGACCTCGACCGCATTTCGGTTCGCGCCTAGGCCCGTGTCGCCTAGATCCAGAATCCCGATAGCTTCGGGGATGATCGCAAAGCTGCCTTGGATGACCTGCGCCGCATCACTGGCTGTGGCGCCTTGCGGAATCGGGTTCATAATCAACACCTCGAACCCAGCGCTGCGATAAGCTGCCATTTTGGCTTCGGCATCGGGATCAGCGATCGACAATGCAACCGACACATCAAACGGGATAGACGCCAGTACAGCAGGCCCATTGGGCAAACCGCCGTCGTCGATCACCACAAATGACATCAACGGCAGATTGCCTGGATTGGAAAATGGCGCTGCGTAATCGTTTAGCGCGTTGATCGACGCCGTTTCGGTAACAGCTGGTTCGCTGTCGGTGCCCAAACGGCGGATTGTCACGCTGCTATCGCCCGTCGGCATGGCCGATGCGGATTGACCGGTCAAACCGGGTGTCGGACGAACCGAGGTATCGATGGGCGCAGGTTCCGGCTCTGTTGGCGCGGTGGTTTCTGGTTCTGCCACATCAGGTGCGATGATCATGCCCATTTCTGGGGCCTCGATCATTGGCATAGCTGGTTGATCGTTTTCGGTTTCCGTTTCGGGTTCGGGAATGATTTCAACCGTTACAACGGCAGGATCGGTCGATACGACAACATCGGTTTCCCCCGTCGGCGGGTTCGGCTGTACCGATTGCGGGCTTTGCAAAATTGGATCGACGTCAGGGGATGTGACACCCGATGCCGCATCTGCCTCTGGCTCAGTCAAATCGGTGATAATCTCGACATCCTCTGGGCGGTCAGCGGTGGTCGTATCCGCCAAGGGCGCCGTTGTGTCTGGCACCTCGACGATGGGCGCGGGTGCAAGGCTCGGCGCTTCGATTTGAATGCCTGTTTCAGGCTCTACGTTCAGGGATGGCGCTACGGGATCGGATGTATCAACGATCGGCGCCGCGTCATCGGTGGTTTCGACCGCAGGCGCAGGTTCATCTGCCACAACTGGATCATTGACCGGTGCAACAACAGGTTCAGGGTCGCTGCCGCCGACCATTTCAGGCATTGGCGCAACCAGTGACGCGGTCGCCAAACCAACGACCGACAGAATCGCACCCACCGCGACACCCGAAAATAATCCCTTTAGCATCAGACTGCCCCTTGCTCTGACTATATTCTGCCCAATACATGACCACGTTTATTGCCCTACGGACCTTGACCATCCCTGCCATACGGGATCATGTAGGGCCGACTATATCGCCAGCCGTACGGTCGGCAAAACCCCTAAATGTTTGTTGGGCCTACCATGTTGCTCTTGATCGATAACTACGACAGCTTCACCTACAACCTTGTTCACTATTTGGGCGAACTGGGCGCCGATGTTGTCGTGAAACGCAACGATGCCCTAAACGTCCAAGAGGCGATGGCCCTGAACCCCGAAGCGATCCTGCTATCGCCCGGTCCATGCGACCCCGATCAGGCGGGCATTTGTCTGGCCCTGACCGAAGCCGCCGCCGAAACTAAAACGCCGCTGATGGGCGTCTGTCTAGGCCACCAGACCATTGGTCAGGCGTTTGGCGGCAATGTCGTGCGCTGTCATGAAATCGTTCACGGCAAAATGGGCACGATGCACCACAATTCAAAAGGTGTGTTCGCTGACCTGCCGAACCCGTTCCAAGCGACCCGTTATCATTCGCTGGTCGTGGACCGCGACACCCTGCCCGACTGCCTAGAGGTCACCGCATGGTTGGACGACGGTACGATCATGGGTCTGCAACACCGCGATCTGCCGATCCAAGGCGTTCAATTCCACCCAGAAAGCATCGCCTCCGAACACGGTCATAAACTGCTGCAAAACTTTCTGGAAATCGCAAAGATGAAGGTGAACGCATGACCGACGCAATGAAGCCGCTGATCTACGCCGCAAGCGAAGGTCCGCTGTCCCGCGCGCAGGCGAACCAAGCGTTTGAAATCCTGTTCGAAGGTCAGGCAACCCCTGCCCAGATCGCGGGATTCCTGATGGCGATGCGCGCACGCGGTGAATCGGTTGCGGAATATGCCGCTGCTGCTGCGACGATGCGCGCCAAATGCGTGCCTGTGACTGCGCCCGACGGCGCAATTGATATTGTCGGCACGGGCGGCGACGGGCTGGGCACGTTGAACATTTCAACCGCCACCGCCTTTGTCGTTGCGGGCGCAGGCGTGCCCGTTGCCAAACACGGCAACCGCAACGTGTCGTCGAAATCGGGCGCGGCTGACGCGTTGGGCCAATTGGGCATCAACGTCATGGTCGGCGCCGAGGTTGTCGAACGCGGTCTAAAAGAAGCGAACATCGCATTTATGATGGCACCGATGCACCATCCAGCGATGAAACACGTTATGCCCGTCCGTCAGGAATTAGGTTGCAAAACGATCTTTAACATCTTGGGACCATTAACAAATCCCGCTGGCGTTAAACGTCAACTGACAGGTGCATTTGCCCCTGACCTGATTTTCCCGATGGCTGAAACGCTGATGGAGTTGGGATCCGAAAAGGCGTGGCTGGTGCACGGTCATGACGGCATGGACGAACTGTCGATCACGGGCGCATCGTCTGTCGCTGCATTGGAAAACGGCAAAATCGAAGCCCGCGAAATCCACCCAGAGGACGCAGGCCTGCCCGTTCACAAGCTGGCCGATATCTTGGGCGGCACGCCAGAAGAAAACGCAAAGGCTCTGCTGGCCTTGCTGGACGGCGAAACCGGTGCATATCGTGATGCGGTTCTGTTGAACGCAGCCGCCGCATTGATCGTTGCCGATCGCGCGAACAACCTAAAAGAAGGCGTTGAAATCGCAGCCGAAAGCATCGCTGCGGGTCGCGCCAAGGCAGCCGTGAAAATGCTGTCCAAAGTCACACAAGAAGCCTAAGGGGCCGCTATGCATATTCTGGATAAAATCAAAGCCTACAAACTGGAACATGTTGCGGCCTGCAAAGAAAAAGCGCCACTGGCCGAGGTCGAAGAGCGCGCCCGCGCCGCGTCCCCCGTGCGCGGCTTTGCCGAAAACCTGCAGAACGCAGCACGCGATGGGTACGGGCTGATCGCCGAAGTCAAAAAGGCCAGCCCGTCCAAAGGTTTGATCCGCGCCGATTTCGACCCCGCGGTATTGGCCAAAGCGTATGAAGACGGCGGCGCAACCTGCCTGTCTGTCCTGACCGACGGTCCCAGCTTTCAGGGCGCTGACGACTATCTGGTTGCGGCCCGTGCAGCGACCAACCTGCCCGCCCTGCGCAAAGATTTCATGTATGACACCTATCAGGTCGCCGAAGCCCGCGCGTTGAACGCGGACTGTATCCTGATCATCATGGCATCCGTGTCCGACGCACAGGCCCAAGAATTGGAATCCGCTGCATTCGAATGGGGCATGGATGTGCTGCTAGAGGTCCACGACGCCGAAGAATTGGAACGCGCGACCCTGTTGAAATCCCCGCTGATGGGCATCAACAACCGCAACCTGAAAACCTTTGAAACGACGCTGGACACGACCCGCACCTTGGCCCGCATGGTGCCAGAAGATCGCACGATTGTCTGCGAAAGCGGCCTGTTCACACCCGAAGATCTGGCAGATATGGCCCGTTACGGCGCGCGCACATTCCTGATCGGCGAAAGCCTGATGCGTCAGGACGACGTGACCACCGCCACCAAAACGCTGCTTGCGAACCCGCTGCGCGCAGGGGGCATGTGATGTCGCTGACGCATTTCGACGATAGCGGGCAGGCGCATATGGTTGATGTTTCGGACAAAGACATCACATCCCGCATCGCCGTCGCCGAAGGCTACATCACGATGACGCCTGAAACGCTGGCTTTGGTCGTCGAAGGCCGCGCCGACAAAGGCGACGTTTTGGGCATCGCCCGTTTGGCTGGGATCATGGGCGCGAAAAAAACCGCCGACCTGATCCCGTTGTGCCATCCCCTGCCGATTACCAAAGTATCCGTGGACTTGACGCCTGACCATGATCTGCCAGGCGTTCGGATTTCTGCGACGGTCAAAACGACCGGAAAAACAGGCGTCGAAATGGAGGCATTGACCGCCGTATCGACCGCTGCATTGACCGTTCATGACATGGTGAAAGCCGTGCAAAAGGATATGGTGATCGGCGGCATCCGCGTCACATTGAAAGACGGCGGTAAATCAGGTCGGTTCGAGGCATGATTTCCGTCACCGAAGCACAGGACCTATGCCTTGCTTTGGCTGCCCCTATGGGGACCGAAACGATTTCCATTGAACAGGCGAACGGCCGCGTTCTTGCCTCTGCGGTCGCGGCGCAGCGCGCGCAGCCGCCTTTTGCGTCGTCTGCGATGGACGGATACGCGATCCAATCATCCGATGCTGTGATTGGCCGCACCTTAACCGTCATCGGGGAATCCGCCGCTGGTCACGGGTGGAACGGCCAGTTGTCTGCTGGGGAATCTGTTCGGATTTTCACGGGCGCCCCTGTGCCCGTCGGCGCAGACACCGTCGTGATCCAAGAGGACGTCACCCGCCAAGGCGACACGATCACAATCAATCCGAACCTTGGAACTGGAACAAACATTCGCCCTGCTGGCGTGGATTTCAACGCAGGTTTCACTTTAGATGCGCCGCGCCTTTTGCGCCCCGTAGACCTTGCCCTGATTGCCGCGATGAACGTGCCGCAGGTGACGGTATATGCAAAACCTACCGTCGGCATTCTGTCCACAGGTGACGAACTGGTCATGCCCGGCGATGCGCCAACGTCTGATCAGATCATTTCATCGAATGTTTTCGCGATCAAAGCGATGATCGAAGAGGCTGGTGGCGCCGCAACCATTTTGCCAATCGCGCCCGACACCGAAGACGGATTGCGATCCGCGATGCGCGACCTGATGGGGTTTGATGTTGCGATTACAATCGGGGGCGCATCCGTTGGCGAATATGATCTGGTCGGCAAAATCGGTGACGAACTGGGGCTAACGCGCAGTTTCTACAAAATCGCGATGCGTCCGGGCAAACCATTGATCGCAGGCCAATTCGGAACGCGCCCGTTTTTGGGACTGCCAGGAAACCCTGTTTCATCGATCGTTTGCGCAAAACTGTTTGTTGTCCCTCTTATTAAAAAGATGATTGGACGAAACGACATTTTGCCGTCCCCGATAACGGCCCAATTGGCCCACGACCTGCCTGCCAATGGTCCACGATTGCATTACATGCGTGCAAGCCATGAAAATGGACTGGTCACAGCCGCACATTCCCAAGACAGCAGTTTATTGTCCGTCATGGCGGCGTCGAATTGCCTGATCATTCGGCCCATTGGCGATCCTGATCGAAAATCAGGCGATACGGTTGAAATTTTGCCGCTGTAGCACAGCAGAGTTGACACAAAACAAGAACAACTATAGAACACCTGTGAACATGCGAACTAACCGCAACCGAACAGGACGCCGATATGCTGACCAAAAAACAGCTACAACTGCTTGAATTCATTCACAAACGGGTTCAACAAGACGGCGTTCCGCCTTCTTTCGACGAAATGAAAGAAGAATTGGGTCTGCGTTCCAAATCTGGCATCCACCGTTTGATCACAGGATTGGAAGAACGCGGATACATCACGCGACTTGCCCACCGTGCGCGTGCGTTGGAAATCACCCGCTTGCCCGATGCGATTGCATCGAAAACAGGGTTCAAACCGCGCGTCATCGACGGTGATCGTCCTGATAGCACGCCACCAGCCGCGCAACCTGTTACGGGCTCTGCCGCATTGGAATTGCCTGTTATGGGCCGTATCGCAGCAGGTGTTCCGATCGCTGCAATATCGGAAGTGTCGCATAACATTGCGGTTCCTCAGTCCATGATCGGTGCTGGCGAACACTATGCACTAGAGGTCAAAGGGGATTCGATGATCGATGCCGGCATTAACGACGGCGATATCGTGATCATTCGAGAAACCAAATCGGCGGACAATGGGGATATCGTCGTCGCATTGGTCGAAGACGCCGAAGCAACGCTGAAAAAATTCCGACGCCAGAATGGCATGATCGCGCTAGAGGCAGCGAACCCAGCCTATGAAACGCGGATCCTACATGACCATCAGGTCAAGGTGCAGGGCCGACTGGTCGGGCTAATCCGCAGTTATTGATGAAGATAAGGCAAGGCCCCGCCATTCCACAGGCGGGCCCCTGTCACATCACGGGCGGTAACGATGGTGCCGTTTTGATGGATCGCGACTGCCCCAACCTGTCTCAACAGGTCGATATCATAGACGGTGCAAGGTCGTTCGATATCATCGGATTGGTTCGTAACTAAAATATCCGCGTCGTCACATCCCTGAATGCGCCCCAATGCCGTTTTACCACTGGCAAGCAGCAACGTTCGATCCGCCACCTGCGTTTGAAAAATCCGTTCGTTCACGCGCCAACCTTTGCGGGCGAAGGCAACAGCCTGAGACGCGGCATCTCCATCGTTTTCCAGCCAGCTTTGCACTGCAAAACCATCGCCGCGTTCTTTGGTCACGGAACGGCCTTCGTCAGTCATTACACCAAACACTGCGCCACTATCTGCGATCAGGATCGCTGGCCTTTCTGTCTGCGACCACAGATAAAACGCCAGCACCAAAACTGGGACGCCGGCAAACCGACCGGCCCCGCGCCATGCTGCCAAAATCAAACCGCCGATGGTGATCAAGCCTAGGACATATGGCGCTGGCGAAACAATGTGCCCCACTGCGCCGTCCCATGACGCCACCATTTGGGCCACGAACAATATCCATCGCAGCCCAATATCCATCACAATCAAACCTAATTCGCCCAAACCAATCGGCGCGAGGCAGGCCGCAATAACAGCCCCCGGCATAACGATCATGCCCATCACCGGCACCGCCAAAAGATTTGCGATCAGGCCATAATGCGAAATTTGGTTAAAATGCGCGGCGCCAAACGGCGCGGTGGCCAACCCCGCGATAAAGGATGAAAAAAACAAACCAAATGCAGCCCGCACCCATTTAGGGTATTCGATCCCGATCCCTCGGATTGCTGAAAATGCCGCGACCAAAGCGGTCGTCGCCGCAAAAGACATCTGAAACCCTGGACCCACGACTTCTTCGGGTTCGATGATCAATATGCAGGTTGCGGCCATCGCGACAGATCGCAAAGTAACGGCCCGCCGATCTAGAATGACAGCCGCAAACATCACCGCGACCATGATAAACGCGCGTTCCGTCGCCACTGCAGCCCCCGACATCGCAAGGTAAGCCGCCCCTGCGCCAATCGCGCAGGCCGCTGCGATTTTTTTGACGGGATACCGCATGGCCACGCTGGGAAACAACGCAGCCCCCACGCGCAAGCACGTAAAAACAAACCCTGTCAAAAGCCCCATATGTAGCCCAGAGATCGCCAAAAGATGCGCAAGGTTGGTGGCCCGCAATTGCGCCATGACCTGTGCATCAATCACACTGCGGTCGCCTGTCAGGATGGTCGCGGCGAACCCTGCGGTTTTCTCGGGCATTTTTTCCAAAACGCTGCGCTGAATAGATTGCCGCAGACGTGGCATCATAGGCACATCGCCATACGACCCCGCCAATAAAACCGGAGTCCGCGTGTACCCAACCGCACCTAGGCCCGAAAACCACGCCGCCCTTTGAAAATCATATCCCCCCGGCTCTACCGGACCAGAGGGCGGCGACAGATGGCCAGTCATCATAATCCGCATTCCGATTTGCGGCACGTCGGGGTAAATATCGCCATGGACCGAAACACGGACCAAACGCGGCGTGCGATCGGGGTCCATCCATTCCAGACGCACATCGGATAGCGTCAATCGTATCGCGCCTGATTGCGACCGATCGATGTGTTTGATGCTACCTTCGATGGGGCCGTAATATCGAAACGTCAGCTGCGGTTCTGCGACATAGTTCGCACGCAGTGTGGACAGTCCGATGCCCAGCAAAACAAAGGACACAGCCAAAAACAGCGGTCCAATCGTTCGAAACCATAGCCCGATAATCGCGCAGATAATCATTACCGCCATCCCAACGGCCAGTGCGCGAACAGACGGTTCCGCCCCCATGGCGAAATACCACACAGCGCCTGCGCCGATGCAAACGGGAACCCAGACCGACAAATGGCCGCGCTGCGCTGCCCAATGTTGTGCCAACAGCAATGCTAGTCGCACTTGTCCTGTCCTTGTTCCGCCTATATCCCCCTTTTTGAGCCGACCATGGTTAGCGAAAGGTTAATTTACCCATGTCCAATACGCCCGTTGTCACCCGCATTGCTCCGTCTCCGACTGGCTATATGCACATTGGTACCGCCCGCACGGCCCTGTTCAGCTGGCTGTATGCCCGCGCCCGCGGCGGCAAATTCCTGTTGCGGATCGAAGACACAGACCGCGAACGGTCCACGCCAGAGGCAACCGACGCAATCCTGAAAGGCATGGACTGGCTGGGTCTGGATTACGACGGCGAAGCGATCAGCCAATTCGCCCGCGCCGATCGCCACCGCGAGGTTGCGATGGACATGCTGGCAAAAGGCGATGCCTATAAATGTTTCAGCACCCAAGACGAAATTCAGGCGTTCCGCGATGCGGCCAAGGCCGAAGGCAAATCCACCCTGTTCCGCAGCCCGTGGCGTGATGCCGACCCAGAAACGCACCCCGATGCCCCATTCGTGATCCGCGTTAAGGCGCCATTGGACGGCGAAACCGTGATCGACGATCAGGTACAAGGCAAAGTCACCATCAAAAACAACCAGCTGGACGATATGATCGTTCTGCGTTCGGACGGCACGCCCACCTATATGTTGGCCGTTGTTGTGGACGATTATGATATGGGCGTGACCCACGTTATCCGCGGCGACGACCATTTGAACAACGCGGCGCGCCAAATGCTGGTTTACCGCGCGATGGAATGGCCCCTGCCCGTTTATGCGCATATCCCGCTGATTTTCGGCCCCGACGGCAAAAAACTGTCGAAACGCCACGGCGCGACCGGCGTCGAAGAATATCAGATGATGGGCTATCCGGCGGCTGGCATGCGTAATTACCTTGCGCGTCTGGGTTGGAGCCATGGCGACGACGAATTCTTTACCGACGCGCAAGCGATGGAATGGTTCGATTTCGATGGCTGTGGCAAATCGCCATCTCGTTTTGATTTCAAAAAGCTCGAAAACTTGTGCGGTCAGCATATCGCGGCAATGGATGACGCTGCGCTGCTGCAAGAACTAGAGGCATTTTTGGCTGCAACGGACGCAAAACCACTTACGGATGCACAGCGCGACGCTATGGCGCGGGGCATGTATTGCCTAAAGGAACGTGCGAAAACTTTCCCAGAACTCATTGAGAAAGCGCACTTTATCCTAACGGATCGCCCGATTACCCCAGATGAGAAATCGGCAAAAAATTTGGATATTGTATCCCGTGGTATACTGAACGAATTGACGCCGCAGTTGCAAAATGCTAGCTGGGACCGTGACGCGCTAGAGGGGATTGTCGCAGCCACCGCAGAAGCCCATGATACCAAGCTGGGTAAACTCGCAGGACCGCTTCGTGCGGCGCTGGCAGGTCGGTCGGTAACCCCAAGCGTTTTCGATATGATGCTTGTCCTAGGGAAAGATGAAACCATTTCCCGACTACAAGACGCAGCCGCCTAAACCGACTGTTACAATCGGTCGTTATAGGACGGAATTCAGGACCATCCCGAAGGGGCGTAGCGCGCCCCGCGGGACTCTAACAGGGGATTTTAAATGGCCGATACACAAAAAACCGCTACGCTGACCATCGACGGGCAGTCGTATGAACTACCGATTCATTCGCCTACCGTTGGCCCGGACGTCATCGACATCCGCAAACTGTATGGTCAGGCTGGCGTATTCACTTACGACCCTGGCTTCACCTCGACTGCGGCCTGTGATTCCACCATCACCTATATTGATGGCGACAAAGGCGAACTGCTGCACCGCGGTTACCCAATCGACCAGCTGGCTGGCGACTCGCACTATCTAGAAGTTTGCTACCTGCTGCTGTACGGCAACCTGCCGTCGAAAACCGAACTCGAAAAGTTCGAAAAAACCATCACCATGCACACCATGATCCATGAACAAATGCATGGGTTCTTCCGTGGTTTCCGCCGTGACGCACACCCAATGGCAACCATGGTTGGTGTTGTTGGCGCAATGTCCGCGTTCTACCACGATTCGACCGATATCACTGACCCACGTCAGCGCGAAATCGCGTCGCACCGCCTGATCGCGAAAATGCCAACCATCGCTGCGATGGCGTATAAATATTCGATCGGCCAGCCGTTCGTGTACCCACGCAACGATCTGGATTACGCTGCAAACTTCTTGCACATGTGCTTTGCCGTTCCTGCCGAGGAATACAAAGTCGATCCGATCCTGTCGCGCGCAATGGACCGCATTTTCACCCTGCACGCAGACCACGAACAGAACGCATCGACATCGACCGTGCGTCTGGCATCGTCGTCGGGCGCAAACCCGTTCGCATGTATCGCAGCAGGCATCGCCTGTCTGTGGGGCCCTGCACACGGCGGCGCAAACCAAGCGTGTCTGGAAATGCTGAAAGAAATCGGTTCTGTAGACCGCATTCCAGAATTCATCGCTCGTGCAAAAGACAAGAACGATCCGTTCCGTCTGATGGGCTTTGGCCACCGCGTTTACAAAAACTTTGACCCACGCGCGACTGTGATGAAACAGTCCGCTGACGAAGTTCTGGATCTGCTGGGCGTCGAAGATAACCCAATCCTGCAGGTTGCGAAGGAACTGGAAAAACAGGCTCTGTCCGATCCATATTTCGCAGAGAAGAAACTGTTCCCGAACGTCGATTTCTATTCGGGCATCATCCTAGAGGCGATGGGTTTCCCAACCTCGATGTTCACTCCGATCTTTGCGCTGTCGCGTACCGTTGGCTGGGTCAGCCAGTGGAAAGAACAGCTGGGCGACCCAGGCATGAAAATCGGCCGTCCTCGTCAGTTGTACAAAGGCGAAGCCGCCCGCGACTACGTCCCTGTCGACGAACGCTAATACTACAAAAGGCCGCCCCAATCGGGCGGCCTTTTCATTCTGCGGGCGCGGAAATCTGCACTGTGGATTTTGGCCACCACGGACGCGGCTCTAGCCCCAATTCGTCGCGCCCTTTCATCAGCCACGCAGCACAAAACGCCCATATCGCAATAGATTCGAACCATAGGACAATGCGCAGGTCCATCACCATGCGCTGCGCTGTGCCTGATCCATGGACCTTGACCGTGGACGCTGCGATAATCAGAACCGTCATCACGACAATTGTCCCCCCGCACATCCGATAAATCCGCCCCCGTAACGGGTCGCAAAACCGCGGGAATTTAATGATGCACATATAGGCAAGGCTGACGAAAAAGATGATCGCCGACAGATAGTGGCCGGTGGTGGCGACATCTTTGCCCAGAATAATTTGCAATAACGTCGAAAAACCAGCCGCCTGCGGGCCTTCGTTTGGGAACATTGCGATCCCGACGGCTGCAAACCCAGCGATTCGATAGACGAAATCATCCGGAGACGTCCGAACCGCGCCACCACCATGTGTGATGAGGAAAAACGCGACCGCGCACATGATGCCAACAAACACATCACGTAGAACCGTATGATAATAATCAGAAATTGAGGGTTCGATATGGCGCAGGGGTAACAGACCGCCAACGATCAAAAACACAGGCAGCAGGATACCCAAATATCCCAGCGACTGCCGGACACGGAAATACGAATGAACCAGCTCTTCGCGGGTTACCTCGGACATAGAATAAACACTCGGAAACAAATACGGCGACAGGATGCCTGCCGCCGTACAGTCCGTCACTACAGGAAAACCTTACCGGCCTTCGAACTGCGGTTTGCGTTTTTCCAGAAATGCCATGACGCCTTCGCGGAAATCACGGGTGCGACCACATTTGCCCTGTAGCTTTGCCTCTAGGTCCAATTGGTCGTTCAAACTGTTTCCCTGCGACGCCCGCAATGCTTGTTTGATATACAGATATGTTTCGGTTGGACCTTGGGCCAGTTGCGCCGCGCGGGTGCGCCAATAGGCGTCAAACCCTTCGTCTGGAATAGACTCGTAGATCATGCCCCAATCCGCAGCCTTGCGTGCAGGGATTTTGTCGGCAAACAGCGCGGCACCCATGGCTTTGGCCAGACCGATCTGACGCGGCAAAAACCATGTTCCGCCGGCATCAGGGATCAACCCGATATTGGCAAAGGCCTGCATGAAATAGCTGCTTTCGGTCGCAATCACCACATCCGCCCCCAAAGCAAGGTTCGCCCCTGCCCCAACAGCCGGACCATTCACCGCAGAGATCACCGGCACAGGGCAATCATACATCGCATTCAGCATCGGCACGTATTCGTCGCGCAAAACGCGGGCCAGATCCAGATTTGCAGCATTACCGCCGTCGCCCAAATCCTGACCGGAACAAAACGCGGGTCCTGCCCCCGTCAAAACGATGACCCGCGAACGGGTTTGCGCGTCTTTGATCGCATGAGTGATTTCCGCACGCATCTGCGAATTCAGCGCATTCATTTTGTCCGGACGATTCAGCGTAATCACTGCGACATCGTCCGAAATTTCCAATTTAATGGCTGCGTAATCCATTGGCGCTCCTCTTCGCTTTGGGCAAAGGTTACTAAACGCCGACCGATTAAAAAGCGAAACCCAGCGTCACGATTTCAAAATTTCGTCCAGACGGGCCTTCTCTGCGTCGGTCAATCCAGACTGTGGTTCGGGTTTGCGGCGAATGGCCAAGGCCCCGAACATCATGGCCAAGATTAAAACCGCAATCGGTGCGATCCAAAGGATGATATTTGCGCCATCCGCCTGCGGTCTGAGCAAAACATATTCACCGTATTTATCAACGACGTAGTCAATGACGCTTTGTTTCGGATTGGCCGATACGAAACGATCGTCGGCACGTTCGATCAACGCGCCGATATCCAGTCCCGCATTATCAGCGGCGTCAAGAAACCGTTGGATATAGGGCTCATCAATCAAAAAATCATCGTTTGCCACATCCAACGACGCCATAATATCCCGCTGCGCTGTGGCAATTGTGGGGTCCATCGCGGGGGTATTAATCTCGGCGATCAATGCATCCAAATAGCCGACCAGCAACAAATCACGAACCAAAATTCGCAAATCACGGCTGATCGGAGCATTGGAATCGTCAATGTTTTCATTTTGGCAAACCGGACACCGCAGCCCCTGCGAAATGTCGCGCGCGGTGCTTTCCAGTAATGAATTTTCCAAAATTTCATCAGGCTGGACCGCTTGGGCGCTGCCTGCGAATATTAGGAATAGGGCGATTAAGACATGTTTCATTCTGCTGGCACCGCCCCTGTCGGTTTTTTCCGCGCGCCGGCAGCAACCCGCATGCGGCGATCCGTCAGCGACAACAGGCCGCCAATCGCCATCAGGATCGACCCACCCCAAATCCAATTGGCAAAGGGTTTGACATAGCTGCGTACAGCCCAGGCTCCGCTATCCTGCTGATCGCCTAAGACCACATAGATATCGCGCCAAAACCCGTTATCGATGCCGGCTTCGGTTGTTGGCATTCCGGCGACCGGATAGTTGCGTTTTTCAGGGTGAAGCGTTGCGATAAATTGACCATTTTTAGACACCGCAATCGTGCCATGCTGCGCGATATAGTTGCGGCCTTGGGTCGGGTCGAATTCCAATGTTTCAACGTTTTCCAACGTGAATTCATAGGCGCCCAATTCATAGGACCCGCCGATGTCCACAGTACGGATATCTTCGGTCTGCCAAGCCAGCATAGTGGCAATCGCAAACATCACGATACCCAAACCACTGTGCGCCGTGAATTTTCCCCAATCAGCACGCGGCAGGCGGCGAATACGCGACAAACGGTCAACGATCGATGCACGGCCTGCGCGCATCCACAGATCAACCATTGCGCCAAACACGACCCAAGCCCCCAGCAAAACACCGATCGGCCCCAACGCAGAACGACCCGTTTGCAATGCAAAAGCCAGCAACGCCAAAGCAACGGCCAATAGACCCGCAGCCCAAAGCGATTTCAGGACTCGACCCACCGTTCCCCGTTTCCATGCCAGCATAGCGCCCGGCGGCAAAATCAGGGCCAATCCGACAAAGAATGGCGTGAAGGCTTGGTTAAAGAACGGCGCACCGACGGACAGCGTGCGCCCCATCGTCATTTCAGCGACCAGTGGCCAAATCGTGCCGATAAACACAACGAATGCCGACACAGCCAGCAGCACGTTGTTGGCGACCAATGCGCTTTCGCGGCTGATGGTGGAAAATACGCCTTTTGCCTCTAGCGCATTTGCCCGCGCCGCGAATAGCGTTAGCGCCCCTCCGACAAAGAACACAAGGATCGCAAGGATAAAGACACCGCGTTCAGGATCGTTGGCAAACGCGTGGACAGACGTAATGACGCCCGAACGCACAAGGAACGTCCCCAACAGCGAAAACCCAAACGCCAGAATGGCCAACAGAATGGTCCAGCTTTTCAGGCTTTCGCGTTTTTCCGTAACAACAGCCGAATGCAACAGCGCGGCCGCCAACAACCACGGCATCAGCGATGCGTTTTCGACCGGATCCCAGAACCAAAAGCCACCCCAGCCCAGTTCGTAGTACGCCCACCACGACCCAAGCCCGATCCCTACGGTCAGGAACATCCACGCGGCCAAGGTCCACGGACGCACCCAGCGCGCCCAAGCTGCGTCCACGCGGCCTTCGATCAGGGCAGCGACGGCAAAGGAAAACGCCATCGATAACCCAACATAGCCCAGATACAGGAACGGCGGGTGAAACGCCAAACCGGGGTCTTGCAGCAGCGGGTTCAGGTCATACCCGTCAAACGGCGGGTTTTCGATGCGGATAAACGGGTTTGACGTGAACAGGATAAACGCGAAAAACGCCACGGATACCGCTGATTGTACGGCCAAAACGCGCGCCTTTAGCGTTTGGGGCAGATACCCGCCAAACCAGCTGGCACAGGCGCCGAATAGCGTCAGGATCAACAGCCACAACAGCATCGACCCTTCGTGGTTACCCCAGACGCCCGACACTTTGTAAAGCATCGGTTTCGCGCTGTTCGAATTTTCCAGCACCAAAAGCACCGAAAAATCTGACGTCACAAACGCATATGTAAGTGCGGCAAAACTGAAGGCCACCAGTATAAATTGCGATGTCGCCGCGGGGTCCGCGACGGCCATCCAGTTTGTCCAACCTTTGTGGGCCCCAATCATGGGGATAATCATCTGGATCAGCGCAATGCCGAACGCCAGAATCAGCGCGAAGTGTCCGAGTTCAGTAATCATGCCCCTGTTCTAACCGATCAGCGCCCGAGGCCAAATCAAAAGCCGGTTAGAACCATAGTCGGATTGACGCACCTATACGGAAAAACCGCCTGCGATGGCATAGCCAGTCACGGCCATAATCAACGCGCCCAAAACCAGGCGCACCAACCATTTTAGCATGTCTTCAATCGCATGAAGCCGCGTTTCGACTGTGCTACGCACGACCTGTTCGACGGCATGGCGCGTTTCTAACTGCGATAGACGCCTGTCGATTTGCTGCGCCCATTCATCCGTCATGTTCCTGCCTCCATGCGTCTAATGCGGGATTGTCGTTTGCGGTCGGAGCGGTCAACGCCGCCCCTGCCCCCAATGCCTCGATTGCGCGAACGCGCTGCGTTACTTCGACCGCTTGTGCAGCCGTGTTTGCAACCGATTGTTGGAATTCATGCGCTTTGGCCTGATGACGTGCGCCAAAATAGAACGACACGATCGCGCCCATCAGCCACCATAACGGTTCCGGCACCAACGCAATCCCCTGCATCCGCGCTGCGAACCAAATCGGATCGACCATCGCCATGACGAACAATCCCAACGTCCCAAAGGCCAACAAGGGACGGGGCAGACGGTTGGCTCCGTCTATCACCCGGTCGAACGCTCCCTTGTTGGTTCCTCCGAATTCTGCCGCGTATTGCTGCAACGCACGGCTTTTGCCATCCGCTTCTCGCGTTGCTGCGTTTTCGGCATTTTCAACAAAGGCACCCATGGTTTCTGTGACCACGTTGCGGCCTTCGCCGAATAACAAAACTGCGATTTGATTGATCAGCCCCATGTCGCCACCCGCGCCTGATGAGCGTCATCGCTAAGATGATATTTGGCCGAGATGAAGCTTTCTGCGCGGGTAATCCAGCCCCCTTTGCCTCCGTCACGGCGACGGGCAAATTTGCGCAGGCTAGGCCGAGAATCCCCCAGACCGTAGTAATAATTGCGCCGCGCGATCCCATAGGCATCGACCAGATGCGACGGCGCAGCATCATAGGCGCGATGGGTGGCGGCAATCGTTTGCGGCCCTAAAACGCCATCGACCGTAACGGCGATCCGCATATCGCATAGCAATCGTTGCAGGATCACAATCGCGTTCGACCCTGCGTTCACATACATATCGAACACGGTCGCCCACATCGGTTCGGGCAAATCGCGGATCATTGGTCTTTCGAAATAATGTTCGATAAAAATGTCGATCGCATCTTGGCGGTTCAACGCCCGAACGTCGCGGTCATCAATCTGGCCGTCAACATTTTTATCACGGCCCAATCGCCGTAGCGTTCCCAGCGTGACGCCATATTTGGTTGGCCCGCCCGGATCGGCGGGATCGTTTACATACCCACCCTCACGGGCGACGATGTCTTGTGCAATGGATTGGATTGTCTGCATGTCTTGGCCCCGAATTCTGCTCGGGACCAGACTGGCAGTGGTTTGTTAATTCGACGCCTCAGCAGCGTTCGGATCAACGTAAACGCCTGTTTCCTTCAGGCTGTCCATGACCTCTTTGGGCATGTACTCTTCGTCATGTTTAGCAAGGATTTCAGAGGCTTCGAATACACCATTGATGTATTTACCCGTACCGATCATGCCCTGATTTTCGCCAAACAGATCCGGCAAGATGCCCGTGTAGGTTACTGGAATGACCTCGGCACCGTCCGATACGCTAAAGGTGATTTCTTCGCTTTCGCCGCGGATCAAAGTGCCTTCGACCACCAAACCGCCCAAACGAAACGTTTCCGTTGGTTGGGGCGGTTCTGCGATCACATCCGAAGGGTCACGGTAAAAATTGATCCCGTCACGGAATCCGAACCCGATCAATCCACCCGCCAAAACAACCGCCACCAAAGTGATGATGATAATCTGGATACGACGTTTCTTTTTCAGGCTCTTCAAACCGCTCATGGGAACACCGGTGATAGCATCAGGCCTTCGGTTTCAGGCAGACCCAACATAAGGTTGGCGTTCTGTACGGCCTGACCCGACGATCCTTTGTTCAGGTTGTCTAGGGTTGATACGACCAAAGCGCGGCCAGTTTTACGGTCGCCGACCACGCCGATGTGACAGAAATTCGATCCCGTGACATGGCCCATGCCTGGCGCTTTGCCGAATGGCAGCACGACGATGAATGGCTCGTCTTTGTACTGTGACTCTAGGGCTGCGTGGATCGCAGCGGCGTCGCCTTTGACGTAGCACGATGCCAGAATACCGCGGCTGGCAGGCACCAGATGCGGCGTGAACATGATTTCCACGGGACGGCCCGCAATCGCGCTGAATTCCTGATCGAATTCACCCAAATGGCGGTGTTTACCGCCCTGTGCGTAGCCTTCGACGTTTGTGGCGCGTTCGGTGAACAGCATGTTTTCTTTGACGCTGCGGCCAGCACCGGACAGGCCATTTTTCAGGTCACAAATAATATCATCCAGATCGATCAACCCGCCCGCAATCAACGGACGCAGCGCAAACTGAACAGTCGCCGCGTTACAGCCCGTACCGGCCACCAGACGCGCGTTTTTGATATCTTCACGGTAGAATTCGGTCAGGCCGTAAACAGCCTCTTTCTGCAGTTCTGGGGCAACGTGTTCGGCGCCATACCAGAATTCATATTTTTTTGGATCACGCAGACGGAAATCCGCGCCCAGATCAACGACTTTGACGTTCGCAGGCAGATCACGCACCAACGCTTGGCTTAGGCCATGAGGCAGCGCAGCAAACGCCAGATCGATCTGATCGAAATCGATTTCTTCGATCGTGCATAGTTTCGGCAGGTCCAGATGGCGCAAATGCGGATAGACGTCCGACATTTCCATACCAGCCTTGCGATCAGCCGACAGGGCCGCAACACGCATGGATGGATGGGTCGCAATGATGCGAACCAGTTCTGCGCCAGTATATCCTGACGCGCCTAGGATAGCGACGTTATAAGTCATGATAGGCTCCTACTTAGGAGATGAGATAGGAAGTCTGGCAAAGCAGCGCAACCGCTGCAATGCCACTTTAGGCTGCGACGAATTCGACAGAACGTCGCAAGAATTGGGTCGCACGATCCGACACTTTGGATGGGTTACCCGTCGTCAGATATTTGGTTTCCGTGCCCGCGCCCAACATTTCAGGGCGGCGTTTCAGGTAATCCTCTAGGCTGGCAGCAACCAGATTGGCCTGAGAGAACACTTTGACATCAGGGCCAAGCGCGCTTTGGAATTCTTTTTCCATAATCGGATAATGGGTGCACCCAAGGATCGCAGCATCTGGTTCGGGCATCTTGCGCATCAATGCGTCAACGTGGCTGCGCACCAAAGCTTCGGCTAGGATCATGTCGCCATCTTCGATCGCGTCCACAACACCGCCGCAGGCTTGCGCTTCGACGTCGACACCGATGGCGCGGAACGCCAGTTCGCGCTGGAACGCGCGGCTGCGCACGGTCGCAGGGGTCGCGAATAGGGCCACGTGTTTCACCTCGACCTCGCGGGGCGGCGAATTATCGCCCCACTGGCGCTCGGTCAGGGCCTCGATCAGGGGAACGAACACACCCAGCACGCGTTTGTTTTTCGGCACCCAGCTTTCTTGCATACGGCGCAGCGCGGCTGCAGAGGCGGTGTTACAGGCGATGATCACCAGATCACAGCCTTCGGCCCACATACGTTCAACCGCTGCGGTGGTGAGGTTATAAATATCTTCGGCATCGCGCACGCCATATGGCGCATGCGCGTTATCACCGAAATAAACAAAGGGAACGTCAGGCAGGCGTTTCTGGCATGCATCCAGAACCGTCAATCCACCCAAACCGCTATCAAAAACCCCGACCGCCATTAGCGTTTCCTGTATTTGGCCTCAAATTCGAAGCCTGTCGTATTTGTTGAAACAGGCCTTGGGCTTAGGTCATACGTTGCTTTGCGCAGGAAATCCATCATCGCTTTGGGGTCTGAACGGAATTGCGCCAAAACGTCGGGCGAAATCGGTTCACCGACAGCGATTTTAACCTTGGAACCGACCCGCGCTTTGAATTCACGGATCAGCATCCCCATGCGCAACGTGTAATTCATGCGGCTGGCCATCTGGAACAATCGGCTGTTATGCCCGTCGAAATAGATGGGCACGACCGTCGCCCCCGATTTGGCAACCATTTTCGCTGTAAAATTCCGCCACATCGGATCTAGCGGACGGGCAAAGGTGCTGACGGCTGTTGAAACCGTTCCCCCGGGAAAAATACCAACACAGCCGCCTGATTTGACGTATTCGACCGCCGCAGCGCGGGTTTGCAAATTCGCGCGCATAGCCTCTTTGGTTTCGTCGAAATGGATTGGCAGAATGACCCGTTCCAAATCTTCGGCACGACGAAACACCTGATGCGCCATGACTTTGAAATCACCGCCGCGCCGTTCGGACAAAATGCGCCCCATCATCAATCCGTCCAGAATGCCAAACGGATGATTTGCCACCACAACCAACGGCCCTGTGCTGGGAATATTCGCCAGATCGCCGCGAAAGACATCTACATCCAGATGATACCGTTCGGCCATGACCTGCCAAAAATCGCGGCCCTGTGCGACTTCGGCATCATATCCTTTGGCGCGCCGGATCAATCGAAGGCGACCGGTCGCGTTCTCCATAATACGAACGACGGCACGCCCCCCTTTGGACGACATCGCAGAGGCGTAACTGATATCTTTGGCGACATGTCGCATTTCAAACCCTTTGAACGATTCTTGCTAACCTTAGCCAAGAAAGGCAAATTTCGTCACACTGCTGCATCATTTACAGGCGATTAATCCAGCGATTATAAAATCAAATGTGGAAAATCCGTAATTTGTGCAACACTGTGGTTGCATAGCTCCTATGCACGTTAGTAATGAGCCGCAAAACCAAAAACGAAGCAGTGAACGAAAGTCTGAATAATGGATTGGGACAAGCTCCGCATATTTCACGCAGTTGCCGACGCTGGGTCTTTGACTCACGCGGGCGACACACTGCACCTGTCCCAATCGGCCGTGAGCCGCCAAATCCGTTCGCTTGAAGATTCGCTGAACACAACGCTGTTTCACCGCCATGCCCGCGGTTTGATCCTGACCGAACAGGGCGAATTGCTGTTCGACGCCACCCGCGCCATGAACAAACGCCTAGAGGCCGCCGCCGCCCGCATTCGCGACAGCGAAGAAGAGGTGTTTGGCGAACTAAAGGTCACGACGACCACGGGATTTGGCACCATGTGGCTGGCCCCGCGTTTGTCGAAACTGTACGAAAAGTACCCCGATCTGAAAATCGACCTGATGTTGGAGGAACGGGTTTTGGACCTCCCCATGCGCGAAGCCGACGTCGCGATCCGCATGAAGGAACCATCACAGGCCGATTTGATCCGCAAACGCCTGATGAACATTCGCATGCGTCTATACGCGACGCAGGATTATATCGACAGCCATTCGCCAATCGAAAAACTGGACGATATCGCGTCGCACCGCCTAATTTGCCAAAATCCAAATGCCGCGCAGGTCGCAGCAGGTGCGACATTGGTATCACACCTACTTAGCAACGACGTGCAAAACACCCTGACCGTCAACAACTACTTTGGGGCGCTTCAGGCCGTTCTAGCGAACCTAGGCGTCGGCGTTTTGCCCGATTACCTGACCGAAGATTTCCCGCAACTGGTCCGCGTTTTGCCTGACACAGAATCCGGCGAAGTCCCTGTTTTCTTGGCATATCCCGAAGAACTGCGGCAATCCAAACGCGTCGCTGCATTCCGTGATTTCGTCCAAGAAGAAATCTTTGCCCACCGCCGAAAAATTCGGGATCAGCTGATACCAGAGTAAGTTGACATGCGCTGAGCGCATAGCGGACATGCGCACTTTGCGCCGCGTTTTTTCTTGATTGCTCAAAAATCAATCTCTATCTGCACCCTTGAAGGCGCTGATGCTTATACGCTTGGCACTTCATACCTCCCTGTTGGACTTCGCCGGGCATTGTCCCGGCGATTTTTTTTGCCCTAACGGCACCGGCAGGCCTTCCCCCCAAGGCGTTCCTGCCCTAATAGGGCGGCATTCTATGCCAGCGGGGAAAGTTTCCATGGAAGATCCAAAAATCACCGAAGACCTGATTGCAGCGCACGGCCTAAAGCCGGACGAATATCAAAGCATCCTCGAGATTATTGGACGCGAACCAACTTTCACCGAAATGGGCATCTTTTCGGCGATGTGGAACGAACACTGTTCTTATAAGTCGTCGAAAAAATGGCTGCGCACACTGCCAACCGAAGGCCCACAGGTTATCTGCGGTCCAGGTGAAAATGCGGGTGTTGTCGATATCGGCGACGGTCAGGCCATCGTTTTCAAAATGGAATCGCACAACCACCCGTCCTACATCGAACCGTACCAAGGCGCGGCAACCGGTGTTGGCGGCATCCTGCGCGACGTATTCACTATGGGCGCCCGTCCGATTGCAGCGATGAACTCGCTCTCGTTCGGTGAACCATCCCACCCGAAAACCAAACAGCTGGTTAACGGCGTCGTCGAAGGCGTCGGCGGCTATGGTAACTGTTTCGGCGTTCCAACCGTCGGCGGCGAAGTCCGCTTCCACCCTGCCTATAACGGCAACTGTCTGGTGAACGCATTTGCTGCTGGTCTGGCTGATGCGGACAAAATCTTCTACTCGGCTGCGTCGGGCGTTGGTATGCCTGTTGTGTACCTAGGCGCGAAAACCGGCCGTGACGGCGTTGGCGGCGCGACCATGTCCTCCGCTGAATTCGATGACACCATCGAAGAAAAACGCCCAACCGTTCAGGTCGGTGACCCGTTCACCGAAAAACGCCTGATGGAAGCCTGCCTAGAGCTGATGAAAACCGGCGCTGTCATTTCGATCCAAGACATGGGCGCTGCAGGTCTGACCTGTTCCGCTGTTGAAATGGGCGACAAAGGCGGTCTAGGCATCAAACTGGAACTGGACCGTGTTCCTCAGCGCGAAGAAAACATGACAGCATATGAAATGATGCTGTCCGAATCCCAAGAACGCATGCTGATGGTTCTGAACCCAGAACTAGAAGCCGAAGCGCGCGCCGTTTTCGTCAAATGGGATCTGGATTTCGCAATCGTAGGCGAAACCATCGCCGAAGACCGTTTCCTGATCGTTCACGGCAACGAAATCAAAGCAGACCTGCCGCTGTCGAAACTGTCGTCGTCGGCACCTGAATATGATCGCCCTTGGGTCGAAACCCCAGCGGCAGAACCACTGGCCGACGTTCCTGGCGTTGACCCAATCGACGGCCTGCGCGCGCTGATTTCGTCGCCAAACTACGCTGGCAAACAGTGGGTCTACGAACAATACGACAGCCAAGTTATGGGCGACACCGTCCGCAAACCTGGTCTGGGCGCTGGCATCGTGCGCATCCACGGCACCGACAAAGCAGTTGCTTTCGCCGCTGACGTGACCCCGCGCTACGTCAAAGCGAACCCAATCGAAGGCGGCAAACAGGCCGTTGCCGAAGTGTACCGCAACCTGACCTCGGTTGGTGCGAAACCACTGGCCACCACCGACAACCTGAACTTTGGCAACCCTGAAAAGCCAGACGTCATGGGCCAATTCGTTGGCGCGCTAAAAGGTATCGGCGAAGCCTGCATCGCGCTGGACACCCCTATCGTGTCGGGCAACGTGTCGCTGTATAACGAAACCGACGGCGAAGGCATCCTGCCAACCCCAACCATCTGCGCCGTGGGCCTGATCGAAAACATCAACGATGCGATCACCGGCACTGCCCGCGATGGCCACGTTGCGCTGGTCGTTGGCACCACCAACGGTCACCTTGGCCAATCGGCTCTGCTGGCCGAAGTGTTCAACCGCGAAGAAGGCGACGCGCCTGCCGTTGATCTGGCAGCCGAAGTTGCAAACGGCGATTTCATCCGCGCAAACCGCGACCTGATCGGCGCATGTACCGACCTGTCCGATGGCGGTCTGGCACTGGCAGCATTCGAAATGGCGGAAACCGCGGGCATAGGCGTGACTTTGGACGCGGGCGACACCCCGACCCTATTCGGCGAAGATCAAGGCCGCTACCTAATCTCAACCAGCTTTGACAAAGCTGAGGCTCTGATGACCGCTGCGGGTGCTGCTGGCGTGCCGATCGCGATGGTTGGTAAATTCGGCGGCACCGACGTGTCGTTCGGCGGCGTATCTGCACCGCTGGCAGAACTGGCGGACACATTCCGCACATCGTTCTACACCTCGATCCACTAACGAAAATGGCCCGCCTCGCGCGGGCCTTTTTGCCTATGGACCTGCCCGACCTCAAATCCGATTGCATGAACTGCGCGGCCTTGTGCTGCGTCAGCCTTGTTTTGGACAAAGGCAAAATGTTCGCCATCGACAAAGAGGCAGGTAAACCCTGCCCCAATCTGGGCGGCCACCTGTGTACCATCCACGACGATCTAAAGGATCGCGGGTTTCAGGGCTGTATCAATTATGAATGCGCAGGCGCAGGCCAGCGCGTGACGCAAATGCGGTTCAACGGCGAAAGCTGGCGTGATGCGCCCGAATTACTGCCCGCGATGATGCGTGACTTTGCCAATCTGCGCCCCCTGCACGAACGCATGACGATGTTGGTCGCGGCTGAAAAATATCCTTTGCCCGACGAATTGGAACAAATGCGCCAGAAACTGCTGCGCAAACTGTCGCGGTCTTGGGCCGATACACCGCAAATGTCTGCTGATTTCGACGCCTTCTTGGAAAAACTGCGGCCGATTGCCCGCGCCTAGGGCTGCATTCAGCTTGCAGCGGTTATCCGCAGCGCCTATTTCTATAGGTAATACAGGAGGCCCGCATGGCGATCACAGCAGAACAGATTGAAACGCTAATCCGCGAAACCTTTCCGAACGCCCAGATTCAGGTTCAGGGCGACGACGGTCAGCATTTCGCGGCAATGGTCGTAGACGAAAGCTTTCGCGACATGAACCGCGTGCAACAACAGCGCGCTGTTTATGCTGCTCTCAAAGGTAAAATGGACGGCTCCCACGGCGAACTACACGCACTGGCGCTGACCACCAAAGCTCCGGAATAAGGAAATACAAATGTCCGCTGCAGACAAAATCACCGAAACAGTCACCAACAACGACGTCGTGCTATACATGAAAGGCACCAAAACCATGCCTCAGTGCGGTTTTTCGTCCCGCGTTGCTGGCGTTTTGAATTTCATGGGCGTCGACTATGCCGACGTTAACGTTTTGGCCGACGAAGAAATCCGCCAAGGCATCAAAGATTATTCGGATTGGCCAACCATCCCGCAGCTATACGTCAAAGGCGAATTCGTCGGCGGCTGCGACATTATCACAGAAATGACCCTGTCGGGTGAATTGGATGACCTGTTCGAAAAATCCGGCGTGACCTTCGATAAAGAGAAAGCCGACCAGATCCGGGCGGCAAATCAACAATAAACGACAAAGGGCGCCCATCGGGGCGCCCTTTGTCCATTCGGTAACCGTTGGTTAATCCAATCGACGTTCACGACATTCGCGAAACAGGGTCGCTTCGCTGCCTTTGTCGGCGTCAAACCACCCCAGCATTGCGCGATCGTCCTCGACCCACCAAACATAGTCAGACAGCACAGGCGAATTTTGATACCGTTTGCCTTGCGCGGATGGGGTTGCGGTCAAAATTGTAAAATGTTCCTCGGCGCGCAGGACAACTTGATCAGGCCCGCTCGATTCAACGTAAACCACATCAATCGCTACATCGCGTTCACAGCGATAGTGAACATGTTCTATTTCTGCTGCTTGCGCAGCGGTCCCTAATAAAACGGTAAATGCAGCAATTGCTTTGATCATGTGTTTACTTTTTCCTCTACTTCATCGGCCAACGCCTCTGCGCGCGCAGCCAATTCCTTGAGCGAGTCTGTCACCGCTGTCGGCACGACAGGCACCTCTACCTTCACTGGGTCGGCGACTTTCGCTTCCAGCTCAGCCACCTTCGCCTCGGCCGCGCGCAGGCGGTCTTCGATTGCGACAGTTTTGTCCGCCAGCAACAACCCCGCCATCAGCAACATTTGCGGTTCTGGCATACGCTGCGATTGCGCCACGATGGCTGATGCTTCGACATCCAGAATCGAAGCCGCGGTTTTCAAGAAATCTTCTTCGCCGGACTGGCATGCGACCTGAAATTTACGGCCACCAACGGTGATATCTACCTGCGGCATTATTTCGCCCCCTCGATGATCGGTTTCAGCTCGTTCAAAATCGCTCCGACTTCTTCTGCTTCGGCGGAACGCAACGCTTTGATCGCGTCCAATTCGGCGGCCATAGCGCGGTTGATCAGCTCTGCCTCGGTTGATCCGTTAACGGCAGCGATCCGCAATTTTTGAGACGCCTCCGACAAATCCACCTGACGGATGCGCAACTCTTCCAGTTTTTCTTCGAACGTGGCGGATTGCGTTTTTGCGGCTTCAACCTTGGCCGTTAAATCAGCGACCATGCCGTCTTGGCGGTCTTTCAAGGCTTTGACGCGCTCCTCTAATTGGGATTTCGCGTCTTTTTCAGCAGCCAATTGGGCTTCTAGCTCGGCAATTCGGTCTGACTGATCGTCGACTTCAACTGGCGCGGCCTCTGCGGCGGGTGCCGCCACGGATAAATCTTTCACACCTGCCCGAATACGATCCAGCGCGGCTGTAATCCGGCTTTCTAGTTCGCTGATTTCTGTCATCTGCCTGTCCTTTTCCGCAACGGGCGATGCGCCCTGTTACCGCTTACTTAAGCATCCCCTGCCAAGGGTACGAATCGAAAGTTATTTTTCTCAGCGTAATTTATTGCCTTCGGGCCGCAAAGTCCTGCGCCAGAACGCGCAAGAACAGGGCCTGACGCAAGAGTCTAACTTGATCTTGGGGCTATGGCTGATATGACGCTTTCAAACCTAACGCACAGATGCAAAGGATTGGATCATGGATATTGCTGCACTGCGCGCCGCGCACCCTGAACATTGGATGAAAGCGGCTGCCATTCGCACGCTGACACTGGACGCTGTTGCTGCCGCGAACTCGGGTCACTCGGGTATGCCGATCGGCATGGCAGACGTTGCAACCGTTCTGTTCCAGAACCACCTGAATTTCGACCCAAAGGCGCCGCTGTGGCCAAACCGTGACCGTTTCATCCTGTCCGCAGGCCACGGTTCGATGCTGATCTATTCGCTGCTGTATCTTACCGGCTACGAAGAAGTCCCACTGGAGCAGATCAAAAACTTCCGCCAGATGGGCGCGAAAACGGCTGGTCACCCAGAAAACTTCCTACTGGACGGCGTCGAAGTCACCACCGGCCCACTGGGTCAGGGCATTTCGAATTCTGTCGGTTTCGCCATGGCCGAAGAAATCCAGCGCGCGCGTTTCGGCAAAAAAGTCGTTGATCACTACACCTATGTGATCGCTGGCGACGGCTGCCTGATGGAAGGCGTATCCCAAGAGGCCATCGGTCTGGCCGGCAAACACGAATTGTCGAAACTGATCGTGTTCTGGGACAACAACAACATCACCATCGACGGCACCGTAGACCTGTCCGACAAAACCGATCAGGTCGCCCGTTTCAAAGCGTCGGGCTGGCACGTTCAGGAAATCGACGGTCACAACCCAGCAGAAATCGATGCGGCAATCGTTGCTGCAAAGAAATCGAAACTGCCTTCGATGATCGCATGCAAAACCCACATCGCTCTGGGCCACGCAGCACAAGACACATCCAAAGGCCACGGCGCACTGACCAACGCCGAACAACTGGCTGAAGCCAAGAAAAACTACGGCGCAGAATGGGCTCCGTTCGAAATCCCTGCCGACATCAAATCGCAGTGGGAATCGATGGGCACCCGCGGCGCAGAGGCTCGCGCAGCATGGGAAACCACCTTTGCTGGTCTGTCGGCGAACAAGCAGGCGGAATTCAACCGTCAGCTGGCTGGCGAAGCACCAAAGAAACTGTCGGCCGTTATCCGCGCGCTGAAAAAACAGATCTCCGAAGAACAGCCCAAAGTCGCGACCCGCAAAGCGTCTGAAATGGTTCTGGAAGTCGTGAACCCGATCATGCCTGAAACCGTTGGCGGTTCGGCTGACTTGACCGGTTCGAACAACACCAAAACCGGCGATCTAGGCATCTTTGATCCAGAAAACCGCGCAGGTCGTTACGTGTACTACGGCATCCGTGAACACGGTATGGCGGCTGCAATGAACGGTATGGCGCTGCACGGCGGCGTTCGCCCATACGGCGGCACGTTCATGTGTTTCACCGACTACGCACGCGGCGCGATGCGTCTGTCGGCGCTGATGAAACAGTCGGTTGTCTACGTGATGACCCACGATTCCATCGGTCTGGGCGAAGACGGTCCAACGCACCAGCCTGTTGAACATCTAGCAATGCTGCGCGCGACCCCGAACACACTGGTGTTCCGCCCTGCAGACACCGTTGAAACCGCAGAGGCATGGGAAATCGCACTGACCCAAACCGAAACACCTTCGGTTCTGGCCCTGTCGCGTCAAAACCTGGCAACTGTTCGTACCGATCACAAAACCAAAAACCTGGTCGCAGGCGGTGCATATGTCCTGAAAGATGCCGAAGCAGGCAAACGTCAGGCCATCATCATGGCAACCGGTTCCGAGGTAGAGATCGCTCTGGCTGCGCGTGACATCCTAGAAGCCGAAGGTATCGGCACCCGCGTTGTTTCCGTGCCTTGCATGGAACTGTTCGACGCACAGGACGAAACCTACCGCAAAAAGGTTCTGCCAGCTGGCCCAGTGCGCGTCGCTGTCGAAGCTGCAGTTCGCCAAGGTTGGGATAAATACCTGCTGGGCGAACGTGGCCGCGAACAAAAAGCCGGCTTTGTCGGCATGACCGGTTTCGGCTCGTCCGCGCCTGCCGATGAACTGTACGCAAAATACGGCATCACCGCACAGAACGTTGCGGATCAAGTCAAAGCGCTGCTGTAAGGCAGCCGCGTGAGTAATCCTGAATTACTCAGTCTTTCAGGCGTTCGGCTCCCTTCGGGGGGCCGAATTGCCAGAGAGATGCCCCTAGCGCCCGAAAAACGAACCGAACGTTACATTCAGTCGTTTGATGCGCACACCCTGATTTACGATTGCTTTGCGAACGGCGACACGCTGACGCTGGTCTGTCCGCGATTGTTGAACCTATGGCCGCTGGTCCGCGATGGCCTGCGCGTTGATGGCAAACGCCCCCGCATCCACCGCAAAAAATTCCTGCGCTACGAAGAACTGCGCATAAAGGGCAACTTATCGTCTGTCGTGACGATCGAATGCGAAGATGGCCCCCTGCCCGTGCCAGTGAACCCGATTTGCACGGATCTATTTGACGGCCAAAACGTGCTGGTCACGCAGTGCAAAGACACACCGATTGAATGGATCACCGACTGGGCGCGGTATCACGTGCAGACCCACGGCGTCTCTGGCGTTTTGCTATACGACAACGGATCAACCACCGTCGCGCCCGCCGACATTCAACACGCCTTGCGCGCGGTCGATGGCATTCAGACAACGGTCGTTATCTCAACGCCTTTCCCCTATGGGGACAAAGCAGGCGGGCGTTTTGTGACGCCTACGAAATTTCTACAAACCGCTATCCTGAACATCGGGCGACTGCGGTTCTTTGGTCGGGCCAATGGCGTTCTGTCGCTGGATGTCGACGAAATGCTGGAACCGTCCGGCGGTACCACGATCTTTGATATGGCGCGGCAATCAAAGCTGGGGATTGTATCCTTTACTGGCGAATGGCTGTTTACCGAACACGATGGTCCGCAGCTGCAAAAACACCATAATCTGCGCGTCGCCGGCAGGACCTGTAAAAATCCAAAATGGTGCGCGGTGCCGAATAAGGGCGTTGCCAAATTTAGCTGGGCGGTTCATCGCCCGGGGGGCATCTTTGCGCCATTTACGAAAACGGACGCGCTGAAATACTGGCACTGTTTTTCGACATCAACCAGCTGGAAACAAAACCGATCGGGCCGCCCTCAGGGGGCCGAGGTTGCAACAGACGCGGCTGAGGCCTTTGACAAATACATAAAATAAAAGGGGCATTTCTGCCCCTTCTTTTTATTTAGTGACTTGCTGATTTACCTGTCACCTTGGCAATCAAAGGCCCAACGACACGCGTCGCTACGGGGATCAACAGCAGGCCGTAGATCAATCCAAAGATACCGTCGAACAGTGCCGTCACGAACCATTTGACGAAACCAGCGCCCGTCGAAACCGCATAGGCGGCCTGTTCAGCCAGATGTTTGATCGGCTCATACGGCCAATGCAGGCCAAAATCATGCAGGCCGTGGATCACAATATTTCCGCCAACCCACAGCATCGCCAATGTCCCGACAAAGCTAAGCACCTTGAGAAGATACGGCATACCCTTGACCAAACCGCGACCAATCGCGCGGGTCAGGCCCAAACGTGCTGTTGAGGCCAGATGCAGCCCGACATCGTCGGCTTTGACGATCAAAGCAACAGTGCCGTAAACCGCAATCGTCACGCCAATGGCCACCACTGCCAATGTCGCAGCCTCCATCCAAAAGCTTCCTGCTTCGATGGTTGAAAGCGCCAAGGTCATGATTTCTGCGGACAGGATAAAATCTGTTTTGATCGCGCCCGCTACCTTTTCTTCCTCTAGGTGGGCGGGGTCTTTGGTATCCATGTCCTGTTCGACCAGATGGTCGCCATGCGGAAATAGTTTGTGGAATACTTTTTCTGCCCCTTCGAAACACAGATACGATCCGCCCAGCATCAACAAAGGTGTTATCGCCTGCGGAAGGAAATTAGACAGCAACAGCGCGACAGGCAGCAAAATGACCAATTTATTGAAAAACGACCCGCGGGTGATTTTCCAAATCATTGGCAATTCGCGATCGGGTTTGAACCCTGTCACGTAGCTGGGGGTGACAGCTGCGTCATCAATCAAAACGCCCGCTGTTTTACTACCCGCTTTGGCAGCTGCGGCTGCCACATCATCGACGCTTGCGGCTGCCACTTTGGCAATGCCTGCAACGTCGTCCAAAAGAGCTAAAAGTCCGCTCATAAATACCCCCAAAGATTCGCTAGGCCATTGGACCCTGATTGGCCTCTTATGGCAACCTTGGCATGTTGGCGCAAACCGTTAGCGCAACCGTTTTCGCTACCACAATATTTATCGCTAACATATTGGTAATTATGTACTTTTTTCCTTAACCTAAAGGCACAATACGCATAGACCCAACCACACAACGACAACGCAGAGGATGTTAGAGACATGACTGTCACCGTCGGCATTAACGGGTTCGGCCGCATTGGACGCTGCACCCTCGCCCATATTACCGAAGCCGCGCGCAACGATGTGCAGGTTGTCAAAATCAACGCCACTGGCCCGATTGAAACGAACGCTCACCTGTTGAAATACGACAGCGTGCACGGCCGTTTTTCAAATCCGGTCAATGTATCCGGCAACACAATGGATCTGGGTCGCGGCCCGATCGAGGTCATGTCGACCTACGAGCCGCAGGAACTGGATTGGTCGGGTGTTGACGTTGTTCTGGAATGCACCGGTAAATTCAATGACGGTCACAAATCGGCGGTTCACCTAGAACGCGGCGCGAAAAAGGTTCTGATCTCGGCACCAGCGTCGAACGTTCAGCGCACTGTTGTCTATGGCGTTAACCACCGCGACCTGCTGGCCGAAGACCAGATCGTATCGAACGGTTCGTGCACCACCAACTGTTTGGCCCCGCTGGCCAAAGTTTTGAACGACGCCATTGGCATTGAATCGGGCATCATGACCACGATCCACAGCTACACCGGCGACCAGCCAACGTTGGACCGCCGCCACAAAGACCTGTATCGCGCCCGCGCTGCAGCGATGGCGATGATCCCAACATCGACAGGCGCCGCCAAAGCATTGGGCGAAGTTCTGCCCGAAATGCGCGGCAAACTGGACGGCTCTGCGATCCGCGTCCCTACCCCGAACGTATCGGCAGTTGATCTGTCGTTCGTTGCCGAAAAATCGGTGACCGAAGCCGAAGTTAACGAAATCGTGCGCGAAGCCGCCCAAGGATACATGGGCATGGTTCTGGGGTACGACGACGAACCAAAGGTATCGATCGATTTCAACCACACCACTGAATCGTCGATCTTTGCGCCCGACCAGACCAAAGTCATGGGCAAACTGGTCCGCGTGATGGCGTGGTACGACAATGAATGGGGTTTCTCGGCACGTATGGCCGATGTAGCCGCCGCGATGGGCCGTTTGGTTCACTAAACCATTGCTCTGGTCATGGCAGCGCGTTATCCCGTTGCCATGACCAACACTTTGACCATTTGGCTCGCCGGTATCATCATCGCGTTTTTCGCGATAGATTTGACGCTCGACCTTGGTGCTTCTCTTTTCCTTCTCCGCAAATTCGCTGATTTGATTGAATACGTTTCAATCTGGCGCTGACCCTTTTTGACACTTTCAGCAATGAACGGTTGACCTTTTCTGACAAATCGCAATGTTAGCGCCAACTGATACCGCCAACATTTGCAGTCGGAGGACAATAGCATGGCAGTCAAAGTGGCAATCAACGGTTTTGGTCGCATTGGTCGTAACGTATTGCGCGCAATCGTTGAATCGGGTCGCACCGATATCGAGGTCGTCGCAATCAACGATCTGGGCCCTGTTGAAACCAACGCACACCTGATCCGTTTCGATTCTGTTCATGGCCGTTTCCCTGGTGAAGTTACCACCACCGAAGACACCATTGATGTGGGCCGTGGCCCGATCAAAGTGACCGCAATCCGTGATCCACGTGAATTGCCTTGGGGTGATGTCGATATCGCGCTGGAATGCACAGGCATTTTCACCGACCGTGAAAAAGCAGCGCTGCATCTGGAAAACGGTTCGAAACGCGTTTTGGTTTCGGCTCCGTCCAAAGGCGCTGACAACACCATCGTTTACGGCGTGAACCACGAAACCCTGACCAGCGATCAGGTTGTCGTGTCGAACGCATCGTGCACCACCAACTGCCTATCGCCAGTTGCCAAAGTGCTGAACGATGAAATCGGCATCGTCAAAGGTTTCATGACCACCATCCACAGCTACACCGGCGACCAGCCAACGCTGGATACCATGCACAAAGACCTGTACCGCGCCCGCGCTGCAGCGATGTCCATGATCCCAACCTCGACCGGCGCTGCCAAAGCTGTTGGTCTTGTTCTGCCAGAGCTGAACGGCAAACTGGACGGCGTTGCAATTCGCGTCCCTACCCCGAACGTGTCGGTTGTTGACCTGACCTTCGAAGCCGCACGCGAAACCACCGTTGAAGAAATCAACAACGCAATTGTCGCAGCATCCAACGGTGCACTAAAAGGCGTTCTGGGCTTCACCGACGTTCCAAACGTGTCGATCGACTTTAACCACGATCCACATTCGTCGACCTTTGCTTTGGACCAGACCAAAGTCATGGAAGGCACCATGTGCCGTATCCTGACATGGTACGACAACGAATGGGGCTTCTCGAACCGTATGGCAGACACCGCGGTTGCGATGGGCAAACTGATCTAATCGTTTAGATTGCTGTTGCAGCACCCTAATTAAAATTCTGATGCCTCGGGCCAATGCCCGAGGCATTTTTACATCCCAAAACCTTCCTTGAAAGGCTTGGCACATTGAATATACTCCCCACAACTATAGGAAGTATTTTTATGAAAAACGTCGTTTTCAAACTAATATCTGTGTTCGGGATTTTTACACTATCGGCCTGTATGGTCGGCGAAGGTGTCGAGGTCGGCCAATACCAAGGGCGCGTTCTATATCAGTCAGTTTGCGAAGTCGAACAATCGACAATTGGCTCGCGCAACATTCTGAACGGCGAAATATTCCACGAATATGGAAATTGCATCACTGAAGCCGAGAACCGTTGTGGCGCTGCGAAATATGACATTGTTGATGTGACTAGTTCTGAGCCTCGGACCATTCGAATTCAATATCCGGTAGCCGGAATGGTGCAAACAATGCTGCAAACATACAAAGATCACACCATGTCCTTTGTCTGCACTGCCTAAAACGAACCGTTTGGTGCCGAAAGGCGCTTACCCAAGGCTAAACGGAACTGATCAGACCAACATTACGCAAAAATATTGGGCCGCCCTTTTCAAAAGGGCGGCTTTATTTTTTGGGTCAGTTGTAAAGCTTAAACCAATGATTACATGAGCCGAATTAGAGGCCTACATGTTTTCCATCGATCAAATTATCCAAGAATTGATTACCCTATGGGTGGTCATCGACCCGATTGGCACCCTGCCCGTTTTTCTGGCGGTGACGGTGGGCCTATCACCTGCTGCCCGCCGCGAGGTCGCGTTCAAAGCCATCGCCGTGGCCTTTGGCGTTCTGATGGTGTTCATCCTTGCGGGCCAAATCGTGCTAGAGGCATTGGGCCTATCATTAGGCGCATTTCAGATCGCGGGCGGTCTGGTACTGCTATTGTTTTCGCTGAACATGATATTTGGGGAATCCAAACCCGAATCCGAACTGAAATCGGCACAATCCACCAGCGAACGCGCGATTTTTCCCATCGCTATCCCGTCTATTGCATCACCCGGTGCGATGTTGGCGGTGGTCATTCTGACGGATAACGACCGGTTTTCGGTCGCACATCAAACCATGACGGCGACCGTGATGGCCTTTGTTTTGCTGTGCGCGTTGATTATCATGTTACTGGCCAACCCGATTTACAAAGTCATCGGATTGGCAGGCGCCAGCATCATCAGCCGCGTCATGGGCATGATTTTGGCCGCCGTTGCGGTCGACGCGATGCTGAATGGGTTCGCCCGTGTCGGCGTGTTTAACGTAACCGCTCTTCTAGGGCCGTTTTAATACTGGGAGGCACAAATTTGGTGACGTCCCCGTTCAGACGGCAGATCTCTTTGACCAGTTTTGACGCGATCGCCTGATTTTTGGCGTCCGCCATCAGGAACACGGTTTCGATGCTGTTATCCAGCGAACGGTTCATGCCAACCATCTGGAATTCATATTCGAAATCAGCAACAGCGCGCAAACCGCGCACGATGACGGTCGCGTTGACTTCGGCTGCGCAATCGATCAGCAGGTTTTCGAATGGATGTGCGACAATTTCGGTGCCGGTCGTTTCGGCGATTTCAGCGACTTCGGACCGGATCATGGCGACCCGCTCTTCCAAACTGAACAAAGGGCCTTTGTCACGGTTGATCGCAACACCGATCACCAGTCGATCAACCAACGAACACGCGCGGCGGATGATATCGATATGCCCGTTCGTGATCGGGTCAAAAGTTCCCGGATACAATCCAATGCGCATGGCTCTAGCCCCTCCTTTTACATTGCCCGCACGCAACTATATTGCGCGCGGGAATGCAAGGGCTGTTAGCGCCCCATTACCATGCCTTCTAACGCATCTTTTTCCATCGCCAGCTGCGATAGCCGCGCTTTGACCACGTCACCGATGGAAATCAGACCCACCAATTTGCCGTCCTCCATTACGGGCAAATGGCGGAAACGACCGTCGGTCATGATCTGCAACGCCTCATCAGGGGTTTTGTCGCCCGTGATCGTCACAGGGTTCGCCGTCATGATTTTAGCAATCGAACCGTTCACAATGGACAGGCCTTGTTTGCCCATTTCGCGCACAATATCGCGTTCAGACAAAATGCCTGAGGGCTCTTCTCCTGTTTCCGAAATGATGATTGTCCCGATCCGTTCGCGGGCCATGATTTCGACCGCCTTTGATACCGGCTCGTCCTCTTTTAGCCAGTAGATAGACGATTTTTCCTTTGTTTTCAGAATGTTCTGAACCAGCACTTCAAGCCTCCTCTACTTCTCCTACACTCAGCGTCCTCCCATTCGCCCCTATGTGTCAAGTCGCAAGAGATTCCAAGCGTGCAATTTCAGCTTTCATTCCTGATAACAAAGCTTCCACAAATCGGTTCAAACGGTCCGATTTTCGATCCGCCAAATGGCGCACCAAATAAAAACTACGCGTGAAAGAAACCTGATCGACCATGATCCGCCGCAGCTCTGGCGCGTAAGGCATTGCAAAATCGTGCACAATTCCAACCCCGCCTTGGCGCAGCATCTGCAGCTGCACGGCTGCCGAATTAGACGCCAGCTGCACCCCGTTCAGATCCAGATCACCCAGATAATCCAGTTCTTTGTCGAAAATCATGTCTGGAATATAGCCGACAATAGGTGGCAAATTTTTCCGATCCAATGACGTGACGTTTTCCGCAGTGGCCAGATGCAAATGATAATCGCTGATTTTTTGGACGGTTAAACGGCCAGCATCGGGCGCGGACACGGTCACGGCCAAATCGGCTTCTCGTTTTGACAGGTTCACGACGCGCGGCAAGGATAGGATCTGCACCTCTAACCCTGGATTGTCGCGCTGAATGGCCGCGCAAACCTGCGGCAACACGAAATTAGCACAGCCATCAGGCGCACCGATCCGTATCTGCCCTGACAGGCCTTCGTCGGCGGACTGGCCTTCGTCCATCGCCATGTTCAACGCGGTTTCGGCCTGCGCCGCATGGTCCCGCATCCGCAGCCCCTGTTCGGTCAACGCATATCCCTGCGGTGATTTCACGAACAGCGGCGTTCCGACCTGCTCCTCTAGCCGCGCAACACGTCGCCCAACCGTCGCCGGATCCATTTTCAAAACCGGAGCCGCCCCCGAAAGGCTTTCTGCACGGGCCACCGCCAGAAACACCCGCATATCATCCCAATTCATGGCACCCCTGCATTTTTGCAAAATGATTTTGGCAAACATTCTGTTCTTGCCCGCAAAATGCAAGACTATTCTGCCGCCAAATTCAAATGCACCTTGGGAGGATTCCATGCAGGAACTGACACATTGGATTAACGGTCAGCACGTCAAAGGCACTTCGGGCCATTTTCAGGACGTGTTCAACCCAGCAACTGGCGAAGCCATCGCCAAAGTTCCGCTGGCGACGTTGGACGAACTGACCGCAGCGATCGACGCCGCCGAAGAAGCACAGGTAAAATGGGGTGCAACCAACCCTCAGCGCCGTGCACGCGTGATGATGAAATTCGGCGACCTGATCAACCAGCACATGGATGAACTGGCCGAACTGGTTTCCAAAGAACACGGTAAAACCCTGCCCGACGGTCGCGGTGACGTTCAGCGTGGTCTGGAAGTCGTCGAAGTTTGCATGGGCGCGCCGCACATGCTCAAAGGCGAATTCATGGATTCCGCTGGCCCAGGCATCGACCTGTACTCCATGCGTCAGGCCTTGGGCGTTGTTGCTGGCATCACGCCATTCAACTTCCCTGCGATGATCCCTCTGTGGAAAATGGCTCCTGCGATCGTTTCGGGCAACGCAATGATCCTGAAACCATCCGAACGCTGCCCATCGACCGCGCTGCGTCTGGCTGAACTGCTGAAAGAAGCAGGCCTGCCTGACGGCGTTCTGCAGGTCATCAACGGAGACAAAGAAGTCGTAGACGGCATTCTGGACAACGAAACCATTCAGGCTGTTGGCTTTGTTGGTTCGACCCCAATCGCGCAATACATCTATGGCCGCGCGGCAACCAACGGCAAACGCGCACAGTGCTTTGGCGGTGCGAAAAACCACATGATCATCATGCCAGACGCTGACCTGGACAAAGCTGCAGACGCGCTGATCGGCGCAGGCTTTGGCGCAGCTGGCGAACGCTGCATGGCGATTTCGGTTGCTGTTCCTGTTGGTCAGGAAACTGCGGACAAACTGCGCGAAAAACTGATCCCACGGATCGAAGCGCTGAAAGTCGGCCCATACACCGGCGGCGACGACGTGGACTACGGCCCTGTCATCACCGAAGCATCGAAAAACCGCATCGAAGGCCTGATCGCATCGGGCGTAGACCAAGGCGCAGAGCTGGTCATCGACGGTCGCGGCTTTGAACTGCAAGGCTATGAAAACGGCTTCTTCGTTGGCCCATCCTACTTCGACAACGCAACCGAAGACATGGACATCTACCAAGAGGAAATCTTTGGCCCAGTTCTAACAACTGTGCGCAAAGACAACTACGAAGATGCGCTGCAACTGATCATGAAAAACCAGTACGGCAACGGCACGGCGATCTACACCGCAGACGGCGACGTTGCGCGTGACTTTGCATCCCGCGTGAACGTAGGCATGGTCGGCATCAACTTCCCGATCCCTGTGCCTCTGTCCTACTTCACCTTTGGCGGTTGGAAAAAATCCGCATTCGGCGACCTGAACCAATACGGTCCAGACGCTCTGCGTTTCTACACCAAAACCAAAACCGTGACCGCACGCTGGTTCTCGGGCATCAAAGACGGTGCTGCCCTAAACTTCAAAGCGATGGACTAACGTCCGGGACCAAAGGGCGCCCCGCGCCCTTTGCCTACCAAAAACAACAAAACGCCCCCGATTTCGGGGGCGTTTTTCATTTTAACAACAGCCAGATTGCGGCGGATTTATTCCGCCGCAATCTGCACCCCCAACATCGGCGCAAGGTACCGCCCCGTGTGCGACGCCTCGATCGCGGCAACATCCTCGGGCGTACCACAGCCGACAACAGTACCGCCGCCATCGCCGCCTTCTGGGCCGATATCGATCACCCAATCTGCTGTTTTGACCACATCCAGATTGTGTTCAATCACGACCACCGTGTTGCCCTGTTCGACCAATTCATGCAGCACTTCCAACAACTTGCGCACATCTTCGAAATGCAGACCCGTTGTCGGTTCGTCCAGAATATACAGCGTCCGACCCGTCGACCGTTTTGACAACTCTTTCGACAGCTTGACCCGCTGCGCCTCGCCTCCGGACAACGTCGTCGCTTGCTGGCCCACCTTGATATAGCTCAGGCCCACGCGCATCAGCGCATCCATCTTCTCGCGGATGCTCGGCACCGCGCGGAAAAAATCCTGTGCCTCCTCGACGGTCATATCCAACACGTCAGAGATCGATTTGCCCTTGAACTGAACCTCTAGCGTTTCGCGGTTGTACCGTTTGCCCTTGCAGGTTTCGCATTCGACATAAACATCGGGCAGGAAATGCATCTCGATCTTGATAACGCCGTCACCCTGACACGCCTCGCAACGGCCACCTTTGACGTTGAACGAAAAACGCCCCGGTTTGTACCCGCGCGCTTTGGACTCTGGCAGGCCCGCAAACCATTCGCGGATAGGCGTGAACGCGCCTGTATACGTCGCAGGGTTCGACCGCGGAGTCCGTCCAATCGGGCGTTGGTCAATGTCGATCACCTTATCCAGATGTTCGAACCCTTTAATCGTTTCGCAAGGCGCAGGCGTTTCGCGCGCGCCATTCAATTTCATCGCGGCGTTTTTATACAGCGTTTCGATCGTCAGCGTCGATTTACCACCACCAGACACCCCCGTCACACAAACGAATTTGCCCAACGGAAAATCGACCGAGATATTTTTAAGGTTGTTCCCCGTCGCCTTGATCACGCTTAGCGTTTTACCGTTTCCATCGCGGCGCACGGTTGGAACAGAAATCTCGCGTTTGCCCGATAGATACTGACCCGTGATCGAATTTTCGTCCGCTTGCAGTTCTGGCGGCGTGCCTTTGGCCACGACCTGCCCACCATGCACACCTGCACCTGGGCCGATATCGAAAACATAGTCGGCCTGACGGATCATATCTTCGTCGTGTTCGACCACGATGACGGTATTGCCCTGATCACGCAGGTTTTTCAGCGTTCCGATCAGGCGGTCGTTGTCACGCTGGTGCAAACCAATCGACGGTTCGTCCAGCACATACAAAACGCCCGTCAAACCCGATCCAATCTGCGACGCCAGCCTGATCCGCTGGCTTTCCCCGCCCGACAGAGTCCCCGCATTGCGGCTGAGCGTCAGGTAATCCAGACCAACGTTGTTAAGAAACCCCAACCGTTCGCTGATCTCTTTGACAATTGCGCGGGCAATTTCCTGTTTCTGTTTCGACAGGGTCGGCATGACGCCGTTAATCCATTCCAGCGCCTCTTTGATCGATTTTTCAACGACTTGACCAACATGGATATGATCAATCTTAACAGCGCGGGCTTCTTCGCGCAGGCGGTATCCGCCGCAAGTCCCGCATGGGCGATTGTTTTGATATTGTTCGAAATCTTCGCGGACCCAGTTGCTGTCGGTTTCGCGATAGCGGCGTTCCATGTTGCGGATCACGCCTTCGAATGAGCGTTCAACTTGATAAACGCGGCCACCTTCGTCGTAGCGGAATTTGATTTCCTCTTTGCCCGATCCGTATAGAAACACCTGCTGAATCTTTGGATCCAGATCTTTCCAACGGGCATTTTTATCAAACCCGTAATGTTTGGCGATTGCTTCGATCGTTTGCAGGAAATACGGCGATTTTCCTTTGCGCCACGGCGCAATCGCCCCGTCCGCGATTTTCAGCGTCACATCAGGCACGACCAGACGTTCGTCAAAGAACAGTTCAACCCCCAAACCGTCACAGGATGGGCACGCCCCAAATGGCGCGTTGAACGAAAACAGGCGCGGTTCGATTTCTGGAATGGTGAAACCAGAAACAGGACAGGCAAATTTTTCACTGAACGTAAACCGTTCTGGATCGCCTTCGCGCGGGGCGGTTTCCAAAATCGCGATGCCATCGGCCAAATCCAAAGCGGTGCGGAAACTGTCGGCTAGGCGGGTTTCCAAACCTTCGCGGACAACGATACGGTCAACAACCACATCAATATCGTGGCGGAATTTTTTGTCCAATTCGGGCGGGGAATCCAGTTCGTAGAACTCACCGTCCACTTTGACCCGCTGAAAACCTTGCTTGCGCAGTTCCAGCATTTCTTTGCGGTATTCACCTTTGCGGTCGCGCACGATGGGGGCCAACAGATAGCCGCGCGTGCCCTCCTCCATCATCATGACGCGATCGACCATGTCTTGGACCTGCTGCGCTTCGATCGGTTGGCCGGTTGCGGGGCTGTATGGGGTGCCGACGCGCGCGAATAGCAGACGCATATAGTCGTAGATTTCGGTGACCGTACCCACAGTCGAACGGGGGTTTTTCGACGTGGTTTTTTGTTCAATCGAAATCGCAGGCGACAGACCAGAGATGTGATCCACATCCGGCTTTTCCATCATATCCAAAAACTGGCGGGCATATGCGGACAACGATTCCACATAGCGGCGCTGGCCTTCGGCATAGATGGTATCAAACGCGAGCGACGATTTGCCCGACCCAGACAAACCCGTGATAACCACCAATTCATCGCGCGGAATATCAACATCGATGTTCTTTAGGTTGTGTTCACGTGCGCCGCGGACTTCGATCTGTTTTAATTCAGGCATACTGCCCCCCGATTAATTCCACGCAACAGATAGGTGTTCGTGGCCGAGTCTCAATGGAAATTAACGGAACAATAATAGAACACGCAGCGATACACTACTAAAGATTTCAACTACCCCCTTTATATTTCATTTTTCTAATATATATTCCTATCAACACATCATGTTTGCCTAAGGAGACTGGCAATGATCAATCTGTTCCAACGCACCGCTGCGCCCGGGTTGTCGCCTGCTGACGCAATCGCACAACATGCAAATGGCGACATCGTTGTTGTTGATGTCCGTGACCCAATGGAGCTGAAAGCCTCGGGCACGGCCAAAGGGGCCATCAACATTCCGCTGTCCACATTCCAAATGCGCGTCGATCCGCGCAGCCCCGAATGTCATGATGATCTGAAATCGGGCAAACCAATCGCAGTTTTCTGTGCATCGGGCGGGCGTTCTTCGCAGGCGAAACAATATCTGGAAAACCTGGGCTACGCCGACGTGCATAACATCGGCGGTTTCGGCCACTGGGTTCAGGCAGGCGGCCCGACCGAATAAACAAAAAAGGCCCGCGAAATTCGCGGGCCTTTTTTATTGGATCACTGCCAATTAGAAATGCAGCGCACGTCCATAAGCGTCCAGCACAGCTTCGTGCATGGCTTCGGACAGGGTTGGGTGCGGGAACACTGTTTCCATCAGGTCTTCTTCGGTGGTTTCCAGCTGGCGGCCCACAACGTAACCTTGGATCAATTCGGTGACCTCTGGGCCGACCATATGTGCGCCCAGCAATTCGCCGGTTTTCGCGTCGAACACGGTTTTGATCATGCCCTCTGGTTCCCCCAGCGCGATGGCTTTGCCGTTGCCGATGAATGGGAAACGGCCGACCTTGAGTTCGTAACCAGCTTCTTTCGCTTTGGCTTCGGTTAGACCAACCGATGCGACCTGAGGGTGACAATAGGTGCAGCCCGCGATCGAATTCGGCTTGATCGGATGCGGATGCTTTCCCGCGATCAGTTCAGCGACCATGACGCCTTCGTGCGATGCTTTGTGGGCCAGCCACGGCGCGCCCGCGATATCGCCAATTGCGAACAGGCCGTCAACGCCAGTGCGGCAATATTCATCGGTCACAACATGGGTGCGGTCGATTTTGACGCCCAGTTCTTCTAGGCCCAGACCTTCGACGTTGCCGACGATGCCAACGGCAGAAATCACGGTGTCGAATTCGTGCTGTTCAACCTTGCCGCCCACTTCGATATGCGCGGTGACTTTGCCTTTGGCGCGATCCAGCTTTTTGACCATGGCTTTTTCCATGATCTTCAGCCCGTGTTTCACGAACTGCTTTTTCGCAAAGGCGCTGATTTCTGCGTCTTCGACGGGCAGAACGCGGTCCATGACCTCGACCACGGTCGTGTCAGCGCCCAGAGTATTGTAAAAGCTGGCGAATTCGATGCCGATTGCGCCCGAACCGATGACCAGCAATTTCTTTGGCATACGAACAGGTTGCAGCGCGTGTTTATACGTCCAAACCAAATCGCCGTCCGCCTCTAGACCGGGCAATTCGCGTGCACGCGCGCCTGTCGCGACGATCACGTTTTTCGCGGTCAGTTCTTCGGTGCCTTTGTCGGTCTTTACCGAAACTTTGCCTTTGGCGACGACTTTGGCTTCGCCCATGATGCTGGTGATTTTGTTCTTTTTGAACAGGTGGCCAATACCGCCCGACAATTGTTTCGCAACGCCGCGCGACCGCTGAACAACAGAGTCCAAATCGTAACCGATGCCATCAGCCTTTAGGCCGAATTCTTTGGCGCGCTTCATCAGGCTCAGCACTTCGGCGGAACGCAGCAGCGCTTTGGTCGGGATACAGCCCCAGTTCAGGCAGATACCGCCCAGATGTTCACGTTCAACACATGCTACAGACAGACCCAACTGCGCGGCACGGATAGCGGCCACATAGCCGCCTGGGCCCGCGCCGATAACGATCAGGTCAAAATTCTTAGCGGCCATGGGATTCTCCTCCGGTCAGAAATTAGTTTGACGTTAAACTATTTTTTCAAACCAATCTACCTTGGTTCTATCATGGCTGCCATGGGTTTATTGCAACTCTACTTTATACAAACGATTTCAATCAACTACGCAGGATTCAACCCGATTTCGACCCGCATCTTTGGCCCGATACAACGCATCATCAGCCCGTCGCATAATTTGCTGAGGCTGCGAACCGCAGTCTGGATAACTTGCAACACCCAATGAAACCGTCACGGGCGGTAGCACCACATCCAGATACCGCACCTGCATTTCCTGAACGGCCTTGCGCAATTTTTCTGCCGCCGTGACGGCGGCGGTCGTGGTTCGGTCAGGCAAAAGAATGCAGAATTCCTCTCCGCCGAAACGGGCGCAAATTGCGTCTTCTTCCATGACCTCCATCATCGCACCGCCCAAAGACCGCAGCACAGCATCGCCCGCATCATGCCCGTGGTTATCGTTGAACATTTTGAATTTATCGGCGTCAAATGCGATGACGCTAAACGGTGTTTGCAGACGTTCAGCCACAGCGATCTGTCTGCGGATCGCATCCAGAAAATAGCGCCTGTTGTATAGCCCGGTCAGCGGATCGCGGATGGATTGGTCGTGTAATTCGTCGCGCAGTTTTACGTTCGCGATGGCCATCGAAATATGTTCGCCGCAACGTTTCGCGAACTGGATATGGTCCGTCACTTTGGAATGCATTTCGACCGCAGTTGCAAATCGGATGTGCAGCAGACCAACCGTATCCCCATGCGCAACAATCGGCACGCAGATATATTCATCGACATCAACGCCATGATTATGTTCGGTGACGTGGTCGCACATGAAACTGATTTCCTGCACGCCATAGGCGTAGTACCGCCCCCGCCGCAATGCCCAGCAACTGTCAGCCGCAATCGCGTGATGTAGGTCATCGGTATTCCAATTGCAGGTGCCATCCAGTGCGTCGCGTGAATTGGAATAGATGTAGAGTTCGCCTTTGGATCCGGGCAGCAATTTTTCCATAAATCGCGTCACGACCAGATACAGCTCCTCTAGCGATTTGCACGATTGTAACCATTCATCCAGACGCGCCAATAGCCCTGCTTCGGCTTGCCTTGCGCGTTCGGTTTCCAAAACCTCTCTGGCGCGGGCTTCGGCTTCTTCGGCGGCATGTTTGGCTTCGACAATATCTCGGGCCGCACGGCGGGCGTTGGTCACATCCGTAAAGGTGACGATGTAGGCACCGCCTCGCGCAGGGCGCGCACTGGTCAGCACAACACGGCCCGATGGCAAGTGACGGTCATAAGAGTAGGATTCACGCGACGCGATTTTACGTTCGGACATCTGATTGTCCGCATCCGAAATTTCACCGCGTTCACGCCCGCGTTCGCGAAATTCCAGCCACGACATACCAACACGCAGATCATCGCGTTCTAACTCAAGAACATCAAAAATGCGTAGGTTGTGCATCTCGCAGATGCCGCCTTCGGACCAGACCAGAATGCCCTGTTCCATCATGTTTAAAACATCCGCCGCCAGATCGTGCCCAGCAGATGTTAAACCACCATCCATCATACCCGCCTCCTGTTACATCACGCACGAGGACGATACGATTGATTGGTTTCGGGACCTTTAACCGCGTGTCAGGTCCAAGGCCAATTTATAGCCACCTTTATTCAAAAACTGAATTTCTGCGGGCGAACTTTCGCGGCTGAGCGCCTGATTTCGATAAGGAAAGCGGCCGAATTGACGAATAATCCAACGATGCGCAATGGCGTGGCCCAGATTGTCATCACCGGTTTCCGGCATAAAATGGCGAAAGCAGGATACCGAACGATCCTGATCCACGTTATTTTCGGAATGCATCAAAGGCAGGTAGAAAAATTGCCTTTTCGGTTCTTCGACCTGTTTGTCCCACCCCTGATCAATGGCCAGTTTTGCCGTTGCACGCGCATTGGCATCCATCAAAAACGCATCCCCCTGACCGCGAAACATGTTGCGCGGGAATTGATCCGTCAAAAGGATGTAGGCCATCGCGCCACGGGCATCTGTCAACCAATGCCCGAATGCGCCGTCTCGCGCCTCGATCCATGTGGACAGGAACCGATCACGGATCAAAGTATCGATCCCGTCGTCGCCAGAATACCAATCCTTTGGCGACAATTCATTGAACCAGAAATCCCAGATACCTTGGATCTGATCGTGGGTCATTCCTCATCCTCTTGTGCGTTTTCTTCGGCTTCGATGTAGACTTCTTGGGCCACCTCTAGCGCGACAGGTGTTGCCGATGCCAAAATTGGCGCATAGGCAACTGTGTCTTCTACAGGGGTGCCGGTGCTGCGCTGGGTCATACGGTACAGCGCATATAATGCCATGCTGATCATCAAGATCGCCATGTAGCCCCAATAGCCTTGGGGCCCGACCGTATCCATTGCAAAGCCCACGATCAGCGGGCCAGAGATTGCTCCGACGCCGTTAATAAACAGAAAACCACCCGACGCTGCAGCCATATCATCGCGTTCCAGAAAATCGTTCGCGTAGGCCAACAGCAGCGCGTATAGCGGATTAGATGCCGCACCGATCAATGCCGCGCCTAGAACAAAGGCCGGGAACGTTGACACAAACGTGGGAATCAACGCGCCTAGCCCGCCCAGAACAGCCAAGGCTAGGATCAAACGGCGACGATCCATACGGTCGGACAACCAGCCGATTGGAAACTGCGCCAACAAGGCCGCGGTATAAATCGCCGATACCATGAATGAGATTTGCGGAACGGTTAGACCGGCACGAATACCGAACACCGCCGACATCCCGAATTGCGCCGCGAAAATCCCGCCCAGCAAAAACATCCCCATACAAGCAAGCGGAGACGCTTCGATCAGACGTTTGATCGACAACGGTTTGGTGGTTTCAAAGGCTGGCGTCGGACGGATCGACAAAAGGATCGGCGCAAACGACATCGAAACCAGAACCGACGGGACGATGAACAAAACGAAACCGCTGACGTCGCCCAGAACGACGATGTATTGCGCCAGAACAATGCCCGCCATCTGCGTGATCATATACAGCGACAACGCCTTACCGCGGTTCGCATTGTCCGTGCTGTCGTTCAGCCAACTTTCTGCCGTGACGTACACGCCGCAGAAACAGAACCCGATGCACAAACGGCCCAAGGTCCACGCCCAAGGTTCAGTCAACGCTGGATACAGAATTAGGATCGCCGAAATGGTTGACCCCAACGCCGCAAAGACGCGAACGTGACCGACGCGGCGGATCAGTTCAGGCACGGCGCGGGACGCAAACAGAAAGCCAACGAAATAGGCCGACATGACGATCGACATCGAAAGGGTCGAAAACCCTTCCAGTTCGCCCCGCAACCCTAGCAGAGTGCCCTGCAAACCGTTGCCAATCATCAACATGAACACCCCGATCAAGAGCGCCCAAGAGCTGCCTAGTACCTGTATCAATTTTGGCTCCTTTGCGTTGTCTGCCCACTACAGTAGGTGGAAAAACAACGGCGTCCAATGGTCATGGGAAAAGATAGCGCATACGCTACAATTAGATGGCGGTTGTATGAAATTTATACGACGGCGCGCTGGCGTTTTACGGCACTAAAGCCATCATTTACGCCATAGCAACGACGCATCACCATACGAAAAGAAACGGTATCCCTGCGATATGGCGTGGGCATAAATGTCTTTTATGTCCTGCACCCCAGCCAAGGCCGACACCAGCATCATCAAGGTTGATTTGGGCAAATGGAAATTGGTCATCAACCCATCCGCAATCTGGAATTCAAAACCAGGGGTGATGAAAATATCGGTCGGCCCTGTCCATGGCGCAATCGCCCCGTCTTTTGCCGCACTTTCAATCAGACGCAGCGCGGTTGTCCCCACAGGAACAACGCGTTTTCCAGCCGCTTTGGTCGCATTGATTTCCGCAGCAGCCTGTTCGCTGACATGCCCCCATTCCGAATGCATTTTATGGTCGCTAATATCGTCGACCTTAACCGGCAAAAACGTACCCGCCCCGACGTGCAGCGTTACATAGGTAAATTCGACGCCCCGATCCCGCAGGGCGGCCAAAAGCCTATCATCGAAATGCAGCGACGCCGTCGGAGCCGCCACCGCACCTGTGTTCCGCGCCCAGACGGTCTGATAATCTTCTTTGTCCTGATCATCTGGGGCCCGCAAGGCGGCAATATAGGGCGGCAACGGCATGGCCCCCGCAGCCGCCAAAGCCGCATCAAAATCATCACCCGTCAGATTAAAACGAATATGCGCCTGACCTTCGTCTCGCCCTTCGACCTTGGCTGACAAATCGCCCGAAAAGACGATATCTTCGCCGTTTTTCACTTTCTTCAACGGCTTGATCAGCGCGGACCATGTGCCATCCGCACGCGGCTCTAACAGGGTGACTTCGATCTTTGCCGAAACATCGCCTTGCGCGCTGGCCCTATGGCGTTGACCTGTCAGCCGCGCGGGGATCACACGAGTATCGTTCAAAACCAACCGATCCCCCGCGCCCAGCTGGTCGACCAAATCCATGACGGACAGATCAGAAATCCGGCCATCCTGTGCAACCAACAATCGGGCCGAAGACCGCGGTTTGGCGGGGCGCGTTGCAATCAGGGATTCGGGTAGATCGAAGTCAAAATCGCTTAGTTTCACGGTCGGTCCTATTCGGTCAAATCGGGCGGTGGTCGACGGAAAATTTCGCGGAACATACCGGGTGTCAGCGCCGACAGCGGGTTCACACCGACTTGCATGGCATCTTTGCTGCCGCGCAGGGTGAAATTGAACCCGATCAGCCCTTCGCCTTTTCGCGTCAGCACCGAACCGATCCCATTTAGCAAATACAGCGGTGATAGCACGCCTTGAAAATCCATCTCTTTGGTTGCCAGCGTGTAAATGCCGTCCAACGAAATGCCAAGCCCCGGACCCGCCGCGCTGGACTGCGCCACGATAATTTGATCCGGCGTCAAACGAAATTCCGCCAGAACATCGACAAACATCAATCCCTGTCCGCTTAATTGCTGCAGCAATCCAACGACACTGACCGCGTTTAGCAATTCAGCAAGCGCCGGCGCTTCGCGGACCTGCAGGTTTTTGATGGTCAGCGCTCCATCGTAAATGCCTGGTTGGCCAACGGGTGTCAGGGTCAAAGAAAAATCTTCGCCTGACGCGTTGGGTAACAATCCCGCAGCCATGGCAACTGCGCCGCCATCGGAGGACGTCAGATGAATGCGGCTGCCACCGTTATGCGGATCAACGCGCCCAATAACCGCGGCCTGTCCGTTTAAATAGCCGCTGAAATCGCCCGAGAACCCGCCTCTGCTATCAAACTCGCCATCGAATTGGCTCAGTTCGATACCATCCGCGATGATCATGCGGTCCAATGACACCGACATGGGCGCACCGCCATTTTTGGACCCTGATAGATCGATTTGCCGCAAATCGATGGTCCCGCTGGTCACTGCCACGGCGGCAGCTGTGTTGGCGCCGCGTCCGGTTAAGGTGACGGCCCCATTCAGCCAGCGCCCCGCCTGTAAACGATCGAACCGCGCACGGGTCAACACGCCGCCTTCGCCCAGCGCGATAGAGCCAGACAGGTTCAATCCGGGCGCCAGCAGCGCGATGCGATCGATCTGTGGAATTGGCCCCAAACTGCCCGCAATTTCAAAATCCCCCGCTGTTTGCGGCGATTTTGACCAGTTTAGCGCATCAATCCGGATACCCGCACCTTGCAGATCAGAGGTGGCCAAAAATTCAGGTGCTTCTCCATTTTCCAAACGCAGCGAAATTTGGGCGTTGGTTTCGCCAGAAATGGATCCGGGCGGCAGACCGATGTTGAATTCATCCAAGAACAGTTCGGACACAACTGCCGTTCCTTCTAAGAAACTGACCTTGGGCGCGTCAGGACCAATCGCGCGCGACCACTGAACCGTCATCGGGACAGCGCCCACTTTAATAGGTCCGCTGATCGCTAGCGTGTCGCGATCAAAATCCACGGTGACTTGCGCGGCTGTGATCGTTTTATTCGGTACAATCTGGTCAGACCGCAAATCACGCACCACTGCGCTGCCTTCGTATTCGACGGCGGTTGGTGGCATCTGTTTCATGAACGGCAACGCGATTTGAAAATCACCAACGGCACGGCCATCGGCCAAAGTGACGGGCCGCCCCGCTTTGGTCAGGAATTGCCACTGCGGAAGGTCTAGGTACGCAAGCGCAGAGGTCAGTGTGCTTTGCGTTTTCAAATCAAATTCCGCACGGGGTTCATGCATGGTGATATCCGGCATGACCATGGTGGACCCAGCGATATCAATAACCCCGCCTTGGGGGGACGCGGATTGCCCCTGATCCAGTTCAATGCCCAACCGGTTATCAAACAGGCTGACAAAGCCAGAGACATTATCAATGTAAGGCATCTGTGGATTTGGACGGAAACGAGCGTGATCGACCCAAGTTGTGCCACCAACGCGCGTTTCTTCGGCCCCGCCCATACGCAGCGCCAGCGTCAAATCACGCACATCCAACGCAGTCATATTATCGACGAACCAATTTCGCGCAGGCGTTTTGACGGTTTCCGGCCAGAACGGCATCAACGTCATGGCATCAAAGGCGTCCGAAGATACATCTAACGCGACGCCCCAACCGTCTTGGTCTGCGGTGATCGTTCCGCCCCCATTCAACACCTGTTCTCCAGCAGAGATATTGAACTGACCGATATCAATCTGAAACGGGGATAGCCGCAGTCGCATATCAGCAGCAGCCGTATCGATGACGCGTGGCGCATCATAAACGTCTTCGATCGCGATCCCGATATCACGCGCCTCGAACTGGCCTTCGAAACTTTGCGGCCAACCCGCGTCGTTCCAATCGCGCAGATAAGCCCGCCCCGTCGCCGCAAATCCGCCCCAAGACGTATCAGCCGTCACGCGATCAAACAAAACAGTGCTGGTTTGCGGGTCATAGGACAAATAGCTGCGCGCATGGCGGATCGGTATGGGGCGGCTTTCGGGTGTGGGCTGAATGACACCGTTCTGAATTTCAAAAGACGCAAACATCGGCCCCAGCTGAGCGTCATCTTTTACGCTTGCACGGATGGATGCATTGATTGGCGCATCGACCACCGTCATCCACCCCAAGGCAGGCACCTGCGCCGCCAAATCTGCCGCGATCCCGTTCGCGACCGTCAGACCCAACGTCGCGGCGCGGCGACCTTTGGGGCTGTCATATGACATATCGATTGTTGTGACGAACGGACGCCCTGACAACAGTGCAAATTCCCCGCGCAGCGATACGACACTGCCGCGCAGATCAAGACTGATCAAACCGCCATCAACCGTATAGCTGCGGGCGGATCGCAGGTCTGAATAGTTGACGATAACGCCTTCGGCGCGCACTGATTCCAGTGCCTCTAGGGATGGCTCTTCTAATAACTGATCGACCATATCCAGCAGATCGACCCAGTTTTCTGCGGCACCGGCGCGGGGGCCGTTCGACTGAAACGATACCTCGACCGATCCGTCCGCTGATCGCAGCAAACCGATTTGTGCACCGCGCAATACGACCTCTTGAACCAACACCTCTTGCTTAAACAACAAACCACGCGGCGAAATCAGCGTTTCTGCAACAGGTAGAACGGCGATTGTTTGGCCATCATGATCCCTAAGCTGCGCATTTTCGACACGCGCCCGCAGGTGCAAATCTCGACCCAGAGTAAGCCACACTTGGCCGATTTCGACCGATCCGCCCGACATCATTTGCGCGCCGGACTGTTCTAACCTGTGTTCAATCCAATCGGGCGCGCTGATTTCGCGATCCAAAATGGCAAGGACGCCAACAACCGCAACGACCAGCGGGGCAACGATCAGCGCAATCGATACGCGCAGCAGCCACCCTTTACCAATCCGGCGCCGACCTGATGTTTGGTCGGTATCACCTTGCCCCTGATCCATTTTCGCCCGATGGTCCCTTTATTCTTTGTGTGGCTGCCCTAAAACGGAACTGTGCCGCGTGCCAACCCATTTTTCAATTCGATAGAGGATAGAATGACAACCGCCCTACCCGAAGTTGGACAAATCGCCCCTGCCATCAGCCTGCCACGTGACGGCGGAGAAATCGTTAACCTAGCCGATTACGCAGGTCAGCCCGTGGTTTTGTATTTCTACCCCAAAGACGCGACGCCAGGCTGCACCAAACAGGCCATTGGATTTACCGACCTTGCCCACGCATTCGAAGAAGCAGGCGTTGCCATTCTGGGCGTGTCGAAAGACTCGGTTGCGAAGCATGAAAAATTCATCGCCAAAAACAACCTGTCCTTTGCCCTGCTATCCGACGAAGACAGCGACGTCTGCGAACGCTATGGCGTGTGGAAAGAAAAATCCATGTACGGTAAAAAATTCATGGGGATCGAACGCACCACATTCCTGATCGGTGCGGATGGCAAAATTGCGCAGGTCTGGCCAAAGGTCAAAGTCCCCGGCCACGTCGAAGCCGTATTGGAAGCTGCGAAAAACCTGTAATCGGTTGACCCCTGCCGCATCACGCGGCAGGACACCGCGCAAAGACAAATGGGGATGCGCGATGAAAACGCTGGCACAAATGGCATGTGACGTTCTGGAAACGGCAGATGGGCGGGGCAAAGCCGCTCTATCGCGCAGATATGCCGCTGAATGGTTCGCGTCGCGCCAATCGGGGACGCAAATCGACATCGGCACGGCACATCCACCCCTACAACCATCGCGCCCCGGCAAACCCGAATTGCTGGACCCTCGGGATGTTCCCCACCGCAAACCAGGCACAATCGAAGGCCGCATTGCGATATTACACGCGGTTGCCCACATCGAACTGAACGCCGTCGATCTGCACTGGGATATTATCGCACGGTTTTCAGATACCCCGATGCCGATTGGGTTCTTTGATGACTGGGTGAAATCCGCAGACGAAGAATCCAAACATTTCAATCTGATATGCGACAGGCTTGAAGCGTTAGGCAGCTATTATGGCGCGTTGCCGGCCCACGCCGGCATGTGGCGCGCAGCCGAAGACACCGCCAAAGACCTGATGGGCCGTTTGGCCGTTGTTCCAATGGTCCTAGAGGCACGCGGTCTGGACGTGACGCCCGGCATGATCAACATTTTCAAACAGGCCAAAGACAAAGAAACCGTCCAAGCTCTAAAGGTTATCTACGCCGAAGAAGTCCATCACGTGTCCTATGGATCAAAATGGTTCCATTTTCTATGCGGTCGCCACGATCTAGACCCAAAGGTCGCGTTTCACGATCTGGTCAAACGCTATTTCTTTAGCCAACTGCGCCCCCCGTTTAACGAAGAAAAGCGCGCAGAGGCCGGCATCCCACCGGATTTCTATTGGCCCCTAGCCGAAGAAGCCGGCGCAAAACGCTAAACTTTGCCCAAATGCCAAGGCTTTAGGCGAAAAACCGCGCAGAACCCTGCCTAAAACCCGTGCATTGCAGCAAAAATGCGCAAAACTGTTGCGACACCCCTATCAGGTAGTTAACACTCCGCGCCAAGAGTGGATGGGAACACTCATACGATTGGGACGGAACGAAGGAAAACGCACGTGCGACTACGGGTTATGGCTCGACTGCACGCCGTATTGGAACGTTATTTTCCAGAAAAACGGCTGTATTTACGCTCGGACACTGAAACACGCTTTGTGCGGCTTCGGTCAGAAACACAGATGTTTGTATGGGTCACGGGATCCATCGTTGTTGCATGGACCATTATCGCGACTGCGATTGTGCTGATGGATTCCATTGGCGCTGGCAATTTCCGCGCTCAGGCGCAACGCGAACAGATCGAATACGAAAGCCGCCTGCAGGCACTTGCAACCGAACGTGACCGCCGCGCCGAAGAAGCCGCCGCCGCATCCGCGCGATTTGGATCTGCTTTGGAACAGATTTCCATGATGCAGTCCGAACTGCTGCATTCCGAAGACCGCCGCCGCGAATTGGAAACGGGCATCGAGGTCATCCAATCCACCCTGCGCCGCACCATGCAAGAACGCGAAGCCCTGTCCGACCGCATGGACACGTTGCAAGCCGCAATTGCATCGGGCGAAGGCACAGCAGGTGTTGGCGCAGCTGGCACCGACGAAACGCTGGATTTGCTGGCTGCCGCTTTGGCCGACACCGCCGCAGAGCGCGACATCATCGAAGCCAACGCCCAAGACGCGATTGAGCGCGCGCAAGAGCTCGAGCTTGAATTGCGCCTGATGGAAGACAAAAACGACGAAATCTTTCGTCAGCTAGAAGAAGCGATGATGGTTTCGGTCGAACCGCTGGACAATATGTTCCGCGCCGCTGGACTGGATACGGACCGTTTGCTGGATCAGGTCCGTCAGGGATATTCCGGCATGGGCGGCCCGATGATGCCATTCCAGATGTCGACCCGTGGCAGCACCGACATCGACCCGGACGCAGCCCGTGCAAACGGCATCCTGTCCGAAATGGACCGCATCAACCTGTACCGCATCGCAGCCGAACGCACGCCATTTGCGATGCCTGTGTTTGAAAACTATCGCTTTACGTCGGGCTACGGCATGCGCTGGGGCCGGATGCACTATGGCACCGACTTTGCTGGCCCTATCGGCACGCCAATTCACGCGACTGCAGACGGCGTTGTGACACATGCAGGATGGTCGACAGGCTATGGTCGGTTGATTAAAATCCAACACGAAGCCGGAATCGAAACGCGTTATGCACATTTGAACGCTATTCGCGTCGAAGTCGGCCAAAGAGTCTCGCGTGGCGACCGGATTGGTGATATGGGCAATTCTGGACGTTCCACCGGGCCGCATCTACACTATGAGGTCCGCGTAGGCGGTGAACCTGTGAACCCGATGATTTACATAAGAGCTGGACAAGATGTTTTCTAAGAGCAAAATCAACGAGCCGAGCGCAAAGCCAACCGAAGCCAAAGCGCCTGTGCCCGCACCTGCCCCTGCACCGACCCCTGCTCCGGCAGATTTGAAAGTGTCTGCACCTAAAGCAAAACCACCAGCGTCGATCCTGTCGTCTGACCTGCACATCAAGGGCAACCTGAAAACCACTGGTGACATCCAGATCGAAGGCGAAGTAGACGGCGATATCCGCGCGCACCTGCTGACGATCGGTGAATCGGCAACCGTCCGCGGCGAAGTGATCGCAGACGACGTGGTCATCAACGGCCGTATCATTGGCCGCGTGCGTGGCCTAAAGGTCCGCCTGACATCGACCGCCCGCGTCGAAGGCGACATCATCCACAAAACCATCGCAATCGAATCCGGCGCACATTTCGAAGGTTCGGTTCAGCGTCAGGACGACCCACTGTCGGCATCCGGTGCTGCGAAACCTAAAATGCCTGCGGCAAAAGAAGAATAATCATTTCAAAACTGAAATGACGAAAGGCGCTGATGTTTCAGCGCCTTTTTTGTTGGCTACACGGGATCATACAAAACCCGCCGATACAAATGCCACGTCGCATGGCCCAAGATCGGCAAAACGATAAACAGGCCCAGAAAAACAGGCACCAACGCGACGACCGACAGAACCGCGATGATCACGGCCCAAACCAGCATCGTGGTCAGATTTTCAAACACTGCGCGCAGCGACACCAACATCGCGGTCACAAAGTCGATTTCTTTTTCCAACAGCAGCGGCAGGCTGACGACCGTCAGGCCAAACAGCAAAAACGCTAAAATCGCACCGACGACCAATTCCACAGCGACCATGGTCATGCCTTGGGGCGTTAGGAAAATATCGAAACTGGTCGTCACATTTTTCATGACGCTTAGCCCCATAAACAAGGCGAAAATCATATGGGCCAGGAACGTCCAGAACAGCACATAAATGACGATGATGGCGCCGATCCATGGCACCTGACGTGTGCGTTCGTTCCACACAACGCCCAAGATTTGCGACCAGATCAGGGGCGTTCCATTTTCCAAACGGCGGCTGACTTCGTATAGCCCCACGGCGGCGAATGGTGCAGCCAGCGGAAAGGCAAGCGATATGGTCAACACCCAGCTGACATGCCCTGCCCCGACCATGACCAACCCGAATCCGATCACGACATAGACAGCCGAAAAAAACAGACCAAACTGCGGGGCCTGCCGAAAATCATGCCACCCTGCGGACAATGACACGAAAATATCGGCCAAAGTCAGCCGCCCGACCAGCGGAATTTGTGATGGCTGTGAATCTGTTAATTGTGTCATGCGCGGCCTTCTCCCCTTGACCATGATCAAAGGCTAGGACGCTGACGCAAAAACACAAAATAGTATTTTAGATATTGGATTTTAAAAAGGTGGCGACATGAAAAAGGCCCCGAACCGGAGCCTTTGGATCAGTCTTCGGCGTTGGCGTCGGCGCGGGATTTACCCGACGCGCCGTGGGCCAATGTCGCCGCCATCAGGCCGTCCAGATCACCGTCCAACACGCCTTGGCTATCGGATGTTTCAAACCCCGTCCGCAGGTCTTTGACCATCTGATAGGGCTGCAGAACATAGGAACGGATCTGGTTGCCCCAGCCTGCATCGCCTTTGGCTTCGTGGGCGGCGTTGATGTCGGCGTTACGGCGGTCCAGCTCCATCTGGTACAGACGGGATTTCAGCGCCTTCATCGCGATGTCGCGGTTCTGGTGCTGCGATTTTTCCGAACTGGTGGTCACGATCCCAGTTGGAATGTGCGTGATACGAACAGCCGAGTCGGTCGTGTTCACGTGCTGACCGCCTGCACCCGACGAACGGTACGTATCGATGCGGATGTCATTCGGCTGGATATCGATTTCGATGTTGTCATCAACAACAGGATAAACCCAAACCGACGAAAACGATGTGTGGCGGCGTGCGGCGGAATCATATGGCGAAATACGCACCAGACGATGCACGCCCGATTCCGATTTCAGCCAGCCATAAGCATTCGGGCCGCTGATTTTATAGGACGCGGATTTGATACCCGCCTCTTCGCCCGCGCTTTCGGCCTGTAGTTCGACTTTGTAGCCCTTTTTCTCGGCCCAGCGGACATACATACGCGCAAGGATCGATGCCCAGTCACAGCTTTCGGTGCCGCCCGCGCCAGAGTTGATTTCAAGGAAGGTATCGTTGCCGTCCGCTTCACCATCCAGCAGGGCTTCGATCTCTTTCTTGGCGGCGGTTTCTTTCAACGTTTTCAAAGCGGCCTCGGCCTCTTTGATAACGTCGTCATCGCCTTCCATTTCGCCCAGCTCGATCAGTTCGATGTTGTCATCCAACTCTTGCTTGAGCGATTTGTAGCCGTCGATCGCATCCACCAGCATCTGGCGTTCGCGCATCAGTTTCTGCGCGCCTTCGGCATCGTTCCACAGGTCAGGGTCTTCAACGCGGGCGTTGAATTCCTCTAGACGGTATTCCGCCGTTTCCCAATCCATACGCTGAGCCAACAGCTCTAGCGATTTTTCGATGGCATTTACAACGTTCTGCGTTTCGGCGCGCATATGACTACTCGCTTATTTCTTGCGGCGGGGCCGCGAATTTCTTGGGGTCATACCGCTTGCCCGCTGTGCGGGCAAGCCGAGAGTATGGGCCGTTAGTACAGGCCGCCCGACGACAACGTACCAAAGGACGCATTCGGGCCAACGGTCGCGGTGTTACCATCCGATGTGGTCACGCTGCGGGTTTCCTGCTGGACCTCTTCGAACAACGGCAGATCAGCCGACATGGCAAAGCCGCCATCGAACATGATACCGAAAATCGGTTCTTCGCCAACGCGGAAACATTCAGAAATCACATTTGGACCAGACGATCCGTCAGGCAAACGCGCACCGGTAAAGCGGTCGATATTAATGAACTGACAATCATCAGGCACATTGAACGGGCCGCCACCGTATTCTTTGATCGCTTCGACCATGAAACGCTGGAACACAGGGCCACAGGTGGTGCCGCCGTATACGCCGCGTCCCAACGGGGTTGGCGTGTCGTAACCAATGTAACAGCCCGCCGCGATATTGGACGAAAAGCCCACGAACCAGACATCTTTGGCGTCGTTGGTCGTACCGGTTTTACCGGCAATCGGAACAGGCAGGTTGATCACGCTGCTGGCGGTGCCGCGTTTTACCACGCCTTCCATCATCGATGTCAGCTGGTACGCGGTGACTGCATTCATGATGCGTTCGCGGTTCGACTGGATGGTCGGTGCTTCGCCCGCAGGCAATGCAGCAATCGAACAATCAACGCAGGTCCGTGTGTCGTGTTGGTAAACAGTTTCGCCAAATCGGTTCTGAACGCGGTCAACCAGCGTTGGTTCGACCACCTCGCCGCCGTTTGCGAACATCGAATAGGCCGCCACCAAACGGAACAGGGTCGTTTCTTCGGAGCCCAGCGATGCCGACAGGTATTCACCCATCTGGTTTTCGTCATAAACGCCAAAGCGTTCGGCATAATCGGCGATGACGTCCATCCCAACCTCTTGGGCCAGACGGATGGTCATAAGGTTACGCGATTGTTCGATACCTGTGCGCAGCGGGGTCGGACCATAGAACTGGTTGGACGAGTTTTGCGGACGCCACAGGCCCTGCGGTGTGTTGATTTCAATCGGAGCATCAACAACGATGGTCGCTGGCGAATAGCCGCTATCCAATGCCGACGCATAGACGAATGGTTTGAACGCCGAACCAGGCTGGCGGAACGATTGCGTCGCGCGGTTCAATTCGGTCGCCTGATAGCTGAAACCACCCTGCATCGCGATCACGCGGCCTGTGTTGACGTCCATCGCCATAAACGCGCCCTGAACGCTGGGCACCTGACGCAAAGACCAACGAACGAATTCGCCGCCTTCGGTCATGCGGCGCACATGCACCACATCGCCAATGTCAAAGTTGTCAAAGAAATCGCCAACCAGCCAACGGATATCTTCGCGCGGGACGGTTTGCGTTCCATCGACACCTTCGATGCCAACGGTTAGCTGCTGATCTTCGACGTTTAGAACAACGGCAGGCAGCCAGTCGTTCACCAACGTGATATCGCGCGGCACCGAAACAGACGACAGCGCGGCACGCCACAACTCTTCGGTTTCCAGCTGATCGGCGGCAATCGTTTTCCCCGTTCCACGCCACTGGCCCAGATTACGGTCGTATTCCTCTAGCGCTTGTTGCAGCGCATGTTCGGCAACGATCTGCATGTCTGCGTCAATCGTCGCACGGATAGACAGACCACCGGTAAAGAACTCTTCTTCGCCAAAGTTGCGCGACAGCTGGCGACGAATTTCATCGGTGAAATAGTTGCGCGGCGGCAGTTGCGACCGGAAACTGTCATAATCGCCCGATTGAACCGTCCGCAAAGGCAACGCTTTTTCGGCTGCGGCTACCTCTTCGGTGATATAACCGTCTTCGGCCAAACGCCCCAGAACGTAGTTACGGCGGGCAACGGAATCTTCGTATTGGCGAACGGGGTGCAGGTTACCGGGGCGCTGCGCTAGCGCCGCCAAATATGCTGCTTCGCCCGGGGTTAGGTTCGACAGTGGTTTGTTGAAATAACTTTGCGCCGCAGCCGTTACGCCCGATGAATTCTGACCCAGAAAAATTTCGTTCAGGTACAGTTCCAAAATCTGGCTTTTGTCCATCACGCGTTCGATGCGCACAGCCAAAATCAATTCGCGGATTTTGCGTTCGGCGCTGCGTTCGGACGACAGCAGAAAGTTTTTCATAACCTGCTGGGTGATGGTCGATGCACCGCGAACGTCCGATCCGCGCGACTGGATCGCCTCTAGCGCAGCCGCGGCGATACCGCGAATGTCATAGCCAGGGTGAGTAAAGAAATTCTGGTCCTCGGCCGACACAAAGGCGTATTGGACGATTTCGGGAATTTCTTCGATTGGTGTGAACAAACGGCGTTCGCGGGCGAATTCGTCGATGATCGCGCCTTCGCCCGAATACACACGGCTGATCGTCGCAGGTTGGTATCGCGACAGGGTTTCTGTCGATGGCAAATCTTTGCTGTAGAACGAAAAGATACCGCCGATGCCCAGCGCCACCATAACAAGACCAAGAGTGACCATCGTAAAGATAGCCCCGAAGAAGGACATGATAAAACGCAGCACTGGCGGATAACCCCTTTGGATAGTTGGGTCGCTTATACGGTCACTATTTGGGCAGGTCAAAACACCAAACAGCGATTTCGGCAAGGAAATGCCGCTTTGGGGGCGCCGAAACGCAATCGTATTGCCCTGCCTTCAAATCCCGATCAAATGCGCGTCATGAGCACGCCTGAAAATATTCTAGCTACCTACGACCGAGTCGGCCCAGCATGGGCGCAACGTCGTGACCGCCGCCTGCAAGAACGCAAATGGCTGGACAAAATGATATCGGCCGCCCCGCATCATCAGGGCCGCCGTCGAGTGTTGGATTTGGGGTGTGGCGCAGGCCGCCCAATTGCCGAATATCTGGCGGATCGCGGCATCGCCGTTACGGGCGTTGATGGCGCGCAAAGCATGATCGCACTGTTTCGCAACGTATTGCCAAACCAGACCGCAATACACCGCGACATGCGCGGACTGTCGTTGGGCCAAACCTATGATGCGATTTTGGCGTGGGACAGTTTCTTTCATCTATCCCCTGCCGATCAGCGCGCCATGTTTCCGGTATTCGCAGCCCATGCTGCCGAAAACGCTGCTCTGATGTTCACATCCGGCCCATATGAGGGCGTCGAAATCGGCGAAGTCGAAGGCGAAGCGGTCTATCACGCGTCCCTGTCGCCAGACGAATATCGCGCCCTGTTGGCCGAAAACGGATTTACCGAATTGGCATTCGTCCCCGAAGATCCGGAATGCGGCGGGCGCACCATCTGGCTGGCCCGCTACAAATCAGCAGATCACTGACGGCGCAATTCATCGCGGGCCGCTGCATCGGCGGCCCATCGCTGTAGCCCCAAAACAATCCCCGCAACGACCCGAGCGCGACGCTCTGGGTCTTGCAACGCTTCGCGGTCCGCTGGGTTCGACAAAAATCCAACTTCGACCAAGGCGGATGGAAAATCGGCCGCGTTCAGAACAGCCAATAATGCCTCGCGTTCAGGATTGGAATTCACGCGCGCCTTTGTGTCGGTCAAAGCCGTGACCAATTCCTGCGCCAAATTCTTGCTTTCTGGGGCTGTGTCCAGTCGCGCAAGGTCCATCAAAATAGTCGCCACGGTGTCATCTTGGCCCGACAAATCGACCCCAGCCAACAAATCACCGCGTTCATGGCGTTCTGCCATCCGCTGCGATGCCGTGTCCTGCGCGTCTTGCGATAACGTATAAACAGACGCGCCCGATGTCACTTCGTCTCCGTCTAAGGCATCGGCATGCAGCGAAAGGAATACATCCGCACCTGCCGCCCGCGCGATTGTCATCCTTTCCTCCAGCGGTACGAAAATATCGCTCGTGCGGGTCAACACCGCGCGCATTCCGCCAATCCGGTTGATCGTTTCCGCCACCTCGGATGCCAATCGCAGCATAAGATCGGCTTCTTTCAGGCCGCCGCGCACCGCGCCCGGGTCAATGCCACCGTGCCCGGGGTCCAAAACCACCGTAAACACCCCATCATCATTGGCAGGGATATGCGCCGTAGTCGTTGGATCAACCGCCGCCATCATGTCCCACCCCGGATCGGCAGGCGCCCCAGATTTCTGGACATATTCATCCAAACTTGCCCGACGCAGCCGCACCAATAAATGCGCCGTCCCGTCGATGGTATTCACGGACATCCCCGCCTCTTCGACGGTCATGGGTTCGGCCAAATCCACCACCATGCGCGACCATCCGGGACGCAACGCACCGAACCGCAGATCGTCAACGCGGTCCGCTTGCAGCAGCTGTTCGCGTTCAGCGCCGCGCCAGTCGATTTCGCGAAAATCCATGATCAATCGCATCGGATCGACCAAGGTGTAGACACGATATGGCACAGGCTGCGACAAAAACAGATCGACCTCGACCCCGCGCCGCACATCACGAATTTCGGAATTGGTCACGTCAAGACGCGCAAGACCTGTGAAATCATGCGCCGAGGCAAAGGAGGCGCAGACCGCAAAAACGATGGATAGGATTTTTTTCATGTTGTCCTCTGCGCCATGAAATCAGCCAACCGGCGCAAACCTTCTAAAATATCCGCATGGGCGCGCGCATAGGAAAACCGTATCCATTTATGCCCCTGCACCCCATCGAAATCCAAACCGGGCGTCACAGCAACGCCGGCCTTATCCAAAATCTCTGCCGCAAAGCTTAGGCTGTCATCGGTATAGGCAGACACATCTGCATACACATAAAATGCACCATCGGGCGGCGCAAAGACGGTAAATCCTGCTTTTGGCAAACCTTCGATCATCGCTTTTCGGTTGGCTGCGTACACGTCGATATTGGCCTGCAATTCATCGCGGCAGTCCATCGAATACAGCGCCAAACGCTGCGCCGCATGGCTGGGACAAATAAATTGGTTCTGCGCGATCCGTTCGATGACGCGAACATGATCTTCGGGGACAACCATCCAACCGACACGCCACCCCGTCATGCTGAAATATTTCGAAAACGAATTCACGACATAAACATCATCTGTCACAGACACGGCTGTAACGGCGGGCACCCCGTAATCTAGCCCGTGGTAAATTTCATCTGAAATCAACGACGTATCATGCACAGTGCATGCATCCGATAGCAACTGCAGCTCTGATTTCCCCAACATTGTGCCCGTCGGGTTTGCTGGTGATGCGACAATCAATCCCTTTAGGTCATATTGGTCAATATCGGAGGGAACGGGCTGAAAATTTGCGTCATACGTCGTTGGAATATCGACCGCGTTAATATCGAACGACCGCAAAATCTGACGATACGACGGGTAACACGGCGCGCCCAAACCAACCCGATCGCCGGTATCGAACAGCGCCGTGAACGCCAGCAAAAACGCGCCCGAGGCACCAGCCGTCACAACAACACGGTCAGGGTTCAAATCCACATCATACCATTCGCCATAATGTTGCGCGATCCTGCGGCGCAGTTCTGGCATGCCCAAAGCCACCGTATACCCCAGCGGCCCATCTGCCATATCGCGTGCCAAACGGTCCAAAGCCGCCTGCGGCGCCCCTGTCGACGGCTGGCCAACCTCCATATGAATGATATGACGCCCTGCCGCTTCAGCCTTGCGGGCGGCCTCCATGACATCCATCACGATAAAGGGATCGACCGCGCTTCGTCTTGATACCCGCATGACATGCCTCGTATTGTCTTTATGCTTGGTACGTGTTTGCCGCCCCAAACGCCCCGCGTCAATCAGACCCTTGGCAACTGCGCCGCGATGTGCAGAACTCTGCCGGACGAAAAATCGGAGACCTATATGAAACGCCTCGCCTTCGCCCTCGCTCTTGGCCTCGCCACGCCGGCGCTTGCAACCGATCTGACTGCGATGTCGGATGCCGAACGCGATGCATTTCGCGCTGAAATTCGCGCCTACCTGTTGGACAACCCCGAGGTCCTGATGGAAGCCATCGGCGTCCTAGAAAACCGTCAAGCCGCAGCCGAAGCCGCAGCGGACCAGCAAATGGCGATCAATAATCTGGACCTGATCCAAAACGATCCTGGTTCGTGGGTTGGCGGCAACCCCGAAGGCGACATCACCGTCGTTGAATTTTTGGATTACAAATGCGGCTATTGCAAACGCGCCTTTGACGAGGTTGAACAACTGATCTCGACCGATGGCAACATCCGCTTTGTGGTCAAGGAATTCCCGATCCTAGGCGAACAATCGACCCTCGCATCACAGTTTGCGGTCGCAGTGCTGCAACTCCACGGCGATGATACCTATAAATTCGTGCATGACACGCTCATGACGATACGCAGCGATATCACTCCAGAAACCCTGTCGCAAATTGCAGCGACCGTCGGCCTCGACCCTGCCCCGATCTTCGAACACATGTCATCAGACGACGTAACAAACGTCTTGCGCGCAAACATGGAACTTGCCCAACGCCTAAACATCTCGGGCACCCCCACGTTTGTCATCGAGGACGAATTGGTGCGCGGCTACGTCCCGTTGGACACGATGATGGCCATGGTCGAAGCGCAACGCGCGGACTAAGCACCCACCGACCGCGCAGCGGTCATGAAACAACGCGGGGCCCGCAGGCCCCGCACATTTTAATACCCATTATTCTGCCGCTTCAGATTGCGCATCAATCTGGGCGGCTTTCTTTTCGACCTCTTCAACGATGTGGTCGATCATCTGGTCGTTGCTCATCTTGTGGCTTTGCTTACCAGCCAGATACACCATCCCGGCGCCGTTACCGCCGCCCGTAAAACCAACATCCGTCAACAACGCCTCACCAGGGCCGTTCACAACGCAGCCAATAATCGACAGGCTCATCGGCGTCTTAATATGGGCCAGACGATCCTCTAGTATTTCGACCGTTTTAATCACATCGAAACCTTGGCGTGCGCAGCTGGGGCACGAAATGATATTCACACCGCGATGGCGCAATCCCAACGATTTCAGGATTTCATAGCCAACTTTCACCTCTTCGACCGGATCGGCCGATAGACTGACGCGGATCGTATCACCGATGCCTGCCCACAACAGATTGCCCAATCCGATCGCCGATTTGATCGTTCCCGACATCAGACCACCCGCTTCGGTGATCCCCAAATGGATCGGCGCATCCGTGGCATCCGCCAACATTTGATAGGCCGCCGTGGCCATGAAAACATCAGACGCTTTGCAGCTGATTTTGAATTCGTGGAAATCATTATCCTGAAGGATTTTGATGTGTTCCAAACCGGATTCGACCATCGCATCAGGGGTCGGTTCGCCGTATTTTTCCAGCAGATGTTTTTCCAACGATCCTGCATTCACACCAATGCGGATCGAACAATTGTTGTCCCGCGCAGCTTTGATGACCTCTTTGACGCGCGATTCATCGCCGATATTGCCCGGATTAATCCGCAAACAGGCCGCGCCGGCCTCGGCCGCTTCGATACCGCGTTTATAATGAAAATGAATATCCGCGACGATTGGCACTGGGCTTTCGCGGCAAATTTCTTTCATTGCGGCGCTGGATTCGACGTCGGGCACGGAAACGCGAACGATATCTGCGCCGGCCTCTGCTGCTGCGATAATCTGACCCAACGTGCCTTTGACGTCGTGGGTCAGCGTATTTGTCATCGTCTGAACGGTAATCGGCGCGTCGCCACCAACCGGTACGTTCCCCACCATGATCTGACGGGATTTACGGCGTTCAATATTACGCCATGGACGGATCGGATTATGTGACATCAGACACCTATCATTGCAGTCTGTCCCTTACCTAATTCGCTACACGCAAACAGGCAACGGCTGACAGCACAAAGAAAGGTTACTGCTGAACCTCGGCCACGTTCACAACGCGCGCCAAATCTTCGTCATAGGATAGATCGGCAACCGAATAGGTTTCGGACAGCGTATCAGCCGACAGCGCCAGATTAGACGTCACGACACCGCGATCCCCAACTGGACCGTAAGGCGTGCCGTTGATCTGGAAATACACCGCACCGGATTCGCCAACGCGCAAGGTGGGCGGTTCTTCGGTCGATGGCACAGTCCACGTGTCGCCTGCGTTCATAATGCCTTCGAACAGAACGGATCCATCCGCTGCACGAACACGCACCCATGCGGGACGCACGGCAACCATGGCCAGCTCTGGCGCGGGGCCTTCGGTGACCTGAACGGTTCCGGCAACAGGGGTTTCGATAGCCAAACCAGCATCTGCGACGACTGTTTCTTCAACGATTTCGGGCGCCAGAACGCCAATCGCCGATGGGTTCAGCGACGAAATCGGGCCGTCACGCGCGATCATCACGGGAACGTCCAACGCTTGCGGACGGTACAGGCGATCCAAACCATCCAGCGCGGGCGCCTCAAATACGGCGGTTGTTGCACCGGCATCATCGCCGATCACACCAACGCCAGACAGCGGATCCAGATCCGCCGTTACGATAGGCGTGTTTTCAACGGGCGCGAAACGGACTTTTTGCACCTCTTGCAAAACGGTCCATCCACCAAAACCCAATCCGCAGATCAGAGCAGCCAAAACCATGACCGACCCAACAGCACCCGGTTCGATGTTGGCAAACATGCTTTCGCCAGCGGGCACGAAAGGCGTACGCGGAGAGGCAAAGATATCTTTGTTTGGCTGTTTGTCTTCGAACGCAGGCTTTGCCGCTTTGGGCGACGATGCGGCGGCAGACATGCCATGCGCGGTGGTGAAACCGCTTTCTTTGCAGAAACATTCATAGGCCCAGTCGCCATCCAAATTCAGATAGCGCGCATAAGACCGGACATAACCTGCGATAAAACCTGGGGTTTCGAACGCGGACGGATCTGCGTTTTCGATGGCAGCGATGTAGGCAGCTTTGATCTTCAGTTCACGCTGAACGTCCAACAGGCTTTTGCCCATTGTCGCGCGTTCACCACGCATCAGATCCCCAAGACGAAGATCATAGGCGTCAAAGCCTTTGGCTTCTTCGCCTTCTGGCGCAGATTTGCGTCTGAAGTTCAAACCAATCATGTGGCTGTCCCGCTGCCCTCAATGCCTTGGCGCTTTATACGATTCGTCCCCTCGTCAGCGCCTTGCTAAGCGTTAGCATACACGAAACAACCATGCATGTGCATAAATTAGTTAACCTGCCATTTCGGCGCGATTCAGCGCACAGTGGCTCCATAGGTTGTCCATCGCGTGCACCAGTTTGTCGATTTCCTTTGGCCCATGGACAGGCGACGGCGTGAAACGCAGACGTTCTGTGCCGCGTGGCACGGTCGGGAAATTGATCGGCTGAACGTAAATTCCAAAATCTTCCAATAGGTGATCGGACAGGATTTTGGTGTGCACGGGGTTGCCCACAACCACCGGCACGATGTGCGATCCGTGATCGATGATCGGCAGGCCCAGCCCCTTTAGGCGCAGTTTCAGCGCAGCGGCACGTTCCTGATGCAGATCGCGCAGCGCCTGATCGGTTTTCAGATGTGCCACGGATGCGGCCGCACCCGCTGCCACAACAGGCGGCAACGATGTGGTAAAGATAAATCCAGGCGCATAGGACCGCACAGCGTCACACATTTTCGCGGATGCTGCGATGTAACCGCCGTGGACCCCGAATGCTTTGCCCAAGGTGCCGTTGATGATGTCGATACGGTCCAGCAGGCCGTCACGTTCCGCAACGCCGCCGCCGCGCGGGCCGTACATGCCCACTGCGTGGACTTCGTCCAGATAGGTCAGCGCGCCAAATTCATCCGCCAAATCACAGATTTCTTTGATCGGACCAAAATCGCCATCCATCGAATAAACGGATTCGAATGCAATCAGTTTCGGAGCCGCAGGATCATCCGCCGCCAGTTTGGCACGCAGATCGTCCAGATCGTTGTGTTTGAACACACGCTTAGCCCCACCATTACGGCGGATACCTTCGATCATCGATGCGTGATTCAGCTCGTCCGAATAGATGATCAGGCCAGGAAACAATTTCGGCAGCGTCGAAAGGGTCGCGTCATTGGCGATATACGCGCTGGTGAACAGCAGCGATGCCTCTTTCTGGTGCAGGTCCGCCAGTTCGGCCTCTAGGCGTTTGTGGTAAACCGTGGTGCCAGAAATATTGCGCGTGCCGCCAGAACCCGCGCCGGTTGCGTCCAACGCCTCTTTCATTGCGGCCAGAACGACAGGGTGCTGCCCCATGCCTAAATAGTCATTACCGCACCAGACTGTGATCGACTGTTCCGATCCATCGTCTTTACGCCATACAGCGTGAGGGTAATGGCCTTTGCGGCGTTCGATATCGATAAAGGTCCGATAACGGCCTTCTTCGTGTAGTTTACCGATCGCTGCATCTAGGTGGGCGTTATAATCCACGTCATCTTCCTTATCGTCTGGCAAGCGTAGGTCGCTAACGGCGCATTCGTCAGGTCTTATAGCCTTAGAACGCTTCTAACAATACGCTACCTTTTGACACGGGTCACATTTGTTCGATCAAACCCGCCTCTGGACACCCGAAACCACTGGCCTAAGGTCATCCGCAATAGCGATAGGATATATAATGACTCTTTCTCAGGTTTTGAACCGTATCGACAGCGATCTTGACGCAGCGACAGACCGTTTGTTCGACCTGCTGCGCATTCCATCGATCAGCACGGACCCAGCATTCAAAGACGACTGCGCCAAAACCGCCGAATGGATCGCCAAAGACCTAACCGGCATTGGATTTGACGCCACCGTCCGCACAACACCCGGTCACCCGATGATTGTGGCCCATGGCGGCTCTGGCGGGCCGCATGTTCTGTTTTATGGTCACTACGACGTCCAACCCGTCGATCCATTGAACCTGTGGCACCGCGACCCGTTCGATCCCGCGATCGAAGACACGCCCAATGGCAAAGTCATCCGCGCCCGCGGCGCGTCCGATGACAAAGGCCAACTGATGACCTTTATCGAAGCCTGCCGCGCCTTTGTCGCGGAAAACGGCACCCTGCCCTGCAAGATCACGATCTTTCTAGAAGGCGAAGAAGAATCAGGTTCCCCATCGCTGGTGCCGTTTATGCAGGAAAATGCGAACGAACTGACCGCTGACGTGGCCCTGATCTGCGACACGGGGCTGTTCGACTATAATACGCCCGCCATTACGACCATGCTGCGCGGCCTTGTCGGGCAAGAGGTCACAATCCACGGCCCAAACAAAGACCTGCACTCTGGCATGTACGGCGGCCCCGCGATCAACCCAATCCGCGTGCTGTCGAAAATCATGGGCAACCTGCATGACGACAACGGCCGCGTCACTGTCCCCGATTTTTATGACGGTGTGCCCGACCTGTCGGACGAACTGCGCGCCCAGTGGGACGCGTTGGGGTTCGACGACACCGCTTTCCTGTCTGACGTTGGCCTATCCGTGCCCGCAGGGGAAACCGGCAAAACCGTTCTGGAACAAATCTGGGCCCGCCCCACAGCCGAGGTAAACGGCATATCAGGCGGTTATACTGGCGACGGGTTCAAAACTGTGCTCCCCGCCCAAGCCTCGGCCAAAGTCAGCTTTCGTTTGGTCGGCGAACAGAACCCAGAAAAGATTCGCGACAATTTTCAGGCATGGGTGTCATCGCAACTGCCCGCCGACTGCACCGTCGAATTCCACGATCACGGTGCAGGCCCTGCCAGCGTGATGGCCACAACGAACCCCGCCTTTGAAACCGCCCGCCTTGCCCTATCCGACGAATGGCCGAACCCTGCTGCGTTTATCGGCGCAGGCGGATCGATTCCCGTCGCTGGCTATTTCAAAACGATTCTGGGAATGGATTCGATGCTGATCGGATTCGCGAACGATGACGATGCGATCCATTCGCCGAACGAAAAATACGACCTGCGCAGCTTTCACAAAGGTATGCGTAGCTGGGCACGCATTCTGGACGCACTGAACAAGGGGTGAATGGCCCTTTGGGCCAGAGGGGGCAACGCCCCCTGCCCGCCGCAGGCGCCACCGGCAGCGCGCCGCGATCTTCGCGGCGCTTTTTACTGTCAGGACTTATAGATAAATTCGCGCACAATCTTTGCCGCCAGCAACACCCATGGGGTGCCGTGCAGAACCAGATCAAAGATATCGATCGGTTTGACCAACTCTCCCGCCGCCAACATCTTCAGCTTTTCCCAGATGTGCGGCTCTGGCGCGAACGGCGCGAGCCCTAATGTCAGCGACGCAATCACCAGAATCTGCAACGGGATAGAATCAATAAATGCCATGGTGCCCCCTTAAATATAACAGAAATGAGATATATTAGATAAAAAAGAAAGACGCCAGCGAACTGACGTCTTTTCTTTTTTACCCATCGGGTAAAAGTGGCGCGGTTGACGGGGCTCGAACCCGCGACCCCCGGCGTGACAGGCCGGTACTCTAACCAACTGAGCTACAACCGCACTCTGGCATCCTGTGACGTATCGAAAAGAAGTGGCGCGGTTGACGGGGCTCGAACCCGCGACCCCCGGCGTGACAGGCCGGTACTCTAACCAACTGAGCTACAACCGCGTATCTTCTTTTCGGCGTTTCACCGAACGTGTTGGGGCTTCTAAGGCCAGTGTCGGACGGCGTCAAGCGCCCTCTGGCAAAAAAATGAAAGACTTTGAAAAAACATGTGCAAAAAACAAAACGGGGCGGAAAAACCGCCCCGTTTCCAGATACTTATGGGATGAAAAATTACATACCCAGTGCGGATTTGATTTGATCGATCACGCCTTGGATGGCTTCTGGATTGTTGCCAGCCATCTCTACCGCTTTGGTCAGCTGTTCTTTGATCGCATCAGATACCGGTGCGTTCTCTAGCATCGCGGTAACTTTCTCTGCGTCAAAGTTTTCGACCGACAATAGCGACGATGGATCCATGTCACCCAGCATGCCCGATGCTGCACCAACCAGGCCGCTCATTGCGCTGCCAGCTGCGTCAGTCGCGCTATCTGCTGCCTCTGCCGCGTCGGTCGCTGCTTCACCAGCCGCTTCGACTGCGGTGTCTGCTGCGTCCATTGCAGTGTCAGCAACATCTGCTGCTGCTTCGGTGCCTGCGTCGATTGCCGCTTCGGTTGCGTCCGCAGCTGCTTCGCCTGCTTCGATTGCAGCGTCAGTTGCCGCATCGGCGGCCTCTGCTGCGGTGTCTGCTGCGTCTGCTGCAACATCTGCTGCTGCGTCCGCTGCGTCGGTTGCCATGTCGGTTGCTGCAGCTGCTGCGTCAGTCGCTGCATCTGCTGCTGCGTCTGCGGCTTCTGCTGCGGTCTCTGCTGCTTCGGTTGCAACGTCTGCTGCTACCCCTGCTGCGTCGGTCGCAGCTTCGGTTGCGGCATCAACTGTGTCAGTTGCTGCATCTGCCGCTGCGTCAACTGCGTCACCAGCGGCTTCGGTTGCTGCGTCAACAGCATCTGTTGCTGCGTCTGCTGCTGCATCAACAGCGTCGCCTGCTGCGTCTACTGCGTCGCCAGCAGCTTCGGTGACGGCATCCATTGCGTCAGTCGATGCTTCGGCAGCAGCGTCTACAGCATCACCAGCTGCAGCAACAGCATCGTCCGCAACGGTTGTTGCAGTTTCCGACGCTTCGCCAATCGCCTCTAGCGGGTTACGGTCTTTGGCAACGTACTGGTATCCGAAAAAACCCAGAATCGCTGCAATAACTAGAATAATAGTCGCTCTCATAACCTGTCCTTCCACTCATACAGGGGCCCAAATCAGGGCAGATGGCTGGTTAATGGCACGAGTCCGCACAACTTAAAAGTCACAAGCAACGGGGAATTATGCGTAAAATTGTCCAATGCTTTTGCCGCTTGCAGAATTTGGCCTAGATGCTTAGGTTGCACGCGAAATTCCAATAGACAAAGGACCAAGGCCATAGCCCGCAGACCGCATAACGCACCTCCAGTGCGTGAAACAGGACCCCGGACAAACGAACGCATCCGGGCACCAGAAATCCGCTTGATCGGCGCCGAAGGTGAAAACATCGGTGTCGTGACCCCTCAACGCGCAATGGCTCTTGCCGACGAAGCCGGGCTCGACCTAGTCGAGATTTCGCCCAACGCGACCCCGCCCGTTTGTAAGATTATGGACTTTGGCAAGTTCAAATACGAACAGCAAAAGAAAGAAGCCGAAGCACGGAAGAAACAAAAGGTCATTGAGATCAAAGAAGTTAAATTCCGTCCCGGCACTGACAAACACGACTATGACGTGAAAATGCGTTCGGTCCTGAAATTCTTGGACAACGGCGACAAAGTCAAAGTGACCTTGCGTTTCCGTGGCCGCGAAATGGCGCACCAGGATTTGGGCCGTCAATTGCTGGAACAGATCGCCGAGGACGTCAAAGAACACGGCAAGATCGAGAACATGCCAAAGATGGAAGGCCGCCAAATGATCATGATGATCGGGCCGCAGCCTAAATAATCGATCCATCTGCGAAATCATCAGGGCCGCCCTTCGGGTGGCCCTTTTTCTTGACGCAATGCACTGGGAATCGGCGTTTTAGAATTTTCGTTCTTTGTCAGCCTGCGGACAGGCATCTTTCAGCGTCGCACTAAACCAGCCCTTACAATTTTAATGTTTCATTCATTCTTTAGGCCTTGAGACACGTCAATTCCGCAAAACGGGCCATCGATGCGCATATTTCTGCCTTAAACGATGGATATACCACCCCAAGGTGGGAAGAGGTCAAAGGCTGCGAAAGGCAGGATATGCAGGATTTACCGAGTGATTTTGAAACCAACCTCGAAGATCTCGAGGGGGATGAATGGTTTGATGCGTTAGACGAATTTGCCGAAAAATACGGAACTTTCGAACCTTTGGGCAATGACCACGTTGCTGCATTTCTGGATGCCGGCAAAAAACTGGTCGTCACCTTCGAATCCTTTGCAGAAATCGAGGCGCATTCGGAACGCAATGAACCGCGCGGCTTTGATTTTGTCCGTGCCTTTGGCTGGTCGCAGCTGTCGATCATATCCCGCAACGACAGCTGGTTCCGCGAAAAATCCATCTACGGCTATATTGATCGCCTGATCGACGACGGATTCTTTGAAGATTTTGACGAAGTTCTGTTCTACGGCGCACATCGTGGCGGCTATGCAGCCGCGGCCTATTCGGTCGCCGCGCCGGGCGCGCGAGTGATCGCCATCCGTCCGGTCGCAACGCTGGACCCTGATATCGCATCGTGGGATCGCCGATATCTGGCGGATCGCCGCATCAATTTCACCGACCGCTTTGGCTATGCCCCCGATATGATCGAAGCCGCAGATCACTGCTATGTTCTGTTTGACCCACGCGAAGATGCAGATGCGATGCATGCCGCGCTATTCACGCGGCGCAACACCACAAAATTCCGCCTGCGTGGTTTGGGTGACCGCATCGATGTATCGCTGGACGATATGAAGGCGCTGAACCAGATGGTCGGCCACGCGATGGCAGGCACCTTGACCCCTGATGTGTTTGCCGAAATCTATCGCGCGCGCCGCTATTACATCCCGTACCTGCGGTCGTTGGTCATGCTGTTGGAATCACGTGGTGAAATCGAACGCGCGTCTCATGTGTGCCGTCAGGTGCTGCGCGAACGCCAACGTCCATTTTTTGCACGAAAATTGGCCGCATTTGATGAAATGTTGTCGGTAGACGAACCTGCCGAGTAATCACGCTATGGCGCCCCGTGATACAAATGTGTAAACGGGGCACATGACAGATACAGCCCCTACCCGCCTGACCATCCGCCGCCCTGATGATTGGCACCTTCACCTGCGTGATGGTGACATGCTGGCTGGCGTTCTGCCCCATACTGCCGCGCATTTTGGCCGTGCGATCATCATGCCGAACCTTGTGCCGCCTGTGACCACGGGCGCGATGGCAGCGGCCTATCGCGAACGCATCATGGCCGCCCTGCCCGAAGGTATGTCATTTGATCCGCTGATGGTTCTGTATCTGACCGAAGACACCGACCCAGAGGACGTCGCCGCCGCACACAAAGCGGGCATCGCGACATCCGTCAAACTGTATCCTGCGGGCGCGACTACCAATTCGTCTTCGGGCGTGCGCGATTTTGACAAAGTCCGCCCTGTGCTGGAAAAAATGGCCGAAATCGGGATGCCTTTGTGCGTTCACGGTGAAGTCACTGACAGCGACATCGACATTTTCGACCGCGAGGCCGTGTTCATCGACCGCGTCCTGCACCCGATCCGCAAAAAGGTGCCTGACCTGCGCGTTGTGATGGAACACGTGACGACCCAAGACGCCGTTGATTACGTGCGCGACAATCACAAAAATCTGGGCGCGACGATCACCACGCACCACCTGATCATCAACCGCAATCACATCCTTGCGAGCGGGATCAAACCGCATTTCTACTGCCTACCCGTTGCGAAACGCGAAAAACACCGCATCGCATTGGTCGAGGCCGCGACTTCGGGCGATCCACGGTTCTTCCTTGGCACCGACTCGGCCCCGCATTCGGACCCGAACAAACTGCAGGCGTGCGGCTGCGCAGGCATCTTTACCGCGCCAAACACCATGTCCTGCCTTGCCGAAGTGTTCGAAGCCGCTGGCAAATTGAAAAAGCTAGAGGCATTCGCATCGCTGAACGGCCCTGCGTTCTACAAACTGCCGGCATCCGAACAAACTATCACATTGGTCAAAGGCGATCCAGTTCAGTACCCCGAAAAAATCCACACGGGCGCAGGCGATGTGACCGTCTTTGACCCCGGTTTCCCGCTGCACTGGCGCGTTGAATAAACGAAGGAACAGACAATGATCCCATCCTCTTACCCGACCAAGGCCGAAATGGCCAAACTGACCGCTGGCATGCTGCTGGAAATCGGTGCGATCCATTTTAACGCGGACGAACCGTTTACCCATGCTTCGGGCAAAAAGGCGCCGACCTATATCGACTGCCGCAAATTGATTTCGTTCCCGCGCATCCGTTCGACCCTGATGGATTTCCTGACCGTATCGATCATGCGCGAAGCAGGTTTCGAAGCGTTCGACAACATCGCAGGCGGCGAAACCGCAGGTATCCCGTTCGCAGCATTGGTTGCGGAACGCATGGCCCTGCCAATGACCTACGTCCGCAAAAAGCCCAAAGGCTATGGCCGTAACGCCCGCATCGAAGGCGCAATGACCGAAGGCCAGCGCGCCCTGCTGGTCGAAGACCTGACCACCGATGGCGGTTCGAAACTGTCGTTCGTTGATGCGATCCGCGAAACCGGCGCGACCTGTTCGGCAACGGCTGTGATTTTCTATTACGGCATCTTTGAAGGCGTCGAAAAAACGCTGGCAGACCACGGCGTGCAACTGATTCACCTGTGCACATGGTGGGACGTGCTAGAGGTCGCCAAGGAACGCGGCGCTTTCGACACCAACACCCTGACCGAGGTCGAAGCCTATCTGCGGGATCCCGCCGGTTGGGCAGAAGCCCGCGCATAAGCGCACCCATATATTTTGAGTTCGATTATTTGCCGTCTGCCATATATGGTGGGCGGCAAATGACTCACAGGTTATCCACAGAGTTATACATTTTGCCCTGACCAAACCGGATCGTTACAACGTCCAAATCGGGGAAAAATCACAGCAGGCGGAAGTCAGATGAACGAAATCGCAGGGTTCAATCCAAACGGCGTCGAAGAAGCAGCAGCAGACCCGATCCCGCATTCGATTGAGGCGGAACAGCAGCTGCTGGGCGCAATCCTGACGAACAACGACATCTTTGACAAAGTGGCCGAGGTCATCACCGCCGACCATTTTTACGACCCCGTCCACCAACGCATCTACGAAATCGCGCGTGCGCGAATTACGGCGAACGCGCTGGCGTCGCCCGTTACGCTCAAGGCGTATATGAAAGATGACGCTGGCCTACAGGAACTGGGCGGCCCGTCGTATCTGGTGAAACTGGCTGGCTCTGCGATTTCGTCCTTTGCGGCCCGTGATTACGCGCAGATAATCTATGATTTCGCCGTCCGCCGCGAATTGATCAAGGTCGGTAAAAACATCACCGACCGCGCATCCAAGGTCGAAGTCGGCGCCGAAGCAGGCACATTGATCACCGAAGCCGAACAAGACCTGTTTAAACTGGCCGAAAAAGGCAAAAGCGAAACAGGGTTCACATCGTTCGTCAAAGCGGTGACCGAAGCGGTATCCACCGCCAACGCCGCCTATCAGCGCGGCGGCGGTTTGTCGGGTATTTCGACGGGCCTGATCGATCTGGACAAGAAACTGGGCGGCTTGCACCCTTCGGACCTTTTGATCCTCGCGGGTCGTCCGTCGATGGGTAAAACGTCGCTTGCCACCAACGTGGCGTTTAACATCGCCAAAGCTTATAAAAAAGGCCGCAAACCTGACGGCACCGAAGGCACAGTCGAAGGCGGCATCGTCGGGTTCTTTAGCCTAGAGATGAGCGCCGAACAGCTGGCCGCGCGTATTCTGTCCGAAGCGTCCGAGGTGCCATCCGAACAGATCCGCCGCGGTGACATGACCGAATCCGAATTCCGCCGTTTCGTGGATGCCGCGACGCAGTTGGAATCCTGCCCTCTGTTCATCGATGACACCCCCGCCCTGCCGATTTCGCAGGTCGCTGCGCGTTCCCGCCGCCTGAAACGCCAGCACGGGTTGGACGTTTTGATGGTCGACTACCTTCAGCTACTGCGCGGCACGGGCAAAGGCGACAACCGCGTGCAGGAAATCGCGGAAATTTCGATGGGCCTAAAGGCGATCGCCAAGGAATTGAACATCCCCGTCATCGCCCTGTCCCAGCTGTCGCGTACGGTCGAAAGCCGTGACGATAAACGCCCGCAACTGTCGGACCTGCGTGAATCGGGTTCGATCGAACAGGACGCCGACGTTGTTATGTTCGTGTTCCGCGAAGAATATTATGTCGAACGTGAAAAACCGTCCGAAGACAGCCCAACCTATGCCGATTGGCAGGAACGCATGTCGCGTCTGCACGGCAAGGCCGAAGTCATCATCGGCAAACAGCGTCACGGCCCGATTGGTTCCGTAGACCTGTCGTTCGAAGGCAAATTCACCCGTTTCGGCAACCTTGCGAAACAATGGCAACAGGACGCCGCCGAAGAGTACTGATTTTTCCCTTGCTCAGAACGGCTCTGCATATCACAAGACGCCTATGGCTACTGGATTTCTGAATATCGACCTTGGTGCGCTCGTCTCGAATTGGCAGGCGCTGAATACAAAATGTGATGGCAAGGCGGGCGCCGTTGTCAAAGCGAACGGGTATGGCCTGGGCGCAGGCCGCGTATCAACCGCTTTGGCCGCGGCTGGCGTCACGAAATTTTTCATCGCGGCCGCCGAAGAAGGCGCCAAAGTGCGTCAGGCCGTGGGTCAAGACGCAGAAATCTATCTATTCTCGGGCCACGGTCCGAACGACACAGGTATGATCGCCGAACAAAACCTGATCCCGATGATCAATTCGCTGGATCAAATGACACGTCATTTTGAAACGCTGGCTGGTCATCCTTTCGGTATTCAGCTGGATTCGGGGATGAACCGTCTGGGCATGGAAATGTCGGAATGGCAGGCCGTCGCCCCGATCGCACTGGAACAGGGGCCGAAACTGGTCATGTCGCACCTTGCCTGTGCGGATGAACCGGATCACCCGATGAACGCCTATCAATTGGATGTGTTCAAAAAAATGACCGACGGGATCACCGTGCCACGGTCGTTGGCCGCTACTGGCGGCATTTTGTTGGGCAAAGAATATCATTTCGATGTGACCCGCCCTGGCATCGGCCTGTACGGCGCGGCGCCATTTAGCGATGCATCGGCCGTCGTAAAATTGGACCTTCCTATCATCCAGACCCGCGATTTGGCCGAAGGCGAAGTCGTCGGATACGGCAACAGCTGGCAGGCGACCCGCCCGTCGATCATCGCAACCGTTGCCGGCGGCTATGCCGATGGTATCCTGCGTGCCATTTCGAACCGAGGCGCAATGTGGGCCGGATCGACCCGCTGCCCGATCGTCGGCCGTGTGTCCATGGATTTGATCACCGTTGATGTGACCGATCTAGAACACATCCCAGATGCATTGACCTTGATCGGGCCACACCAATCCGTCGATGATCTGGCCGATGTCGCCGGAACCATCGGGTATGAAATACTCACTTCGTTGGCGGCGCGGTACAAACGAAAATACGTGCAGCCGTGAACCCAATTGCGCATCTAGGCCGTGCTGTCATCGCGTCCCTCGCCTTTGTTGGGCGACTGTCGATTTTTGCGGGAACGACGGTGCTGAACATTGTTCGCCCGCCGTTTTACCTGCGCGAATTCTGGATCGCGGTTCTGCACATCGGGTACTATTCCTTGCCCGTCGTTGGTCTGACGGCGATTTTCACAGGCGGCGCGCTGGCCCTGCAAATCTACGCGGGCGGTGCGCGTTTCAGCGCCGAGGCTGTCGTGCCGCAAATCGTGGCCATCGGAATGGTGCGCGAATTGGGCCCCGTTTTGGTTGGCCTGATGATCGCGGCGCGTGTGACGTCTTCGGTTGCGGCAGAAATTGCGACCATGCGCGTGACCGAACAGATTGATGCTTTGGTCACGCTGTCCACCGATCCGATGAAATACCTGACCCTGCCCCGCGTTTTGGCGGCGACGCTGGTCATGCCCGTGCTGGTTGGCGTTGGCGATATCGTCGGCATCTTTGGCGGCTTTGTTGTTGGCACTGAAACGCTAGGCTTCAACGCGGCAACATACGTTAAAAACACCGTCGATTTTCTGGAACCGTTCGATATCATTTCGTCCCTGACCAAAGGCGCGGTGTTCGGGTTCATCGCAGCATTGATGGGCTGCTTCTACGGCATGAATTCGGGTCGCGGCGCCCAAGGCGTGGGCCAAGCAACGAAAACATCCGTCGTGGCCGCAGCTGTGTTGATTTTGGCGGCGAACTTTATCCTAACTCAGGCGTTCTTTGCGATATGATCGAACTATCGGGCGTATATAAATCCTTTGGTTCCAATGACGTATTGCGCGGCGTGGACCTGTTTGTGCCAAAGGGCCAATCGATGGTTGTCATCGGCGGATCGGGCACGGGCAAATCGGTTCTGCTGAAATCCGTTCTGGGATTGGTCACGCCGGACGCGGGCACGATCAAGGTTGATGGAACAAACATTTTAGAACAGCCGCGCGATGCGTTCCTTGCGCGTTTCGGAATGCTGTTTCAGGGCGGAGCCTTGTTCGACAGTATGCCCGTCTGGCAAAACGTGGCCTTTCGCCTGATGCGCGGCGAATTAAAACGGCCCAAGGCCGAGGCCCGCGACATCGCCATCGAAAAACTGCGCCGCGTGGGTTTGGGCCCTGACGTGGCGGATCGTCTGCCCGCCGAATTGTCGGGCGGGATGCAAAAACGTGTGTCGCTGGCCCGTGCGATTGCCGCGAACCCTGAAATCATTTTCTTTGACGAACCGACCACGGGTCTGGACCCGATCATGTCTGGCGTTATCAACGATCTGATCCGCGAAATCGTCACCGAAATGGGCGCAACCGCGATCACCATCACCCACGACATGACCAGCGTTCGCGCGATTGCGGACCGCGTGGCGATGCTCCACCGTGGGAAAGTCCGCTGGGAAGGCGCGATTGGCGAACTGGACGATTGCGGCGATCCTTATGTCGATCAATTCATTCACGGTCGCCCCACCGGCCCGATTGAAACGCTGCGCTGATGACCAATCAAACGGGGCAAATCGCATTCAAGGTTCTGAACCTGTCCCTATTGGTTCTATTCCCCATCGCGTGGTTTGCGCCCCTGATGCGGGCCGCGTTTCTGCCGCTGTTCGGTATGTCGGAAATTTCCGTGATGACGGGCCTTCAATCCCTATGGGGCGAAGACATCCTGCTGGCTCTATTGGTCACCATTCTGGCCGTTTTCGCGCCCTATCTGAAAACCATCGGGCTGGCCTTGTACCAGTTCGGGCTGCTGGACGGCAAAGTGAAACCGGCGCTCCAATTCCTTGCGCGGTTGGCGATGGCGGATATTTTCCTGCTGTCCCTATATATCGTCGTGATCAAAGGCATCGGCGTGGGCCGTATCGAAACCGCGTGGGGCCTGTATTTGTTTACGTTCTGCGTGCTAGCATCAATCGGCCTATCCATCGCGCCGAAACGCGAACCGCAGTAATCACCGCTTGCCGCACAGGGCCTGATCGGGCAAAACAACCGCCATGGCAAAAGATCAGAATTTCGTTTGTTCCGAATGCAATGCGGCCTTTTCTAAATGGTCGGGCAAATGCGACGCATGCGGTGCGTGGAACAGCATCACAGAACGCAAACCACTGGCGGCGAGCCACGGCAGCAAAAGCCTGTCTGGGCGCCGCGGGCAAACCATTGAACTGACCGATCTGGCCACGCAAGAGGCCGAACCACCCCGCACCGAAGCAGGCGTTGCCGAACTTGACCGCGTTTTGGGCGGCGGTTTGGTCAAAGCCTCGGCGCTATTGGTCGGCGGCGATCCGGGCATCGGCAAATCCACCCTACTCCTACAGGCTGCCGCGCGTTTTGCCCGCAACGGGCTAAAGGTCATCTATATCTCTGGCGAAGAATCCGCCGCGCAGGTTCAAATGCGGGCGCGCCGTCTGGGATTGGAACAAAGCCCTGTTCAACTGGCCTCCGAATCCAATCTGCGCGACATCCTGACCACGCTAGAGGCCGAAAAACCCGATCTGGTCATCATCGATTCCATCCAGACCATGTGGGCCGATACAGTCGACAGCGCCCCCGGTTCGGTGTCTCAGGTCCGCGCATCGGCGCATGAATTGACCAATTTCGCGAAAAAGAACGGCATCGCCGTGATCATGGTGGGTCACGTCACCAAAGAAGGCGCATTGGCAGGCCCCCGCGTCGTCGAACATATGGTCGACACCGTCCTATATTTCGAAGGCGAACGCGGCCACCAATTCCGCCTGCTGCGCGCGGTGAAAAACCGTTTTGGCCCCGCATCCGAAATCGGCGTTTTTGAAATGACCGGCAAAGGGTTGATTGAGGTGAAAAACCCGTCCGCCCTTTTCCTGTCCGAACGCGGCAAACCCACCCCTGGGTCGGTCGTTTTTGCAGGCATCGAAGGGTCGCGCCCCGTCTTGTGCGAAATTCAGGCTTTGGTCGCACCATCCCCCACCGCCCAACCGCGCCGTTCGGTCGTGGGCTGGGACGGTAGCCGATTGGCGATGATTTTGGCCGTTCTGGAATCGCGCTGCGGGATCGCTTTTGCCGGATTGGACGTCTATTTGAACGTGGCTGGCGGCATGCGGATCAACGAACCCGCCGCCGATTTGGCCGTCGCAGCCGCGCTGATTTCCGCACGCGAAGACGCGGCAATGGGCGCTGACTGTGTCTTCTTTGGCGAAATCAGCCTAAATGGCACCATTCGACAGGTGGTTCAGGCCGAAAACCGGTTGAAAGAAGCCCAAAAACTTGGTTTCACGACCGCAATCATGCCGGAACTGTCCAAACGGGCGTCGGCCCCCGCAATGGATCTGAAACAAATGCAGGACCTTGCGGGATTTGTGAACGACATTTTCGGGCCGCGCGATCAGGCGGGATAAGGACAGATTGATGGATAGCTTTACCATTATCGACGGCGTTGTTGCCGGTATTATCGTTATTTCAGCGCTGTTGGCCTATAGCCGCGGTATCGTGCGCGAAACATTGGCCATTCTGGGCTGGATCGTTGCTGCCATTTTGGCATTCATGTTTGCGGCACCCGCTGGCGAATTGATCAGCACCTTTCCGGTCATCGGCGGCATCATCGACGGGACATGCGAATTGTCGATCATCGTTGGTTTCGCCGCAGTATTTGCTGTCGCGCTGGCGGTTGTGTCGATCTTTACCCCGCTTCTGTCGTCGCTGGTTCGCAAAACCGCGCTGGACCCAATCGATCAGGCGCTGGGTTTTCTGTTCGGCGTTGGACGCGGCATCCTGTTGGTTGCGGTTGGATTTTTCCTGTACAACACGATCCTTGCCAGCCAGAATTTTGACATCGTTGACGACAGCCGTTCGGCCAAAATCTTTAACGGTATGACCAGCCAAATCGAAGAACAGAACCCAGACGAAGCTTTGGGTTGGCTAACCGGTCGTTACAACGATCTTTTGGGTAGCTGCAGCGCGTAACGCGCCCTTCTCAAAAAATTGTATGATAGTTTCGTGACAGTTGGCCCCCGACACAGTATCAGGGGGCCGCATCCTCCCTTTACTGGATTCGGAGCCAAACGCGTGTCCAAACAGCTGCCCCCTGCACACCCTTTCGACGATGATAAACTGAAAGAGGAGTGTGGCATTTTCGGCGTCGTTGGCGTTGCCGATGCTGCCAACTTTCTGGCCCTAGGCCTACATGCCCTGCAACACCGTGGCCAAGAAGCCGGCGGGATCGTGGTTCACGATCCTGAACATGGTTTCAACTCGGCCCGCCGCATGGGTTATGTCCGCGATAATTTCACCAGCGCAGACGTGATCAAAACGCTGCCCGGCAACGTAGGTATCGGACACGTCCGATATTCGACTGCCGGTAACAAAGGGCAAACCGCGATCCGCGACGTTCAGCCATTCTTTGGCGAATTTTCGATGGGTGGTGCGGCGATTGCCCACAACGGCAACCTGACCAACGCTGCGGCCTTGCGCCGTGACCTGATTGATCGTGGTGCGATTTTCCAATCCAGTTCGGATTCGGAATGCATCATTCACCTGATGGCCCGTTCGATGGGCCGCACCATCCCTGACCGCATGGAAGAAGCGCTGCGCAAAGCCGAAGGTGCGTTTTCCGTTGTCGCGATGACCCGCACCAAACTGATCGGTGTGCGTGATCCGCGCGGCGTGCGTCCGTTGGTTCTGGGCAAACTGGGTGACGGTTATGCGCTGGCGTCTGAAACCTGTGCGCTGGATATCGTCGGCGCGGAATTCATCCGCGAAATCGAACCGGGTGAAATGGTTGTGATTTCAGCGGAAAAAGGCGTGCAAAGCCATTTCCCATTCCGCCCGCAGCCGTCCAGTTTCTGCATCTTTGAACAGGTCTATTTCTCGCGTCCTGATTCCATCTATGGCGGCCGTTCGGTGTACGAAACCCGCCGTCAGATCGGTGTCGAACTGGCCAAAGAAAGCCCCGTTGAGGCGGATCTGGTGTGCCCAGTTCCGGATTCAGGCACCCCAGCGGCCATCGGTTATAGCCACGAAAGCGGCATCCCATACGGCATGGGCATCATCCGTAACCAATACATGGGCCGTACGTTCATCGAACCGACCGACGCGATCCGTAACATGGGTGTGCGTCTGAAATTGAACGTGAACCGCGCGCTGATCGCTGGCAAACGGATCATTCTGGTCGACGATTCTGTTGTGCGCGGCACCACCACCCGCAAGATCAAAGACATGCTGCTGGACGCAGGCGCAGCCGAGGTGCATTTCCGCATCGCGTCCCCGCCCACCGCGTGGCCATGTTTCTACGGTGTGGACACTCCGCAGCGCGAAAAACTGCTGGCTGCCCAAATGAACGAAGACGAAATGTGCGCGCACCTAGGCGTCGACAGTCTGAAATTCATTTCGCTGGATGGTCTGTACCGCGCGAACGGCATTGAACAGGGTCGCGACAACAGCTGCCCACAATATTGCGACGCGTGTTTCTCGGGTGAATATCCGATCACGCCGACCGATATGGTTGCAAAAGGGTTCGAACTGAAACCCGCTGGCTAACAGCCGCTTTGCACGAAAGAATACAAGGGTCGCCTATCGGGCGGCCCTTATTTTATTGGGAATATTGGCAATTTTCCGCGCAAGCAATTTCCCGCGCAATCACAATATCCTGAAGGTCAGCCCCCGTTACATCACCCCATTGGTCATGGCATCAACGCGCCACCACTCACGCCCCAAAAGAGGCATCCATGACCCAGGACACCAATACCGTTGTCGCATCTGCGGCAACGCAAAATGACGTTTTGCCCACCGATCAGCTGTCGGTACTGGGCACGTTGATGACCCCAACTGGCCCGCGCGCCATCCTGCGTACCAGCAATGGACATGTGCGTACCGTTGCAGTCGGCGACCGCACGTTCAACGGTCAGGTCGTCGCCATCGGCGAAACCCGCGTGATCCTGAACGGGTTGGTGGGGCAAACAGTGCTGGATATGCCCAGCGGATAGCGACGCGCCCTTGCGCGGCGGCGCGCAAACTGCCAAAGGGGTGACATGACGACAGACACACGCCCCACCGCCCTGATCACTGGCGCTTCGCGCGGCCTTGGCTCTGCTTTGGCTGAACGACTGGCCGAAACGCATCACATCATCGCCGTCGGCAAAACCACCGGCGCGCTAGAGGAACTGGATGATCGCATTCAGGCCAAAGGTGGGCAATCCACGCTGGCCCCAATGGACATCACGGTCGAGGCTGCAATGCAGCAGCTGTGCCGGTCGATTTTCGACCGCTGGGGCAAACTGGACCTGTGGATCCACGCGGCGGTGTTTTCGCCGCCCCTGTCGCCCGCGCCCGACATGCCGGAAAAAGATTTCGACAAGGCGTTCAACACCAACGTCAAAGCGACCCAGCGCCTGATCGGTTACATCGCGCCCCTATTGGGCACCGAAGGCCGCGCCGTTTTCTTTGACGATCCCCGCGCAGGCGAAGCGTTCTTTGGCAGCTATGGCGCATCCAAAGCCGCACAAATCGCAATGGCACGCAGCTGGCAGACCGAAACCGCGAAAATCGGCCCTGTGGTTAAGGTGCTGGAACCCAACCCAATGCCCACCGCTGTGCGCGCTCGATTTTTCCCAGGCGAAAGCCGCGAAGGTCTGGCCGATATCCGCGACGAGGCGGATCGCCTATTGCCCGAAATTCTGGGCTAAGCCGATCAAACAATCCAAAAATTGGGCGGTCCACTGGGCCGCCTTTTTCATTACATAGTTTTGACGCCACAGATCGGGAATTACGGCGGGATATGCTTGCTGCAAACGCGCCATTTCCGTAGGAAAGATGCGAAAGGACCGAACATGCGCATTCTTATTACGAACGACGATGGCATCAACGCACCTGGCCTAAAGGTGCTAGAGGCGATTGCCGCAGAAATCGCAGGTCCATCGGGCGAAGTATGGGTTGTCGCGCCCGCTTTTGAACAGTCGGGCGTTGGCCACTGCATCAGCTATACCCACCCCACGATGATCGCCAAATTGGGCGAACGCCGCTATGCCGCCGAAGGATCGCCAGCTGACTGCGTTCTGGCGGGTCTGTATGATGTGATGGCAGACAACCGCCCTGATCTGGTTCTGTCTGGCGTGAACCGCGGCAATAACGCGGGCGAAAACGTCATGTATTCGGGCACCATTGGCGCCACGATCGAAGCGTCATTACAAGGCGTGCCATCTATCGCCATGTCGCAGTTTTTCGGCCCTGAAAACAACGCGCTGGACGATCCGTTTGAAACGGCTGTTCAGCACGGCGCGGCCACCGTTCGCAAATTGCTGGACCACGGCATTTGGGATGATGGCGATTTTCGCCTGTTCTATAACGTGAATTTCCCGCCCGTCGCCGCCGCCAACGTCAAAGGTCTGCGCGTCGGCCCCCAAGGGTTCCGCCGTGGCACTTCGTTCAGTGTTGAACCGCACCAGTCGCCTTCGGGCCGTCGGTTCCTATGGGTCAAGGGCGGCAATCAGCATGTTCCCACCCTGCCCGGATCGGACGTTGCGCTGAATTTGGACGGCTACATCAGCGTGACCCCCATGCGCGCCGAACTGACCGACCATACCGTTCTGGACCAACTACGGGACGCGCTGGAGTGACATTCGACGCCGAAGCAAAGATGCAATTCCTATACGCCCTGCGATCCAAGGGCGTGACGGATGCACGCGTTCTGACCGCAATGGAACGCATCGACCGCGCGGATTTCCTGCGCGGTATCTTTGCCGAACGCGCCTACGAAGACATGCCCCTGCCGATTTCCTGCGGCCAGACAATCAGCCAGCCGTCCGTGGTTGGCCTGATGACCCAAGCGTTGCAGGTCACCAGCCGCGACAAGGTGTTAGAGGTCGGCACAGGATCGGGCTATCAGGCCGCGATCCTTAGCCAATTGGCCCGCCGCGTGTATACCATCGACCGTTTCCGCCGTTTGGTTGCGGATGCAAAATCGGTCTTTGATCGGCTGGATCTGACCAATGTTATCAGTTTTGCAGGCGACGGCAGCTTTGGCTTGCCTGACCACGCGCCGTTTGACCGTATCCTATGTACCGCAGCCGCCGAAGACCCACCCGGCCCCCTATTGGCCCAATTGCGCGTTGGCGGTATTATGGTGCTACCTGTCGGTCAGTCCGATACCGTTCAAAGCCTGATCCGCGTCACCCGCACCGAGGATGGTTTTGATTATGATGAATTACGTTCAGTCCGCTTTGTTCCCTTGGTCGAGGGAATGGGCGACTGACCCGCAAAAAGGCTCTGACAAACAGGGCAGTAAACGAGGTTTGAGTATGATGAACAGTTTCACAGGCCTGCGTGCCGTTTTCATGGCTGGCACCGCTGCGACACTGCTGTCGGGGTGTATGGAAGGTGGGTTCGATTTTGACCTGCGCGATTTAGGTGGCAGCACGTTGGACACTTCGTCTGCTGCGCAAAATCTGCCTGCGCGCCCGATGCCAGATGATCGCGGCGTGATTTCATACCCGAACTATCAGGTCGCTGTGGCAACGCGTGGCGATACCGTCACCACAATTGCCCAACGTCTGTCGATTAACCCAGGCGAATTGGCACGGGCCAACGCGTTGTCCGTCGATACTTCATTAAACCAAGGCGCAGTTCTGGTATTGCCTGGTCGCGTGTCAGAACCCACTTTGGCGACCGGCGCGACAATCGCACCGGGCGCATCCCTAGCAACGGGTGAAATTGATGTGACCTCTTTGGCTGCGGCCGCCATCGACCGTGCAGGCCCACAAACCGCTAGCACAACAGCCGCGCCCGTCGTCACATCCACCCCAATCGTCCAAGGCGGCGTCGAACCGCTGCGCCACACCGTGCAAAGCGGCGAAACCGCCTACACGATCGCCCGTCTGTACAATCTGCCTGTGCGCACGGTTGCGGAATGGAACGGCCTAGGCGCTGACCTGTCGGTGCGCGAAGGCCAATCGCTGCTGATCCCGCAGTCTGGTGTGGCAACGGCGACCGAAATAGAAACATCCGCACCGGGCCAAGGTACGCAAACGCCTACGCCGCCATCGGCCGCAACACCGTTGCCAACTGAAACACCTGCCGCCGCTACAACCGTCGCCGCAGCACCCGTTGCGGCCCCCGTTTTGCCGACCACAGCGCCCGCTGTCGCATCGGATGCACCGCTGATCTACCCCGTGCGCGGTACGATCGTGCGCGCCTATTCCGCTGGTACAAATGACGGCATTGATATTTCGACAACAGCCGGTTCCGATGTTGTCGCCGCTGCTGCGGGGTCGGTCGCAGCAATCACCAAAGACACCAACAACGTCGCCATTGTCGTGATCCGCCACGCCACAGATTTGCTAACCGTTTACACAAACGTCGACAGCGTATCGGTCAGCGAAGGCGCGACCGTTAGCCAAGGCCAAAAAATCGGTGTCGTAAAATCCGGTGATCCGGCGGTCGTCCATTTCGAGGTCCGCCTATCGGGCATGAAATCAGCCGATCCCGAAGATTACCTCCCCTAATCAAAAGGCGGGCCGCTGGGCCCGCCTTTTCAATTCAGGGTGACGCCAACGCGCCCCGCAAGATCCGTAAAATATTGCCATGCCACGCGGCCTGATCGGCTGCCACGGGTTGCCTGCCATTCGATGGCTTCGGCGCGCATCTGGTCTTCGTCGATCAGAACGCCATAGGCGCGACAATACCCGCGGATCATGTCCAGATAATCGTCTTGGCTGCAGGGATGGAAACCCAACCACAGCCCGAACCGATCAGACAAAGATACCTTTTCCTCGACGGCCTCGGCTGGATTGATGGCCGATGCGCGTTCGTTTTCGATCATATCACGCGGCATCAGATGGCGGCGATTGGAGGTCGCATATAGCACGACGTTGTCGGGCCGCCCTTCGATCCCGCCATCCAAAATCGCCTTGAGCGATTTGTAATGCGCGTCATCGTGGCTAAACGACAGGTCATCGCAAAACAGGATGAACCGTTCGGGACGCCCCCGCAGCAGGTTCAGACAGCGCGTGATACTGGGCAAATCTTCGCGTTGAATTTCAATAATCTTGAGCGTTGGGAAATCCACAGAAACTTTGGCGTGTATCGCTTTGACCAAACTGGATTTTCCCATGCCGCGCGCGCCCCACAAAAGAGCGTTGTTCGCTGGCATGCCCCGCGCGAATTGAACGGTGTTTGCCATCAGCGTATCGCGCGATCTGTTCACGCCGACCAACAAATCCACATCAACCTTTGACACGGTTTTCACAGGGGCCAGATGATCAGGATCGGTTTTCCACACAAAACCCGGTGCCGATGCAAAATCCGGAGCAGCCAAAGGCGCCGGAGCAATACGCTCCAACGCCTCTGCAATGCGTTTCAGTGTGTCGTCATTCACGACTTTTCTTCCTCGTCTTCGTCCTCTTCAAACCACAGACCTTCGGCCTTTAGTTTGGCGATACGTTTCTTTTCGACGCGGCCCACCAACTGAATGGACACTTCGTATAGGCCGTAAACAACGGTGAACAAAATGACCTGACTGATCACATCCGGCGGCGTCGCCAGCGCGGCCAAGACCAAAATTGCCACCACTGCATATTTGCGGACGGCCTTTAGACCTTTGGCCGAAACCAGCCCGGCTTTGCCCATCAGCGTCAACAGAACCGGCAATTGGAAACACAGACCAAATGCGATGATGAATTTGATGGTCAGCGACAGGTATTCTTTGGCCGAACCCAAGAATGCGATGCCCGCAGATGCATCCGCCGAAGTGGTCGCCTCGCCCGCTTGTTGGAAGTTCAAGAAAAAGGTGAAAGCCATTGGCGTGATTACATAATACGCAAATGCTGCACCCAATAGGAACATGATCGGCGAGGCCAAAAGGAACGGCAGGAACGCGTTCTTTTCGTTCTTGTACAAACCCGGCGCCACGAACCGCCACAGTTGGTAGCTGATCACTGGGAACGACAATACCAAACCACCCAGCATCGAAATCGATACAGCGACAAAGAAACCTTCTTGCAGGGCGATCATGACCAATCCGCAATCGGCTTGCCCCTGATCTGCCAACGCCGAACACAAAGGTTGGGTCAGAAAATCAAAGATCGGGTTCCAGATGGTAAAGCAGACCACCATCGCCACGATAAAGGCCAGCAGCGACCGGATCAGGCGATTGCGCAATTCCGTCAGGTGTTCGATCAACGGGGCCGAGCTATCCTCTAGTTCGTCAGCGGTGCTCATTTACTGGCCTCCGTTTTTTCTGCTGGGGCGTGACCCATTTCTTTTTCCAGTTCGGCCCATTCTGCGTCGGCCTCGGCTTCGGTCGCGGTTTGCTGTGCCGCGGCTTCGGCCTCTTGGCGTTTGATTGCAGCTTGCGCCATCGCGTCGCTTAGCTTTTCTTTGGTTGCTTGACGTTCCGGCGTCAGCGTTTCGGCATCACCCATGACCTGTTTTTTCACCGAATCTTTGGCGAATTTGGTCGGGTTTGATGCCGCATTAAGGCCCTGTTTAATTTCCTTTACGCCGGCCTGATCCGCAGCCTGATCCATCGCGCGGCTAAATTCCCGCGCCATGCCTTTGGCTTTGCCGACGTATTGCCCGACAGTGCGAAACAGTCCGGGCAATTCCTGCGGCCCAACAACGATCAGCGCGACGATGCCGATCACGACCATTTCGCTCCAGCCCATGCCAAACATAGCTGTTTTCCTTATGTTTGGTGATTAGGCTTTGTCTTTGTCGGTCTCTTCCGACTCGGTTTTGGCGTTTTCGATCTCTTCGTTCATGCCTTTTTTGAACGATGTGATGCCTTTGCCGACTTCGCCCATGACCGAGCTGATTTTGCCGCGACCGAATAGAACCAGAACGACGACTGCGATCAGGATAAGACCCATAGGACCGATGTTGTTTAGCATTTTGTATCTCCCAACGTTGCGCGAGTGGCGCGTGTAACTGTTACCCTGACGCTATGAATGCAGATGCCTGCGCGAAAGCCGCAAAACGCCAAATTGTTCAAAATTAGCAAGCAAGGCACAAAGCTTGTGACAGAAAACTGTCAGGAGGGTATATTCAGCCCATGAAACGCTCTGACCGATTGCTGTCCATTATCACCTTACTGCGCCAAACAGGCCCGCATCTGGCCGAAGATATCGCCGCACAGCTGGGGGTCACCGTCCGCACGATTTACCGCGATATGGATACGCTGCGACAATCCGGTGTGCCTGTGGTCGGTGAACGCGGCACAGGTTATTACATCACCGCCCCTGTGACCCTGCCCCCGATCAACCTGACCATGACGGAACTAGAGGCGCTGCATATCGGCCTGATGGCCGTCGCGCAAAGTGGCGAAGAGGACCTGCAAGACGCCGCACAATCACTGGCGGATAAATTGGACGCCGTTTTGTCCGAAGACATCGAAACATCGGTGCAAGGGTTGGCGCTGAAACCCTATGCCGAAACCGGCCGCGCGTTGCGGCACTTGCCTGCCTTGCGCCAATCCATTCGCGCCCGTCAAAAGGTGGATATTTCGTTGGGTGACAGGCAATTTACCCTGCGCCCGTTGTCAGTCGATTATTGGGGCCGCGTCTGGACCTGTGCAGGGTGGAACGAAACCGACCGCGCCTTTGCCGAATTCCGTGTCGATCAGATCGAAAGCTTGCGCAAACTGCCGTCTTTGTTTGTGCAAGAGGCAGGGAAAACGCTGGACGATTTCAAACGTCAGAGGGAAACACGAAACACCGGTCGCGGCGGATCATAAGCCACAACGCGGTGCCCACCTGCGGCAAGAAAACGTTTGGGACCTGCGCCTTTAGGATCGACCCATCGTAATCCATGCGGAATTCGACCAGGCTTTCCGATCCCATAAATCGCGCACGGGTCACAACGCCGCGTGCCGGCACGCCGTCTTGGGGTGTTGGGTTTGGGCCGCGACCATCACGGTCGAAATCAATGCGCAAATGCTGCGGACGAATCACGATGTCGACCAAACGGCCGTTTTGCTGACCTGGGCACAAAAACCGCCCAAACGGCGTTTCGGCCTGCGCATTATGGACCTGACTGCGGATCACATTCACATCGCTGAAAAATGCGGCCGCGGCGCGATCGACGGGCGTGTTGTAGACGTTATAGGGCGCGCCTTGCTGCACGATTTTACCGCGGCGCATCAGGGCGATTTCATCGGCCATGCGCATGGCTTCGGCAGGTTCGTGGGTGACCAGCAAAACGGCCGCGCCTTCGTCCTTTAGCACTTCTAGCGTTTGGTCGCGGATGCCATCGCGCAGACGGTTGTCCAGCCCCGAAAACGGTTCGTCCATCAACATAATCCGTGGACGCGGCGCCAGTGCCCGCGCCAGCGCAACACGTTGCTGTTCACCACCCGACAATTCATGTGGATAGCTGTCGACGTGGCGCAGCATGTCCACCTTGTCCAACAAGGCGTCGACCCGAGGTTTATTGTTGGAATATCCCCCCTTTAGGCCGAATGCGACGTTCTGTGCGACGGACAAATGCGGGAACAACGCAAAATCCTGAAACATCAGGCCGATCGAACGCCCTTCTGGCGGGACACGGAAAACAGTGTCGCACACCAGATTTCCGTCGACGAAAATCTTGCCGCTGTCTTGCATATCAACGCCTGCGATAATGCGCAGCGTCGTGGATTTGCCGCAGCCCGATGGCCCCAACAAACAGGTCACCTGACCCGGTTGCACCTGCAGCGATACATCATCAACGACATTCAGCCCGTCGAACTGACGTTTGATATTCTGGATTTCTAAGCGCGGAGTATTGGGCAACAATCTACTTCTCTTTTCCGACAGGATTGATCGGATTTAGACAGGCATTATCAATCTGACGCCTTTGGGGCAAGGGTGCGCAAAGTATCACTGCGGGCGTTTACGTTTTGGTCGGTTCGCCGTATATATACCGGAATAGGAATGAGTAATTTTGACATAAGACTTTTCAGTTGGTCTTTGTCTGTAATAATCAGGCCAGAAATTTACTGACTGGCCGCAAAAAAGAAACGCGAATGCCCCACTCCAAACGTCAAAGCTCTGCTCAGGTACTGAGCGTATATCACGCCGATGATATATTTGTATCGAATGGCGTAGCCGAAGGGGACGGGCTGTCCTTTGCCGATGAATTGGTGTTTGACGATGTGTATCAGATCAAACCCACCGCAACGCGGCATCGTTTGGCCCTGCACATCGACGGATCGATTTCCAAAATGGCGGTCGGCGCCGGATCCGACATGGGCAAAGCTGGCAACGCTTTGTATCTGGATTGCGTTATTACGTTCATGGCGTCGGACGGGACTACCCACGAAGGAATCGTGATCGTCGAAGTCGAAGATGGCGGCGTCGAAGACATATTCTTTATGCCATTGTCGCAAATGTCGGCGCAGGCAGATTATCGTTTGGTTGGCGTTGGCCGCGACGACGCCCTGACCCGTTTTGCAGAAATGAGCTGTGTGTCCTTTGCCAAAGGCACCCATATTACGCTGGGGTCCGGCGAACAGCGCAAAATCGAAGACCTAAAGGTCGGGGACAAAGTTTTGACCCGCGACGACGGCCAGCAGGAAATCCGCTGGATTGGTCAGAACACCCTGCGCGCGACGGGTGAATTCGCCCCTGTCCTGATCAAAGCAGGCACGCTGCATAACACGCACGACCTGATCCTGTCCCCTGACCACCGCATTTTTGTCTACCAACGCGAAGACAAATTGGGCGCAGGGCGGTCCGAGCTATTGGTGCGTGCACGCCATTTGATAAATGGTGATACGGTGCAGCAAATTGACGGCGGATATATCGATTATTTCCAGCTGCTGTTTGACGACCATCAGATCATCTATGCCGAAGGTATCGCCGCGGAATCGCTATTGCTGGATGAACGGACCCGCAACGCGCTGCCCAAAACAGCCGAAGCTTACCGTCACGCGCACCGTCACCACATGGATTACGAAGTGCAGGAAAAACTGCTCAAATCGGGCAATGCAGCCGATCTGCTGCGCAGTGCGTCAACTAGGTGACACTAAACGTATAGGGCCTCTAATTTTTTCACGCCGCTTTCCGTCTACGGGATCAGACCGAGAAAAAGCGCGGGAAAACTATGCTCGATACAGGCCACATCAACAAAGACCTCATCCAGACACGTTTGGCTATGCACGGCCTAACAGATCAAGAAGTCGCTTTGCTGCGCCGCAACAGCACAAAATTCATCGCGGCCATCCCCAAAGCAATCGAAGCATTGCTGGCGGTTGTCGGACAGCACGAAAAATACGGCAGTCATTTTGACAAGAACCCGCAGGCGTTGGAAAAAACCGGCCAACGTTTGGCCGAGCATTGGACCTATGTTGCCAAATGCGACTTTAACGATGGATACGTCGCATCGGTAAAACGCATCGCGTCGATCCACACCCGTATCAATTTGGATCCGCACCTGCAGATGGCCGGATACACGCACATGCGCGCTGCATTTATCAAACATACTGCGGGCCACGGCATGTTTGGACGACGCAATCATAAATTGGCTGATGCGATCAGCCGCGTTGTAACGTTGGACATGGATTTGTCTTTGTCGCTGTTTCTGGAATCCAAAACCAACGAAAACCAAGAGCTACGCAGACAACTGTCGAACGATTTCAGCCAGACATTGGGCGGGATCGTGGACACACTTGCGGGATCGGCTCAGCAGACGTCTAGCAGCGTGCAAGAAGCATCCGAAGCCGCAACAGAGCTGTTTGCGTCGATGAACGACATTCGCGAAAAAATGGGCCATGCTGCGTCCGTTTCCGAAACAGCGGCATCGCTGGCTGACAGTGCCAATAATCAGGTCACCAGACTGGCTGAAAAGGTCGATACAATTTCCGAAGCCGTCCACATGATCAGCGAAATCGCGAATAAAACCAATCTGCTGGCGCTGAACGCATCGATCGAAGCTGCCCGCGCAGGCACCGTCGGACGCGGGTTTAATGTGGTCGCAGGCGAAGTGAAAAACCTAGCCGCGCAGACCACCCAAGTGACCGAAAAAATCAACGGTCAAATCGCATCCATTCGCAAAGAAACAGATCAGGCCGTTAACAACGTGAACTGTATTCTAAGACAAGTAAATGAAATGACGCATGCATCGGAAACGGTAAAGCATGCTCTGACCGAACAAGGTACACGACTGGGCACAATCATCCGCACCAGCGTAGATCAATCGCGCATCGGCAGCCAGAATGTGGCCGAACAGGCCAATTCTTTGCGCCAGACAGCTGAACGGTTCCTAAAAGGCATCGTTTCGCTGGGCCGCAACTGACGGATTACCTTGTCAGCGCAAGCAGGGCGGAATATAGCCAGCGTCATGTTGGATACGAACGAAAATCGCCCCGCCCTGCCCGCTGAAATTGCGCGTCGTCGTACGTTTGCGATCATTTCGCACCCGGACGCTGGTAAGACGACTCTGACGGAAAAGTTCCTGCTTTTCGGTGGCGCAATCCAGATGGCTGGTCAGGTCCGCGCCAAAGGCGAAGCCCGCCGGACGCGGTCAGACTTTATGCAGATGGAAAAGGACCGCGGCATTTCGGTGTCCGCATCCGCGATGTCATTCGATTTTCGCACCTATCGGTTCAACCTAGTTGATACGCCCGGCCACTCGGATTTTTCCGAAGATACGTATCGCACGCTAACGGCCGTGGACGCGGCCGTTATGGTGATCGACGGCGCAAAAGGTGTGGAAAGCCAGACCCAAAAACTGTTCGAAGTTTGCCGTCTGCGCGACCTGCCGATCCTGACGTTCTGTAACAAAATGGACCGCGAAAGCCGCGATACATTTGAAATCATCGACGAAATTCAGGAAAATCTGGCGATCGACGTGACGCCGGCCAGCTGGCCCATCGGCGTCGGCAAAGATTTCGTTGGCTGCTACGACATCCTGAACGACCGTTTGGAATTGATGGACCGCGCAGACCGTAACGTGGTTTCTGACAGCGTCGAAATCAAAGGCCTCGACGATCCAAAGCTAAAAGAATTGGTGCCTGCCCACCTGCTGGAACAGTTCCTAGAAGAAATCGAAATGGCGCGCGAATTGCTGCCTGCGCTGGACCCTCAGGCGGTCATGGACGGCACGATGACCCCGATCTGGTTCGGATCCGCGATCAATTCGTTCGGCGTCAAAGAATTGATGGACGGCATCGGCAAATACGGCCCCGAACCACAGCCGCAAAACGCCGACCCGCGCATCGTGAACCCCGAAGAAAAGAAAGTGTCGGGTTTCGTGTTCAAGGTTCAGGCAAACATGGACCCCAAACACCGCGACCGCGTGGCGTTTGTGCGTCTGGCATCGGGCCATTTTAACCGCGGCATGAAATTGACTCACGTCCGCACGAAAAAACCGATGGCGATTTCGAACCCCGTGCTGTTCCTTGCCTCGGACCGTGAATTGGCCGAAGAGGCATGGGCCGGCGACATCATCGGCATTCCGAACCACGGCCAGCTGCGCATCGGCGACACGCTGACCGAGGGCGAGGCGCTCAAGGTCACGGGCATCCCCTCCTTTGCGCCTGAATTGCTGCAAAACTGCCGCGCGGGCGACCCGATGAAAGCCAAGCACCTGGAAAAGGCGCTGATGCAATTCGCCGAAGAAGGCGCAGCAAAGGTGTTCAAACCCGCCTTTGGCTCCGGTTTCATCGTGGGCGTTGTGGGCGCGCTACAGTTCGAAGTATTGGCCAGCCGCATCGAATTGGAATACGGCCTGCCCGTTCGTTTTGAACCATCCCAGTTCACCAGCGCGCGCTGGGTACAGGGCGACAAAACGGCGGTCGATAAATTCATCAACGCCAACAAACAGCACATCAGCCACGATAACGACGGCGACGTGGTGTTCCTGACCCGATTGCAATGGGACATCGACAGGGTCGCACGCGACTATCCGGACGTGACATTGTCTGCGACCAAAGAAATGATGGTTTAAAACGCAAGCGCCCTTTTCGGGCGCTTGTTTTTTAATTTAAAAATGACTTTCAGACCTAATAAAACGCCGACGTAAATCACGGCCTCGGGCAAAGAAATCAGTAAGTTTTCGTTCAGGGTGAAGGCGCCGTTCATAGCCAAAAATTGCAGAAACTGGCCAACGATCATGACGAATACCACTAACAAAAATGCATAGTGGGTTAATTTTTCTGTCCCCCTAAAATCGAAAGCAACGGCAAGTGTTATCCAGTGGATCAGCAGGATCACAAATGTCGATAGCAATGACATACGCATTTGCGCAGAGCGCTGTAATCCAAACAAAAATTCCAAATCAAATTCGGAATGCGTTAGGCGCAGATATACGTTCGTCAGGCATATCGACACGCTCCATACTATCGAAACCGAAAAAATGACCAGCTCTGGAATCGTGTGAATCCATACGGTGAAAAGGCTGACTGTTATAAAAATCATACAGACCAAAATCACGCCTGACATAGCAGGCAGGTCAGGATGCCACGATAAAAGCAAAGTGCTATCAGCGGCGATCGAATAAGTGGCGGCCAGTAAAGTATAAGTAATCAAAAATAGCCCGCAGACATTCCTAATCCGGAGTGCCTTTTGGACATACGCAGCATCCGGCATAGAAATATCCAAAACCCAAATTTTGCGCGTTATGCTATCAGACAATCGCGCAAAAATCTGTAAAAAAAATCAGGACTGGTCTTTTGCGCGCTCCGCACAATACGCAAAAATCGCGCAAGCGGCTAAGAACATCAATGTCATCGTTGGGTAGGACATTTGATTATACAGTTTTTCAATCTTGGGAATGGATTGATTGCCAATTTTCAAAATCCCGATTGCCCCCAACATCGCCCAACTGACAACGGTCAAACCAAAGGCGAAATACCTGACCTTTTGTTTACCTAATGCCGCGCTAAGCAATGCCAAAGACAACACAATAAAGCCAAATGTCGTCATGTACGACATGCCGTCTGTTGGAAGAAGATTGAAACCAAAAATGTTGTCCAGTTGCCAATTCGGACTGGTTAATTTTAACGCAAGCCCGAACCCGCACAGCGATACAAGCCACAACAGCGATACCGAAAAGGTGATGACGTCAAAACTGCTGCGTAAACGCGAGGTCATCAAACCAATGCCAAGCAGCATAAAAGAAAATGACGTTGATGGGACCATCGCAGCATTCACCCCACCCCAACGCACCAGAAATTGAACATCCAGCCCCCAACCCGCGCAAAGCCCGACAAAGCCGTACAGCGCAATAAATGCGCCTGCATATTCTATCAGCACTTTTTGGTGGGCATTCATATTCATTGACCTAGCCCTATAGGAAAATCTTCACTCAATTGAACGTCATCAATCACCCTAATGTTAGACGTAACTATACGATATTCGCAACAATTATGAACCAAATCGTTCAGTTTACTACCCTGAATTGTACCCTTGGCGACAGGTGCAATCGGCTTTGATTATCTGGCAGTTGCGGTCAGGGAAAATGCCGCCAATCCCGCGGTCGCAGCAAATAACAAAACCAGTGTAGGAATAGACATCTGGCCGTATAACGTAATCGCAAATGCGATGTCTGGGCTCCACATTTTTACAATGGCGGCGATGAACAACATAAACGCGGCGACAGATACCAAAGCCAGCACATAGTTTCTGACCTGCGACTGTCCGATTGCCATAATAACGAGCGATACAGCAAGCAGCGTAATTCCCAAACCCGTACCCCACGCCATCCCGTCGGTAGCGCGAAGGTCAAAATTCACAACATCGACAAAGTTCTGGGTCGGCAGGCTAAAATTCTGGCCCGCGATGGATCCAAATAAAACGAATATTCCAATCAGAGATATTACAAAAATCAATTGTTCGACCATGGACTGCAAACGCACCGTCATCATGCAACTGTCTAGCATTATGAAACACAAAGCTGTTGATGGGACCATCGCAACCGAATTGGTGGCACCGCGCACGATTGGGTCTATTCCCATACCCCATCCGATCAATAGCGCGACCACGCCATAGATCGCAACAAAGGCGCCTGTGTAGTCGATTACCCTAGAACCTTGCATAACAGCACCCCGCACAACCATTGGCCGAAACCCTAGCACGGAAGGAAAAGTTTTATACGCTTATCCGCAAGCCCTATACGAAAGAGTCCATGCGTCGAGATTCCGACGAAATAACCGATCCGTCGCGCAAACATTGACCATAGCCCCCGAACACGATAGACAGCGCCCAATCCCAACCAGGGATTATGACGGGGACGCTTTGGTAAATTTCTGTGTCCCAGAACCCCCGACCCAAGGGTGGGTCGCATATTGGACGCACATGACGAAATTCACCGATCTTAACCTTGATGCCAAGGTACTAAAAGCAATTGCCGAAGCCGGCTATGAAAGCCCGACCCCAATTCAAGCGGGCGCAATTCCCCCCGCACTAGAGGGTCGCGACGTTCTGGGCATTGCCCAAACGGGCACCGGAAAAACCGCTTCGTTTACGTTGCCAATGATTACCCTGCTGAAACGTGGCCGTGCCCGTGCACGCATGCCGCGGTCGTTAGTTTTGTGCCCGACACGCGAATTGGCTGCACAGGTCGCTGAAAATTTCGATGTCTACGCAAAACACACCAAACTGACCAAAGCGCTACTGATCGGCGGCGTGTCGTTCAAAGAACAGGATGCTGCCATTGACCGCGGCGTTGATGTTCTGATCGCCACGCCTGGTCGTTTGATCGACCATTTTGAACGCGGTAAATTGTTGCTAACCGGCGTTCAGGTTATGGTCGTCGACGAAGCCGACCGTATGCTGGACATGGGTTTCATCCCTGACATCGAACGCATCTTTAACCTGACACCGTTCACCCGTCAGACGCTGTTCTTTTCGGCCACCATGGCGCCGGAAATCGAACGCATCACCAATACCTTCCTGCAGGCTCCGGCCAAGGTGGAAATCGCCCGTCAGGCCACCGCGTCCGAACGTATCGAACAAAACGCCGTTATGTTCAAAGCATCGCGCAAGGATCGCGCTTCTAGCGAAAAACGCAAAGTTCTGCGCGCATTGATCGACGCACAGGGCGACACGCTGCAAAACGCGGTGATTTTCTGCAACCGTAAATCCGACGTGGATATCTGTTACAAAAGCCTGTCGAAATACGGTTATGACGCGGCTCCGATCCATGGCGATCTGGACCAGTCGCAGCGTAACGCAACGCTGGATAAATTCCGCGCTGGCGAAATCAAACTGCTGGTCGCATCCGATGTGGCTGCGCGCGGTTTGGATGTGCCTTCGGTGACCCACGTGTTTAACTACGACGTGCCTGGCCACCCCGAAGACTACGTTCACCGCATCGGCCGCACAGGCCGCGCGGGCCGTGATGGCAAGGCGATCATGATCGTTGAACCACGTGACGAAAAGAATTTCGATGCCGTTGAAAAACTGATCGAAAAAGAAATTCCGCGTTTGGACAACCCTGTCAATGCCGAAGAGCCAAAGCCAGAAGCCGACAAAGCAGAAAAGCCAAAGCGCACGCGCAGCCGTCGTAAAAAATCCGACGAACCTGTGGCAGAGGTCACCCAAGAAGCCGCGCCAAAGGTTGAAAAACAGCCTGAACAGAAACCACGCCCCGCGCGTGGCCGTTCGCAGCGCCGTGACCGCGACGAAGACGTTATTGGCATGGGCGACGATGCCCCAGCGTTCATCCGCCTTTCCTTTGCGGAGCGTCGGGCGGCCAGCTAATGACCCGCCTGTTGGCATTACTATTTCTGCTGCTGCCCTTATCGGCAGCGGCAGAGGTTTGCACCGTACGTGTCCACGCGATGGACATTACGATCGACTCGGCACAATTCACGGATGATGATTTGGCGGTTTCGACGGGCGAACAGTTGATGACAGCGCCCAAACAAATGTGGGCGACCCTGCGTGGGACCCTGCCCCCCTGTTCATCAAATACCACGCTGACCTTTATGGCCAGCTTGATGGAAACCTACACCCCCAACGGGTATTGTCTGGAATTCGGCGACAATGATGCGGGGTATTTATTACTGCCTGGCACCAGAAATTTTCGCGGTCACTGCGAAAAAACAACCTGCAAACGTGTGAACGCGGCCGCAGAGGAAGTGTCGGCCATCAACACGCAGATGCGCAGCATCTTTGGTCGTCCCCCCAGTTTCGAAGAAATCGCGCGCACCGAAACGTTAGGGGCTATGGCGATCAAAGGCAGCGACAGGCTGCTGCGCGGACAATTAAACAACATCGCGACAACTGCAATTTTCACCGCGTTGGGCGCGCCAGAAATATTGGCGGCCTCAACGGTAACGGTCGTGGCCCTACAGGGCGCTGCGTTTCTGTGTCACGATTGAAAAAGGCGGCCAATTGGCCGCCCGTCTCTTTAGCTTAGCCGACTGACGATCACCGTCACTTCGGGTTTTTTACCAATTTCATTCTGGCACGAATTGCGGACCACGCGGCGCAGTTCTTTGTCCAATGCGTCATCATCCAGTAGCGTTTTGTCGTCTGCGCGGTTGATGTATTGGCTCAGGTCTTCCTCTAACACATCGACCAACGGCGCGTTGTTGCGGCCCATTTCGGCCAAGCCCATGGTTTCACACCACGGATCGCCCAGTGGTTCGTCATGTTCGTCGATGATCATGGTTACGACCACATGACCGTTCAGCGCCATGCGGATACGGTCGCGCACGATGCCATCAAACTGGCCGATCTGGACGCTACCATCCAAATAGGTACGGCCCGTTTCGATGAACCCGCAGACCTGCGGCTGATCGCCTGTGATATCAACCATCGTACCGTTGACCGCCAAGACGCCAGTGATCCCGTTTTCGGCCGCCAGTTTAATGTGTTCGCGCAGATGGCGGTGTTCGCCGTGCATTGGAACGACCATCTGCGGTTTAATGATTTCATGCAGCGTTTTCAGGTCAGGACGGTTTGCGTGACCCGATACGTGATACAGACCGCCGCGATCATCGATCACATCTACGCCCATTTCCGACAGATTGTTCATGATGCGGATCACCCCGCGTTCGTTGCCGGGGATGACTTTGGACGAAAACAGAAATGTATCGCCCTCTTTTAACGACAGGCCCAGATATTTGCCTTGGGACAGTTGCGCGCTGGCGGCGCGGCGTTCGCCTTGGGACCCAGTTACCAGCAACATCAGGTTTTCGCGCGGCAGGTGCTGTGCGTCCTCCGGGCTGATCACGGATGGGAAACTGGACAACACGCCGGTTTCCAGACCTGCTTCGACCATACGGCGCATCGCGCGGCCCAGCAGAACAATCGAACGCCCTGCTTTTTCGCCTGCCATTGCCAGCGTTTTTACACGCGCGATGTTCGACGCAAAGGTGGTCGCCACGACCATCGCAGGCTGGTTCGCGATCAATTCGACCAGTGGGTCGTTCAGCTCGGCTTCGGACCGACCGGGGGCTGGCGAAAAGACGTTGGTACTGTCGCACATCAGGGCCTTAACCCCTGGTTTCGCGATTTCGGCCCACATATCGTCATCAAACGGTTCGCCCACAACTGGCGTGCGGTCGATTTTGAAATCGCCCGAATGAACAACGCGGCCCTTTGGCGTGTCGATGACCAAACCGCTGCTTTCTGGGATGGAATGCGAAATCGGGGCGAACGACACTTCGAACGGGCCAACCTGAGTGCGCGCAGGGTACGCGCCGACGGTTTTCACGATGCCATCAGGCAGGTGTTTTTCCTGCAATTTGCGCGACGCGATATTGGCGGTAAAGGTCCGCGCATAGATAGGAGCACCCAGACGTTCCCACAGCAGGCCAACAGCGCCTACGTGGTCTTCGTGGGCATGGGTGATAAAGATGCCTTCGATCTGTTCTTTGCGGGCCTCTAGCCACGCGATGTCTGGCATGATCAGATCAACGCCCGGCGTGGTATCCATGTCAGGGAAGGTCACGCCCAGATCAACGACGATCAGCCGTTCTTTGTCTGGCGCGCCATAGCCGTAGACGTAGGCATTCATGCCGATTTCGCCAGCACCGCCCAAAGGCATATAGATCAATCGTTCTTTGGTCATTTCAGATCCTTATTAAAATCATTGATCACGGTTAAACCGTGCATTGTCAGATCATCTTCGATCACGTCGAATAGCTGATCTACCTGTTCAAATAGACGGGCAAGCCCGCCTGTCCCGATGACTTTCATCGGCGCATCATATTCGTCGCGGATGCGCGCGCAGATTTCTTTCACAAGGCCGACATAGCCCCAAAACACGCCTGATTGCATACAGGCAACGGTATTTGTTCCGATCACCCGATCTGGGTGACTGATATCGACATGCGGCAGGGCCGCCGCCGCATGGTGCAGCGCCTCTAGGCTCAGGTTCACACCGGGGGCGATCACGCCGCCAACATAGGCGCCATCGGATGCAACAACGTCGAATGTGGTCGCAGTGCCAAAATCGACGACAATCAGGTCTCCGCCATGGCGGGAAAACGCGCCCGCCGAATTCACCAAACGGTCAGGGCCAACAGTGGTTCCCGCGTCAACGCGCGGCGCGGTCGGCAGTGCACAATCGGGTTTGCCAACGACCAGCGGCCGACAGTTGAAATACCGATCCGCCAGAACACGCAGGTTGAACACAACGCGCGGCACCGTCGAACTGATAATCACCTGATTGATGTCCAGTTTCATGTCTTGGTGCGCCATCAGCGTAGACAGCCAGACGAAATACTGATCAGCCGTCCGCTGATGGTCGGTCGCAGTCCGCCACGTCGTTATGAAATCGGACCCGTTCCAGATCGAAAACACCGTGTTCGTGTTTCCGCAATCAATACAAAGAAGCATCCCCGCCCCCTAAAAATAAACGTCGGCAGCTGGGATCACCTGCGGGCCGCGCCCCGTGATCAGCACCAGGTTGCCGTCCAAATCAATGCTGTCAAAGATGCCTGTATACGTCTCTCGCGCTGTTTTGGCGGTGATAACTTCGCCCAAACGTGCCGCGTGCCGCATCCAGTCTTCTCTGATCCGTTCAAAACCGAAATACGCCAGTTTGCTTTCCTGCGTCACGTAGTTCGCAGCCAAAACGGTCAAAAAGTCGCGCCGCCCAATCCGTTTGCCTATTGCGCCAGCAACGCTGACGGGCGGGAACGCAGCATCGGCCACGGCGTCAGGCACATTTGCCAGATTGACGCCTATGCCGATGGTCAACCAATCCACCTTGTCGCCTTTGGTGCTGCTTTCCAACAGGATGCCGGCGACCTTGCCGCCGTCCAGCAACACATCGTTCGGCCATTTCAGCGCAAGGCGCGACCGATCAATGAACAACGCAAGGCTTTCGAACAACGCGACCGCCGCCAGAAAGGACCGTAATGATGCGTCTTGAGGCGTCAGGTCAGGCCGCAGGACCAGCGTCGCGGCCAGATTGCCTGTTGGATCGACCCACGCTTTGCCACGCCTGCCCCGCCCTGCGGTCTGGCGTTTGGCCATAATCCATGTCGGAACACGGATCGAGGCCGCCCGACGGGCAGCCTCGTTCATGGTGCTGTCGACCTCGTCCATAACAACAAGGTCGACACCTTCGGGCCAGCGCGGCCCGCTGTTTTCGTTAGTTAACAAGCGCCAGCGCCGCGTCAGCCGCTGCAGGCACGATGCCGAACAGGTTGATGATACCCACCAGCATGATCGCTGCCGATGCCATCATAATGCCCCATGCAACTGGCGACATTTTGCTGTCCATCTTGTCGGTGTCTTCACCAAAGAACATGTAGTAAACGACGCGCAGGTAGTAGAACGCACCGATCACCGACGCGATACCAGCTGCAACTGTTAGCCAGACCAGACCAGCGTCCAAAGCCGCGCGGAACACGCCCAGTTTACCAAAGAAACCAACGAACGGCGGCACACCAGCAAGGCTGAAGAACAGCGCCAGCAAAGCGTAGGCTTTCAGTGGTTCACGTTTGGACAGCATGCCCATCGAACGGATGTCGGTGACTGGTTTGCCGTCTTTTTCCATCGACAGGATGAACGCAAAGGTACCGATGTTCATGGTGACGTAGATCGCCATGTAAACCAGCATTGCCTCGACACCCAATGCGGTGCCGGCAGCCAGTCCCATCAGGGCAAAGCCCATGTGCGCGATCGACGAATAGGCCATCAGACGTTTGATGTTTGTCTGACCAATCGCAGCGATCGCACCAACGAACATCGACAGGATCGCCAGCAGGGCAATGATCTGTGTCCAATCCGAAGTGATGCCGCCGAATGCGTCGAATGCAACGCGTGCAAACAGACCCATCGCAGCAACCTTTGGCGCGGTTGCGAACAGCGCGGTCACTGGGGTTGGCGAACCTTCGTAAACGTCAGGTGTCCACATGTGGAACGGTGCTGCCGATACTTTGAATGCGAAACCTGCGAACAGGAATACCAGACCGAACAGCAGACCGATCGAAATGTCGTGGCCAACAGCGTCATAGATGCCCGAGAACAGCGTGGTGCCGGTGAAACCGTAGACCAGCGATGCACCGTACAGCATCAGACCGGACGACAGTGCGCCCAGCACGAAATACTTCAGACCTGCTTCGGTGGATTTCACACTGTCACGGCGCAGCGACGCCACAACGTATAGCGCCAGCGATTGCAGTTCCAGACCCATGTACAGCGCCATCAGGTCGCCGGCCGAAACCATGACCATCATGCCGACAACGGCCAGCACAACCAGCATTGGGTATTCGAAACGCAGCAGATCGCGGCGCGACAGGAATTCTTGGCTTAGGACCAGTACGGCGGCGGTGGACAACAAGATGGTGACTTTGGCGAAACGCGCAAAACCATCGTTGGTGAACATGCCGTCAAACGCAGTTGCGTCCGAACCGCTAAGGCCGATCCACGCAGCCAGTACCACGAACACCGCAGCGGTGACCCACATCAACATCGGGGCTAGTTTATCTTTGCCGGTGTATACCGCGAACAGTAGGCCACCCATCGCATAGAGTGCGAGGATGATTTCCGGCAAGACGATTTGAATATCGTTCGAGATCATTAATCCGGCTCCTTAGTGTGCGGTAGCAGGTGCTGCGACAGCGACGGTCAGGTCGCTTGCGTCAACAGCGGTGTGGTAGTTTTCGACCAGCGCGGAAACGCTAGGCCCAATGATGTCGGTCACGACCGATGGGTAGATACCCAGCAACAAGGTCATGAACACCAGCGGTGCAAAGATCATTTTTTCGCGGTTGGTCATGTCGGTGATGGACTTCAGGCTTTCTTTGATCAGTTCGCCCATGACAACGCGGCGGTACAGCCACAGCGCATAAGCCGCCGAGAAGATAACGCCCAGAGCCGCAACAGCAGCAACCCAAGTGTTGACTTTGAATACGCCCATCAGGGTCAGGAATTCGCCAACGAAGCCAGAGGTGCCAGGCAGACCAACGTTCGCCATCGTGAAGAACATAAAGATCAGCGCATAACCAGGCATACGGTTCACCAGACCACCATAGGCGTCGATGTCACGTGTGTGCATACGGTCGTAGATCACGCCAACGCACAGGAACAGCGCGCCAGAGATGAAGCCGTGCGAAATCATCTGGAAGATCGCACCGTCGATACCCTGCTGGTTCGCAGCAAAGATACCCATGGTCACGTAACCCATGTGCGCAACCGACGAATAGGCGATCAGCTTTTTCATGTCTTCTTGGACCAGTGCGACCAGCGAAGTGTAGACGATCGCGATTGCGGACATCCACAGAACCAGATCGGACAGGACTTCGGTGCCAACTGGGAACATCGGCAGCGAGAAACGCAAGAAACCGTAGCCGCCCATTTTCAGCAGGATAGCCGCCAGAACAACCGAACCCGCGGTCGGCGCCTGAACGTGCGCGTCAGGCAACCACGTGTGGACAGGCCACATTGGCATTTTCACTGCGAACGATGCAAAGAACGCCAAGAACAGCATGGTCTGCAGACCGCCAACCACAGTGATCCCCAGAACCGAGAACGACGAGGTCGAGAAGGTGTGGGTCATCAGCGTTGGGATGTCTGTGGTGCCGGCGTCTGCATACATCAGAACCATGGCGACCAGCATCAGGACCGAACCCAAGAAGGTATAGAGGAAGAATTTGAACGACGCGTAGATGCGGTTCTTACCACCCCAGATACCAATGATCAGGAACATCGGAATTAGGCCTGCTTCGAAGAAGATGTAGAACAGGACCAGATCCAGCGCCATGAACACGCCCAGCATCAGCGTTTCCAGCATCAGGAACGCGATCATGTATTCTTTGGTGCGGACTTTGACGTCCCATGCCGACCAGATCACCAGTGGCATCAGGAAAGTTGTCAGCATCACGAACAGGATCGAGATACCGTCAACACCCATTTTGTAGTGCAGACCGAACAGCCATTCAGCGTCTTCGACGAACTGCATGTCTGTGTTCGATGAGTCAAAGCCGAACAGAATGAACAGCGACACAAAAAAGGTTGCGACGGTGGCGATAATTGCCACCCATTTCGCGTTGCGCTGTGCACCTTCGTCATTTCCGCGCAGGAACACAGCCAGAATGATAGCCGCAAGCGCAGGAATAAAGGTTACGATGGAAAGAAGGTTATCCATTAGTGCGATCCCCCGGTGAGCGTGACCCAGGTTAGGATGCCTACGATGCCCAGAACCATCGCGAAGGCGTAAGTAAAGACGTAGCCGGACTGGGCGCGGCCTGCGAGTTTGGTCAGGAAGGGAATAACACCCAGTGCCAGACCGTTGATCCCGCCATCGATTGTGTTTTCGTCACCGCGTTTCCACAGGAACCGGCCGATAGCCAACGAAGGACGTACGAAAACAGCGTCGTACAGTTCGTCAAAGTACCATTTGTTCAGCAGGAAGTTGTACAGCGGGCGCTGGTTCTCGGCCAGTTTGGCAGGGAACGCAGGGTTACGGATGTACATGTACCATGCGGTGATGAAACCGATCAGCATCGCGATGAACGGGCTTGCCTTGACCCATGCTGGGCTGTGGTGAGCGTCGTCCAAGATCTGTTCGGATTCTGCCGACATGTAGATCGCGCCAATTTCAGCTGCGTGATCGTCGGCAACAATGTGACCTTCGTCTGCAGCAACAGCGTGATCGTCCATTGCGGCAACGACGCCGTGGTCGTCAGCAGCGCCGTGATCGCCCGCCTCTGCATGGCCATCAACCGATGCTTCGACGTGGTGCGGCATGCCAAAGAAGTCGACCATCTTGTCGTGATCGCCAAAGAACGGCTTGTACCAGATCATACCAGCGAAAATCGCACCCAAGGCCAGAATACCCAAAGGTAGGGTCATGACCAGCGGGCTTTCGTGTGCGTGTTCATGTGCGTGGTGATCACCGCGTTCCTCACCAAAGAAGGTCAGGAAAATCAGGCGCCACGAATAGAACGACGTGAACAGTGCCGCGATAACCAATGCCCAGAAGGCAAAACCGTTACCCGAAGCGAAAGCGGATTCGATGATCGCGTCTTTGGACAGGAAGCCAGCGAAACCAAAGTAAGTCAGCGGGATACCAACACCGGTGATTGCCAGCGTACCAATAATCATCGCCCAGAACGTCAGAGGGATCTTTTTGCGCAGACCGCCATAGTTACGCATGTCTTGTTCGTGGTGCATCGCGTGGATCACAGAACCCGCGCCCAAGAACAACATCGCCTTAAAGAAAGCGTGCGTGAACAGGTGGAACATCGCTGCGCCGTAGATACCTGCGCCAGCAGCAACGAACATATAGCCCAGCTGCGAACAGGTCGAATACGCGATCACGCGTTTGATGTCGTTTTGTACCAGACCAACGGTTGCTGCAAAGAATGCAGTCGCTGCGCCCAAGTACATGATAAAGTTTTTGGTCTCTGGTGCGTATTCGAACAGCGGCGACATACGGCAAACCAGGAATACACCTGCGGTAACCATGGTCGCCGCGTGGATCAGAGCCGACACAGGTGTCGGGCCTTCCATCGCGTCCGGCAGCCATGTGTGCAGGATCAACTGCGCCGATTTACCCATCGCGCCAACGAACAACAGGAATGCCAGCAGGTTCGCCGCGTTCCATTCGGTCCACAGGAAATGCAGTTGGGTTTCCGCCAGATGCGACGCTTCGCCAAAGATGACGTCGAACTGGATGCTGTCGGTCAGCATGAACAGGCCAAAGATACCCAGCGCGAAACCAAAGTCACCAACACGGTTCACAACGAATGCTTTCATCGCAGCCGCGTTCGCCGATGGTTTTTTGTAGTAGAACCCGATCAACAGATAGGATGCGACACCCACGCCTTCCCAGCCAAAGAACATTTGAACCAGGTTGTCCGAGGTCACCAGCATCAACATCGCAAAGGTGAAGAACGACAGGTAAGCAAAGAAACGTGCGCGGTAGCTTTCTTTTTCGGTCCAGTTTTCGTCATGCGCCATGTAGCCCATCGAATACAGGTGAACCAAAGCCGAAACCGAGGTCACAACGATCAGCATGATCGCGGTCAGTCGGTCCAGACGGATGCCCCACTGAGTTTCTAGAACGCCCGATTCAATCCAGTCCAGCAAAGGAATGTATTGGGTGTGACCGTCAAAGCTTAGGAATGTGATCCAGCTGAACAATGCACAGACGAACAGGATGCCGGTGGTCAACCACTGAGCGGTCTTTTCACCGATCAGACGCCAGCCAAAGCCGCCAATGATCGCGCCGACAAGCGGTGCAAGAAGGATGAACTTAACCATGTCCGATTAGCCTTTCATCACGTTGACGTCTTCAACGTCGATGGTACCGCGGTTGCGGAAGAAACATACGAGGATCGCCAGACCGATCGCCGCTTCTGCTGCTGCCACTGTCAGAACGAACAGAGTGAACACTTGGCCCACCATGTCATTCAGGAATGACGAAAACGCGACAAAGTTGATGTTCACCGACAGCAAGATCAGTTCGATCGACATCAGCAGGATGATGATGTTCTTGCGGTTCAGGAACAGCCCGAAGATTCCGATGACGAACAGTGCTGCCGCCACCACGAGATAATGTTCAATTCCGATCATGTGTTCCGTCCCTCGCTATATTCTTTTGCGAATAGTGGCATTACAGACCCTGCCCCGGTTTAACGTCCTTAAGCTCCATCGCCTTGGCTGGATCGCGGTACATCTGCGCCAGAATGTCCTGACGTTTGATGTTCTGGCGATGGCGCAGGGTCAGAACGATGGCACCAACCATCGCGACCAACAGAACCAGACCAGCCAATTGGAAGAGCATGATATATTTGTCGTAGATCAGGTAACCCAGACCTTGCGTGTTGTGGATGCCGCCCTCGACCGGTGCGGCTAGACGGGTATCAACACCGTCCGAGAAGTTCCAAGCGCCGTAAGCCATTGCCAGTTGCAGCAACAAAACCACGCCGATCAGCAGAGCCAGCGGCATATAGCGCGACATTTCTGCCTTGAGTTCGGCAAAGTCGATGTCCAGCATCATCACAACGAACAAGAACAGAACCGCAACCGCGCCCACATACACGATGATCAACAGCATCGCGATGAATTCCGCGCCCAACAGGACGAACAGGCCCGCCGACGACAGGAACGCCAGGATCAGCCAGAGTACAGAGTGTACCGGGTTGCGCCCGATTACGGTGAATAGACCACCCGCTACGGTCGTCAGTGCAAAGCAATAAAAGGCGATATCTGCTACACTCATACGTCGCTGTCCTTGTTGCTGTCCTCTTCCATAACCTCGTTTGCTAGGGTCATGGCTTTGGTCATTGCGGGGACGCCTCCGAACATTGCCGCTTGGGCGATGGTCTCGGCGACCTCTTGTTTCGTTGCCCCGGCTTCGCGTGCGTGGCGAACCGTTAGGCGGATCTGTGTTTCTGCCTGCGCGCCCATGATGGTCAAACCAGTCAGGGTCAGTAACAGGCGGGTTTTGGCATCCAGACCTTCGGGATTAAAGGTCTTGCCCATTGTCGCTTCCATCATGTCAGCCGACAGGGTCGGCCACATGCCTTCGAACCCTTTCGGCATGAACGATTCCAGCGCAGGGTTCATGGATTTGGCCCATTCCTGTCCGGCACGCATCATCGCGTCAAAAGGGTTCTTAGGATCAGTCATCGGTATGGTGCGTCCAGTTCAAGGTTACGCGCGATTTCTGCTTCCCAACGTTCGCCGTTCGAAAGCAGCTTTTCTTTATCGTAGAACAGCTCTTCGCGGGTTTCGGTCGAGAATTCGAAATTCGGGCCTTCGACAATCGCGTCTACTGGACAGGCTTCTTGGCAGAAACCGCAGTAGATGCATTTGGTCATGTCGATGTCGTAACGCGTGGTGCGGCGCGAACCGTCTTCGCGTGGCTCTGCGTCGATGGTGATCGCCTGTGCAGGGCAGATCGCCTCGCACAGTTTACACGCGATGCAGCGCTCTTCGCCATTTGGATACCGGCGCAGGGCGTGTTCACCACGGAAACGTGGGGACAATGGGCCCTTTTCGTGCGGGTAGTTCAGCGTTGCTTTGGGCGCGAAGAAGTATTTCAGACCCAGCTGGAAACCTTTGATAAAGTCAGCCAGCAGGAAATATTTCGCGGCGCGGCCGTAATCGATCTGCGTCATGATCAGCCTCCAATCGCCCAGCGAGCCCAGAAGCCGCCAAGCACTTCGAATTTAGCAAGGAACGATACCAACACGACCCAAGCCAGCGACAGTGGTAGGAATACTTTCCAACCTAAGCGCATCAGCTGGTCATAGCGGTAGCGTGGGGTGATTGCTTTGACCATCGCGAAGATGAAGAAGCAGAACACCATTTTGATGAACATCCAGAAGAAACCATCCGGCAGGAATTCAACTGGCGACAGCCAACCGCCCAAGAACAACAGCGATACCAGCGCGCACATCAGAACGACTGCGGTCAGTTCGCCGATCATGAACAGAAGGAACGGTGTGGACGAATATTCAACCTGATAACCAGCAACCAGTTCGGATTCAGCTTCGGGCAAATCGAACGGAGGACGGTTGGTTTCAGCCAAGGCCGAGATGAAGAACAGGAACAACATCGGGAAGTGCGGCAGGAAATACCACGACAGGATGCCGTGACCGTTTTGCGCTGCAACGATATCGCCAAAGTTCATCGAACCGGTCGAAATGATCACACCGATGATGATCAGGCCGATCGACACTTCGTAGGAAATCATCTGAGCCGCCGAACGCAGCGAACCAAGGAACGGGTATTTAGAGTTGGAAGCCCAACCGCCCATGATCACTCCGTATACTTCAAGCGACGAAATCGCGAAGACGTACAGAATGGCCACGTTGATGTCTGCCAGAACCCAGCCGTCGTTGAACGGGATAACCGCCCAAGCGATCACAGCCATGATGAACGAAATCATCGGTGCCAGGAAAAAGACGAATTTATCAGCACCGGCAGGTACGACGACCTCTTTCACGATGTATTTGATAAAGTCAGCAAAGGATTGCAGCAGGCCAAAAGCACCAACGATGTTCGGACCTTTGCGCATCTGGACCGCAGCCCAGACTTTGCGGTCAGCGTACATCAGAAATGCCAATGCGACCAAAAGCGGAACCAGAACCAAAAGGCACTGCCCCAGCGTCAGCAGCAAGATCCCTAGGTTGGTTGTGGTGAAGAATTCAACCATATTCGTTCCCTCAAACCGTCGGTATGCCAGATACGCCGCAATCGGCGACCGTGACTTCGGCGTCTATTGTTCTTAGCCCACGCGGCAGCGCAGGCGAGATTGTGTAAACAGCATCCGCAGTCCAAACACCACCATTCTGGTCGGTCAGTGTGCGAATGTGCCTCGCGAACCCGTATCCACGGATCAGCGCGTATTGTGCTGCGGCGCATCGGGCGTAACGTTCAACGTCCTCTGCACTGCTGGCCCCTGTCATCGCGACCCTGAAACCAACAAGGTCACCATCCAAAAGCCGTGTTTCGACCCCTAGGTATTCGGGGTTGCCCCCTGCCCCTGTTGTGGTCGGGGATGCCATGCACCCCGAAAGAGCCACCGCCAAGATAATGACGAAGGCTCTCATGGTTCTTATTCTGCCGCGACCTTGTTCGATTCGGCGCGAGCTTTGGCGTTAGCGGACAGTTCCGCCATCAAAGCCGACGCGCGAGCGATCGGGTTGGTCAGGTAGAAATCGCGGAACGCAGGACGGAAGGTCGCGTTGCCCATTTTTTCTGCCGGCAGCGGGGTCCATTCGTTCGATGGAACCTCGTCGATTTGTGCCAGATGCGGAACAGCTGCAACCAGTGCTTGACGCAGTTGCGCAAGGCTATCCCATGGCAGCGCGTTGCCCAGTTCAGCCGACAGTGCGCGCAGAACGGCCCAGTTTTCTTTCGCGTCACCTGGTGCGAATGCCGCACGCATCGCCAACTGAGGGCGACCTTCGGTGTTCACGAACAGACCGTTTTCTTCGGTGTAGGCAGCGGCTGGCAGGATGATGTCAGCGCGCATTGCGCCGCGGTCACCATGCGAACCTTGGTAGATCACAAAAGGACCTTCGCCGATTTCGACTTCGTCCGCGCCCAAGTTGTAGATCACTTCGGCACCGTTGGTTGCTGCCTCGACGCCGCCTTCGGTGACTGCGTTCACATCCAGCGCGCCAACGCGGCTGGCTGCGGTGTGCAGAACCATGAATTTGGAGTTCGAATTTTCAGCCAACTGCATCGCGTGGCCCAGAACAGCCAAACCGTCCGCTTCGTTCAGCGCGCCCTGCCCGATGATCACAACGGTTTTCAGGTCTTTCGCAGCGCCGATGGTTTTCGACGACAGCTCAGCCAGTGCAGCGCGGTCGGTGCCGACGTGGGTGTAGTCGTATGTCAGATCAGCCGCTTCGCCGACCAGACCAACGGTTGCGCCGCGCAGCCATGCTTTGCGGATACGCGCGTTCAGAACTGGTGCTTCGATACGAGGGTTCGAACCGATGATTTGGATCATATCCGCATCATCCAGATCTTCGATCGACGCAGTACCGGCATATGCCGAACGGTTGTCCGCAGGCAGACGTGATTTGTCGGTACGGCATTCAACGTTGCCGCCCAAACCTTCGATCAGTTGTTTCAGGCTGAATGCCGATTCAACGTTGACCAGATCACCGATCAGACCAGCAACCTTTTTACCGTTCATCGCAGCAGCGGCAGCGGTCAGCGCCTCGCCCCAGGATGCTTTGCGCAGTTTGCCGTTCTCACGGATGTATGGGGTGTCCAGACGCTGGCGGCTTAGGCCGTCCCAAACGTAGCGGGACTTATCCGACAGCCACTCTTCGTTCACGCCGTCGTGGTTACGCGGCAGGATACGCATGACCTTGCGGCCTTTGGTATCAACGCGGATGTTCGAACCCAGAGCGTCCATGACGTCGATGGTTTCGGTCTTGGTCAGTTCCCAAGGACGCGCAGTGAACGAATAAGGTTTCGAAACCAGCGCACCAACTGGGCACAGGTCAACGATGTTACCTTGCAGGTTCGAATCAAGCGTTTCGTTCAGATAGCTGGTGATCTCTGCATCTTCGCCGCGGCCAGTTTGGCCCATCTGCGTGATGCCGGCGACTTCGGTGGTGAAACGAACACAACGCGTGCAGCTGATGCAGCGGGTCATGTGGGTTTCAACCAATGGTCCTAGGTTCAGGTCATCAACCGCACGCTTTGGTTCGCGGAAACGGCTGAAATCGACGCCATAGGCCATCGCTTGGTCTTGCAGGTCACATTCACCGCCCTGGTCGCAGATTGGGCAATCCAGCGGGTGGTTGATCAGCATGAATTCCATCACGCCTTCGCGTGCTTTTTTGACCATGGGCGACGTGGTCTTTACGACAGGCGCCTGACCTTCTGGGCCAGGACGAAGGTCGCGAACCTGCATCGCGCAGGATGCGGCTGGCTTGGGCGGGCCACCTACGACTTCGACCAGACACATACGGCAGTTGCCTGCGATGGACAGTCGTTCGTGGTAACAGAAGCGAGGCACCTCGACTCCGGCTTCTTCACAAGCCTGAATCAGCGTCATGGCGCCGGGCACTTCCAGTTCAATCCCGTCGATGATGATTTTCTTAAGATCGGACATGGCCAGCCTTTTGGTTCTTGTCGCAACGACGTTTCGTTCCACGCAGTTATAGCACGCAGTTACGTATAGTCGCGGGCGTTCTAACGCGGCTTTTCGTTTGATACCAGCGCGAACGACACCAAAAGTCACGGATTTTTCAGGTTTTAAACCTGACCATTTTTGTCAAAAATATCAGACCCGCAAGATCCAAAAGATCACCGGCACGGCCACCACAACCGGCATCAATGCGATGATCAGAACCGATGCAAATGGCGGAAAAGGCGCTATTTGTGCGTTACCAGCGCATTTTTCACAGAAATCTTGCTGCTGTGACACCGCGCCACAGTCGATGCAAATCGACTTTCCACCCTCTGTCATCGCAGTAACCGCCCAATTTCGGTGCCCGACGAAATCTCGGCCTGTCCGACGGCGCAATATGAATCAGCGTTACCCACGACCGCCCCCATTTCGACCAACTGCGCCCGCGCGACACGTTCTAGGCGCTTCTTTTCATCGGAATCATGGATGTAGTCATCGATCTCTGCCTCGGAATAGCCCATATCGGCGGCTTTTTGTTCCAAGCCACGCAAATACAACGCGCCGCGGATCATGCGTACGTCGATTGAATCGCATTGGGTTGCGATTTCGATCGCGATTCCCGCGTTAATCAACCCGCCGGAAATCTCCGTCTCGGCTGCCAAATTCCCTGCGGCGCTAGAAGCACCTGCAAACAGGACGGCAACGGTCGTTATAGCGCCAAAAGGTTTCTTCACAGCCAGTTCCTTTGTTCTGCTCTGCCCCGCTATTATCGCGGCGCGTTAGACCAGATGTGGAAAGTCTGGCGTGGTTATTCAATAACAACTAGGGGGAATTGCTGGAAAAGCGACGCGCCCAAGGTTGTTACCACCTTGAGCGCGCAAAATGTGACGATGTCGGGTGCCGCCGTTTTTATGTCGACAGCTTTCCGTGAGTGGCGACCTCTGTCACATCTATCGAACCACTGAATTGGCGGTTCGGTTGGCAGTCTGCCTAACACCGCCCAATGCGCTTTGAATAGGAAAAAAGTGACCTACAGCGGACGACCGCCGCCCTATCACTCAATGGTTTATACAAAAAGACAGCCCCAAAGGGCTGCCTCTTTCATTGTTTCTAAGCGCTGATCTTATTCCGCAGCGATCGAACGCGATTTGATTCGCTCTTCAATCTCTGGACGGAAGTTGCGGATCAGACCCTGAATTGGCCAAGCCGCCGCGTCACCCAGTGCGCAAATGGTATGGCCTTCGACCTGCTTGGTCACGTCCCACAGCATGTCGATTTCTTCGACCGATGCGTTGCCCTGAACCAAACGTTCCATCACGCGCATCATCCAGCCTGTACCTTCACGGCACGGGGTACACTGACCACAGGATTCATGTTTGTAGAATTTCGACAGGCGCCAGATCGCTTTGACGATATCAACCGATTTATCCATGACGATAACCGCCGCAGTACCTAGGCCCGAGCCCAGTTCACCGCGCAAGTAGTCAAAGTCCATGATCGCGTCTTTCATCAATTCACCGCGCACACATGGCACGGACGAACCGCCTGGAATGACCGCCAGCAGATTGTCCCAACCGCCGCGAATGCCGCCGCAGTGTTTTTCAATCAGCTCTTCAAAGGAAATCGACATTTCTTCTTCGACGACGCAAGGGTTATTCACGTGACCCGAGATCGCGAACAATTTGGTGCCTGCGTTATTTTGACGGCCGAAACCCGCAAACCAAGATGCACCGCGGCGCAAGATCGTTGGAACAACAGCAATCGATTCGACGTTGTTCACCGTGGTTGGGCATCCATACAGACCAGCACCGGCAGGGAATGGCGGTTTCATACGCGGCATGCCCTTTTTGCCTTCTAGGCTTTCGATCAATGCGGTTTCTTCGCCGCAGATGTATGCGCCTGCACCGTGATGCAGATACAGATCGAAATCCCAGCCCGACCCAGCTGCGTTTTTGCCCAGCAGTCCGCTGTCATAAGCTTCGTCAATGGCTGCCTGCAGCGCTTCGCGTTCGCGAATGTATTCGCCGCGCAGGTAGATATAGCAGGTGTGCGCATTCATAGCGAACGACGCGATCAACGCACCTTCGATCAGCGTATGCGGATCGTGGCGCATGATTTCGCGGTCTTTACAGGTACCTGGTTCCGATTCGTCGGCGTTGATCACCAGATAGGCCGGACGACCGTCCGATTCTTTTGGCATGAACGACCATTTCAGACCGGTCGGGAAACCCGCACCACCGCGTCCGCGTAGGCCCGAAGCCTTCATTTCATCAATGATCCAATCACGGCCCTTTTTGATGATATCGCCCGTGCCATCCCAGTGGCCACGTGCCTTAGCGCCCGCAAGTGTGCGTTCGTGCATACCGTAAAGGTTGGTGAAAATCCGGTCCTGATCCTTGAGCATGGCTCACCTTTCATCATTCTGGCGTGACCGCCAGATGCCATAAGTCATCCATAAAGCCCAGCCAAAACCGGCAAGGGCTATAAGATCAAACAGGGCGCGGGTCCGCATGGACAGGCCCAGTTGACCTCCGATCCAAGTCGCAACGACCCAAAACACACCAACACCAGCTAGGAACAGCGCAGGGCGCCGACCATCCGTTTGGCTATTTGGCTTTGGATCGTTGGTCATAGTATCTCTTATTTACCGCTGTTTTTGGCGCGTTCTACGTAAACGTCAACGCCTAGTTCAACGATTTCTTTTGCTTGGGCCACCCAATTATCACGGGTTACGCGCCCTTTAAAGCGTGGCAGGTTGCTGTCCATCCACGCTACTTCATTTGGTCCCCATCCGGCAATCTGATCGAAATGATAGATACCTAGCGAATGGCACAGTTCTTCTAACTTTGGCCCGATGCCTTGAATGACTTTCAAATCATCAGGCTGTCCGCCACGTGCAGAAGTCATTGCGACCGGTTTTTCGCCGCCTTCGACGGATGGCGCAACAGGTGCCGGCGCGGGTTCGACGGGCGCAGCAGGTGCCGGCGCAGGTTCAACAGGCGCAGCCGGTGCTGGTTCTGGTTCGACCACAGGCTCTGGTGCGGTTTCAACAACCACTGGTTCCGCCTCTTGCGCTTCGGTCGTAGCGACTGGCTCTGGCGCCGTTTCGGTTACGACTGGCTCTGGTGCGGCCAATGGCGCAACCGCAGGCATTGGATCAGCGGCAGGCGCAGCAACAACGCTGTCGGCGACGTCGGCATCTTTACAAAAGAAATTCAGCAGGATCAGCCCCATCAAAACGGCAACAACAGCACCGCCCAAAATGGCCAACAGCCACGCCCAATCAGCGCCTACGCCCAAAATGATCGCAGCAACTAGGCCGATAATACCAGCTGCAAGCCACGACGTTTCGCGGCAACCCCATCCATCTTTCGAATTTGTCATAATCTAAACTCCTTCAATGTCCCGTGAAATTGTCCCTTTTTTACGCCAGAGACTTCACTGCCCTTCTGTGAGTTAGACTACAAAAATTTGTACCGATGATCGTTTTTTCGCGCGATTAGGGGCCAAATGCGCAAAAACAGCGCAAGTTTTTGGCCCCTGTGGCGTTTTGATTACGATTTTTTCGCCAGTTCCGCGGCCTGAGCGATCCAATTGTCGCGTTCGATACGACCTTTGAACTTCAATCGTGCATCAACCCACGCGACTTCTGCGTCGGTCCATTTCGCGATTTGATCGAAATGATAGAAGCCCAGTTCGTTCAGAACGCCTTCCAATTTCGGACCAACACCCGAGATTTGTTTCAGGTCATCCGCACCGCCGGCACGTGCGGCAGTCAGGACTTCGGGCTGTTTTTCGTCAACGGCTGCGGCTGGTTCTTCTTTCGCGGCTGGTGCTGGCTTTGCAGCTGCTTTGGCAGGTTTCGCTGCTGGCTCTGCCTTTGGCTTTGCCTTGGATTCTGCTTTGGCAGCTTTTTCTTGCTGAACGGCCGATTTAGGGCGCGCTTTTTCCGCTGGCGGTTTTGGCGCGGTTGCCGATGCACCCGATTTCAACCAAGGCGTCAGCAGTGGTACTTCGGTGCCGTCGATGCGTTTGATGCTATCGCCGATATCGGTCGCCAGCTGTGCGCTTGCATTGTACTGCTGCTTGCCGCTTTCGTGGTCGGTCAGCGATGTCAGACCGGACAGAGGCTCTGCGGCATAACGGCCATTTTGTGGGCCAGGCACAGGTACCTGACCTGCTGCCATGTCAGCCAGCATCTTGCGCAGGCCGTCAGCGGTCAGGTCTTCGTAATAGTCTTTGCCGATCTGTGCCATTGGCGCATTGGTACAGGCGCCCAGACATTCGACCTCTTCCCATGTGAATTTGCCGTCAGCGGACAATTCATGCGGTTTTTCGTTGATCACGTCTTTGCAAACCGCAACCAGATCTTCGGCGCCGCAGATCATGCACGACAAGGTGCCGCAAATCTGAATGTGCGCAACCGAACCCGTTGGGCGCAGTTGGAACATGAAATAGAACGATGCAACCTCTAGCGCGCGAATGTAGGCCATGCCCAACATGTCAGCGACGGTTTCGATCGCAGGACGCGACAACCAACCCTCTTGTTCTTGCGCACGCCACAACAGTGGAATGATCGCCGAAGCCTGACGGCCCTCGGGATATTTGGTGATCTGCGCTTCGGCCCAAGCCTGGTTTGCAGGCGTAAAGGCGAAGGATTCGGGCTGTTCGTGGTGCAAACGGCGCAGCATCGGCGTCAAGCTCCGGTCTTGTGCGGCTGGGGTTTCCCTGGCCGAGGTTTCAATTCGTTGCGGCCTGCAGGCAGGCCTCTGTCTGGAGCATCATGCTCCCGTCTGGTTCAAGAACGGCAAGCCCAGCCTCGTAAAGCGATTGCACGGCGGCAAACACCTCTTCTTCGGACAGGCCCGAAGCGGCCAGAACGGCGTCGCCGTTTTCAGTATCAACCACGCAACCCGCATCTTCGATGGCTTGGATCAACGCGGCGTTTTGATCATGTGTGTCAGCCATGGCCGACATCGGAGCAAGAGACGTAACAAAAAACACAGGTACTAAAAAACGCATCACTCGCTCCGGTATGCGGAATTAACGGTCAACCTCGCCGAACACGATGTCCATGGTCCCGATGATCGCAGCAACGTCCGCCAACTGGTGGCCGGTCGCAACGTGGTCCATCGCCTGCAGGTGCAGATACCCCGGTGCGCGCAGTTTCGCGCGGTACGGTTTGTTCGAACCATCCGATTTCAGATACACGCCGAATTCACCTTTAGGTGCTTCAACGGCTGCGTAAACTTCACCTTCGGGAACGTGGAACCCTTCGGTGTATAGTTTGAAGTGGTGGATCAGCGATTCCATCGAAGTTTTCATGTCACCGCGTTTTGGCGGCGTCAGTTTACCACGCGCCAGAACATCGCCGCCTTCTACGCGCAGCTTTGCAATCGCTTGTTTGATGATCGAAATCGACTGGCGCATTTCTTCCATGCGGACCAGATAACGGTCGTAGCAGTCACCGTTTTTGCCAACTGGAACTTGGAAATCAAATTCGTCGTAGCATTCGTATGGCTGCGAACGACGCAAATCCCATGCGAAACCGGAACCACGGACCATAACACCCGAGAAACCGTATTTCTGAATGTCGTCTTCGGTCACAACGCCGATATCAACGTTACGCTGTTTAAAGATGCGGTTTTCGGTCAGCAGGCCATCACAGTCCTCTAGGAACTGCGGGAATTCGTTTGCCCACTGTTCGATATCGTCCAACAGCGCGTCAGGCAGATCCTGGTGAACACCGCCCGGACGGAAATAGGCTGCGTGCAGACGTGCACCACATGCGCGTTCATAGAACACCATCAGCTTTTCACGCTCTTCAAAGCCCCACAGGGGCGGCGTCAGAGCACCAACGTCCATCGCTTGCGTGGTAACGTTCAGCAGGTGGTTCAGAACACGGCCGATTTCCGAATACAGAACGCGGATCAGGGACGCGCGGCGTGGAACCTCGACGCCGGTCAGGCGTTCGATCGCCAGACACCAAGCGTGCTCTTGGTTCATCGGCGCAACATAGTCCAGGCGGTCAAAATACGGCAGGTTCTGCAGATACGTACGCGATTCCATCAGCTTTTCGGTGCCGCGGTGCAGCAGGCCGATGTGCGGGTCGCAACGTTCCACAATTTCACCGTCCAGTTCCAGAACCAGACGCAAAACGCCGTGGGCCGCAGGGTGCTGCGGGCCGAAGTTGATGTTAAAGTTGCGGATCTTTTGTTCGCCGGTCAGTGCGTCCTCGAACCCTTTGCCACCATCCATCATGCGTGTGCCCTCAATAGGTTAGCCTGCCATCTATCCGGCAGAGGGCCGACGTTTCCGGCGACCCAGTCGTATTGATCTTTCAAAAACCGAACGGCTTTCGCCGCTAGATCTTCGTCCATTTTGGCTTTGGCGCCTTCGTGGACTTTACGTTCGTCGTTGGCATCCTTGTGCTGGATACCCAGAAAAGCGCAGATGCCTTTCCAACCGGCGGATGTCATCATCCGTTCGGTAAATTCGATCAACAAGTTCGCGGGCGCGATCACCTGTTGTAATTTTTGTACCGCAGTACGGTAATCACCGCGCGGCAAGATGTTGCTATCGCCCTGCCCCGACACAATCTGATCCAAACGCGCGTTGGCGTTGGCCTCTAGATTGGCTTCGCCGCTTTCGCGGGCGACATCCATGCGGATGTGGCTCCATAGGCGGTCCAGCGGGTCGCGCATCAGATAAACCATTTTGGTCATCGGACGTAACGCGACCATGCGTTTCAGCAGATCACCGTCCAACAACGAATAAGCCGGTGTCATCTCTGCCACCACATTGGCGTCTTTGCTGCCCTGCGACAGCCAATTCCAATACCCAACGTCACCCGTGCGGTCGGACTTTAGCACATCAATCAGGCCAACCATATCATCAATCTGACGTGTCAGATTGCCAACGCGGCGCTGATTTCCGTTCTGCATTGCCTGCCCGCGTTGGCGAACCATCGCATTCAGGCGGTTTTCAAATGCGGCGACCTGACGGTCACGGCGCTTTGGGCCGAAGGTGTCCCAATAATGCGCCTCTTTTACCGCGCGAACGTGGCAGTCGTCATGATCGTGCAACATACGATAAAGCCAGGACGTACCCGCCTTTGTCGCACCCACACAATACAAGAGCGTCTGCCCAGTCATCGCTTAGCCTTTGGCCTCTGCCTTGTCGTCGCCAGGCAGGATGTATTCGGCACCTTCCCATGGGGACATGAAATCAAACTGACGATATTCTTGGGTCAATTTGACGGGCTCGTATACAACGCGCTTTTCGGCTTCGTCATAGCGGACTTCGGTGTAACCGGTGGTCGGGAAATCCTTGCGCAGCGGGTGACCACGGAAACCATAGTCAGTCAGGATGCGGCGCAGGTCTGGGTGACCCGAAAAGATGATGCCGAACATGTCGAACACTTCGCGTTCGAACCAGTTTGCAGACGGGTGAATTTCGATGATCGATGGGACCATTTCGTCTTCGCGGACGGCCACGCGCAGACGGATGCGGTGGTTTTGGTACATCGATAGGAAATGATACACAACGTCGAAACGTTTCGCGCGGCCTGGGTAATCAACGGCGGTGATGTCAACCAACGACGAAAACTGGCACGACTGATCGTTTTTCAGGAATTCCACAAACGACGCGATCTGCGGCAGGGCCACATCAACGGTCAGTTCGCCAAATGCCACTTCGTAGCCCAGAACAGCATCCGCTTGTTTCAGCTCTAGCAGAGCACCGAGTTCTTTGAGTGCGTCAGACATAAGGCCCCCTTAGCGAATGATGGTGCCGGTGCGGCGGATTTTACGTTGCAACTGTAGCAGACCGTATAGCAGCGCCTCGGCTGTTGGAGGGCAGCCAGGAATGTATACGTCCACAGGAACGATACGGTCACAGCCGCGCACAACCGAATAGGAATAGTGGTAATATCCACCGCCGTTCGCGCAGGATCCCATAGAGATCACATAGCGTGGCTCTGGCATCTGGTCGTACACTTTGCGCAGCGCAGGAGCCATTTTGTTGGTCAGGGTACCCGCAACGATCATCAGGTCAGACTGACGCGGGGACGCACGTGGCGCGGTGCCGAAACGTTCAACGTCGTAACGCGGCATCGAGGTGTGCATCATTTCAACAGCGCAGCACGCCAGACCAAAGGTCATCCAGTGCAGCGAACCCGTACGCGCCCAGTTGATGATGTCCGCGGTCGAGGTCACAAGGAAACCCTTGTCCTGCAGTTCCGCGTTGATCGCTTGGGTTACGACTTCTTTATCAACACCAGCGGTGTTGGAACCGGTCATCATTCCCATTCCAGTGCGCCTTTCTTCCATTCGTATGCAAAGCCTGCGGTCAGAACCGCAAGGAACACCATCATCGACCAGAAACCGACCATGCTTAGGTCTTTGAATGCCACGGCCCATGGGAACAGGAACGCGACTTCAAGGTCAAAGATGATGAACAGGATCGACACCAGATAGAAACGCACGTCGAATTTCATACGCGCATCGTCAAAGGCGTTGAAACCACATTCGTAGGCCGACACTTTTTCAGGGTCTGGGTTACGTACAGCGACGATCACCGCAGCCAGAACAAGAATCAGGCCCAGAACAATGGCCAATCCCAGAAAAACAATGATGGGGAGGTATTCGCGAAGCATTTCTTCCACGACAGTTCCTTTCCTACAGGACTCAACCGTCTTTGTGACAGGTCCGTTGGTTTGTCATGGCTTTACCCCTGCCACGTCAGAGGGTCAACCGAACGTAAGGTTTCCAGATGCGGTTTTTACGTTCAAATCAGCCAGACAGATGTGTTTTTTGCCCCAAGGCGCTGAATGATGATGTGCACGGCGGCGTTTATCTGTCCAGCATTGGTTGGCAAACATACCCTTTCGGGCCTTAGTTTTCGGTTCTTTTCGCAAAACTGCGATAGCGATGGCGATAGATCAGGTTCGGGCGATCGCCTTCGAACAAATAAAACAGTGATAACGCCGAAAAGATCAGAAATCCCAAAGTAAACAGAGAATCGGCAGGGCCGCTAACCGCCAGTGTTTTCATCGCGCCGCCCGTGACAGTGAAAAACAGCGATAGCAGCAACTGACCGCCCGCAAAAAACAATGCAATCGGCGCGCGGATCAGCAGGGTTAGCGCGGTCAACAACTGTAACGCACCGCCCAGCAATAGCGACAGATACCCGAACTCTAGATAGCCCCAGACTTTCCAAATGCCGGTACCCGCAAAAATCAAACCGATAACAATGATCGGGATGTTCACTTTGCCTTGGGGGTGGGCGCGCGCCATTTCGGGGGTCACATGGACCCATTGCGCGCCAGTTTGGCGATCCATTTTGCCGTATTCGAAACGGCCTTCTTTCGGCATTTGTGACACATCAGCCTCCGACGATCAGTGGTTTGGGCGCTAATTGCCCGTAACGGGCCCTTGCTTGCAACCCATATAGGGCGCTTAGTCGATACCGAATTGCGTCAAATCGACCACGCGGGCGTCCGACCGTTCATCTTTGGTCAGAGGATATTTTTTCAGCATCATGTCGTATTTCAAACGCACACGCGTGCCCCATCCTTCGTGGATGGCAGCCATAAGCCGCACATGGGCATCCATCCATGTTTTGCGCGAATAATCATCCAGCCCCGCTCCATATTCACCTTTGGCACGCCACCGCGTCAGTAGCCCTGCTTTTTTGCGGGTACGGGTTTGTTTTTCCGCCTGACGCGCCATTCCCATGGTCAGATGTTCCATCGTCAAAAAAACCAATTCGGGCCCTTCGACGACCAATTCGTCAATCGTTTTGCCATCCAAGCGGCGCAGCCATTTGAAATATGGGCCGTCGCCTTCGACGAATGGCATGCTGTCGTTCTGGAATGCGACCGGCAAACGAAAGTCATGCTGCGGTACGCGCAACATGGTCAGTTTTTGACGAATCTCCTCCTCGACTTCGCCACGTGTCACGGATTTGCGGCCTCCTGCTGCCAAACAGCGCTGACTTCGGATTTGATGATACGGGCAATCAAATCGCAGTCTTCTAGTGTAAAGGTCAGCGGCAAACGCATATCCATGATTCCCGCCAAAATCCTGTCGGTCGCGGGCATCCGGGGATGGTCGGCATATTGCCAGCTGTCATATTTCGACGTGAACCCAACTGGTTCATCAGCGCCAAACCATTTCAATTCGACACCGCGCGCTGCGCAGCGGGCAACGACCTCTTTGATCTGGCTTGGCGCCCAATCCAGCAAAAGGAATTGAAAACTAGAGGCGACGAATCCCTCTTCTTCGGGGCGATCAATCAGCGTCATGCCCGGCGTGTCGCGCAATCCGGCCTCGACCACGCGGTAACGCGCGTTCCATTTTCCGCACTGTTCGGACAGTCGTGATAGCTGGGGCCGCAAAATCGCCGCGCGCAGGTTATCCATGCGGCCAGACACATTGGGCGTTTCGTATTTTATACGTTTATAGGTGGCCGCAGGTGGTCCGGCCCGATGGCGTTCGAACATCATATAGCTGCCCGACAACATCACCGACCGCGCCATGATTTCATCGTCGTCCGTGACCAGCAAACCGCCTTCGCCCGAATTCATGTGTTTGTATGTCTGCGTCGAATAACATCCGACGTGACCAAACCGTCCCGAAGGAATCGTGTGCCATGTCGCGCCCATCGTATGTGCGCAATCTTCGATCACGATAACACCCGCAGCACCACAGATCCGCATCAATTCATCCATATCGCAGATGTGGCCGCGCATATGGGACAGCAGCAGAACCTTGGCCTGTTTCACCTTTGTGCGCAGGTCGTTCAAATCGATGACCAACCCTTCGGTCACGCCGACATAAATCGGTTTTGCCCCAACCGACGCAATCGCGCCAGGCACAGGGGCCAGCGTGAACGCATTGGTCAAAACCGGATCGCCAGGTTGAACACCAACCGCCCGCAGCGCCGTGGTGATCGCATATCCGCCCGATGCAACAGCAAGGCAGTATTTCGACCCAACGAATTTGGCGAACTCTTCTTCTAATACAGCGGCTTCTGCGATTTCATCGCCAACCGTGTTGTAACGATGCAGCCGCCCCGTTTGCATGATGCGCACGGCGGCGTCGATCGCCTCTTCGGGGATCGGTTCCTGTTGCGTGAAAGAGCCTGTGAATTTATCGGTCATGGCAAGACGGTGAACGATTGGCGGTTTAACGTCAATGGGTTACCCCAATAACGCATTCGCAACTTTGGGCAAATCGTTGAAATGCTGAATGATTGCATCGGGTTTCAGGTCTGCCACGGCATTTCCGGCGGGTCCAAATCCAACCATCACCGATGGCACCCCCAACGCCCGAGACGTATTTAGGTCTGTAACGCTATCGCCAACCAACAGGCACCGTTCTGGATCCCCGCCCGCCCGCAGCGCCGCTTGAACCAAAGGCTCTGGATCGGGTTTGCGCACGGGCAACGTATCTGCACCGATCAACGACCCAAAGGCATCGCGCACACCCAAGTGCGTCAACACCATCTGGGCCAGCTTTTCAGGTTTGTTCGTACAGATACCCACCGCGAACCCGTTTGTTTTCAACGTTTCCACAGCCTCCATCGCGCCATCGTACAAATAGGTATGCGTTGCCACATCACGTTCATAGGCCGACAGCAGACGCGGGTATTGGCGATCAATTTCTGCGGCGTCGTCCCAGCCGACCCGATCAAAGCCCGTGGTCAGCATCATGCGCCCGCCGCGCACGGCGACAGCGGCATCCGCCACAGGATCCAGCACATCGCCCAAACCCAGCGACCGAAAACAACTGTTGGCGGCGTTGATCAAATCGACGCTTGTGTCTGCCAAAGTTCCATCCAGATCGAAAATCACGGTGCGCATGGGGCCTCCAACTGCTTTTTTCCCCGTGTAACGAACCGAAAGGTAATGTGAACCCCTAAAACTTGAGTTATGACCCAGCCAACGACATACAGGCGCAAAAGTTTTTAAGAGGCGAATATGAGTATCTCCCATATTATTTTGGCAGCCGGCATGGGCACACGGATGAATTCCGACCTGCCAAAGGTTCTGCATAAAATCGCAGGTGCTCCGCTGGTTGTTCACGCGATGAAATCAGGCGAAGCCGTTGGCGTCGATAAAACCGTGGTGGTCGTTGGCCATGGCGGCGAAGCTGTCGCCAAAGCTGTGACCGACTGGAACCCAGATGCGACCGTTGTCACCCAAGAAGAACAGCTTGGCACAGGTCACGCCGCATTGCAGGCGCGCGCCGCGCTGGCCGATGTCACAGGCGATGTATTCGTAGCTTTTGGCGACACGCCATTTATCCGCCCCGAAACGCTGGAATTGATGCTGGCTGCACGCAAAACCCACGATATTATTGTATTGGGTTTCGACGTCTTTGATCCAACCGTCCGCTACGGTCGCCTGATGATGGACGGCGATGACCTAACCGGCATCGTTGAATTCAAAGACGCCAGCGACGAACAACGCGCCATTTCTTTGTGTAATTCCGGTGTGATCTGCGCCGATGTTCAGGTCCTGTTTGATCTGCTGGATCAGGTTGGCAATGACAACGCGTCGGGCGAATATTACCTGCCTGATATCGTCGCGATCGGCCGCGCCGTGGGCAAAACGGCAACCGTCGTGCGCTGCGACGAATCCGAAACGCTGGGCGTGAACACCCGCGCCGAACTGGCCCGCGCTGAACAAATGTTCCAAAACGCCATGCGGAATGACGCGATGGAAAACGGCGTGACCCTATATGCGCCTGACACCGTGATTTTCGCCCATGACACCGTGATTGGCCGCGACGCGATCATCGAACCAAATGTGGTGTTCGGCCCGAACGCGACCATTGAATCGGGCGTCACCATTCGCGCATTTTCCCATCTAGAGGGCTGCCACGTCAGCCGCGGCGCAACCGTTGGCCCATTCGCCCGCCTACGCCCCGGCGCTGAACTGGCCGAGGATGTGCACATTGGCAACTTTGTCGAAATCAAAAACGCCACCATCGACGAAGGCGCAAAGGTGAACCACCTGTCCTACATCGGTGATGCGTCCGTGGGCAAAGCCACGAACATCGGCGCAGGCACAATCACCTGTAACTATGACGGCGTGTTCAAACACAAAACCACGATTGGCGCGAATGCCTTTATCGGGTCCAACACCATGCTGGTTGCCCCCGTCACCGTTGGCCACCGCGCCATGACAGCGACAGGCACCGTGGTGACCAAGGACATCGAAAATGATGCAATGGCCATTGGCCGGACAAAGCAGGAAAACAAACCCGGCTTTGCAACCAAAATGTTCGAAATATTAAAGGCTAAAAAGGCCAAACAGGCGAAAGGAGCCTGAAAATGTGCGGTATTGTAGGTGTATTGGGCAATCACGAAGCAGCGCCAATTCTGGTTGAGGCCCTAAAACGGTTGGAATATCGCGGCTATGACTCCGCTGGTATTGCGACTGTAAACGACGGCGTTCTGGACCGTCGCCGTGCGGTTGGCAAACTCGTCAATCTATCGGACCGTCTGGTCCATGAACCGCTGGCTGGTAAGGCTGGCATCGGCCACACCCGTTGGGCAACCCACGGCGCAGCGACCGAAACCAACGCCCACCCGCACCGCGCGGGCAAGGTCGCGGTGGTCCACAACGGCATCATCGAAAATTTCCGCGAACTGCGTATTTTCTTGGCCGAACAGGGCATTGCACACGAAACTGAAACCGATACCGAAACCGTGGCTTTGTTGGCGGGTTTTTATCTGGATCAGGGCATGGCCCCACGCGAAGCCGCGCAAAAAACTATTGCTCAGCTAGAGGGCGCCTATGCCCTATGCCTGCTGTTCGAAGGCGAAGAGGACCTGCTGATCGCAGCCCGCAAAGGGTCGCCTTTGGCAATCGGCCACGGCCAAGGCGAAATGTTCGTCGGGTCCGACGCGATTGCGCTGGCGCCATTGACCAACACCATCACCTATCTGGACGAAGGCGACTGGGCGATCATCACCCGCACCAGTCTGGAAATCCGAAACGAGGCTGGCGAACAGGTCAACCGCGAAGTCAAAACCGTCAACATCGACGCCGCGCGCGTGGACAAAGGCGGCTATAAACACTTTATGGCCAAAGAAATCGCCGAACAGCCCGTCGTCATGACCGAAGTTCTGGGCCACTACGTCAAAGCGGACGGTATTCAGTTCCCGAACCAAGACGTTGATTTCAAAGCCATCAATCGCCTGACCATGGTTGCCTGCGGCACGGCCTATTATGCGTGTTTCGTCGCCAAATACTGGTTTGAACAGCTGGCAGGACTGCCCGTTGAAATCGATGTGGCGTCCGAATTCCGCTACCGCGAACCGCCCATCACATCGGGTACAGCTGCGTTGTTCGTCAGCCAATCGGGCGAAACCGCCGACACATTGGCCGCCCTGCGGTATTGCGCAGGCAAAGCGGATAAAATCATCGCTGTTGTGAACGTACCCGAAAGCTCGATCGCGCGCGAAAGCGATGTGGTGTTGCCGATCCTTGCTGGCGTCGAAGTCGGCGTTGCATCGACCAAAGCGTTCACCAACCAGCTGATGACCTTGGCCGTTCTGGCGCTAGAGGCCGCTCACCAGCGCGGACGCCTGACCGATGCGGAATTGTGCGATTACCTGTCGAACTTGCGGTCGCTACCGGGCATCCTGAACACAGCCCTAGGCATCGAAACCCGCTGCGAAGAAATCTCGATCAAGCTGGCCGAAGCGCGCGACATCCTGTTCTTAGGCCGTGGTCGCATGTATCCTCTGGCACTAGAAGGCGCGCTAAAGCTCAAAGAAATCAGCTATATCCACGCCGAAGCTTATGCCTCGGGCGAATTGAAACACGGCCCCATTGCGCTGGTCGACAAACACGTACCCGTCATTGTCATGGCCCCACGCGATGATCTGTTCGACAAAACGATCAGCAACATGCAAGAGGTAATGGCACGTGGTGGCCGCGTCCTGTTGGTGACCGATCAAAAAGGCGCAGAAGAGGCTGGAGACGGCGTTTGGGAAACCTTGATCATGCCAGAGGTCGACGCATTTTTCGCGCCGATCCTGTATGCGGTGCCAGCGCAGATGTTGGCCTATTACACAGCCGTCGCCAAAGGCACCGATGTGGACCAGCCGCGTAACCTTGCCAAATCGGTCACAGTGGAATGATTTGGCCAGCGCCAGTCACATTGTCAGACAGCGCCGTCACTTTGGCGCCGCTGTCTGCTCATCATGCTGACGCTTTGAAAACCGCTGCCGCGGACGGCGAAATGTGGAAACTGTGGTATACATCCATTCCACACCCCGACGGAGTTCCGGCCGAAATCGAACGCCGTCTGTCGCTGCAACAAACAGGGTCCATGCTGCCATTTGTGGTGCTGGATGCATCTGGCCGCGCGGTCGGTATGACGACCTATATGAATATCGACGCGCCCAACAAACGCGTTGAAATCGGGTCGACTTGGATTTGCAAATCTGCGCAGCGCGGCCCGCTGAACACCCAAGCCAAACGCCTATTGCTGGCCCATGCCTTTGACGTTTTGGGCTGTAACGCGGTCGAGCTGCGCACTCATTTTATGAATCACCAAAGCCGCCGCGCGATTGAACGTTTGGGGGCAAAACTGGACGGTGTGTTACGCAGTCATATGGTGATGAAAGATGGATCGCTACGCGATACATGCGTCTATTCGATTGTGGCCCATGAATGGCCTATGGTACGGGCTCATCTGGATTGGCAACTGACAAAACCGCGGGACTGATGGACTACTCCGATATTATTGCATCGCTAGAGGCACAGGCCGACCCCAAGGTTGCAGCCGAGATGGCCGCATACCATAAAACAACGCGGCGCGTGCTGGGCATCAAAGTCCCTGTTCTAACCGACCTATCCCGCGAAATTCGTGCCGCCGTTGATTTGGACGAACGGCTGTCGTTGTGTGATGCGCTGTGGAAAGCGGACATTCACGAAACTCGTATTTTGGCTGCGAAACTGTTGGAACAGGCGCGCATTCGTCCTGATGATCAGGCGGCGTGGGATTTGATCGTGTCTTGGGTGCCCGATTTTGACGGCTGGGCGATTGCCGATCACGTGTGCAAATCAGGCGAAAAACGTCTGGTGGCTGATCCGACCCGTTTGGACACGGTTGAAACGTGGATCACATCGGATCACATGTGCACCCGCAGAGCCGCGATGGTCATCACCCTGCCTTGGACCAAAATGGCATTTCCCAAAGAGCCTGATATCGCCATTCGCGAACGTGTTTTGGGATGGGCCGCGACGTATGTTCCGGATCGCGATTGGTTCATCCAAAAATCGATCGGTTGGTGGCTGCGCGATCTGTCGAAACGCGACCCCGAACGTGTCCGCATTTTTCTGGACGAACACGGCGCACAGATGAAACCATTCGCGCGCCGCGAAGCAGCCAGATACCTGAAATAATCAGCCGCCAAACACATCAATAGTAATCAACCCTGCCAGCGGTGCATTCAACAATCGCATCGCGGGTAGGCTGATTTGCGTCGCCCCATCGGCAGGGCGCAATTCGACATTGATGGTTGTGCCATTGTAATTCACTTTGCCCATCGTCACGGCATCGACCAATGGCGTTTTCACCCAAATCCCGGGGTCGGTCGGCGAACCCAATGTTGCCGTAACAGTCCCCAATTTTGCACCGCCCGTTGCGGCCTCAACCGCTTTGGCGCGATCTGTGGCTGATGTGGTGTCAAATTGTTCGGCTGTGCGCGCCATCGGCGGCGGAGGCGCAACGGTTTGCGTTGGCTGTTCGACTTCGGGCATTTCGTCGGGGGCGGCCTGTTCGATTGGTAATTCGGCGCATCCCGCTGCAACCAATACACAAAATGATGTCAAAACAACACGTAGGGACATGCTAAATACCTTTTTTATTCACTTGGTTAGACTGTAGATCACAACGACCGCCAAACAACCCTATGTGATCCACCTTGCGCGAGTCTTCGCCGCCCCTTAGGGTCGATCCATGACCCAGCTTATTGATCCATTTGCGCGCGCTATCAAATATCTGCGGGTATCCGTCACGGACCGCTGCGATTTTCGCTGTGTATATTGCATGTCCGAAAACATGCAGTTCCTGCCCAAAAAGGATCTATTGACGTTGGAAGAACTGGATCGAATGTGCAGCGCATTCATCCGGCTTGGCGTCGAAAAACTGCGTATCACGGGCGGCGAACCGTTGGTACGCCGCGGTATCATGACGTTTTTCAACGCCATGACACGGCACCTAGATAGCGGCGCTCTGAAAGAGCTGACACTGACAACGAATGGCAGCCAATTGGCGAAATACGCTGATGATCTGTATGCCGCTGGCGTGCGCCGTGTAAACGTGTCGCTGGATACGCTGGACGACCAGAAATTCGCCGATATCACCCGCTGGGGCCGCCTGCCCCAAGTTATCCAAGGCATCGACGCCGCTCAACGCGCGGGCCTACGGGTAAAAATCAACACTGTCGCTCTTAAGGGGTTCAACGAAGACGAACTTTTCACCCTTCAAAGCTGGTGCGCGGATCGCGACATGGACCTTACCTTTATCGAAGTCATGCCCATGGGCGACATCGGTAACGAAGACAGATTAGGGCAGTATTGGTCGCTATCGGATTTACGGGCGCGACTGGCCGAACGATTTACCGTTTCGGATCTGGCGGAACGCAGCGGCGGCCCTGCCCGCTATATTCAACTGGCCGAAACGGGTCAGAAAATCGGTTTCATCACACCGATGTCCCATAATTTCTGCGAAAGCTGTAACCGCGTGCGGATCACCTGCACCGGCGAAATTTTCACCTGTCTGGGACAAGAAGGCCATTCCGATCTACGCGCGCCGCTACGCGCATCAGGCGACGATGCCGTTCTGGAACAAGCGATTCACAAAGCCATCGGTCTAAAACCCAAAGGCCATGATTTCGATTATTCTCGGCAAACCGTCGATGGCCGCGTAAGCCGCCATATGAGCCATACGGGCGGTTAAAGATAACCGCGAATAGCCGCGATGACGCGTTCGGTTGCTGTGCCGTCCAAACGCGTTGATTCCAATGCGCGTTGCACCATCTGGTCCCGTTCATCAGGGTTATTGATCAGCGCCTGAACAGCGTATCCCAATTCGGACGGGTCAGCGATCGACACATAGCCATGTGCGCGGTCCAGACGTTCGTATACGGCGTCAAAGTTGAACACTTTGGTCCCTGACATCACTGCCGACCCCAATGCCACGGGTTCAAACGGGTTGTGCCCGCCGACAGGCGCAAAAGATCCACCGACAAAAGAATACCGCGCGATGCGATACCACAGCCCCATTTCGCCAACGGTATCGGCGATATAGACCTGCACCTGATCGTTGATCGGTTCCGACTTTGATCTTTGTGCCACGCGGAAACCGGCATCGCGGAACATCTGGGTGACGTCATCGCCGCGGTCTGGATGACGCGGCGCAACAATTAGAAATGGTGCGCCCTGCCCCAGAAATTTTTGCGCCGATACAACATGTTCTTCTTCGGATAGATGGGTCGATGCCGCCAACCACACATCACGATCACCGATACTGTGCTGGATCGCCTGCAATACATCCTTATCGACAGGCAGCGGCGCAGCATCCTGTTTGGTTGACCCGATTGCGCGGGCTTTTTTCACACCAATGGCACGGATGGTTTCAGCGACTGGTTCTTCTTGGCTTAGGACTATGTCGAACAGATTTAACAATGATGCGATGCTGCGCGGGAATTTTTGCCATTGCAGCGCTGTTTTTTCCGACACACGCGCGTTAATTAGTGCCATAGGCACCTTGGCCCGATGGGTTTCAACGATCATGCGTGGCCAAATTTCGCTTTCTGTCCAAATCGCCAAATCAGGTTTCCAATGGCTCAGAAACCTGCGCATCGCGCTGGGTGTGTCGACAGGGGCGAATTGGTGAAACGCCCTAGCTGGCAACGTTTCGGCCAGCACTTTGGCCGAGGTCAATGTCCCCGACGTTACCAGAACCGAAACATCATCCCATTGCGCCAAGATTTCTTTGATCACAGGCTCTAACGATAGGCTTTCACCGACAGAGGCCGCGTGAAACCAGACCAACCGCCCCTCTGGACGACTGCGCCGCGAAAACCCGAACCGTTCGCCCAATCGCTGCCGATCTTCTTTGCCCTGATCTGCACGACGGTCCAAGACGCGCCTGTAAACCGGGCCTAATAGGTGTGTTAAGGCCAGATACCCCTGAACAATCGGCGGAAACATAAACCTTGGGCCTCACAATTTGATACGCTGCCAGAACCCCATATTATCAAAGGCTTCTTGCGTGGCGTCTTGATCGTACTCTGTAGCGACCCAGTCGCGAAATGAAATATCGCCCTGCTTTAGGCGTTGGGCATAACTATCAATAACGTAATCTAAAATACCAGTTTTGGTGAAGTTAAGATGTACAAAGCGTACCGATAATTGTTTTTGCGCCTCTTCTACGGGGCGGCCTTCGATCGCCAAAAGATAGATCGCCGCCATAAGGCCCGTTCGATCCGCGCCTGATTTACAGTGCATCAAAAACGGCTTTTCAATCGTGCCCATCACGTCGATGATTTCCAGCAACCGCTGTTTTGGGGGGGCTTTGCGGGCGGTAAACGGCTGGTCTATCAGCGTCAGGCCCAATGCGTCACAGGCCTCTTTTTCGAATTTGTAGGGCGACAAACGATTGGCGCCACGCAAATTCAGGATCGTTTTGATCCCCATCTTTGCGTAATCTTCGAAACGGGCGCGGTTTGGGTGATTGGACCGGTAAACACCATCCGCCACCTTGGCAAAGTTGTGCCATTGATAGCGTAAGATACCGTGATCCACCCAATCGAAATACCGCTGGGACAGCTTGCGTTGATCTGGTTCGGTCAAATCATGGGTGTATTTTTCACGCTGCTTGCGTTCCCAATCTTTGATCCGTTTGTGCAGCCACGACGCCATAGCGGTTCCTTTGGTAAAGGCCTGCAGTCGGCCGAAATAGAACGGGGCCAATCAGGCCCCGCGTGTGTTAACCACTATCGACAATAATGCGCAACCTTGGCTCATGCTGCGGGCATGCGCTGTTCAACGATTTCGGCCCACCAGCTACAGCCTGCCAATATCGCGTCGTCATTAAAGTTATATTCGGGATGGTGCACTGGCGCGCTATCGCCGTTTCCGACCAATATGTAGGCCCCTGGGCGTTCTTCTAACATATAGGCGAAATCTTCTCCGCCCATGATCAACGGCGCCTCATCACATGCGCCCGTTACGGATCGCGCGACATCTGCCGCGAATTCCGTCTGAGCGTCATGGTTTACCATCACAGGATAGCCGTGGTGATATTTCACGTTGGCCGAGGTCCCCATCGCACGCGCGGTCAGCTCTGTGATTTCTGTTAAACGCTGTTCGGCCAGTTTGCGCACATCTTTGGACAGGGTGCGCACGGTGCCGCGCAATTCGACCGAAGACGGGATCACGTTATATGCCTTGGACGATGTTTCAACCGACGTGACCGATACAACGACCTGATCGACAGGATCCACATTTCGGGATGAAATCGACTGTAGCGCGGAAATGATTTGAGCCGATGCGACCACAGGATCAGCCGTTTCATGCGGTTTTGCAGCATGTCCACCGCGGCCATTAATTTGAATGGTAAATTGATCTGTTGCCGCAAAAAACGACCCCGAACGAATGGCAAACCGTCCCGTTTCAATACCTGGCCAATTGTGCATTCCATAGACTTCTTGGATGTTCCAGCGGTCCATCAAACCGTCTTCGCACATTTCGCGCCCGCCGCCGCCGCCTTCTTCGGCGGGTTGGAAAATCACCACGACAGTCCCATCGAAATTGCGGGTTTCGGCCAGATAACGGGCCGCCCCCAACAACATCGCGGTGTGCCCATCGTGGCCACAGGCGTGCATCGCGCCTTTGGTTTTCGACGCATATGGCAAACCCGTTTCTTCCAGAATGGGCAGAGCATCCATATCAGCGCGCAGCCCGACGACCATACCTTTGGTATCGGTTTTGCCTTTGATCACGCCAACCACACCCGTGCGGCCCAGCCCTGTTACAATGTCATCACAGCCGAATTCCGCCAGCTTTTCGGCCACAACTTTGGCCGTGCGATGGGTTTCAAACAGAATTTCAGGGTGTTCATGCAGATCGCGGCGCCACGACGTAATATCGCGGTGCAATTCGGAAAATCTGTTCTTTACAGGCATAGTCAGGCTCGGGTTATCGCGTAATTTTCCACAGGCTGACCGAAAGCCCAGCCAAGGGCAAGCCCCATCAGTGCATCGTTTTCTGGATGCGGCGCAACATCAGCCAAACGCAGATCACGACCACAGGCGTCACCCCCGCAGCCAACCAATATTTGGCGATCCCGAATACTTTTTCAGCAGGCCCCACAACATATAAAACCAACGACACAGCGTAATAGCTGATCGCGACAACGGACAGACCTTCGACGGTGCGCTGTAGGCGCAACTGCACGTCGGACCGTTCATCCATGCTTTTCAATAATGCTTGGTTCTGTGCGGATCGTTCCACATCGACACGGGTCCGCAATAGTTCGCCCGCACGAATGGCCCGTGCCGACAAACTATGCAGCCGCGCCTCGGTGGATTTGACGGTGCGCATTGCCGGGTCAAAACGGCGCATCATAAATTCGCTAAACGTCTGCCGACCACCAAACCGTTCTTCACGCAAAATACCGATGCGCTGGTGCACGATGGTTTCATACGCCCCCGTTGCCCCGAAACGGAACGACGTTTCGGCGACCATACGTTCCAACCCAGCCGAGACCTCTAGCAATTCTTGCAATGTTTCGGCGGCATCGATTTCTTCGTTTGCCATGCCAGTCACCAGTTCCGACAGGCGGACCTCTTGGCGGCCCAATTCGCCGCTGATCTGCCGCGCGCGGGCAAGCCCCAACATGGACATGGTTTTATAGGTTTCGATTTCGCACAAACGCTGCATCACGCGGCCGATGCGGCGCGCCCCGCAGTCGGGATCAGCGAATATCGCAAACCGCATATGGCCCGCAGAATCGATCCTGAAATCAGCCGCGATAACCAGTTCGCCATCCAAAACGCGGCTCAGGGCCAGGCTTTCGGGTACGAACCATTCATTCGTTTTAGCGGCGATTTCTACGTCGGTTTTCATCGGTTCAATCCGGATGAGCGCCGATGTGATGCGTGTTCCCGGTGCGGACTGTAACCAGTCTTCGGGAAACATATTAAAGGTCGCCGCATCATAGGGACGATCCGCCACGCCATGACCGAAAATCGTATAGGTTACGAATTCTGTGTGGCTTTCCCATTTCAGCCAATGACGCCCGATTTGTCCGAAATAATGGGTCGCGTCCGGCGCAGGGTGCGCCACGCCAAAACGATCCAGCAATGCCAGCAGATGCGCCCGATCTGCGTCGCGATCACGGCCCGCTGCATTTTGGGCAGGTTTTAGCGCCAGATAGGCCGCACGACCGGGCGCTTCGACCACGGGAAATGGGCGCGCATGGAGTTCATTGGCCAGCGCATAGCGCATTGGGTGGTCTTGGATCGGGGTATTCATGGGCTGCATTACCTATAGATATAGGCATGCACAGTACCCCACAATCGAGGTCAATCAAGTGTAATAAAGTCGCATTTACAATGGTTTATCGGCACACGGTGGTATACCGCGTGCCGATTTGATCAGTCTCGTGGTTAGATGCAAACCACGTCCAGCGGGGGAAAGCCGTTAAAGCAAACCGAGCTGTAGGTAGAGGTGTACGCGCCCGTGTTGCGGATCAAAACGCGGTCACCCGATTTAAGGGTCATTGGCATTGGCATCGGACGTTTTTCATACAGAACGTCCGCGCTGTCGCACGAAGGACCCGCCATAATGCATGGACCCATCGGGTCGCCATCACGTTCGGTTTCGAAACGATAGCGGATTGCTTCGCCTTCGGTTTCTGCCAGACCCGAGAAACGGCCGATCGACAGGTACACCCAACGGTGCATGTCACGGTCGGATTTACGGGACACCAGCATAACCTCGGATACGATCACGCCTGCTTCGGCAACCATGCCGCGGCCTGGCTCTGCCATGATGCGTTCGACGTGGCCGAATTTTTCGGTGACCATCTGCATAACAGCCGCTGCATAATCGGTCGGCGCCTGAATTGGTTCGTCATAGAACGCAGGGAAACCGCCGCCGATGTTCAGCAAGGACAGGTCGTGGCCTGCGTCTTTTGCTGCGTGCCAGATTTTCGCCAGCGCATCCAATGATGGTGCCCACATCGACGCCTGACGGGTTTGCGAACCAACGTGGAACGAAAAACCAACAGGGTTCAGGCCCAGCGATTTAGCATAGTCCAGCAGACGCAGCGCGGTGTCGCCGTCGCAGCCGAATTTGCGGGTCAGAGGCCAGTCAGCTTGGGAAACCTCGACGATCAGACGGATGTAGACGTCCGAATTCGGCGCGTGCTCTGCGATTTTTTCCAGCTCTTCTTCGCTGTCGGCAGCGAACAGGGTGATGCCTGCCTCGTATGCCCATGCGATGTCGGTGACACGTTTGATGGTGTTGCCGAACGAAATGGTTTCAGGACGCGCGCCCTGACCCATGCAGATTTCGATTTCTGCACGCGATGCGGCGTCAAAGTGCGACCCGATCTGAACCAGACGGTGAATAACGTCGGTCGCTGGGTTTGCTTTGACAGCATAGTGGATGTCAGCGCGGCCCAGGCCTGCTTTCAGCGCGTTGTACTGCAGTTCGACACGGTCAACATCAACCACAAGGGTCGGACGGTCGAATTCGCGCGACGCAACATATGCGTCCAAACGAGCAGGATCATAAATACGGGAAGCCGGCACAACGCCAGCGAACATTGCAGTCATCGGTCATCTCTCCAAAAGACCCGGTCCCAATTTTGGTCCCGACCAGTTTTCTAGGAGACGTTACCGTCGCTACGTAAACACATGAGGATTTACTCATGGCCAGAGGCGCGTGCGTTGGCGTCTATGCGGGGGCATTTGGGGCATTTGGTGAATCGTTTCAAGGATTATTTTCATCCGACACCAAATTATTTTTCGAAAGACTGAATTTGATCAAAATCCCTTGTTTTTAAGGGACTTTTGATCAAATCGAATTCTCGCCATTCATATGGGTTTCGGATACAAGACCCCCATGGCCAGATTGATCCTATTTAACAAACCCTTCGACGTTCTGACGCAGTTCACGGATGCGAAAAATCCAACGCCGCGCCGAACGCTATCGGAATTCGGATTGCCCTCGCGCGTCTACCCTGCGGGCCGATTGGACCGTGATAGCGAAGGGTTATTGTTGCTGACGGACAACGGCCCGCTACAGGCCGCGATCAGCAATCCCAAATACAAAGAGCCGAAAACCTATCTGGCTTTGGTCGAAGGGGCGCCAACGGACGCGGACCTACAGCCGCTGCGCGACGGGATCACACTGAAAGACGGCCCCTGCCGCCCCGCGGCGGTGCGGTTGATCACGCCGCCGACATTGTGGGAACGCGATCCCCCTGTGCGGTATCGCAAATCAGTGCCCGACACATGGATCGAACTGACCATCACCGAAGGCCGCAACCGTCAGGTCCGCCGCATGACCGCCGCCATCGGGTTTCCAACGCTGCGGTTGGTCCGTTGGTCAATAGCGGACTGGACTGTTACCAGCCTCGCCCCGGGCGAATGGCGCGAAATCACTGTACCCGCGCCAGCCGCCAAAATCCGCCGTCCTTTCAAACGCAAATACTGACCGCGCACAGGCGCTGTGAATAAGCGCAAGGTGTCAGAATAACGGATTTGGGCTATCGTTAAGGGGTATTTTCATAACCCGAGTCCCTCCGATGATTACAAATTCCCCATCCCAATATGGCAGCGTTTCCCGAGCGCTGCATTGGACGATAGCTTTGCTGATTATAATCGCGCTGGTGTTGGGCCTGATCGGTGGCAATACCGAAAGGTCCGCCGATACCGCCGAATTCCTGCAACGTTTGTATTCGGTTCATAAAACGATCGGAATAACGGTTCTGTTTTTGGCCATTATCCGCGTCGTCTGGGCAATCAGCCAACCGAAACCAGCGGCCCTGCACCCTGACCGCACATTAGAAACGCTGGCCGCAGAAACCGTGCACTGGGCGCTATATGCGGCGATGTTTGTGATGCCTTTGTCGGGCTGGATCATGCATGCTGCGGAAACAGGCTTTGCCCCTATTCTATGGCCATTTGGTCAGAACCTGCCGTTTGTGCCTAAATCGGAAACCGTTGCGCATAGCGCGGGCTTTATCCACATGCTTGCATCTTATGTCCTGTATGCCAGCCTTGCTGCACATATCCTCGGTGCATTGAAACACGCGATCATCGACCGCGATGCAACATTGGCGCGCATGGCACATGGCAAATCAGCCGCCCCGACATCTGGTGCAAAGCCTGCAGGATGGATCCACACGGTATCCGCTGCAGCAACGTTGGCTGTGTTTGCCGCGATTATCGCAATCCCGTTCATCACCGCCGAAGAAACCAACGCTGCGCCTGCCCCCATGGCGTCCGCCGAAACCGCTGGCGAATGGCAAGTCCAATCGGGCACCATCGATTTTACCGTGATCCAGATGGGCGCGCAGGTCACGGGCCAATTGCCTGACTGGACCGCCAGCATCGACTACGATCCAACCACAGGCATCGGCCAGACCGAAGTGACCATCGACACGTCCACGCTGACGTTGGGATCTGTCACCGATCAGGCAAAAGGCGCGGAATTCTTTGATACGTCAAACTATCAAACAGCTGTCTTTACCGCCGATATTTCACGCGTTGACGGGACTGCGCATATCGCGACTGGAACACTGACTTTGGTTGGTCAAACGGTGCCGGTTGAGTTGGAATTCGACCTGACAGTCGATGGCGATCAGGCACAAATGACAGGCACCGCCGCGCTGGATCGCCGCGATTTCGGCATGGGCGCAGGATACACCGACGAAGGCACCGTGGGGTTCGCCGTCATCGTTGATGTAAACGTCACCGCAACCCGATAATCATGACAGGGGCAAGGCGCCGCCGCTTTGCCCCGTCGCTTCTGTACAGGGACAGATCAAGCCGTTAAGGTCCGCGCCAAATGACCGTTTTCTTTGGGCAAAGCCCCCCAAAGTCCCCACCTAAACAGGCGCGACAATGGCCAATATCTCTGACGTTTTATCCCGACTTTTTGACGCTGGACCATCGATCTGGGCCTTAACTGCACTATCGGTCGCCATGGTCGCGATCATTCTGTGGAAAGTGTCCCAACTGGTCACACTGGGCGCATGGTCCGGTAGCCGCATAACATCGCAATCGCTTGCCGCCATGGAGGCAGGCAATGTCGATCAAGCCTTGGCCACATTGGCAACGCGCAGCACATTGCGGGCACGGATCATCCATTACGCGATGAAAACTAGGCTATCCGCCGAATTGTCCGAAACAGCCGCCCGCGAAGAAACCGAACGATTTGCCGTTTCATATCTGGAACGGACCCGTTCGGGACTGCGCCCATTGGAACTGATCGCTACGATCGCGCCGTTGCTGGGGCTATTGGGCACAGTCGTCGGCATGATCGACGCCTTTCAGGCGCTGCAACAGGCCGGATCATCAGCCGATCCATCCGATCTGGCTGGCGGCATCTGGGAGGCCCTGTTGACCACCGCCTTCGGCATGGGCATCGCAATTCCTGCGTCCATTTTCCTAACGTGGTTCGAAGGCATCTCTGACCGTATTCGTCACGAAATCGAAGACGGCGCCACACGCGTCTTTGTCTACGCCAGCAAATCAGGCACCTGATGTTCGATTTCGCCCAACCCAGACCCCGTAGAAAAATCAGCCTGACACCCATGATTGATGTGGTGTTTTTGCTGCTGATCTTTTTCATGCTGGTGTCGCGGTTCGGGTTGGATATGGCGGTACCTTTGGGGCTGTCTTCGGGCGGGACATCATCCTATTCCGGCCCGCCGCGTCTGATTTCGGTCACCACCGATCGCATCCAGTTAAACGGGATCGATACGACCCTAGACGTTCTGAATAGCCAAATCGCCGGCCTTGTTTCAGCGCCGAACGATGTGATCGTACTGCGCCCCGTGGACGGTGCGGATCTAGAACGCGTCCTCCAAATCATCGATGCTTTGGGCACGGCCAATTTTACCAACGTGGTTTTGGTGGAATAGATCAATGAAATTTGCCCAGCCCCCAAAACGCCGACCGTTTGAAAGCGTGATCCCTATGATCAACGTGGTGTTTTTGCTGCTGATCTTTTTCCTGTTAACCGCCCGCATCGCGCCGCAGCATGTGGTGGATGTGGAGCTGCCCACATCCAACTCCGACGAAAAAGCGGCCCAAGACACAACGCTGTATATGGATCAGGCTGGGACGATCTATTTCGACACCCTAATCGGCACAGAGGCCGAAAATGCCTATGTGGCCGCCCTATGCGCGGGCGACACATGCGATACTGGCACATTGCGCGCGGATAAAAACACCGCAGCCGTTGAAGTGGCGCGGTTTCTGGCACGCATGGCCCAGCATGGCATGTCATCGATCGAAGTGGTCACAGCGCGATGAAAACCACAGCGCGTTTTTTGTTTTGGGGCACGACAGCATTGGGGCTGCATCTGGGCGCTGCATCCTGGATTTTGCACGATGACATTGGTGGTCAAATGTCATCTGGTTCGGACGGCACCACGGCGATAACGCTGGTGTCTGCTGGGGAAAACATAGTGGAATTGGTCGCGGAATGGGAAACCCCGCCTGACCCTGCAATCACCCCGCAAATGCCGCAGTTCACCGCCCCTGATTTTGCGGCCAATGCCCCGATGACACCAATGGTAGCGCCCACTGCCCCCGCAGCGCCAACCGCGCCGATGAACGTTTTGCCGTTACCAACAGCGCCGACCATCGCAACCCAGCCCAGCACGCCGCAGCGGCCAACCGTAAATACGGCCACGGCGGATGACCCTCGTCCTGCTGCGCGTCCCGCAAATTTGATGGAACGCCCCGACCCAACGCCGCAACGGACCGCGCCGACGCCGCAACGGCCAGCCGCGCCGAATGTATCGCAAACGGCCTCGGGTTCGGGTGGAGGAACGAACGCAGGCACAATCGCCAACGACGCACCGGCAATATCGAATGCCGAACGGGCCAGCGCGATGGCGGATTGGGGCGCAAGGATTCGCAATGCCGTCGAACGCCGAAAACGGGTACCCAGCAATGCACGCGGGGTCACAGGGCGCGTTGTCCTGACGCTTAGCATTTCGCGGACGGGGGCCCTGCAATCGGTCTCGATCAAACAAAGCTCTGGCAACGCAGCACTGGATCAAGCCGCCGTCAACGCCGCGCAATCGGCCCGATATCGGTCAGCGCCCGATGTTTTGACCGATCCTGTCTACAGTTTCAATTTGCCCATCGCCTTTGAATAAAAAGACCGCCCAAAGCATCGCTTTGGACGGCCTAAAATCAGATGGTTCGCAGATTATTCTGCAGCCATTGCCTCGATCGAGATCGCGACTTCGACTTCGTCGCTGACGTATGGTGCAAAGTTGCCCATGTCGAAATCAGAACGAACCAAAGTGGTGGTCGCGTTAAAGCCAACCCATGGAACGTTCTGCATTGGGTGATCCGCCATCTGGGTCATCACGGTGTCCAGAACGACCTCTTTGGTCATACCGTTTACGGTCAGGTCGCCAGTGATCAGGCCAGTGTTTTCGCCGGTCACTTCGATGCCAGTCGACACGAAAGTGATCAGAGGCGCAGCTTCGGCACCAAAGAAATCGTCGGTCAGGAAGTGGGCGTCGCGTGCGTCCCAACCAGTGATCAGGCTAGCCGCTGGGATTTCGATGGCAACAGACGATGCTGCAGGATCTTCGGCGTCAAAGTTGATGGTGCCGGTAAAGCCCGAGAACATGCCAGTGGTGGTCGAGAAACCAAGGTGGTTGTAGTCAAACACAACCTGCGCGTGGCTGCTGTCTACGGTGTATTCTACGGTTTCAGCAAAGGCTGCAGTGGTCAGGCCGGCAAACACAGCCGAGGTCAGAAGAAGTTTTTTCATTTTACTAACTATCCATTTGGAAGAGGGTATGACCAAAGGATGTATCAAAAGACCTGTTCACTCAATTGGCTAGAAATAACAACTTCTGTTGAACAATGCACAATAGCGCGACCAATATTTCGTTGCGCATAAAAAAGCCCCGCGATTGCGGGGCTTTTTCGATTTGCAGGTGATTTACTGAATTTTGGTCAGCAATTCATCCAGCGACTTTTTCGCGTCGCCATAGAACATGCGGGTGTTCTCTTTGTAGAACAGCGGGTTTTCGATGCCCGAATAGCCAGTGCCCTGACCACGTTTGGATACGAACACCTGTTTCGCTTTCCAGCATTCCAGAACCGGCATACCCGCGATTGGGGAATTCGGATCCTCTTGGGCCGCTGGGTTCACGATGTCGTTCGAACCGATAACGATCGCTACGTCTGTTTCTGGGAAATCTTCGTTGATTTCGTCCATTTCCAGAACGATGTCGTAAGGCACTTTGGCTTCGGCCAGCAGAACGTTCATGTGGCCTGGCAGACGACCCGCAACAGGGTGGATTGCAAAGCGAACGTTTTTGCCTTTGGCGCGCAGACGTTTGGTCAGTTCGGAAACCGACTGCTGAGCCTGAGCAACGGCCATACCGTAGCCTGGGATGATGATGATGCTGTCTGCATCATCCAGAGCCTGTGCAACACCGTCAGAGTCGATTGCAACCTGTTCGCCTTCGACTTCCATTGCTGGGCCTGCAGTACCGCCGAAACCACCAAGGATAACCGAAACGAACGAACGGTTCATCGCCTTACACATGATGTAGGACAGGATCGCACCGGACGAACCAACCAGCGCACCAACAACGATCAGCAGGTCGTTGCCAAGGCTGAAACCAATCGCAGCCGCAGCCCAACCCGAATACGAGTTCAGCATCGACACAACAACAGGCATGTCAGCGCCGCCGATACCCATGATCAGGTGGTAACCGATGAACAGGGCAGCCGCAGTCATGATCGCGAGTGGCAACATCGCGCCAGTGTTGAAGTACCAAACAAGGCAGATAACCGACAGAGCAGCCGCGCCAGCGTTCAGGATGTGACCACCCGGCAGTTTTTCTGCTTTCGACGTCACTTTGCCAGCCAGTTTGCCATAGGCGATGACCGAACCGGTAAAGGTGACAGCACCGATAAAGATACCAAGGAACAGTTCAACACGCAGGATGTTGATTTCGACAGCGTCTTTCTTTGCGATCAGCGCTGCGAAACCTTCCAATGCTTTGCGTGCGGTATCGTCCATTGCCGCAACGCGGCCCAGTTCGATGTGCGCGATAAAGCCAACGAAAACCGCGGCCAGACCAACAAGACTGTGCATCGCAGCAACCAGTTGCGGCATTTCGGTCATCTGGACCTTTTTCGCAACGTAGTAACCGATCACACCGCCTGCCGCGATCAGAACGATCGACAGCAGCCACAAGCCGGAGCCCGGGCCAACCAGCGTTGCCGCAACGGCCAGCGCCATACCGACGATACCATACCAAACAGCGCGCTTTGCGCTTTCTTGGCCAGACAAACCACCCAAGGAAAGGATGAAAAGAACAGCTGCGACGACGTAGGCCGCAATAGTAAATCCGTAATCCATAGTCCTCTACTCCTTAGGATTTCTGGAACATGGCAAGCATGCGTCGAGTCACAAGGAAGCCGCCAAAGATGTTGATGCCAGCCATAAAGACCGACAGGGCAGCCAAGATAATCACGAGAGCCGAACCCGATCCGATTTGCATCAGGGCGCCCAGAATGATGATCGACGAAATCGCGTTGGTCACAGCCATCAGCGGTGTGTGCAGCGAATGCGCTACGTTCCAAATAACTTGGAAACCGATGAATACGGACAGAACGAACACGATAAAGTGCTGCATGAACGACGCAGGTGCGAACAGACCCGCGAACAGCATCAGCGCGCCGCCAACACCCAGCAGGATTGCCTGCTGTTTGGTCTGCGCTTTGAACGCAGCGGCTTCTTTAGCTTTCTTTTCCTCTGGAGTCAGCTCTTTTGGCTTTTCTTGGCTTTTCGCCGCGATTGCCTGAACTTTCAAAGGAGGCGGTGGGAATGTGATTTCGCCCTGATGGGTCACGGTGGACGAACGGATAACGTCGTCTTCCATGTTGTGGTTCACAACGCCGTCTTTTTCTGGCGTCAGGTCGGTCATCATGTGACGAATGTTGGTTGCGTACAGAGTCGATGCCTGTGCAGCCATACGCGATGGGAAATCGGTGTAGCCAATGATGGTCACGCCGTTTTCGGTCACGATTTTTTCGTCTTTGACGGTCAGTTTACAGTTGCCGCCTTTTTCAGCCGCAAGGTCAACAATAACCGAACCCGGTTTCATGGCCTGAACCATGTCTTCGGTCCACAGCTCTGGGGCTTCGCGGTTCGGGATCAGCGCGGTGGTGATCACGATATCGACCTCTGGGGCCAGTTCGCGGAACTTTTTCAGCTGAGCGTTACGGAATTCTTCGGACTGAACCGATGCGTAACCACCCGTTGCTGCGCCGTCCTGCTGTTCTTCTTCGAAGTCCAGATAAACGAATTCAGCGCCCATCGATTCGACTTGTTCGGCCACTTCGGGGCGAACATCAAATGCCAGCGTAATTGCGCCCAGCGACGTCGAGGTACCGATGGCTGCCAGACCGGCAACACCTGCACCCACGATCAGAACTTTGGCTGGTGGAACTTTACCCGCAGCAGTCACCTGACCGGTGAAGAAACGACCAAAGTTGTTGCCCGCCTCAATTACAGCGCGGTAGCCGGCGATGTTTGCCATGGACGACAAAGCATCCATTTTCTGCGCGCGCGAAATACGTGGAACCATTTCCATCGCGATAACGCTTGCGCCTTTTTCGGCAGCCAGTTTCAGGCCTTCTTCGTTCGCGCCAGGGTTGAAGAACGTGATCAACGTCTGGTCTTTGCGCAGGCGTTTCAGTTCTGCGTCGGTCGGAATACGAACCTTTGCAACAATGTCTACTGCCTTGAACAACGCTGCCGCAGTCTTAACGACTTCTACGCCTGCAGCTTCGTACATGGCATCCGCAAAGCCGGCGTTTACGCCAGCTCCGGATTCAATAACACATTCATATCCAAGCTTTTGGAGATCTTTGGCCGAGGCTGGTGTCATTGCGACACGGTTTTCGCCTTCGAGTATCTCTTTAGGTGCGCCGATTTTCACGGACAATCCCCCTTAAAATTTCCTCATCCCGAACCGCATACCCAAAGCAATAATATTTCACAAGCACCCTATTTAACGTATGCATTTGTATACAACGGAGGTTTAGCGCTCACATTAGATACGTTACCGCTCACAACCAGCGGCGGACTTTGTTGCAATATGCTGCATATGCAGCACGAAATTTTCTGCGAAGGCGTTCTTCTTCCTTCAAAATAAAACGTTTTTCTATGAACAGCGCGAATAGCGGAACGATCGGCATTGCCACGGCGGCATCAAAACGTAGCGTTAAACCTAGCAAGACCAAAGTATCCCCCAAATAAATTGGGTTTCGGCTACGTCGGAATATTCCATTTTGTACCAAGGCCTCTGGTTGTCCGTGCGGCATAAAGGTCGTTTTGTGTTTCCGCATCTCGATCAAGGCCAAAATAATCAGGATCAACCCTGCGCCGATACATAGCCCCGCGATCAGATCGGTGACGGGGTGTTTGATCGACAAATCGTCAGGATCGAAACGGGCGATGGTTGCAACAATCGACAACGCGATGGCAAACCAGACGGGGGGAATATCTAATTGTTTTAACATACCCAACGATTGTCCGTAGATGACGCCAAAGTCACCTATTTTCCGCGATGTGATGGGTTGTCTTTTTGACGCGGGCGATATTTCCATTCGGTATGACTGATTTTTCACACACCCGCGACATGTTCGATCTGCCCGATGGCGTCATCTATCTGGATGGCAATTCATTGGGGCCGCTGCCACGCGCCGCCACAGACCGCATGGCCCACCGTTTGCAAAACGAATGGGGGCAGATGTTGATCACTGGCTGGAACAAAGCGGGCTGGTTCATGGAACCGCGCACAATCGGCGACCGTGTTGGCCGTTTGATCGGAGCGCCAGCGGGATCGGTCGTCATGGGCGACACGCTGTCGATCAAGGTGCATCAGGCGCTGGCCTCTGCGCTGGCGTTGCGTCCAGATCGCCGCGTGATTTTATCAGACAGCGGGAATTTCCCGTCCGATCTCTACATGGCCCAAGGCATCATCGACACCCTGAACCAAGGCCACCTTTTGGAAACGCCCGCCCCTACGGACGTGTTGGACAGGATCGACACCGATGTCGCCGTCGTCATGATAACCGAGGTTGATTACAGATCAGGCCGCCGTCATGACATGGCCGCCATTGTGGAACGCGCCCACCAAAAAGGCGCAATGGTGATCTGGGATCTGGCCCATTCTGCGGGCGCGGTTCCTGTTGATGTCACGGCAGTGCCCGCAGATTTCGCGGTGGGATGCACCTATAAATTCCTGAACGGCGGACCCGGTGCGCCTGCCTTTATCTATGTGCGCCCCGATTTGGCCGAACACTGCCGCCCTGCCCTGTCGGGATGGATGGGACATGAATCGCCCTTTGCGTTCGATTTGGATTATCGCGCGGGCGACGGCATTGATCGCATGCGCTGTGGCACGCCCCCTGTTTTGGCGCTGGCAGCATTGGACGCCGCATTGGACGTTTGGGACGGTGTCGATATGTACGACCTGCGCGCGCGGTCCATTGAACTGTCGCAGCAGTTTATAGATGGCGTTCTGCAACGTTGCCCTGACCTGACGCTATACAGCCCATCCGACCCGCAACAGCGCGGTAGCCAAGTGTCATTCGCCTTTGAACATGGGTATGCCGCCATTCAGGCTCTGATTGATCGCGGCGTGGTCGGCGATTTCCGTGCGCCGAATATCATGCGGTTCGGGATCACTCCGTTATATATCAATGACACGGACATTGCCGCGGCGATTGATATCATCGCAGAGGTCATGGCCACCCGCGCATGGGACGATCCGAAATATCAGAACAAGGCTGCCGTTACGTGAAACGCGCCGTCAGATTGACGTAATGCATTAGGCGCACCATCTTTGCCATTGGATCTAGGCAACGGAGGCAAAGATGGCCCGCACACTGACGATCAACGGCAAAACCCAGACCGTCACATCGCCCGACACCGTCCCGCTATTGTGGGTGCTGCGCGATGAACTGAACATGACAGGCACGAAATTCGGCTGCGGCGTTGCAGCTTGCGGCGCCTGCACCGTCCACATAGATGGAGAGGCCGTTCGGTCCTGCCAAGTCGCCGTTGCCGACGTGTGGGGCGATATCACCACGATCGAAGGCGTCGGAACCCCTGACAACCTAGCGCATATTCAGGCCGCATGGATTGATCATCAGGTTGCGCAATGCGGATATTGCCAGTCGGGCCAGATCATGCAGGCCGCCAGCCTGTTGGAGCAAATCCCAACACCAACCGATCAGGACATCGACGATGCCATGATGGGCAACTTGTGCCGCTGTGGCACTTACCCGCGCATTCGCGCCGCGATCAAAGACGCCGCCGCGCGTATTCAGGGGGCGTAAGACATGGCCAACATCGGTAAAATCGCCCGCCGCACGTTTCTGTTTGGGGCCGTCGCCGTCACGGGCGGCGCGGCATTCGGGTTTTATAAATTGACCCAAACGCCGCCCAACCCGCTAAACCCAGACGACGGTGCGCTGAACCCGTTTGTGATTATCAACGCAGACGGAATCACTCTGGTCGCGCCGCGTGCCGAAATGGGCCAAGGCGTTCACACGACCCTGCCCGCCCTAGTGGCAGAAGAATTGGATGTCGCTTTGTCAGACATCAAAGTCATCCACGGACCCGCCGCCAAAGCGTATTTCAATCAGGCTCTATTAGGTGCCGCGTTTCCTGTGACGGATTACAAACGCAAACCGTGGCAAGACGACGCCGCGCATTTCCTAGGCAACGCCGCGAAATTCCTAGACCTACAGGTCACCGGCGGTTCGACCTCTACCCGCGATGGTTTCGTCAAAATGCGCGAAGCAGGCGCCGCCGCCCGCGAAATGCTAAAAGACGCCGCCGCCGACCAACTGGGCGTCAAATCCGCAGACCTGACAACGGAAAACGGGGCCGTCATTGCCCCTGATGGCACTCGGCTAGCCTATATCGATCTTGCGCCCGCAGCCGCGCAGTTGAAACCGCGCAACGTGACCCTGCGCGACCCATCTGAATGGAAAACCTTGGGCAAATCGCAGCCGCGCACCGATATGGTCGGCAAATCCACGGGCACGGCGACATTCGGCATAGATTTCCGCGCGCCGGGAATGAAATTCGCAACCGTGAAAATGTCCCCCAAACGCAGCACCATGCGCAGCTTTGATCCATCGGACGCGATTTTGATGGATGGCGTGGAAAAGATCATCGATCTAGGCACAGGGTTTGCGGTGGTTGCGACGAACACTTGGCTCGCATTTCAGGCGGCTGACGCCGTGCGCGTCGAATGGGACGATGCGCCCTACCCTGCGGACACCGACGCGCAGATGGCAAAAATAGCCGAGGCATTCGATACATCCCCCAACAGCACGGGCCGTAACGATGGCGATATCGACGCGGCATCTGGCGATACGATCAGCGCGGAATATTCGGTCCCGTTTCTGGCCCACGCCACGATGGAGCCGATGACCACCGCTGCCAAATTCACAGGCGACGCGTTAGAGGTCTGGTCCCCTAACCAAGGCCCGATATTGATCCGTAACTGGTGCGCCGATGCCGTTGGGCTGGACCCCGAACAGGTCACCGTCCACACGATGCTGATGGGCGGCGGCTTTGGTCGCCGAGGCGAGGTCGATTTTGCCGTTCTGGCCGCCCGCGTCGCCCGCGAGGTTCCCGATACACCTGTTCTGGTGACGTGGAGCCGCGAAGAAGACATGCGCCACGATTTTTACCGCCCCGCCGCGATGGCCCGCATGACGGGCAAAGTGGATGGTGGCGAAATCACCGCGCTGGATGCACAGATTGCGGCGCCTTCGCCATCGCATCAGGCAATGGCGCGCTGGCTGGGCCGTGAAATGGGTGGTCCTGATGCCGAACTGACGGCGGGTGTGGCCGATCAACCCTATGGCATTCCCAACTATCGCACCCGCGGTTATCTGGCCGATTTGGATGTGCCCGTCGGGTTCTGGCGGTCTGTCGGCGCATCCTATGGCGGATTTTTCTTTGACTGTTTCGTCGATGAACTGGCCCATGCCGCGGGCCGCGACCCGCTAGACGTCCGGTTGGAACTGGCCCGCCGCGAACACGCGCCCAGCGCTGCGGTGATCGAAAAGGTGCGCGACATGTCTGGCTGGACGGGTCAAACGCCCAATGGCATCGGACGAGGCGTAAGCTTTACCTACAGCTTTGGCACGCCCGTCGCCCAAGTCGTCGAAGTGCGCGATACCGATGCTGGCATCAAAATCGAAAAGATGTGGATTGCGTGCGATCCTGGCACGGCGCTGGATCCCAACATCATTCAGGCACAAATGATGGGCGGCAGCATTTTCGGGCTATCGGCCGCCGTGAACGGTCAGATCACATTCACAGACGGCGAAGTCGATCAATGGAATTTCCCCGACTACGACGGGTTGCGGATGCACAACACCCCCGCAATTGAAGTCGCCATTCTAGAAAATGCCGATGGCATTAGCGGTGTTGGCGAACCGGGGACGCCACCTGCGGCCCCAGCATTGGCGAATGCGCTGTTCGATCTTACCGGCCAACGCGCCCGCAGGTTGCCTCTGGGATTAGATTATTCGCTTTTGATTTAACCACTGTTTTGGAAACAGTTTATTTACGTCCGCCCGCAATGTTTTGGCTTCACCGACTTATTGTTGCCACATTCGGGCGGGCGCTGCCCCAAATTCGCCACCTAAGGCCCAAAGTACCGCCCAACCGAATAGGCATAACCAACTCAAACGGATAGTTGCGCGTATCGAATCGCGCACAGCTGAAAGAGTGAGAGCGCGATGCCAACAGGTTATTTGGTAAATTTGGGAAACACGTCTCTGGACACAGATGACGGCGTCAATTCCAGTTCCGCAAATTTTACCACAGATCGCACTCTGGGCGCTGGCAGCCTGCAGTACACATATAACACCAGCCGTGGTTCACGGACGGAAACGGTGCAGGGTACCTATCAACTAGGCACCGATGGTCAGGTCTATTTCGTACCAGACTCTGGCGTCACAATCCGTAGCGGCGCATACAATCACAACGTCGCAAACCACCCTGAATTCAGCGTCGTTATGGGCACGACGAACAGCGACGCGTCCATCAACGGGTCGGACAACGACGACCTGATTTTCGACACCAACACCACCACGGCGACCACCGGCACCGGCAACGACACCATCTATGCTGGCGCTGGCGACGACAGCGTTTACGCGCGCGATGGCGATGACGTTATTTATGGCGGCAGCGGCGCGGACTATATCGAAGGCGGCGCAGGCGCGGACAGCATCGATGGCGGCAACGGCAATGACACCATCAACGGCGGCACCGGCGACGACACGATCCAAGGCGGCGGCGGCAGCGATTCCATTCTGGGCGGCGACGGCAACGACACCATCGTTGGCGACAATGACAACAGCGGCGTCACCGCAACGAGTGAAACGTTTAGCTGGACAGGCAACGGTTCGATTGCATCGGGCACCGACCTGACCAATGGCCTGACCCAAGATACGGGCACAATGACCGTGTCGTTCACCCAAGCGAACGACGGCGCATTGACCCAAACGGTCGCGACCACCACGGAAAACTACAACGGCGCATCGCAGACCTATTCGTCGGTTGGAATCGTCGGTAACGGCAACGCGAACGTTTCGACATCTACCATTGAATTCAATGCGAACGACGGCTCTGGCCTAACGGACACCGTTTCGAATGTGTCGTTCCGCATCAACGATATCGACGCCGGTTCGTGGCGCGATAACGTCATTGTGCGTGCCTATGACATCAACGGAAACCTGATCAACGTTGATCTGACGGCAGCGGGCGCCGACAACGTAACCGATGGCACCAACGCGACCATCACTGCGGCGGACGGCAGCAACTCTCAGGTTGATGCCGAAGGGTCGATCCTGGTCGAAATCGCGGGACCGGTTCACAGCATTGAAATCGAATTCAACCAGACGTCGGGTCAGGTTGCGCAGAACGTCATCTACGTCACAGACATTTCTTTCACGACTGTTGTTGATAACGGCAGCTCTGACACGATCGACGGCGGCGCTGGCAACGATAACATCGACGGGATGGGCGGCGACGATTTTCTGTACGGCGGCACGGGCGACGACACCATTACAGGTGGCGACGGCAACGATTCCATGTATGGCGGCGACGGCGCTGACACCATGTATGGTGGCGACGGTAACGACTACATCGAATACGGCGATGGCGCCGACGTGGTCTACGGCGGTGCAGGCGATGACGTTATCGACGATATCGGCGGCACGGCCTTTCTGACGGGCTCTACTATCTATGCTGGCGACGGCAACGATTTGGCCTATGGTACGTCGGGCGACGATATGCTGGACGGCGGCGCGGGCAACGATAACCTGTTCGGCGAAATCGGCGACGACGTCATGTCGGGCGGCAGCGGCACCGATAACCTATATGGCGCCGAAGGCAGCGACACGTTCAACGTCGACGGTGACGATGACATCACCAACGTCATTGGCGGCGAAAGCACCGGCGACTGGGACGAACTGAACCTAAGCAACGACACTTCGGGCCAAGGTGCGACGGTTACATATACCGGTGACGAAACCGGTACGTTTGATTTCGGCACGGGCACATCCACCGGTAATTTCTACGAAATCGAAGGTGTCAGCACGACCAATGCCGACGATGTTGTCGACGCAAGCGCAGCGACGACCTCCACGACCATCAATACCAACGCCGGCGACGATAGCGTCATCGGTTCCCAAGGCAATGATGCAATAGATTTGGGTGTTGGCGCCGACACGGTAGACGCCGGCACAGGCGACGATACCATCACTTTGGGCACGGACACCGATGTTGATACGGTGGTTATGTCCGACGGTGACGGCAACGATATCGTCTATGACTTCGCCGAACCGACCCTGAACCCAGACGGCAGCTATACTGCGATTGACCAGTTGGACGTTTCGGGCCTGACCGATGCATCCGGCAACCCAGTGAACGTGCACGATGTGGTTGTGTCTGATGATGGCGCGGGCAATGCTGTTCTGACGTTCCCAGATGGCACTTCGGTCACTTTGGACGGTGTCAGCCCAACGGTCATGACCGACCCATTGGCGCTGATCGCTGTTGGTGTTCCTGCGTCCGACGGCACGGTTTCGGGCACCGCGGGCAACGATATTATCGACAGCACCTACACTGGCGATCCTGACGGCGACATGATCGATGACGCCGACAACGTTATTGTCGGCAATCAGGCCAACGATGACATCGTCGAAGCAGGCGCAGGCGACGACACCATCATTTCGGGCGCTGGTAACGACACCATCGATGCGGGCGCTGGCATTGACCAGATCTACGGCGGCACCGGCGACGACGTCATGTATGGCGGCGACGGTTCGGATACGTTCAATCTGGAATCCGGTTTCGGCAATGACACCATTGTTGGCGGCGAAACGGGCGAAACCGGTTACGGCGATATTCTGGATACGACCTCCATCACTGATGGCGTCACCGTCACCTATACCGGCACCGAAGCAGGCACCGTTTCCGACGGCACCAGCACCGCTACCTTTAGCGAAATCGAAGCTGTTTCCACAGGGTCCGGCGCAGACACCATCATTGGTTCGGCTGGGAACGAATTCTTTTCCTCGGGCGCAGGCGCAGACACGATTGATGCGGGCGCTGGGGATGACACCTATGAAATCGGCACCACAGGCACTGGCGCGCCAGATGGCGACGCTGACACAATCGTCTTTGCCGATGGTGACGGCGCTGACACCGTTTACGGTTTCGATTCCCCTACCGCGAACGGCGACGGCACCTACACTGGCATCGACGTTCTGGACGTATCGGGCCTGACCGACGCGCAGGGCAACCCCGTCAACACCCACGACGTCTTGGTCGAAGACACTGGTTCGGGCGCGCGTCTGGTATTCCCGAACGGCGAAACCATTTTCCTGTCTGGCGTTGATCCTGTTCTACTGTCGGACCCTCAGGCGCTGGCTGCTATTGGTATTCCGCTGCCTGATGGCACCGTATCGGGCACCGCAGGCAACGATGTTATCGACAGCACATATATCGGTGATCCTGACGGCGATATGATCGACGGCACCGACAACGTCATCATCGGCAACGCAGACAACGACGATATCGTCGAAGCAGGCGCAGGCGACGACGTGGTTCTGTCTGGCATCGGCAACGACACCGTTTATGGCGGCGACGGCGCGGATCAGCTGAACGGCGGCGCGGGCGATGATACGCTGTACGGCGATGCGGGCAACGACACGTTCAATTTGGACAGCGGGTTTGGCAACGACACCATCGTTGGCGGCGAAACGGCTGAATCGGGCTACGGCGATGTTCTGAACGCGTCGACCCTGACCGAAAACCTGACCGTAAATCTGTCGGCACCTGAAACCGGCACTCTGACAGACGGCACCAACACCGCGACCTTCAGCGAAATCGAAGCCGTCGTCACAGGAACCGGCGATGACAGCATCATCGGTTCGTCCGGCAATGACACCTTTGCAACTGGCGCAGGTTCGGACACGATCGATGCGGGCGCTGGCGACGATTTGTACGAACTGGGCACATACAATACCGGCACGCCTGACAGCGATGCTGACACGGTTGTGTTCGGCGATGGCGATGGTGCGGACACGGTTTACGGGTTCCAAACGCCTATCGATAACGGCGATGGCACCTGGACCGGCGTTGATGTTCTGGACGTCACCGATCTGCACGATGCCGAAGGCAATCTGGTCAACACCAATGACGTCACCGTCGTAGATACGGGCGATGGCGCACGTCTGGAATTTCCGAACGGCGAATCCATTTATCTGCACGGCGTCAGCGCGGCGACCCTGTCGAACCCTCTGGCGTTGAATGCGATTGGCATCCCTCTGTCGGACGGCACCGTTTCGGGCACCGCTGGCAATGACATCATCGACGGCGTCTATATTGGCGACCCTGATGGCGACATGGTCGATGACAATGACGCGCACTTGCCCGGCGACACCGGCAACGACGACCTGATCGAAGCAGGCGCAGGCGACGATTTGATCATCGCAGGCTATGGCGACGACGAAGTCTACGGCGGCACAGGTGCAGACCGCATCGACGGCGGCGCGGGCAACGACACGATCTACGGCGAAGACGGCGATGACACGATTGCCGTCAGCGCGGGTAATGACACCGTTGTCGGCGGCGAAACGGGCGAAACAAACGGCGACCTGCTGGACGGATCGGCCATGACCGCCGATACCACTGTGACCTTTACAGGCGCAGAGGCAGGTACGCTGACCGATGGCACCAACACCACGACCTTTAGCGAAATCGAACAGGTTCGCACAGGCAGCGGCAATGACGCCATCACTGGCGGCGCGGGCGATGAATCGATCGACTCGGGCGCAGGTGACGACGTAATTGTTGGCGGCGCGGGTGCAGACACTCTGAACGCTGGCGACGGCAATGACACCGTCACCTTTGCCGAAGGCGATGATGTTTCGGGCGGCGCAGGCGACGATACATTCATCTTGGCCGATTACGCCGAAACGTCGAACGGCACGATCACCATCGACGGTGGCGCGGGTTCCGAAACTGGCGGCGACACCCTACAGTTGGGCACGCTGGGCGATTGGTCGACCCTGAACGCCACCGACGACGGCACAGGCAGCTATTCGGGTTCGATCACGCTGGACGACGGCACGATCCTGAACTTTTCGGAAATCGAAAACATCATCTGCTTTACACCGGGTACGCGCATTGTGACCCCGCAGGGCGCTCGTCCGATTGAAACGCTGAAAGTCGGTGATCTGGTTGTCACCCGCGACCACGGTCTGCAGCCAATCCGTTGGATCCAACAGCGCACCGTGCCTGCGGTTGATCGCTTTGCGCCGATCCGCATCCGTCCGGGTGTGGTGTCAGGTCAGGAACGCGATCTGCTGGTATCCCCGCAGCACCGCATGCTGTTCCAAGGCTACCGTTCCGAACTGCTGTTCGGCGATAGCGAGGTTCTGATTTCGGCCAAACATCTGGTCGACGACAAACTGGTCACCCGCGAAGAAGGCGGCATGGTCACCTACGTTCACATGCTGTTCGACCAGCACGAAATCGTATTCGCCGAAGGCGCCGCATCCGAAAGTTTCCACCCAGGTGATATCGGCCTTTCGGCGATCACAGACGAAGCACGCGATGAACTGTTCCAGATTTTCCCAGATCTGCGGTCAATGCCAGGCAGCTATGGCGACACCGCCCGCCGCTGCCTGAAAAAACACGAAGCGTTGCTGCTGAACGCATAAGAAAAGGCGGGGAAATCCCCGCCTTTTTTATTTCAGCCAGTTGGCATAATCGCTGACCAGCAAATGGGTCGGATCGACGTCTTCTTCGATGTCGGCAAATCGGCCAATGGGTTCGCGGAAAATATTGTCGGTTTCGTCGTCGTTAACGGTCGACACCTCTCCGATCAGGACATCGCCGCCTTCGCCCCAGAACGCATGCCAGTCACCCGGGCGCAAAGTCACGCTTTCGCCCGGGGCTAGGACCAGTTTTTGCCCCGGCGCATAATCCACGCGGATGCCGTCGCAATACACCGTGCCGCCACGGTCATCGGCGAAATTGCCGTTGTCATCGGACCCGAACAGTTCGATCACCAACATCGCGCCGCCGCGGTTAATGATATCTTCGGCTTTGATGACATGGGTGTGCATTGGTGACAGCTGGTCCTGACGCGAAATCAGCAGCTTTTCGGCATAACACATTCCCCCGCCCCGCTGCAGATCAGACAATAGGCCGTTGCGCAGGGTAAACAAAAACAGGCCCATACGGTCGAATTCGCCATCGCCGTAATCGGTGATATCCCACCCGCAACGCGCATCAATTACGTGCCGCGCACTATCTGCGTTTTGCTGAAATTCGCTGGGCGTCCAATAGGCAAACGGCGGCAAAGTGAATCCGTAGCTGCGGATCATATCATCCGCATGTGCCATAATATCGTTGATCCGTGACCGTTTCATGCGTGTCTCCTCCCACCGGTTGGGAAATGATTACGCTAACAGATCGATTTTGACCATAGGATCAAGCGACGGATCGGCGGTGTTCTTTGGCCGATTTCCACGCACGTGCCGCGTCGCCGAATGCAGTGAACAACGGCCGAGACACGGGATCATTGTCCGCGTTCCATTCGGGGTGCCATTGGACTGACATGGTGAAACCGGGCGCGTCTTTGACATAGATCGCTTCGGGTGTGCCATCGGGCGCGTAGCCGTCGATCACGATCCGTTTGCCCGCATCCTTGATCCCCTGCCCGTGCAACGTATTCGTCATCACTTGGGTCGTGCCGAACAGTTTGTGGAACGGGCCGCCTTCGGTCACGGTCACGATATGGCGCAGGGCAAATTTTTCTTCGATCGTGCCATCGGGGGGCATGCGGTGGTTGTCGCGGCCCGGCAGATCACGGATTTCGGGATAAAGGGTGCCGCCCATTGCGACGTTGACCTCTTGGAACCCGCGGCAAATACCGAAAACGGGCTGACCACGTTCAACGCAGGCGCGGATCAACGGCAGGGTCACAGCATCGCGGCATTGGTCGAATTCGCCGTGGGCTGGGGTTGGTTCTTCGCCGTATTCTGTGGGGTGCACGTTGGGGCGTCCGCCCGTCAGCAAAAATCCATCGCAGACATCCAATAGATCCTCGACTCGGACATAATCGGGGTCCGCTGGAATGATCATGGGGATCCCGCCCGACACATTTGCAACGGCACATGAATTCATCGTACCGCCCGCGTGGGTCGGATAGGTTTCATTCAACATCGCTGGGTTGCCGATAATACCGATTACGGGTCGCGTCATGGGTCACCTTGCCTTTCGTATTAACGATATGGCGGACCCCACGAATTGAAAAGAGCCCGTGAAAGAACATCAACCTCTGCGTTTTTGCACTTGAGCGGGCGATGATGCTGTGACCAAGCTGAGGTTAGCAAACCAATAGGTGGAACATGACCCTGCGCGACGACCTTGACCTTAGCTTTACCGTTCATCTGAAATCATCGCGTGCGCAGCTGTGGGCGGCATGGACAACGCCCGAACACATCCCCCATTGGTTCATCCCGAAACCACATAAGATCACCGCCTGCGATCTGAACCTGACCGTTGGCGGTAGGTTCAACACCACCTTTGAGGTTGACGGTAATACCATAGAGAACAATGGTGTTTTTCTGGAACTCATCCCCCAAATACGGCTGGTGACGACCGACGGATACAGCGAAGGCTGGGTACCGTCAGAAAATCCATTTCTGACCGCGATCGTTGAATTTGCGGATCATCCACAGGGCGGCACATTGTATACGGCGACGGCCCGTCATCGCACGAAAGAGGCCGCACAGAGCCACAAAGAAATGGGATTTTTCGAAGGCTGGGGGATCGTGGCCCAACAACTGGACGCCTATGCCCTAACGCTTTGATCGGCAGCGGTCAGAGCAATATTTGACCTCGTCCCAGACTTTTGCCCATTTTTTGCGCCACGTGAATGGACGTCCGCAGGTTGCGCAGGTTTTTTGCGGTAGGTCGGATTTTTTGACGGCTTTGGGCATTACAGATCGAAACTTAGTTGATTTTTATCGACAGGTTTGCGGCGCGGGCTGCGCATTTTTCTACTGGCGTGTTTGCGGATCACAGCGGCGGAATGGTGGCGCGCGTCACCGCTGCGCCTGACCGACCAGATGCGATCGCGCGCCTCGCGGGCGGCGCGCACGGGATCAACGATCGCGTTTGGATAGGTCCGCCCCAGAATTTGGCCTGCATCGGCCCATAGCCAAGGTTCCTGCAGGTAGGCATCAGGGACATCGCGCAATTCGGGCACCCAGCGGCGGGTAAAGGCCCCCGTTGGATCCTGATCTTTGCCCTGTTTGATGGGGTTATAGATACGGGGCGTATTAATGCCCGTCGTGCCCGATTGCATCTGCACCTGTGACCAGTGAATGCCCGGTTCATAATCGGTGAACATCCGCGCCAGATGCAACGCGGGGGCGCGCCAGTCCATCCACAGGTGATAGCTGGCGACGCTCATGACCATGGATCGCATCCGGAAATTCAGCCAGCCCGTGGCATTCAGCGATCGCATGCAGGCATCAACAAAAGGCAGGCCCGTTTCGCCCGCCGCCCATGCCTGCAATCGGTCGGGGTTGGGTTCGCGCAGACCTTCGAACGCGGGGTTCATGCAGCGGGTTTCGATTTCTGGTTCGTCTTCTAGTTTCTGGACGAAATGATCGCGCCACGCGAGCCGCGACTGAAACGACCGATAACTATTTGCCCACCCTGCCCCAGCGCCTGCCTGATGGCGTGCCGTGGTTTGCACGATTTCGCGGATCGACAAGGTGCCCAGCGCGATGTGGGGCGAAAGCCGCGAACAGGCCCATTCGCCGTCCAAAGGGCTGCTCATGGCGCGTTGGTAATTACGACCGCGGCGGGTCAGGAAACTGTCCATCAGGTCCAGCCCCGCGGCGCGACCACCCGATTGCGGATTGCAGGGATCATGCGGGCCATCAGGGATCGGATCAGAGGGTAGATCACAGCGCAACACAGCGGGTTCACGCAAAATGGGCTGCGCCACGAACTGATCGCGTTGCGTCTGCCATCGGCCACGCCCGCCTAGCCGCCGTTTGACGCCGCATTGGGTGTATTCATCGAACTGCACCCCATTCGCACGGGCCCAATCGATCACGCGCAGATCGCGGGCATAGGTCCACGCGTTTCCGGTTTCTTCGTGCGCGACGACCCGATCGGCGCCCGTTTCGCGCACCAGTTTTGCCAATTGTTCGACCGCATCGCCCACGCGAATGATCAGGTCGGCACCGCGTGCACGCAATTCACCTCGTAAGTCCAAAATGGATTGCACCAGAAACCGATATTGCCGCCCCGAGGTATCGGGCAGCGTCCAGTATTCGGGTTCGAAAATATATGTACAAACGGCTCCGGCGCCAGCATGGGCCAGCGCCGGATGATCGTGCAATCGCAAGTCACGTTTAAACCAAACGATTGCTGTCATGGGGGTTAATAGGTCGCGACTGCCGCGGGTTCGGCATCTGGGCCTTCGGCGTTGGAAAACGCGCCGCCCAAAACGGCGACCAGCATCAAAATACCGACCGCAGCGGCCAGTTTGATACCCCACAGCGATGGTTTGTGTTGACGTTCCTGTTTTTCAATATTGGTATCAGGAGCGGACATATGTCTATCCTTTCAGTTAATTTGATCAAAAGCGTTGAAGCCTATTGCTCTTCGACATACCTAGCTAGAACAGTTGCACTGATATTCAATTCACGACTTTGGAGACGGCGATGAAAGACGACGCAAAGCAGACCATTTATCTGAAGGATTACAAACCCTTCGCTTACGTCGTTGAGGATGTTCATCTGACCTTTGCGCTGCATCCAACGGCGACGCGCGTGGTGTCGCGGATCCAATTCGCGCCGACGGACGCGGCGGATGGCGTGATGTTTCTGCATGGCGAAGATCTGGCGCTGATCAGTGCGGCGATTGACGGTGAACCGGCCAGCTATCGCACCGTTTCGGGCGGTATCGAAGTTGACGTGCCCGATGGTCCGTTCACGTGGCAGGCCGAGGTTGAAATCAGCCCGTCGACCAACACCGCGCTAGAGGGTCTGTATATGTCCAGCGGCATGTACTGCACCCAATGCGAGGCCGAAGGGTTCCGCAAAATCACCTATTATCCCGACCGTCCTGATGTGATGGCGCCGTTCACCGTGCGCATTGAATCGGACATGCCTGTGCTGCTGTCGAACGGCAACCCGCAGGGATCTGGCGACGGGTGGGCAGAATGGCACGACCCTTGGCCGAAACCTGCGTATCTGTTTGCGCTGGTCGCGGGCGAATTGGTCAACCACGCGGGTCAGTTCACCACCATGTCGGGCAAGGATGTGGAACTGAACATCTGGGTCCGCCCCGCCGATATCAACAAATGTGAATTCGGCATGGGTGCGCTGATCCGGTCCATGAAATGGGACGAAGACGTCTATGGCCGCGAATACGATTTGGACGTGTTCAACATTGTCGCCGTTGATGATTTCAACATGGGCGCGATGGAAAACAAGGGTCTGAACATCTTTAATTCGTCCTGCGTTTTGGCATCCCCCGAAACATCGACCGACGCGAATTTTGAACGGATCGAAGCGATCATCGCCCACGAATATTTCCACAACTGGACAGGCAACCGCATCACCTGCCGCGATTGGTTCCAGCTGTGCCTAAAGGAAGGTCTGACCGTTTTCCGCGACCAGACATTCACGGGCGACATGCGGTCCCATGCAGTCAAACGCATTGACGACGTGATCACTCTGCGCGCGCGCCAATTCCGCGAAGATCAAGGGCCTTTGGCCCACCCCGTCCGGCCAGAAAGCTTTGTCGAGATCAACAATTTCTACACCGTCACCGTCTATGAAAAAGGCGCAGAAGTGATCGGCATGCTGAAACGGCTGGTTGGCGATGCGGCCTATAAAAAAGCGCTGAACCTGTATTTTGACCGCCACGATGGCGATGCGGCCACGATCGAAGACTGGCTACAGGTGTTCGAGGATGTCACAGGCCGCGATCTGTCGCAGTTCAAACTGTGGTATTCGCAGGCGGGCACCCCGCATCTGCATGTGACCGACAGCTATGACAACGGCACCTATGCGCTGACCCTGCGCCAATCCCACAAACCCAGCCCCGGTCAGGACGAAAAACAGCCGATGGTGATCCCTGTCGCTGTGGGACTGTTGTCGCCAAACGGGGACGAAGTTCTGCCGACCCAAGTGTTGGAACTGACCGAAGGCGAACAAACGTTCACCTTTGACGGGCTATCGTCGAAACCGATCCCGTCGATCCTGCGTGATTTTTCGGCGCCTGTGGTTCTGCATCAGGATCAATCGGACGCGGATCGCGAATTCCTGCTGGCGAATGACACTGACCCGTTCAACAAATGGGAATCGGGCCGCATGCTGGCGCGGGGAACCCTGCTGGATATGATCGAAAATGGCGCCGCGCCAAACGCCAATTATCTGGCCGCTTTGGACCGTGCGTTGAACGACGAAACCACCGATCCTGCGTTCCGCGCGTTGCTGCTGGCGCTGCCAACGATTGACGACCTAAGCCAAGAAATCGCAGCCAAAGGCGGCATTCCCGATCCAACCGCGATTTACGATGCCCGTCTTGCCCTGCGCGGCGCGATTGCGCGTCACTGCGGTGATACATTGAAAACGCTGTATCAAACGCATCAGGTGACAGGCGCCTATGTACCCGACTCCGAAACGGGCGGCAAACGGGCGCTGACCAATGCCGCGCTGTCTCTGATCAGTCTGATGGATAACGGCGATGCCGCCCGCGCCCAATATGCAGCCGCCGACAACATGACCCAAGAATTGGCAGCCCTATCCGCGTTGATCCAAATCGGCGCGGCGGAAACTGAGCTGGCCGATTTCGCGGATAGTTGGAAAGACGACCGTTTGGTCATGGACAAATGGTTCAGCCTGCAAACCGCGCTGTGCCAACCCCAAGATGCCGCCAAAATCGCCGAAGGCCTAACCAAACACGCCGATTTCGACTGGAAAAACCCGAACCGTTTCCGGTCGTTGTTCGGCGGTTTGATTTCCAACACCGCTGGGTTCCACGCCGCAGACGGCAGCGCCTATATCCTGTTGACCGATTGGTTGATCAAACTGGACGCCGCCAACCCGCAGACGGCGGCGCGCGTATCGTCCGCCTTTGACACTTGGACCCGCTATGACGAAGGCCGCAAGCTGATCATCAAAACGCAGCTGGACCGCATTCTGGCAACCGATGGTATCAGCCCAGATATGGCCGAAATGGTCGGCCGCATGGCCAAAGCCTAAAACGAAAGGCGCCCCAGCGGGCGCCTTTTTTCATCCTTGGCAATAGGGCTGGCTGCTGGTCCAATCGACCATGTCCTGCCGTTTTCGATCACTGACAAACGGGCCCCAATCGGCGGCCAGACCTTTGCGGCCAGTGCCGACATATCCATCACGCGGCACTGTTACGGCGGCGATGCGCACAGCGCAGGACAAATTGGCAGAGCCATCCTTTAGTTCTTCGACGGTTTGGGCGTTACAGCCGTACCCACGCGCTGTACGCGGATCAATTTGCACCAATCCGATCCAAGCACCGCCGCCGCCAGATGCGCGGGGGTTCCATGTGCTTTCGTGTTTTGCCAGCGACGACAAAAGACCCGCCCAGAATGCGGCGCGTTCAGGTTCTGTCGCGTCTGGATAATTGGGGCACCATTCATCGATATCTTCGGGCACCAATTCCAATAGCGGGCTGCCCATGGTGGATATCGCGGTCAGAGTGGTTTCTGTCCATTCTTCGGCTTCGGGACGGTGGTCCCATTGCATCAGCGGCAACGCTGCCGGCTCTGGCTCTATTTCAATCGTAGGGTTCGCGAACCCCGCACACCCCATCAAAGCCAAGACAGGAACCAAACCAAATACCCGCATCTTTCGACACCAAAACTGTTGATAACGGCCAAAGCTGTGCCAATCAGGCCGTGTTGAGTCGAGTCATTTGAATCAACCGCGTCATTTTCGGCCAACTTGCGCCTACCGCCCCTTGCCGCGCCGCGCCAAAAACCATAACACAGGGCCGTTGCCGAAAAGGGATCTGAATATGCTCGACCTCACTTATGACGCCCCAAAACCCAAAACGATTGCTGGCGCGACCGGCGATTGGGAACTGGTGATTGGCCTCGAAGTGCACGCGCAAGTCGCGACCAAAGCAAAACTGTTTTCCGGTGCCTCGACCCAGTTCGGCGCCGAACCGAATTCCAACGTGGCATTCGTGGACGCAGGCATGCCCGGCATGCTGCCTGTCATCAACGAAGGCTGTGTTGAACAGGCCGTTCGCACAGGTCTGGGCCTAAAGGCAGAAATCAACCTGTGGTCCGCATTCGACCGCAAAAACTATTTCTACCCTGACCTTCCGCAGGGCTATCAGATTTCGCAGCTGTACCACCCCATCGTGGGCGAAGGCGAAGTTCTGGTTGAACTGGGCAACGGCACCGCGCGACGTGTCCGCATTGAACGCATCCATTTGGAACAGGACGCAGGCAAATCGATCCACGACATGGATCCGAACATGTCGTTCGTTGACCTGAACCGTACCGGCGTTGCGCTGATGGAAATCGTGTCGCGCCCAGACATCCGGGGCCCAGAAGAGGCCGCAGCATATGTCGGCAAACTGCGCCAGATCATGCGCTATCTGGGCACCTGTGACGGCAACATGCAAAACGGTAACCTGCGCGCCGACGTCAACGTATCGGTCTGCAAACCGGGCGACTATGAAAAATTCATGGAAACCGGCGACTTTGGCGTTCTGGGCACCCGCTGCGAGATTAAAAACATGAACTCTATGCGGTTCATTCAGGCCGCGATCGATTACGAAGCGCGCCGCCAGATCGCGATCCTAGAGGACGGCGGTTCCATCGTGCAGGAAACCCGTCTGTACGACGCGGACAAAAACGAAACCCGTTCGATGCGTTCCAAAGAAGAAGCGCACGACTATCGTTATTTCCCTGATCCCGACCTGCTGCCGCTGGAAATCGAACAGGCGTGGGTCGATGATATCGCCGCATCGCTGCCAGAACTACCGGACGACAAAAAAGCCCGATTCATCAACGACATGGGCCTGTCGGACTATGACGCATCGGTCCTGACGGCTGACGTGGCCAACGCTGACTTTTTCGAAAAAGTCGCCGAAGGCCGCGATGGCAAACTGTCGGCGAACTGGGTCATCAACGAATTGTTTGGCCGCCTGAAAAAAGACGACAAAGACATCACCGACAGCCCTGTTTCGCCAGAACAGCTGGGCAAAATCATCGGTCTGATCCAGTCCGACGCCATTTCGGGCAAAATCGCAAAAGACCTGTTTGAAATCGTCTACACCGAAGGCGGCGACCCCGAAGCCATCGTCGAAGAACGCGGCATGAAACAGGTCACCGACACCGGCGCGATCGAAGCCGCCGTTGACGACGTGATCGCCAACAACCCTGATCAGGTTGAAAAAGCCAAAGCCAACCCGAAATTGGCAGGTTGGTTCGTCGGTCAGGTGATGAAAGCCACGGGCGGCAAGGCGAACCCGAAAACGGTCAACGAACTGGTCATGAAAAAACTGGCCCAGTAACACGGACCAAAATAGACGACAAAAGGCGGCCCCGGTGGCCGCCTTTTTTGTGACTGCTAATCACATCAGAATCTTTTCATCTCTTTCGTATAGGGTCCGCGTCCAATTTGCGGATTCGGGCGTAGTATCATCAAGGACGATTTGAACTAGGGGAGATGTTCATGGAACAGTCACTGCGTACGATGCGCCTAAAAACGATGGGGATTTGTTTTGTCGGCGTTCACATTCCACTAACTGTGCTGTGTTTCTATGCTGTGCTGAACGGGTTTGCGGGACTGGAAACGGTGCTTATCACCACGCTTATTTCGACGCTCGTTGGGACGATGGGCGCGTTATACGGCGTGAATTCGATCTTTAACCGTATGTCGGCTGCTCTTTAGCGGCCAATTACGAACAACAGCCCTAATTTCAAAGCAATCAGTCCAGTGATGATAATGCCAATCCACTGGACTGGTGACAGATGTGGAAATCCTAACCGCCTGTACCAAGGCCGTTTGAATAAACGGTCTTCGATTTTCTGAAACGCAGCCAATGGTGGCGGGCATGGCGTAAAATCCTCATCCAGACGGGCCATCCGGCATTCCCATGACTGGATTTCGGCCCTTAGCCGATGATCAAACAACGAACGTACGAAAATTATGCGCCTTGTCACGGGGGAATGCAGACGCAACACATGTTCGCCCGCAAGTACTGACAAATCTTCGTGCATGACCGACCTTCCCCATGAAAGAAAAGCCGCCCGCGGTTGTGTGTGGGTGGGGGTTGATCCCGCGGGCGGAGTTAGGTGTAAGCGAAGTTACAATCCTAGATACGCGGGGGACGCGGGGTTAGTTGCGTGGACGCGACGTTTTTTTATTTTAACGTAACGATCAGTATTGCTTTGACCAAAACCAAAGCCAGACCACCAATCAGCGCCAATTTCCACAAGGCAAATCCAGCGAACAACCGTTCGATCAACGGTTTGCGGATGTCTCCGAACAATTGTTGTTCGATTTGCGGCAATACATTCGGCGCAGGGACGGGTTGGAATTCGTAATTCAGCCCTGCAAATTGAGCGTCCAGATCTTCAACCAATGCGGCTAGCGCTGGGTCATTGACCATACGCGCCGCAAATTCATCGCGGGCATTCCCGTCCAGCAGGCCCAAAGAATATTCAGCGGCAAGCGCGATATCATCGGTTTGATCTGTCATTCTTTGGTATCCATACAATCCCGTAGCCGCTTTAGCGACCGGCGAAGCCAAGAACGCACCGTATTCAGCGGCGTGCCCAAGGCATCGGAAATTTCTTGATAACTATAGCCGTCCAAATAGGCTTTGCGCACAGCCCAGCTGTGTTTGTCATCCAAAAGCGATAAACAATGGGCCAGATTCCGCCCAACATCGGCGTTCAGCGCAAGGTCTTCGGAGGATGTGGTCGTGCCGCCGTTCCGTTCATCAATCAAATCAGTTTGCGGGCGGCGGTTTTGTTTGCGGATGCTATCAATCGCGGTATTGCGCGCGATCGAAATCACCCATGTGGTCGCCTTGGCCTTTGACGGATCAAACTTTGGCGCGTACCGCCACACTTTGACGAACACCTCTTGCAGCAAATCCTCCGCTGCGGCGCGGTCGCGGGTGATGCGCAACAAAACACCGAAAACCAAAGACGAATGTTGTTCGTAAAACAGTTTAAAAGCGGCGCGTGATCCTGACGCGACCTCTTTTAACAGCTTGTCGGACGTGTCGTCCTGTCCCTGCGTCATGTGTGTCCTCCGAACACCGTATTATGCAGCGGATCGGACCGACGTCCAGCGTTAGATACACATTATGACGTTAGCCGAAAATCGCGTCTTTATGATCGGCCAGATAAATGCGCAACCACGGCGTAAACGTATCGGGAGCCTGTTCAATTGCGCGCTCTAACGCGTCAAAGGTCATCCACTGCGTCGCTTCGACCTCGTCTGGATTTAGAGTGATGTTCGGATCGCCCTGCCCCACGAACACATCAACACATTCATGTTCCGTCAGCCCGCCGCCTACATCAGCGCGGTATTCGACATGTTCCCGCAGATCCAGCGTCACGCCTGTAATGCCAAGTTCCTGTTCCAACCGCCGATAGGCACAGTCCAAAGACTGTTCCCCCCAATGCGGATGCGTGCAACAGGTGTTCGCCCATAATCCTGGCGTATGATATTTCGACAATGCACGTTGCTGCAGCAAAACCCCTTTGTCGCTGGTGATGAACACGCTGACAGCAGGGTGACGCAAACCGCGCTGGTGGACGTCTAATTTGTCCACGGGCGTTAAGACACCATCGATCCATGCAGGGATTAAATTTTCCATGGCGGCCCTTTGCCAAATTTCCGTCAAATGATCCATAGCGCATTGCATCCCGTATATGGATTACGCGACGGATTGGCGCGGGGGGCTTCTCCCTTGCGCAATATATGACTAATATCGCCCGCAGCAGCCAAGCCCGCACAGACGCGGGTACAGCAAAAGGAGCTAACCTCATGAAATTCCTTAAAATGGCATCGATCCTTGCCCTGACAGGCACGTCCGTTTTGGCCGAAGGCCACGCAGACGCATCCGAAGGCGAAACCGCGTTCGGTCGCCAATGTGTATCTTGCCATGTGATTGCCGACGCTGACGGCAACGTTTTGGCAGGCCGCGCCGCAAAAACGGGTCCGAATCTGTATGGCATGATCGGCCAGACCCCCGGCACCGTTGATGGTTTCCGCTATGGCCCTGATCTGGTTGCCGCAGGCGAAGCCTCGGGCCCATGGACCGAAGAATCGTTGGCGCAGTACATCATGGATCCTACAGCATGGATTCGCGATACAACCGGCAACGGCGGCGCACGTTCGCGCATGTCGTTCAAAGTGCGCAGCCCAGAAGATGCGGCAAACATCGCAGCCTACATCGGAACCTTTTCCGAATAATCGGTTGTAGTACAATGTTTCCAAAAGGCGGCAATCAGCCGCCTTTTTTATTTTGCAACGCTTCAGGCTTATTGGACTTGGCCATGGATCAGGCTATAGTGCTTGCCGACAAATTGGGGGGCCCTGATGCCTGTTTTTGAATACCGTGTAATCCCTGCACCATCAAAAGGGATAAAGGTCAAAGGCGTGAAAACCGCACACGATCGTTTTGCTCATGCCTTACAAGACGTTATGAATGAAATGGGCCGTGACGGTTGGGAATACCAACGCACCGACACCCTGCCTGCCGAAGAACGGTCTGGCCTTGCGAAAAAAACCACCGTTCAACGGTCTGTTTTGGTCTTTCGCCGCGAAAAAGAAGCCGCCGTTTCATCCGGCCAGCCAACGATCACAGCGACACCCCAAACGCCCGTTCAGAACGATCCGGATGTCGCCGCTGAATGATCAACGGATATCAATGGCCAATGCGTGGATTTTACCGATGATATCTGCGCCAATGGCCGAATGGATGGCACGATGACGGGCAACGCGCGTCATTTCATCCAAAGCCGAGGCTTTGATGATAACGCGCCAATGGCTTTCGCCGCCGTCCTGATATCCTGCATGACCGATGTGCTGTTCGCTTTCGTCGATCACTTCGACCGACTCGGGGTTCAGACCGGTTTCAAGACGAGATTTGATTTGCTCTGCAAGCGACATATTTTTTTACGACCCCCTTCAATCTGTCGTTCTACGATTTAAACTGCCACGTCCGAGTCGGAAAGATAAGGCTATAGAATGCCCAAACCAGATCCCTTTGGCTTTGACATGTCCGTGTCAGCCGCAAAAAAGAAAAATCCACGTGGCCGCCGCAGCATGTCTGGCGCCGTGGAATCCTCTAATCGCGTCTGCGACCATGACGGTTGCGAAGAAGCAGGAAAATATCGCGCGCCCAAATCGCCCGATGTGTTGGATGAATTCCTGTGGTTCTGCAAAGAACACATTCGCGAATATAACCTGAAATGGAATTTCTTTGACGGCACAACCGAAGCCGAACTGAATGCCCAGATGTCCAAAGACAAGGTGTGGGAACGCGAAACCAAACCGTTCAAAAAATCGGTCGAGGAAAAAGCTTGGGAACGTCTGGGCATTGACGATGCGCATCAGGTTCTGGGCGGCAATGCAACGCGTAACCCTGCGAAAAACGGTGGCGCGACCCGCCGACTGCCCGCGACCGAACGCCGTGCGCTAGAGGTGCTGGACGCCAAAGACACAATGACCAAGGCCGAAATCCGCAAGATTTACAAAGCGTTGATCAAAGTGCTGCACCCCGACATGAACGGCGGCGACCGCAGCCAAGAGGAACAATTGGGCGAAGTTGTCTGGGCATGGGACCAGATCAAGGTCAGCCGTAGTTTCAAAGATAAATAATCACCGCAGGCGGGCGAACAGGCGATCCTGTTCCGTCCGCCAGCACCGCATCATCAGATGTATTGCCCACAGGCCCGCGATCCACATGGACGCCGCCCATGGTGATCCGATAATCAGCATCACAATCGCAAACGGGCCAAACATTGTGCCGAATACCGGCAACATGAATGATCCGGCGATCAGTCCGACCAATGCGGTGAACCACAGACCGCCAACGATTGCCTTTGCCACGCCGCGCAGGCCGCAATGACCGAATAAATCGCTGGCGATACGCAGCGCCATATACCCGCCTGACAACGACACAGCGACGATCCAGATGCGATATTGGACCCAAGCGTGATCGGCACCGAATGTTTCGATAGCCTGTAATCCCATAATTGCGCTTAGCCCAATCGCGGTGACAAAGGCGCACGCAAGATTGCGGTCACCTAATGTCAGCGGAACAAACCCCTGCAGGTTTGCGATGGTCGGGGCGACCCTATGGCGCAAATTCCAGTCCATGTCGGTTTTCTGTGACAGATTGCAGGGTCAACTGCGACCAAAATCTTAGAAACGGACTGTTTCACCTTTGCGACCATTCGCGCAGGATACGGAAAACATGACAATGCCCCCTTTTACTCAGCGCAACTCCGGCTATGTTGCTGGCAAAGATATTTGAGACGCAAGGAAGGTTGAAATGCTCGACCAAAACGCAAAGCCGACCGAAGAAATCGATGTACGCGAAGTCTTTGGCATCGACAGCAATATGAAGATCAAGGGCTTTGCCGAACGTACCGACCGCGTTCCTGCCATCGACCCGACGTATAAATTCGACCGTGATACGACTTTGGCCATTTTGGCCGGTTTCGGCTACAATCGCCGCGTCATGGTTCAGGGTTATCACGGCACAGGTAAATCGACCCACATCGAACAGGTCGCTGCCCGCCTGAATTGGCCCACCGTGCGCGTCAACCTAGACAGCCACATTTCCCGTATCGACCTGATCGGCAAAGACGCGATCAAACTGAAAGACGGCAAACAGGTCACCGAATTCCACGAAGGCATCCTGCCTTGGGCGCTGCGCAACCCGACCGCGATTGTATTCGACGAATACGACGCGGGCCGCGCAGACGTGATGTTCGTGATCCAGCGCGTTCTGGAAACCGACGGCAAACTGACCCTGCTGGACCAGAACGAAATCATCACGCCGAACCCGTTCTTCCGCCTGTTCGCCACCGCGAACACCGTAGGTCTGGGCGACACCACGGGCCTGTACCACGGCACCCAGCAAATCAACCAAGCCCAAATGGACCGTTGGTCGCTGGTCGCCACGCTGAACTATCTATCGCACGACGCGGAATCGGCGATCATCCTGTCCAAGGCGCCGCACTACAACAACGAAGAAGGCCGCAAAACCATCAGCCAGATGGTCACCGTTGCGGACCTGACCCGCACCGCGTTTATGAACGGTGATCTGTCGACCGTTATGTCGCCACGTACCGTGATTGCGTGGGCTCAGAACGCGGAAATCTTCCGTGATGTTGGGTATGCGTTCCGACTCACCTTTATGAACAAATGTGACGAACTGGAACGCCAGACCGTTGCAGAGTTTTTCCAGCGCTGTTTCGATCAGGAACTGCCTGAAAGCGCGGCAAGCATCGCGATCTAAAACAGTAGATCAGAACAAAATCTTAGAACGGCCTACACTTTCGGGTGTGGGCCGTTTTCCGTTCGGATCACCCCACGGGTGCAGGCGGATAGGTTTGGCACGTTTACGTTGATCGTCACAAAACTGTCATGTTTGCTTAAAACATGACCACTTTGAAAACTCTCTTAGTGACCCTTTTGTGGCTGACGATGACGACCCCATCCCATGCCGCAAGTGCGATGTCCGAAGACCCTTTGCGTCTGTTTGCGACCTGTTCGGGTCGGTTGTCCGCGCATTGGGAACATCAGTGGCTGGCAAATGATCTGGAACCACGGATCGAACAATCACAGCGCGATCAAATGAATGCGCTGATTTTCACGCTGCTTAGCGACGAAACGGCATCAGACGTTTTGAACTGGCGCATCAATGCAAAACACGCGCATGCCCGCCTGTTGACGCAGGCCAGTTTTTCATTTGACCCCGAAGCAGCGGATTGGGCGCTAAAACGTGCCCAAGAAGAAGTGGAATCCTGCCTTGGTCTGATGCTGAACTGACATCCCCCACTGGTCATCCGATATATCGCGGTCTAGATTACCCCCGACGACAAAGTGGACCGCAAAGATGAAGCAATCAGACAACCCCGCCGACCCGTTCAAAAAGGCTTTGGTTGAAGCAACCAAGGTGATGGCGGACGATGCCGAATTAGCGGTCAACTTTACGGTCGACCCTCCGGGTTTGACCAAAGATTCCATGCGTCTACCGCAGGTCAGCCGCCGCATGACCAAAGCCGAGGTTTTGCTGGCACGTGGCACCGCGGATGCGCTGGCGCTGCGCCATAAATTCCACGACCCGTCGGTTGCGGCACGCTATGCGCCGCAGGGCCAATTGGCCCGCGATATTTTCGACGCCATGGAAATCGCCCGCACCGAAGCGGTCGGCGCAAAATACATGCCCGGCACCGCCAGCAACATCGACGCCAAAATCGAAGTCGAAGCATCGCGCAAAGGTTACGACCAGATCACCAACATGAGCGAGGCCCCGCTGGCCGTCGCCGCTGGCTATCTGATCCGCCATCTGGCCACGGGCCGTCCGCTGCCGAAAGGCGCGGAAAACGTCATGGACCTGTGGCGCGGCTATATCGAAGATCAGGCAGGCGGCACTCTGGAAAATCTGGCCGATGCGCTGGACGATCAGAAAATGTTTGCGAAATTCGCCCGCCAGATCATCGACGATTTGGGGTACGGCGATCAGCTGGGCGATGACCCCGATCAAGAAGACGATCAGGACGACGGCGCTGAAGAAGACGCCGAAGAAGAAGAAAACCCAGATTCCACCGGCGAGGATGAACAAGAGGATCAAGAATCCGAAGCATCCCCCGAACAACAACAGGAACAGCAGCAGGACCAACAACAGGCCCAAGTCAGCGCCGATGACATGGCCGAAGACGAGCTGAGCGAAGAAACCGAGATGCCAGAGGGCGAAGCCCCGATGGATCCACCCCCTCCTCCGCCTGTGTCGGACGCTGACCCTGATTATCTGGTCTACAACAGCGAATTCGACGAAGAGGTCGGCGCAGAAGATTTGGCAGAACCCGCCGAACTGGAACGCCTGCGCGCCTATCTGGACCAACAGCTGGAACCGCTAAAGGGCGCGGTTTCGCGTCTGGCCAACAAACTACAGCGCCGCCTACAGGCGCAGCAAAGCCGCAGTTGGGAATTCGACCGCGAAGAAGGCATTTTGGACGCAGGCCGTTTGGCGCGTGTGGTTGCGAACCCGACGACTCCTTTGTCGTTCAAAGTCGAAAAAGACACCGAATTCCGCGATACTGTCGTGACGCTATTGCTGGACAATTCAGGGTCCATGCGGGGTCGCCCGATTTCTATCGCGGCGATCTGCGCCGACGTTCTGGCCCGCACGCTGGAACGCTGCGCGGTCAAGGTCGAGGTGCTGGGCTTCACCACCAAAGCGTGGAAAGGCGGCCAATCGCGTGAACAATGGCTGAACAACGGACGGCCCTTGCAGCCTGGCCGTCTGAACGACCTGCGCCACATCGTTTACAAATCCGCAGACGCCCCAATGCGCCGCACCCGCGACAATCTGGGCCTGATGATGAAAGAGGGTTTGCTAAAAGAAAACATCGACGGCGAGGCGTTGGAATGGGCACACCGCCGCATCATGGCCCGCCCCGAACAGCGCAAAATCCTGATGGTGATTTCTGACGGGGCGCCTGTGGACGATTCCACCCTATCGGTGAACCCAGCCAATTATCTGGAAAAACACCTGCGCGACGTCATCGCCATGGTCGAAAAACGCAAAGCCGTCGAACTGATCGCCATCGGCATCGGCCACGACGTGACCCGTTACTACGACCGCGCAGTGACCATTACGGATGCAGACCAATTGGCTGGTGCCATCACTGAACAACTGGCCAGCTTGTTTGACAGCGACCCGCGGGCGCGGGCCCGCGTGATGGGCATGAAACGCGCTGGTTAATTCATATTCAGAAAGGAACGCGTAGCCGTGTTTCAAACATTCGACGTGCCGTTTTCCGGCGCCCAAGGTCCATCGCGTTTGGCGGCCCTGCGTGCGCAATTTTCTGATCACGAAATCGACGGGTTTCTGGTACCCCGTAGCGATAAATATATGGGCGAATATGTTGCGCCCTGCGATGAACGGCTGGCATGGCTGACTGGATTTACCGGATCTGCGGGTTTCGCTGCGATCCTGTCTGACATTGCCGGCGTGTTCGTCGATGGCCGCTATCGTTTGCAGGTCCGCGATCAGGTTGCGGATGTGTTTACGCCCGTCGACTGGCCAGAGGTCACATTGGCCGGCTGGCTGAATGAACATGCCCCATCGGCGGTGATCGGCATTGACCCTTGGCTACATACCGTCCGCGATGTCGACGCCCTGCGCCAAACCGCGAAAAACGTGACGTTGAAGTATGTGCCCAATTTGGTCGACGCCATTTGGACCGACCGCCCCGATGCCCCTACCGCCGCGTTTTTTGTCCAACCGTTGGAATACGCAGGCGAAGATCACGCATCGAAACGGGCACGCATCGCAGCAGAGTTGCGGGACGCGAATGTGCGTGCAGCCGTCCTGACCCAGCCCGATTCAATCGCGTGGATATTGAACATTCGCGGCGCGGACATTCACCACAATCCCGTCCCGCAATGCTTTGCCCTGCTATTTGCCGACGGCACATGCCACCTGTTCTGTGATCCCGCCAAAACTACCCATATCATGGATCATCTGGGCCCAGACATCGCAGTCCTACCGCAAAACGCGTTTATCGCGTCACTTGCCGATTTGGACGGCCCGGTTTTGATCGACCCAGCCACCTGTCCTGACATCATCCGCAACAGTTTGGGTGATATTGCGCAGATTGGCAGCGATCCCTGCGTTCTGCCCAAAGCCTGCAAAAACGCGGCTGAATTGCAGGGCGCACGCGATGCACATCTGCGCGATGCTGTGGCGATGTGCCAATTCCTACATTGGTTAGATGGCGCGGCGGGCATTACGGAAATTGACGTGGTCAGCAAACTGGAAACATTCCGCCGCGATACCAATGCGCTGCGCGATGTGTCCTTTGATACCATTGCAGGATCAGGCCCGAATGGCGCCATCATCCATTACCGCGTTACGCGCGACACGAACCGCGAACTGCAAGACGGTGATCTGATCGTCGTGGACAGCGGCGGACAGTATATCGACGGCACAACGGATATCACACGGACGATTGCCATTGGCACCGTGGGCGATGATGAACGCGATTGCTATACCCGCGTGCTACAGGGCATGATTGCGATCAGCCGCGCACGTTTCCCCCATGGCGTTGGGGGAAATCATCTGGACGCTTTGGCGCGGGCGCCGTTGTGGATGGCGGGGCTGGATTACGACCACGGAACGGGACACGGTGTCGGATCGTTCTTGTGCGTTCACGAAGGCCCCCAAGGGTTGTCCCGCCGCGCAGAAACGCCTTTGACCGAAGGTATGATCCTTTCTAACGAACCGGGCTATTATCGCGCTGGCGCCTTTGGTATACGCATCGAGAACCTGATCGCCGTGCAGCCTGCACCGCAGCTAGACACAGGCGATGCGCATCGCAGCCAGCTGTGTTTTGAAACGCTGACTTGGGTTCCATTAGATCGGCGGTTGATTAACACCGCCATGTTGTCCCGCGACGAATTGACGTGGATTAACAGTTATCACGCGACGGTACTGGACAAGGTTGCACCAAACCTGTCACCTGCCGTCAAAGTCTGGCTCGAAGCGGCATGTGCGCCGCTTTGACGCCTGATTGTCATATGTCGCCCGTATGGTGGCGACACATTTTTTAAAGGAGAAGCCAACATGGCCGATCACATCACCATCCGTCCAGCTGGCGGAACCTGGGTCGTGCGCGCCGGTGGCGCAGTATTGGGAGAAAGCTCTGACGCGCTCGAATTGATCGAAGGCGACATGGCGCCCGTAATCTATTTCCCACGCAGCGATATCGCTATGGCATTTCTGGATGCGTCCGACGCGACCAGCCACTGCCCCTACAAAGGCGATGCCAAATATTTCAACATCGTCGCCAAATCCGGCCCGATCAAAGACGCCGCATGGACCTATGAATCGCCATCTGCGGATGTCGCACAGATCAAAGACTATTTGGCGTTCTACACCAGCAAAGTTGCCGTCGAACAAGTCTAAGCGTGTTCTTCGGCCGTGACCGCCGATAGGGCACGGTTAAACGCACGCAACGCATCCACATGAAACAAGGCGCCCTGCACATCCGGTTGGGCGTCTTTTTGCATTCTGACCACGGGAACAAAGCTTTGACCGGCTGTTTCGAACAGCGGCATGGCCGTGTCCAACGTTGCGTCGATGTCGACATAGATGCCCTGCTGAACCAATTCCTGACAGGCGTCGAAATCCGCCGCGCGAGGGTGATCGTTTGACCGCATCACGGACGCAATGGCAAAGGTGGACAACAGATAGGCCTGCGGCCCTGCCGCGATGGCCACGCCGCGGCGGTTCAACTGCGTCAGGAAAAATGACCGTGACACCAACCGCGATGTCAGCGCCGTCGATGCGGCAACAGCCACCAAAACCGCCAAACCTGTCTGCCAGTCGCCCGTAAATTCAAAAACGATAACAGCGGTGGATATCGGCGCCCCTAACACAGCCGCCGCAACCGCGCCCATTCCTGCCAAAGCATACAGCGTCGCGCTGCCGGACATGGACGGGAATAATGCAGTCGCGACCAGCCCAAAGGCCAACCCAGACAGCGCCCCAACGACCAAAGAAGGCGAAAAAATACCGCCCCCCATGCGCCCACCAAAGGTGACAGCGACGGCGATCACCTTGACCACCGTAAAAACGACAGCTTGCCAGAAAATCAACTGCCCCGCCAAAGCGTCGGATGTGATCCCATACCCAACGCCGATAATGTGCGGAAATTTCAACGCGATAACGCCCAGCAGCGCGCCCGCAAAGGCAGGGCGTAAATACCGCGGGATGCCAAATTTCTTTTGCAATTCGGTTCCGACAGCCTCGGCAAAGAAAATGCTGCGGATCAGGGCGAAACCAACAATGCCGGACATCAAACCCAGCAGCAGAAAGGCGGGCAATTCGACATAAAATTCCAAAGCGGTCGTTGACGGCAATGTATATTCGGTCACATCGCCCAGAATGATGCGGCTCACCACGGTGCCGGTCACAGAGGCCAACACAATCGGTGCAAAGGCCCGAACCGCGAAATGGCGCAACACGACCTCTAGCGCGAATAAGGCACCGGCGATGGGCACGTTAAAGCTGGCTGAGACGCCCGCTGCGACGGCACAGCCCAACAAATCGCGCCCCGTTATGCCATCCGCCTTTAGCCATTTGGCCGCCGTCGTCGACATCACAGCGGCAAGGTGGACAACCGGACCTTCGCGACCAGAGGATCCGCCCATAGCCAAGGTAACAAAGCTTGCCACGGCCGAGGCGATGCCCTCTTTGCGTTCGACGCGCCCATCGTCCAGTGCGGCGCCTTGGATGACGTCCGCCACCGCGCGGACACGGCCATCTGGGGTAAATCTATCCAGAACCAATCCCACGATCAGTCCGCCGACGATCGGGATCAAAATCACCCAATACCATGACAGGCTCGCCGCAGACCGATGTAGCGTTTGAATGTGGTCGGTTTGATACAAAAAGGACTGCAAAGATTCGATGCCGACCCGAAACCCAACGGCAATCAAACCGCCGGCGATCCCAATACATAAGGCAACGATCCATATTTTGACCGCAGCAGGGCCACGAAATCGCATTCCACCCCATGCGCGTCTGGCGTCATTGACGGATACAGACCAAACGTCACCCCAGAATCGATTACTGCCTTGCGCCATTTTCCTGCCCTTTTGCGCCTGTGTTAACCGATTCACATGGCCAAGATCATGTTCAAACCGACAATTGCCTCATCTTTAAACGGCAGGGTGCACATAAATTAATCAAAAACAGGGATGTTTTTCGCATCTGTTCCGAAATTAGCCAGAAACTTTAACAAACCGTTACACGTCGGGGGTACCCTGAAGGGGTATTAAAGAGAGTTATTCCTTCTGACCTTCGGGTCCAAAACACATAGTGCGTTCTGACAATCGTGAGTGGCTGTTGGTTCTTTTTTCCAGAAATATCAGGCGGGCCTAGTGCCCGCCTATTTTCTTTGGATCAGTTCGTTGCTGCGGAAATAAGCGCATTGGCCGCCGCGCGCGCCTCTGTCGTGATGCGATCGCCCGAAATCATGCGCGCGATTTCATCAACGCGCGCATCATCATCCAATGGCACAACCGTCGACAGGGTTTGCGTGTCTGTCTGCCGTTTTTCAACGCGCCAATGGTGCTGACCCAATGCTGCAACCTGCGGCGAATGCGTGACCACCAACACCTGCCCGGCTTTGGCAATGCTGGCCAAACGGCGACCAACGGCATCTGCCGTGGATCCGCCAACACCGCGGTCGATTTCATCGAAAATCATCGTGACGCTGCTGTCTTCGTCGGTCAGGCACACCTTGAGCGCCAATAGAAAACGGCTGAGTTCGCCACCAGACGCGATTTTATTCAGCGGCCCTGCCGGCGCACCTGGGTTTGTTGCAACGGTAAAGGCGACCTCGTCGCGGCCCTCTGGCCCCTCCTCGGTCGCCGTGACAGTCGTCACGAACACAGCGCGTTCCATTTTCAGTGGCGCCAGTTCTGTTGCCATCGCAGCATCAAGCCGCGCCGCAGCAGCCGTACGTGCGGCAGTCAATTCCGTCGCTGCGGCATCATACGCCGCCTGAGCCGCCGCCATAGCGGTTTTCAACGCCGCGAGGTCACGTTCGCCGCCATCAAGCAGCTCGAGCTTTGCCCGCAATCCATTTGCATGTTCGGCCAGATCATCGGGCTGAACATTATATTTGCGGGCCAGACCACGAATGGCGAACAACCGTTCTTCTGTCAGTTCCAAATCGGCGGGATTAAATTCCAAAGCATCAAGGCAATCTTCGACGCCGCGTTGGGCATTGCCCAATTCGTCCATCGCGCGAGCAAGAGCCGCGAGAGGAGTATCCAGACGGCCTTCGGCTTTGTCGGCGGCGCCATCGAGCCAGCGCATGGCATTCGACATAGCGCCCTCTGCCCCGTCATAGCTCAACGCATTCAAAGCCTGCGCCACGTCATTACGAATCTTTTCGGCACCTTGCATCAGCCGGCGTTTGGTATCCAGTTCGGCCTCTTCACCCGGTTGAGGGTCAAGTTTGTCCAACTCGCCCACCGCATGGCGCAAGAATTCCTCTTCGGCGCGGGTTTCGGCGATCTTTGCCTCTGCGGCCTCTAATGCCTTGCGTGCAGCAGCAACGCCCCGCCATGCCGAACGGGTTGCGGACAAAAGCGTATCAACCTTGGCAAAACTATCTAACAAAACGCGATGACCCCGCGGGTTCAGCAGCCCACGATCATCGTGCTGACCGTGCAATTCGATCAACACCTCGGACAGTTTGCGCAATACCTCGCCCGAAACGCGGCGATCATTGACCCACGCGGTTTTGCGGCCTTCGGCGGTATTCACGCGGCGCAGAATCAATTCATCGTCGGCTTCGATTCCAGCTTCGGCCAAAATCGGATTAGCAGGATGATCGGGGCCTATGTCGAATTGCGCGATGACTTCGCCCTGTGCCGCCCCCTGTCGCACCAGATCGGCACGTCCGCGCCAGCCCAAAACGAACCCGAGCGAATCCAGCAGGATCGATTTACCCGCACCCGTTTCACCGGTCAGCACGTTTAGACCGGGTTGGAATTCAAGCTCCAACCGGTCGATAATCAACATATCACGAATATCTAGTCCGCGCAGCATGGGTCGCCTATTGGATTATAGCCATTCACCACGGATCATCTGGCGATAAACGGCTGCCAGCCAGCTATCCCCGATGAGGTTCGGTTGCAGCCCGTTTTCAGTCAGCAAAGCGTAAGTATCCGCGTACCATTCGGTGGACTGATAATTATGCCCCAGAATCGCACCTGCGGTTTGGGCTTCGTCGATCAGGCCCAACGACAGATAGCTTTCGACCAAACGATGCAGCGCCTCTGGTGTGTGGCTGGTTGTTTGGAATGCCTCTACCACGACGCGGAACCGGTTGATCGCGGCCTGATAATGACCACGTTTTAGATAATACCGACCAATTTCCATTTCCTTGGCGGCCAGATGGTCGAACGCCAGATCGAATTTCAGGATCGCGGATTGTGCGTAGTCGCTATCGGGATAGAGTTCGATAACGGCACGCAGCGCCTGTAGCGCCTGGAACGTCAGACCCTGATCGCGGCCGATTTCGTCGATTTGATCGTAGTATGACAGCGCCAGCAGATATTGCGCATAGGCCGCATCATCAGAGGCCGGATAGACATCCAGATACCGTTGCGCCGCTGACCGGCTGTTTTCGTAATCTTTGTCTTTGTGATACGAATAGGCCTGCATAATCAGCGCACGTTTCGCCCATTCCGAATAGGGATACAGGCGTTCAATTTCACCGAAATAAAACGCAGCATCATCCGCCTGATTGCGGTCCAGTTCGAATTCGCCGCGCTGATAAATTTCTTCGGCTGTATAGGTTTCCAACGCACCTTCGGCGCGGGGATCGTACCCCGAACACCCTGCAATGGCTGTCACAGACAGAACCGCCAATCCAAAAATGGTCCGCTTCAATGGGCCCGTTTTCAGCTGTGCCATGACGATCCTCGACGTTATTGCTCGACATTGGGGCGGTGTTGAACCCGCCCTTTGCACATGGTCTAGCATAGAAAAATGCGGTGCAAAATGCCTTTTGCCTATGACGTGGTCACAGTTCAGGCAACAACCGACAGATCGGCAATATTCACGCCCATTCCGGGCAGACGCGCCGCGATCGAGCTATCACAGTTGACCCAGCGCCACGCGGTCGGTGTGTCAAACAATGCGCATAGCAATTTGTTGGTCAACGCATGTCCTGCGCGATGCCCCGTGTAACGGCCCAAAATAGGCGCGCCGGCGGTGTATAGGTCGCCCAAAGCATCCAGCATTTTATGACGAACAGCTTCGTCGCTGTGGCGTAAACCACCCGGCGACAACACGCGATCCCCATCAACGACGACCGCGTTTTCATAGGTTCCGCCCAAAGCCAAACCAGCCTTGTGCATCGCATCAACATCCGAATTCCGACAGAACGTACGGCTATCGCACAATTCGCGGACAAACGCACCATTCGCCATGTTCAGCGTTTTTTCCTGATGGCCGATCGCAGCATCAGGGAAATCGATTTCGAAATCGATCTGCAACGATGTTGCGGGCGACAAACGCGCAAATGCGTCACCGTGTGCAACTTCGACAACTTCGCGAATTTCAATGGCGCGCAATGGTGCGCCCAGACGGCGCAAACCAGTCGTCACGATTTTGCGCACAAATTCCACCGAACTGCCGTCCAGAATAGGAACCTCTGGCCCGTCAATATCACAGATGACGTTGTGAACGCCCGTTCCTGCCAGCGCTGCCATCACGTGTTCGATTGTCGACACACTGACGCCAGAGGCATTTTCAAGGCGGGTATTTAGCGGCTCTTGAATGACATTTGACCAAATCGCGGGGATCGTCGTATCGCCCGACAAATCAACACGGCGGAAAACGATACCCGTTCCCGCAATTGCAGGACGCAGCACCAAACGGGCGGGTTGGCCCGAATGAAGCCCCACACCATCAAATGCAATTTGAGTATTCAGAGTAGTCTGCACGTATGCCACCTTTCGTTACAGATTAAGTAAAATCTTGGGGCGAAACCCTCAACTCACTCTTTGCAACGGACTGAAACATTCGGGCTGGATGAAGTAAAACACTGTATACAAAGCGAAAAGGCCGCCCAATCGGACGGCCTTTTGACTAATATTTCACCAAACTTAGTTTGCTTGGCGGCGCAGGAACGCGGGAATCTCGATCTTTTCCTGCTCTGGATCAGCTTGTTTTGCCTCTTCGCGGGCTGGCTGAACCTGTGGCTGCGGCTGTGCGCGCGGCGCTGGCTGTTCAGCCTCTTGTGCGCCACCGGTCATGCGACCGATCAACGAATTCAGGCCAAAACCACGGCGCTGCTCAGGCTCTGCCGCTGGGCGGGTCGCCGCAGGTGCAGCTGGCTGTTCAGCCGACGGGGTTTTGTTAACCGCCGCTTGCAGACGCGCCAAAGCCTCTTGGCTTGGTGTACCTGGCGCTGGTGCGCGTGGTGCAACAAACGATTCCGCAGGTGCCATTGTTGGTTCTGCGCGCGGCGTATACGCAGGAGGAGGCAGATCATCCGAAGTATCTTCGAACGCGTCAAATTCCTCTTCCACAGCTTCTGGCGCTTGGAACTGGTCGTCGAACAATGTGCGTTCTTGTGCCGCCTGAACAGGCGCCGCTGCAGGTGCTGCCGCTGCCGCCGCAATAGGTGCTGCTGCCGGAGCAGGTGCAGGCGCAGGTGCTGGCTGTGCGGCTGGTGCTTCGGCCGATACGGTGTTGGTCAGTGGTGCCGACATCGAACGACGTGGCAGCGGAGTATCCGCAACGCCAACCGACGCGTCGATACCAGTCGCAACGACCGAAACGCGCATGTTGCCTTCCATGTTTGGATCCAGCGTGGAACCAACGATGATGTTCGCGTCTGGATCGACTTTTTCGCGAATTTTGTTCGCTGCTTCGTCCAGTTCGAACAGGGTCAGGTCGTAACCACCGGTGATGTTGATCAGAACGCCGCGTGCACCCTCTAGGCTGATTTCGTCCAGCAGCGGGTTTGCGATGGCCTGTTCGGCGGCTTCTACTGCGCGATCTTCGCCAGAGGCTTCGCCGGTACCCATCATCGCCTTGCCCATTTCGTCCATGACGGAACGAACGTCAGCAAAGTCTAGGTTGATCAGACCAGGGCGAACCATCAGGTCGGTCACGCCTTTTACACCTTGATACAGAACGTCGTCCGCCATTGCGAAAGCTTCGGTAAAGGTGGTTTTTTCAGTCGCCAGACGGAACAGGTTCTGGTTCGGAATGATGATCAGCGTATCAACAACCTTTTGCAGGGCTTCAACGCCTGCTTCAGCTTGCTTCATGCGCTTGCCGCCCTCGAACTGGAACGGTTTGGTCACAACGCCAACGGTCAGAACGCCCAGTTCACGCGCAGCCTGCGCGATAATCGGAGCCGCACCGGTGCCGGTGCCGCCGCCCATACCAGCGGTGATGAAACACATATGTGCACCAGCCAGATGATCGACGATTTGTTCGATGCTTTCTTCGGCAGCTGCAGAACCGACAGAAGGACGCGCGCCTGCGCCCAAACCTTCGGTTACTTTGATGCCCATCTGAATTTTCGATACAGCGCGCGATTGCTGCAGCGCCTGCGCGTCGGTATTCGCAACAACGAATTCGACGCCTTCCAGCTGCTGTTCAATCATGTTGTTGACGGCATTGCCGCCAGCGCCGCCTACACCGAAAACGGTGATCCGGGGTTTTAACTCTTCATTCCCGGGCATGGAGAGATTCAATGCCATACTCTGTCCGCCTGTATGTTATGGGGCCCGTCCCATCGGGCACTCTTCACTAATTACCCCCCACAGTAACGTGCCATAAAGGCAACGTCATCAGAAAAACGTCAAAAACCCGCAAAATATCGACGATTTGCGGGCTTTGATCGCTGGATGTAGGGTGATCGGCGAAATCTTGCGTATTACCAGTTGTCTTTAAACCACTTAAACGCGCGCCGCAGCGATCTGGACGGGTAGCTGTCCATTGGAACTTCGAAATCCCACCATTCGTCTTGCGGGTTCGCAGCGAACAGCGACAGGCCCACGGCGGCGGCAAATGCGGCGCCTGTTGCGGCCTGAGGCAGCCCCTGAACGCGCATCGGGCGACCCAGACGCACCTGTTGGCCCAGAATGCGGGATGCCAGACCGTCCAGCCCAGGGATCAGCGACGCACCGCCCGTCAAAACGATCTGCTGGTTCGGCAGATATTCGAAACCAGCGCCGTCCAAACGTTCGCGCACGTCCTCTAGGATTTCTTCGACCCGAGGCCGCATGATCCCGATCAGTTCCGCGCGGGTCACCGTACGGCGGTCGTGTTCCCAATCGCCGGTGTTGCCGCCGATTTCGATCCTCTCGCGGTCGTCTTTGCCCGTGGCGACAACGCCGCCATGCACGGTCTTGATCCGTTCGGCCAAAGTTTGCGGAACTTGCAAGCCCATCGAAATGTCAGAGGTCACATGCTGCCCGCCCATACGAACGCTATCGGCAAAGATCATGTGCTTTTTCATGAAAATCGACACGCCGGTCGATCCTGCGCCCATGTCGATACAGGCTGCACCCAATTCTTGTTCGTCTTCGACCAGCGACGAAATCCCCGACGCATAGGCAGAGGACGCGATACCAGCCAATTCCAGATCACAGCGGCGGATACAGTGGAACAGGTTCTGCAGCGCCGATTGTTCGACCGTCAGCAGGTGCAAATCGGTCGACAGGCTGTTGCCCGCGTGGCCGCGCGGATCGGTCATGCCGGTGCGATGGTCCAGATTGAAATTGATGGGCTGGGCGTGCAGTGCCTCGCGGCCTTCGCCGATGTCAGGCACATCACAGGCTGCCAGAACGCGGCCAATGTCCGCATCCGTAACGGTATCGCCGTTGATAGCGACCTCGCCCGCAACGCCGTACGACCGTGGGCGCGCACCAGACAAACAGGCAATCACGTGATCCACACGTTCGCCCGCCATTTTCTGCGCTGCTTGCACGGCGGTGCGAACCGAACGTTCGGTTTCCTGCATGGCGTCGACTTCGCCGAAACGCACGCCGCGCGATTGCGTTGTCGCCGCACCGATAACACGGAAAGACGATTGGCCAGCCAGCGACCCAACACCGTCTGCACCACGGAACCGTTCAGGGCCGTCAAACCGCAAAACAAGGCAGGTCACCTTGTGCGTTCCGATGTCCAAAATCGCGATCAAACCACGCTGAAGCGCCGCTTTGCGCATATTCCGCATGGCGCGTTGGGTTTCGTACAACTGCTTCATTACCTACCTGCCCCTGCTACGACAGCGTTGATCCGGCGCATTTCGGCCACACCGGTTTCGCCCAGCCGCAATGTCGGCCGGTCGTCATTTCGCATGTCTACAACTACTACATCGCGCTGCAGCAGGTCCTGCGACTGCTGCATGACGATAACTCTTTCAAATGCTGTGACCGCATCATCGGTCGGCAGCAAAATCCGTTGATCGTGATCCATGATCACATCCCAGCGGCGTTCCCCCATACGGACAAGCCCACGCATACGGGATGTCACCGGACCAGCCGCCGCAAAAATTTCCAACGCTTCGTCCAACGCATCTTTGGCGCCGTCACCCGCGATCAATGGCAAATCAGGGCGGTCCGCACGGCTGGCGATTTCGTCAATCACCATCCCGTCCCCATCAATCAGGAACAGGCTTTCGTTCTGACGCCACACCGCGACAGGGACGCGCGCAACGATTGACACCTCGATCACGCCACCCGGTTTGATCCGCAGAGTGGCATCCTGCACAGCAGGGATCGCTTCGACGCGGGCACGTCCGTCCTCTAGATCGACATCAAAGGACGACAGCGGAAAATCATAGGGCAGAACCGCACGCACATCGGCCGCCAGTTCCGCCGAAACGCCATCGACGGCCATCGCCGACAACATAAATTCGGGGCGCTGCTGAAATTCGCGTTTGGTATTTGCATACAGATCAGCGACCGACTGACGGCGCGCATCATCAGAAAATACGATAGCGACGGCCGTTGCGCCAATCGCCAGCGGAATACCTTTGCGGATCAGCGTCCGATACAGCGGCGTCAGCATCCAGCGTTCGTAACGGTAGTCCCATTTTTCGATCCAGTGATCGCGGCCCATGCCGCGCAGGATAAACCGAATTACCGACCGCATGAGGCGTCCTCCACCAACCATGCGCAAAGCGATGGGAAATCGATGCCAGCATAGGCCGCCTGTTCAGGCGCCAGCGACGTTGGCGTCATACCGGGCTGAGTGTTCGTTTCCAGCAGGATCAGGCCGTCCAAACCGCGGCTTTCGTCCCAGCGGAAATCGGTGCGCGACATGCCGCGGCACCCCAACGCCTGATGCGCGCGCAGGGCGTAATCCATGCAGGCGTCATAGATATCTTGAGGCAATTCGGCAGGGATCACATGGCGCGATCCGCCGGTTTTGTATTTGGCGTCGTAGTCGTACCAACCGTCGGTCAGAATGTCCGTCACGGCCAGCGCACGATCACCCATCACAGCGCAGGTCAATTCGCGCCCCGGCACAAAGGTTTCGACCATCACCGTGTCTGGCATGTCATCGGACAACTGCGGCGGCGCATTTGCGGCCTCGTGCACCAGATAGACACCAACGGATGACCCTTCGTTGTAGGGTTTCACAACGTAGGGCGGGGATAAAATGTGGCGCTTAGCGACTTCGGATTTTGTTGCTAGAACCGAAGAAGCGACAGGCAGACCAGCGGCGCGATACGCCTCTTTGGTCTTTTCTTTGTCCATAGCCAGCGCCGAAGCCAGGACACCTGAATGAGTATAAGGCAGGCAATGCCATTCCAGCAGACCCTGAACACAGCCATCTTCGCCCCAACGGCCATGCAGCGCGTTGAACACGACATCGGGTTTTGCCTCTGCCAATTGCGCAGCCAGATCCGCCCCTGCGTCGATTTCGACAACAGCAAAACCTGCGGTGCGCAGCGCGTTCGCGCATTCACGCCCCGAGGATAACGATACCTCGCGCTCTGCAGATGGGCCGCCCATCAATACAGCAACTGTGGGATGTGTCCCGCTCGACATTCCCTAGCCTCAAATTGCGCACCTTATTAGTAGTGCGTCAGTTCTATTATATATGATCAGCCCCATTTTTATGGGTGCTTGACCGCCTGTTATTTTTATTTGCTCGATGCGGACGGTTCACCGACCCGCATGATTTCCCATTCTAGCGTGATCCCGCTGGAATCGTAAACCTTTTTCCGCACGTCTTCGCCCAAACCTTCTAAATCAGCGGCAGTTGCCCCGCCTGCATTGGTCAAAAAGTTCGAATGTTTGACGTTCATCACCGCCCCGCCCCGCGTAGCGCCGCGCATTCCCGCGTCATCGATGACCTTCCACGCCTTTAATTCGTGGGTGTCATCGGCCTGCCCTGTACTGGAAAAACCAGCAGGATTGCGGAACGTCGATCCGGCTGTGCGGTCTTTGGTCGGTTGGGTTTCATCGCGTTTTTGCAGCTGCGCATCCATTTTCGTGACCAATTCGGCAGGATCACCCGCAGTCGCCGCAAATTCAGCGCCGATGATCACAGCGCCATCAGGCAAATCAGACTGGCGATAGCGCAGGTTCAGCGATGCCGCAGGCAATGTTTCGCGGCTGCCATCGCGGTGGATCACATCGACGCTAACCAACGTATCGGCCACATATTCACCATAGCAGCCCGCGTTCATGCGCACGGCGCCGCCGATAGACCCCGGAATGGTACGCAGGAACGTCAGGTTCACGCCCTGATCCGCCGCACGGCGGGCCACATGCGCATCAAGCGCCGCCGCCCCTGCCCGCACGGTTGTGCCGTCGATTTCGATACCGTTGAACCCACGCCCCAAACGGATAACCACGCCGCGAATGCCGCCATCGCGCACGATCAGGTTTGACCCGACGCCCATCGTGAACACAGGCACCGACGGATCCAACGTGGCCAGAAAATCGGCCAGATCATCCGCGTCAGCAGGTTGGAACAGAACATCCGCAGGCCCGCCAACGCGCATCCATGTCAGGTTATCCAACGGGCGGTTCGGCGTAAGGGTGCCGCGGGTTTCGGGTAGGGTAAATTCAACAGTCATAGGTTCGTTTAATCCGTCTTTGCGCCAGAGCCAACCACGCGGGCACGCAGCCACCGACCCAAATAAATCACAGGCCAGCGAAGAACCGACAAAGCGCTGACGAAAAACCCAGCGGCCGCCAGCCATTGGCCATCAAACATCAGCCAGATCAGGATTGGCACACCTACCCCGATCAGCGCATAGGCGCGCGTCCAATGATTATCACGACTGGGCAGCAAACCAGCGACATTCGCCGCCAATAGCCAAATCAGTGCCGCCCAGATCGATCCTGTCATTGATTAGTCCTTGATCCGTTTCGGCAAGTTATTGGCCCATGCGCTGATTGTTCCTGCGCCCAGACATACGACCATGTCACCGGGGCGGGCCTGTTCGCGCACCAGACGTTCCAGATCATCCTCGGAAATAATCGCGCGGGCGTGGCGGTGACCGTGGCGGATCAAACCCGCAACCAGATCGTCGCGCGTTGCGCCTTCGATCACGTCTTCGCCCGCTGCGAACACTTCGGCGATGGCGACAACGTCGGCTTCGTTAAAACAGGCGCAAAAATCATCAAACAGCGAATGCAAACGGCTATAACGGTGCGGCTGGTGCACGGCGATCACGCGGCCTTCGGACGCTTGGCGCGCGGCCTTTAGCACGGCAGCGATTTCGACAGGGTGGTGACCGTAATCGTCGATGATGGTCACGCCGCCCAAAACTTCGCCGACTTTGGTGAAACGACGGTTCACGCCGCCGAATTTGGCCAAAGCTTCGCGGATTTCATCCTTTTTCATGCCCAGATGGCGGGCAACGGCAACTGCCGACAATGCGTTCGATACGTTGTGGTCGCCCGGCATCGGCAGGGTGCAACCTTCGATCACGTCATCTTCGGCCTGAAGGGCCACGTCGAAATGCGCCACGCCTTTTTTGTAGGTCAGGTTCACGGCGCGCACATCAGCCTGCGCGTTAAAACCATAGGTGATCACGCGGCGGTCGCTGATTTTCCCGACCAGCGACTGAACCTCTGGGTGGTCGGTGCAGCAAACCGCAACGCCGTAGAATGGGATGTTCGACACGAAATCATAGAACCCTTGGCGCAGGTTTTCGATGCTGCCCCAGTGTTCCATGTGTTCAGGATCGATGTTGGTCACAATCGCGATGGTCGCGGGCAGACGGTTGAACGTGCCGTCGGATTCGTCCGCTTCGACCACCATCCATTCGCCTTCGCCAACGCGCGCGTTCGACCCATAGGCGTGAATGATACCGCCGTTCACAACGGTCGGGTCCAGTTGGCCGTGGTCCAGCAGCGCCGACACCATCGTTGTGGTCGTCGTCTTGCCGTGGGTGCCCGCAACAGCCACGTTAGATTTCAAGCGCATCAGTTCGGCCAGCATTTCGGCGCGGCGCACAATCGGAAGGCCGCGACGGCGGGCTTCGTCCAGTTCGGGGTTGCCTGGTTTGATCGCCGACGAAATCACAACAACCTGCGCGTCGTTCAGGTTTTGCGATGACTGACCTTCGAAAATGGTGACGCCCATGGATGCCAGACGATCTGTGATTTTCGATGTTTTCGCGTCAGAGCCCTGAACGGTGTAGCCAAAGTTCACCAGAACTTCGGCAATACCCGACATACCGATACCGCCAATGCCGACAAAATGGATGGCACCCACATCGGTGGGCAGTTTGGTACGTGCTGCGTTCATGACTGTACTTTCTTTTTATTGGCCAGCTCTTCTACGAGGCTGACAAGTCTTTCTGTGGCGTCGGGCATACCGCACGACAGCGCGGCTGCGGCCATTTGCGCGGCGCCTTGGGGGTTCGACAGAACCAATTCGATTTGTTCGCGCAGGCTGTCGGTGGTCAGCTGGCTTTCGGGCATCAAGATGGCTCCGCCCGATTGGACCAGCGCGCGGGCGTTGGCGGTTTGGTGATCTGCGGTCGCGGCAGCATAAGGCACCAAAATCGCAGGACGCCCGATAACGGAAATATCCGCAACGGATGACGCGCCCGAGCGGCTGATAACCAACTGCGCTTCGGCCATTTTTTCTGGAACGTCGTGAATAAACGGTTCCACATCGGCCTGCATGCCAGCATCTGCATAGGCCGCAGTGACGCGATCCATGTCTTCGGGGCGGGCCTGTTGGATGACGCGGACGTATTGGCGGATGTGTTCAGGCAGGGACGTGATCGCCGCCGGCACGTGATCAGACAGAACGCGCGCGCCCTGCGATCCGCCCATAATCAGGATCGACATCGGGTAGTCACCCGGCTCAATATACCCTGCCCCCGCGCGGTCCAGAACGGCGCTGCGCACGGGGTTGCCGGTGTGCTGACCTTCGACGCCTTCGGGCAATGTCGTTGGCCATGTGCCACAGGCAATCGCATCCACGCGTTTGGCGAAAATCTGGTTCACACGGCCCAGAACACCGTTTTGTTCGTGGATCATGCGCGGTTTGCCCAGCAGGGTCGCCGCCGCAATCGCAGGGATCGACGGATACCCGCCAAAGCCGACAACCACCGCAGGTTTGCTGCGCATCATACGGAACGCGGCCGAAACAACGCCGCCCGCAATCTGGAACGGCACCATTAGTTTCGCAGCCGCGCCGCCACGGGCAAAGGTGCCCGATTTCAGTTCAATAATTTCGACCGCATCAGGGAAACCGCCCGCATATCGGGCGCCCCGCGCGTCGGTGGTCAGCTGTACCCGCCACCCCTTTGCCAGCATCGCTTCGGCTAGGGCTTGGGCAGGGAACATATGGCCGCCGGTGCCTCCGGCGGCGATGACCAATAGTGGTGCCATACTTAGCGGCCCCTTCTCATCAGAATATCACCAATCTGTCCCTGAGGACGGCTGCGGGTAAACGCCAAAAGCATGCCGCAGACAATACCCGATGCGATAACAGACGACCCGCCATAGGACACAAACGGCAAAGTCATGCCTTTCGCAGGCAGCAAACGCACTGCAACGCCCATGTTGATCATCGCCTGAACCGCAAACATGCAGGCCAGACCCGTGCCCGCCAGACGGATGAACGGATCGCGTTCTTTGGTCAGGCGAAACAGCGACCGGATCACGATCACCGCATATAGCGAGACAATCGCCAGAACTAGGATCATACCGTATTCTTCGGCAGCAACGGCGATGATGAAATCGGTATGCGCGTCAGGCAGGCTCATTTTAACCTGACCTTCGCCGACACCAACGCCGAACAGGCCGCCTTCGCGGATGGCGTTTGTGGCGTAACCCAGCTGGGTACGCGGGTCGACTTCGGGGTTTAGGAACCCGTCGATCCGGCGCGCAAAGTGTTCGGAATTCATATAGGCAAAGCTGCCCGCCAAAACGGTCGCACCAGCCACGCCCACAAGCAACAGCATCGGTGCCCCCGCGACAAAGAACATGACGCACCATCCGAACAAGATCAGACAGGCCTGACCGAAATCAGGCTGCAACGCTAGGATCAGACAGATCACCGCCGTCAAAACAAACGAATATTGTTTCCCCGGAGGGCCCGCAACCTCGGTCGAGGCAGCCATAAGCCACGCCGCGACAATGATAAAACCGGGTTTCAGGAATTCAGATGGCTGCACCGACATACCGCCCAGCGACAACCAGCGCGTCGCGCCTTTGCCGAAATCGGTACCGATAAAGGGCAGCAGCATGATCGCGATGAACGCCGCGATGAACCCCAATGTCGCCAGACGGCGCACCAATTTGGGCGACATCATCGATGTGACAAACATCACGATCATCGCCAGACCGCCGAATTGGGCCTGTTTCATCACGTAATAGAACGGGTCCAGATTGTTGCGCGCAGCCAACGGCGGCGACGCCGCAAAGCCCAACAATAGGCCAACGCCAAACAACATCATCACACAGGTCAGCGTCCATTTATCAATGGTGCGCCACCAACGAGGAAGGATCGGATCACCAGTTTGCACTGGGATCGACCCATAAACCATCTCTGTCATGGACCTAATTACCGCTAATTGCCTCAAAATCGTCCGTTTGCCGGATCTGAGGGTGATTCTAGCAACGCAGAGCTACAAACGCTAGGGAAAATAACGGGGAAATCGGCGCTTGATTTGGCGGGCAATTCGCGCGACTTGACGATTATGAAAGTTAAAACGCTGATATTGGGTGCCGGTGCCGCCGGTATGTTCTGCGCGGCCCACGCAGGCGATGACGTGCTGGTTGTGGATCATTCCAAAACCGCAGGCGATAAAATCCGCATTTCGGGCGGTGGTCGGTGCAATTTCACGCATCTGGAAACCACCGCGAAAAACTATCTGTCGCAAAACCCGCATTTCTGCAAATCGGCGCTGGCGCGATATACGCCGTGGGATTTCGTCGGGCTGGTATCGGGCTATGGCATCGCGTGGCACGAAAAGACCCAAGGCCAGTTGTTTTGCGACAATTCTGCCAAAGATATCATCAACATGCTGCGGTCTGAGATGGACAAAGTAGGCGCGAAACTGTGGCTGAAAACCGCCGTGATCGACGTGACGTTTGACGGCCAATACCGCACCCGCGTGACCCGAGACGGGCAGGACATGGTGATCACATCCGACAATCTGGTCGTGGCAACGGGCGGTAAATCGATCCCGAAAATGGGCGCGACGGGCATCGGATACAAAATCGCCGAAGATTTCGGAATTCCTGTGACAGACACCCGCCCTGCATTGGTCCCGTTCACATTTTCGGACGCGCGGTTCGCGGACATCTCGGGCATTTCGGCGCCTGTGCTGGCGCGCGCAAACGATGGGCCGGAATTCGCCGACGCGCTGCTGTGCACCCACCGCGGTCTGTCCGGCCCCGCGATGCTGCAGGTGTCCAGCTATTGGCACGAAGGCGAAGACATCACCATCAACCTGATCCCCACAATCGACATCGTCGCCCATATGAAAAAGGCGCGCACTGATCACCCGCGCAGGGCGGTCACCACGGTTTTGGGCAGCGTCCTACCGTCCCGCCTGATCGACCATCTGGCAGATGAATTTGCACTGACGGACGTCTGCGCCCAATGGTCCGACAAACGGATTGACGATCTGGCAACGGCCTTGCGCCAATGGCACGTCAAACCATCCGGCACCGAAGGCTACCGCACCGCCGAGGTCACATTGGGCGGCGTCGACACCGATTACCTGTCATCGAAGACCATGGAATCCAAAACCCACAAAGGCCTGTATTTCATCGGCGAATGCGTCGATGTCACCGGCTGGCTAGGCGGTTATAATTTCCAATGGGCATGGGCATCGGCCTATGCTGCGGGAACCGCGATCAGCGGCGCATAGAATGCTGTTAAAATCACCCATGTTTCTTGCCAATTGCGACCCTGTGCGGCGCTTGGCTATACAAGAAATCGAAAAACGTTTCATGCTTGGGGTTTTGTTGACCGGCGGCGTGGTGCTGACGCCTTCGCTGCTGCTCGACAACCCAGCGTTTATCGAGGTCCTGTCCCGCCCCAATGTACGGCGCTGGTTCGACGGGGATGGCGCAGGAACGCTGCAAATCAGGTCGCCATGGTCGAATGGCTCTGAAAGCATCTCTGCCTTTTTTGACTCCTTGCCCGAAGGTTACATCCTTAACCGTTACAAAGGCACCCCCAAGGGTCAGCTATCACGGCTGGAACGTTGGGATTTAAAGGATGAATTGTCCACGCTCGACGGAATTATACGGGGCTATGGCCTGAAAATCGGCAACATATCCCTGCAGCCAACGGCCCTAAGCGATAGCATCATAACCAGCAGCACGCTGAAGGATTTCCAACAAAAAAGCCCAGAATATCAGGAGCCTTTAGAACATCTGTTGCAGATGGCACCTGCCTTGAACTCTAGATCCATGTGGTATCAGGCCGCCGAAGAATTACCACATGAGATGCAATCGTCGTTCAAGCTAGAGGTGATCGATACCGCCTATCACGGGCTATTCATTGACCACGGCGAAGCCTTTGCGCTGGACCAGATGGCGGGCATCGAAACTATTCCGGCTGCATTTTTGGACACCGGAATTCGTTTGCGCAGCTTACGCAAACAATATGAATATATCGGTTACGGCATGAAAGCCTTTGATCTGATCACCGCCATGGGGGCGGGCCAGCTGATGAAATTCCTAACGGACGAAGCGATCAGTTACATTGAAGACAAAGCAACTGAAAAGGGCCACGATTGGGCCTCTCGGAAAAATTGGTTCGGATTGAACAAAGTGATTAGCCGCAAGATCGGAGTAGAAATCAAATGATCCTCTACGAAAACAATTGGTTCCGCGTACGGCGTGAAGGCAATTACCATTGGTTAGAAGAACCCAACAGCACGCAGGGCGCTGTCGTTCTTTGCCTGCGCGGCGACACCGTAGCGGCATTAAAAATGCAACGCCCCGCCCAATTTGAACATGCAGAGCCATCTACGTTCGAAATTCCGCGAGGATACGCGGATTCAGGCGAAACGGCCGTGCAATGCGCACAACGTGAATTGCTGGAAGAGACCGGATTAAACGTAGATGAAACGCTGTTTGAATACATCGGTCACCTACGCCCAAACACGGCTATATTGTCATCGCGAATATCAGCTTTTTTCGTTTCAATCCCAGCAGATACGCCAGTCGCCCCCCATACGAACGAAGCCCAAGAGGTACTGTTTGTTCCACTTCGTCAGCTGTGGACAGACATTGCATCGGGACAGATCGAAGACGGGTTTACGCTCGCGACTATTACTTTGGCCAAAGCCAAGGGATTTATTTGATTAGATCATTCACCGCGTCCACAAACGCATCGCCGCGTTTTTCGAAATTGTCGTATTGGTCGAAACTTGCGCAGGCGGGGGCCAGCAGGACGGTGTCGCCGCTTTGTGCCTCGGCCAATGCGCTAGCGACAGCGCGGTCCATTGTGGTGCAGATTTCGGCATCAACGCCCGTTAACTGACGCGCGAATTCTTCGGCCTCGCGGCCTATGACATAGGCTTTGGCGACGTTCCCCAGATGCGGGGTTAGCGCGTCTAGTCCGCCCTCTTTTTGCAGGCCGCCGCAGATCCAGCGAATGTTTTTGAACGCTTGCAATGCCTTTGCCGCGCTGTCCACATTCGTCGCTTTGGAATCGTTGATCACGCGCACGCCGTTGCGTTCGGCGATCAATTGGCTGCGGTGCGCAAGGCCGGGATAGGTCTGCATCGCGTTTTCAATAACGCGTGGCGCAATGCCCAGCGTGCGGCAGGCGGCATAGGCCGCGCAGGCGTTTTGGTGGTTATGCGCACCAGGCAGGCCAGCGATCGGGCGCAGATCGATATTCGCGACCTGACGGCCTTTGCGGTATTCGCTTAGGAAACCTTTGCGAGCGAAGACGTTCCAGCCGTCGTTATCCAGTTTCTGACCAGACGAAATGCGGATCACGCGGTCGTCCGACATCGCGGTGGCCAGTTGGTTTGCCAGATAACGGCCTTCGTTTTCATCAACGCCGACGATCGCGCGGTCGGGGCCGCCTTCGGCGAACAGGCGGCGTTTGGCGGCGAAATACCCGCCCAGACCGCCGTGACGGTCCAGATGATCAGGCGACAGGTTGGTCAGGATCGCCACATCAGGGGTCAGCGACCGCGCCAGATCGGTTTGATAGGACGACAGTTCCAGCACGACGACTTCGCCGTCAACGGCAGGGTCGATGTCCAGCACGCCGCGCCCTATGTTGCCCGCCAACTGGGTCGGGCGGCCAACCGACGTCAGGATGTGATGGATCAGGGCCGAGGTCGTGGATTTCCCGTTCGATCCTGTAACTGCGATGACTTTGGGTGTGATATCGAACCCGTCCCAATCGTCGGTCGCATAGGATTGGAAAAACAGGCCAATGTCGTTGTCGACAGGCACGCCTGCATCCCAAGCCGCCGCAATGGCGGGGTTCGGCGCGGGGTACAGATGCGGAATGCCAGGCGATACGATCAGAGCCGACACGCCATCATAAGCACCTGATTTCGTCAGATCGCGGATTTCGATGCCCTCAGCCTCGGCTGCGTCGCGGCCAGTTGCGCTGTCGTCCCACGCGATAACCTGCGCGCCGCCTGCGACCAATGCCTTGGCCGTGGCGCGGCCCGAACGGCCCAGCCCCAGAACTCCAACTGTTTGTCCGCCGTATCCCGAAACTGGTATCATGCCGCATCCCCTGATTAGTTACCGATGCAATTACCGCCCCGTCCCTGCCCGCGCAAGGACAAGAAAAAGGCGACCCAAGGGCCGCCCAATCTGATTAACGAATTTTCAGTGTCGCAAGGCCGATCATCGCGAGGATCAGCGAGATGATCCAGAACCGGATCACGATCTGCGGCTCGCTCCAGCCTTTCTTTTCGTAGTGGTGGTGGATCGGCGCCATCAGGAAAACGCGTTTGCCTGTGCGTTTGAAATACGCCACCTGAATAATCACCGACAGGGTTTCCATCACGAACAGACCGCCAACAATCGCCAGCACGATTTCGTGTTTCGTGGCCACAGCAATTGCGCCCAAAGCGCCGCCCAATGCCAGCGATCCGGTGTCGCCCATGAACACAGCCGCAGGCGGGGCGTTGTACCACAGGAACCCCAAACCGCCGCCGATCAGAGCCGCGCAGAAAATCGTAATCTCGCCCGTACCATCGACGTAGTGCACGTCCAGATATTCGGTAAAGTCGGCACGGCCAACGAAATACGCAATGATCCCGAACGTTGCAGCAGCGATCATCACAGGCATCACAGCCAAACCATCCAAACCATCGGTAAAGTTCACAGCATTCGCCGCGCCCACGATAACCAGCATCGCGAATGGCACGAATAGGAACGACAGGTTCAGCAACATGTCTTTGAAAATCGGGAATGCCAGTTGGTTAGAAAGGCCTTCGGGGTGGTAGCTAGCTGCCCAGAAACCGGCGATGGCTGCGACCAGGAAACCAGCGATCAATCGCGCCTTGCCCGACAGGCCATCGGTCGATTGTTTTGTGACCTTGGCGTAGTCATCGGTGAACCCGATGGCCGCATAACACAGGGTTACAAACAGCACCATCAGCACAAATGGGTTGTCCATACGGGCCCACAAAACGGTCGAAAACGTCAACGCGCCAACGATCAACAGACCGCCCATGGTGGGGGTGCCTGCCTTGGCAAAGTGGCCTTCGGGGCCGTCAGCGCGGATGGGTTGGCCTTTGCCTTGTTTGCGGCGCAGCACGTTGATCAATGGTTTGCCGAACACAAAACCAAAGATCAGAGCCGTCATAAACGCGCCGCCCGCACGAAAGGTGATGTACCGGAACAGGTTAAAAAAATCGCCGCCGTCAGAAAGCGCCGTTAGCAGGTACAACATGTCTCAGCCCTCGTTTTCGTCTTTGGATTTGCGTTGCCCCAATTTGCGCAGCGCGTCAACGAGAGTGCTGACTTTGCTGCCCTTTGACCCTTTGACTAGGACAACATCGCCACTATCGACGATACGGGATAGGTCTTTGACCAGCTTTTCCGGTTTTTCCACCCAATGACCGCGCTGTTCATCTGTCAGCGCGTCAAACAGGCTGCGCATGCGCGGGCCAACACAATGGACAACATCGATTTCACCCATCGACGGATCGTCCGCCAATGCCGCGTGCAGTTTCAACTCGTCCGACCCCAACTCTAGCATGTCGCCAAGAATCGCAATCCGACGGCCTTTGGAAATGCGGCCAATGCCGTGGCGCGGATCACGAGAGGCCAACACCTCTAGGCTCGCGGTCATGGACGTCGGGTTTGCATTGAATGCATCATCGATCAGATCAAAATATTCGCCGCTACGCGCGGCATCCAAATGGATTTCTTCGGCGGTACCGCGGCCTTCGGGCGGGGTCCACTGTCCGATATCCAGCATCGCGCGGACACGATCAGCCCCCAACGCGCCAACAACAGCAACAACGCCCATGGCGTTGGTGGCAAAATGGCGACCTTCGGTACCGACTTTTAAAATGATTGGCGTGCGCCACGCGCGGCCCTGCGCAACGGTTGCACCGCCGCGAATGCGTACATCCGTCAGGCGGTGGTGATTTGCAGGTATTTCGCCAAAAGTAATAATTTTTGCGCCATGCGCCACAGCCGCGGCACGCAAGATGGGCGTGGTGTCCAGATCGCCGTTAATCACCGCAACACCTTTGGGTTCCAGCCCATCGAAGATCGCCGCCTTTTCACGAGCGATACCGTTGATATCTTCGAACGCCTCTAGATGAGCGGCGGCAACGGTGGTGATCATCGCCACATGCGGACGCGCCATTTTTGCCAAAGGTGAAATTTCACCGGGGTGGTTCATACCGATTTCGATGACCGCATATTCGGTATCAGCAGGCATCCGCGCCAAAGTCAGCGGCACGCCCCAGTGGTTGTTATAGGATGCCTCTGCGGCGTGGGTTTTGCCTTGGGGCGATAACGCGTCACGCAACATTTCTTTGGTCGAGGTTTTGCCCACCGACCCCGTGATCGCAACGACGCGCGCCTTTGTTCTAGCGCGGGCGGCCATGCCCAATTTTTCCAACGCTGGCAGGACATCATCGACAATCAACAGCGGAGCGTCATCTGCAACCCCGTCAGGACGATGCGTGACCATTGCGGCAGCGGCCCCTTTTTCCAGCGCTTGGGCGACAAAATCATGGCCGTCGCGCGCGGCGGAAAGCGCGATAAACAAATCGCCCTTTTTGATTGTGCGCGTGTCGATCGACACACCATAAGCCGACCAATCATGTGTCGCGGTCCCGCCTGTTGCCTGCGCGGCATCGGCTGCTGTCCATAACGGCGTCATTAAATTTTTCCATCCAAAGCGAGAACGCATTGAGACGCGACCTCGACATCATCAAAATCCAGAATATCAGTGCCTATGATCTGGCCTGTTTCGTGCCCTTTGCCCGCGACCAGCAAAGCATCCCCAGGTTCCAACATATCTACCGCGCGCAAAATCGCCTCGGCGCGATCGCCAATGTTGTGGATGTCATGACTGCGCACGGATTCTGCGCCTTGCAAAACGGCATTGCGGATCGTCGCAGGGTCTTCCGATCGGGGATTATCGTCTGTGATAATAACGACATCGGCGTTTTCCGCAGCGGCCTGCCCCATCAACGGACGTTTGGTTGTGTCACGGTCACCGCCAGCCCCCACGATGGCAATGATGCGGCCGATCACATGCGGGCGGATGGCCTGCAGCGCCGTTTTCACAGCATCAGGCGTATGCGCATAATCAACGTAAACAGCGGCACCATTGTCACGCGTCGCGGCCAGCTGCATCCGTCCGCGCACAGTAGTCAGATGCGGCAAAACATCGAACACGTCATCAGGATCTGCGCCCGCGCCGATCACCAGACCCGCCGCCAGCATAACGTTTTCGGCCTGAAACCCGCCGATCAAATTCAGGCGGGTCAGATGCGTTTTGCCCTGCCACGCAAATCGTAGGTCCTGCCCTGTCGCGTCAAATCGTTGGGATAACAACTGTAGCCGCGCCAATGGCCCGCGCCCGACGCCCAAAATCTCTAACCCGCGCATTTCGCAGATTTCCATGACATCCACGCCTTTGGGATCATCAAGGTTGATGACCGCGACCGACTCTGGCGGGAGGACACGAGTAAACAGGCCCATTTTGGCGTTAAAATAGGCTTCGAATGTTTTGTGATAATCCAAATGGTCTTGTGTGAAATTGGTGAAACCACCAGCCGACAACACCACACCATCCAGACGTTTTTGATCCAAACCGTGACTGGATGCTTCCATGGCGACATGGGTCACACCGTTTTTCGCCGCCTCGGCCAGAACGCGTTGCAACGTAATTGGGTCAGGCGTGGTATGACGCAAAGGATGAGACCAGACACCTTCGACGCCAGTGGTGCCCAGATTGACCGCAGCCAAATCCAGTTCACCCCAAATCTGGCGACAGAATGTTGATACAGATGTTTTCCCGTTGGTGCCTGTGACCGCAACAGCCGTTTCAGGTTGCGGGCCGAAAAATAGCGCCGCGGCCCGCGATAAAGCCTGACGGGGGTCTTCGGTCAAAACGATGACCGTGCTGGTGCCTTCGGCGGCTTCTCGCGCACGCGCTTCGCCCGCGCGGTCCGTCAGAATCGCGGCAGCGCCATTCTCGACAGCCGTTTGCGCAAATTCGGCCCCGTGAACATTGCTGCCGGGCATTGCGCCAAACAGAAATCCGGGCATGACTTCGCGGCTATCTAGCGTAATACCCGTGATTTCCGTCTGAAATGCTGACTGCCCCGCAAGCCCAAGATCGGCCAAAGTTACCATAGCTATCGCAGCCCCCTATTAGTTGGCTTCTAGCGATACACCAGTAAGCTGAGGAGTTTCAACAATCGGACGCAGCCCCAACAAAGGCGCAACGCGGCGGATCATTTCGGCGGCCACAGGAACAGCGGTCCAACCTGCCGTGCGGCGCGGTTCGCTGCCGGATGTATCCTCGGGTTCGTCCAAAGTGACGATCAGCGCATATTGCGGGTTTGACGCAGGAAACACCGACGCGAAGGTCGCGATCACCTTGTCGTCGTAATATCCACCCTGCGGGCGCACCTTGTCTGCGGTGCCCGTTTTGCCTGCGACCTCGTATCCGGCAACTTCGCCAAAGGACGCGGTGCCGCGGGTCACAACCTGACGCAACATATCGACAGATGCCGCGGCAGCGGCTTCGGTCATGACGCGTTCGCCGGGTTGGTTGTTCGGGTCATGGATCAACGTTGGGGTCACCATGCGGCCGCCATTGCCCATCGCCGCATAGGCCACCGCCAAATGCAACGGAGACGCCGCAATACCGTGGCCATAGGAAATCGTCATCGTGTTCAGCATGGTCCAGTCGCGCGGATACTGCGGACGACCTGCTGATGCTTCGATCAGCTCAACCGGCGACATATCCAGAAAACCCAACTGGCGCATGTAGTCCTGCTGGCGTTCAGGGCCAATCATTTCAGCGATATGCGCTGTGCCGATGTTCGACGATTTGACGATCACATCGGTGACCGAATTTTCACGGCCATAATGATGGAAATCGTTGATGGTGTGGCCACCTGTGCGAATAGCAGGTGCCGTTTGGATCATCGTGTCTGGGTTCACCAGCCCCAAATCCATCGCCTGCGCGACGGCCAGAATTTTAAAGGTCGATCCCAATTCATACACGCCCTGAACCGCGCGGTTAAACAATGGGCTGTCCGATTGGTCACCTGTTGTCAAAACGGTTGGGCGGTCGTTTGGATCAAAGTCTGGCAACGATACCAAAGACAGAATTTCGCCAGTGTGCACGTCCATCAAAATGGCGGCGGCCCCTTTGGCGTTCATCAGGGTCATACCGCCAGCCAAAACACGTTCGGCTGCGGCCTGTACCGACAAATCGATCGACAATTGCAGCGGCGCGCCTTCGTTCGCGGGATCGCGCAGGAATTCGTCAAACACACGTTCAACGCCCGCAACACCGACGATTTCCGCCGATGCTACGCCTTCGCGGCCATAGCTGGCACCGCCCAAAATATGCGACGCGACAGGCCCGTTCGGATACAGACGCATTTCGCGCGGCCCAAACAGCAGGCCCGGTTCGCCGATGTCATGCACGGCTTGCATTTGTTCAGGGCTGATCTGACGACGCACCCACACAAAGGCGCGATCACCTGTGAAATCTTTGACCAGTCGTTCGTGATCCAGTTCAGGGAAAATTTCAGCCAGACGATCCGCTGCATTCACCGGATCAATCATGTCGCGCGGATGCGCATAGACCGAATAGGTGTCAAAGTTGGTCGCCAACACGCGGCCCTGACGGTCGGTGATATCAGCGCGGATCGACAGGATCGGATCACCGCCGCGCGACACCTGTGGTTCTTCGGGGGCTGTGGTCGCGATGCCCGCCATTTTGACCAAGATCGCAACAAAGGCACATAGAAAGAAGCCAGACAGAACAATCAGGCGGCTTTCTGCGCGAATCTTATCTGTGTCGCGAACGGCTTCGTTGCGGATGCGTTTATTTTCGGCCTCGATCACGTCTGGGTTTTGACCCAGTTGTCGGGCGTTCAGAATACGGGCCAGTGGACGCAGCGGCGTGCGGATCATGACTCGCCTCCGTCAGAGGACACTTCGATAATACGGCCCGTGACCGGCAATAAATCTTCGATCGGATAGGCGACTTGATCAACGCGGCCGAACCCATCGGGCATCAGCGGCAACAAACCCAAACGATCAAAATTCAGGTTCACCAGATCGCGCAAACGGTCAGGACGGTTCTGATAGGCCCATTCCGCGTTCAATGTCCGCAACCGCGCATTCGCCGTCGCGATATCACGGTTTAACTGACGCACGTGTTTGATTGAATCTTGGGTCTGGTAATTTTCCTGATAGGCCCAAAACGCGGACCCAATGACGGCCAAAGCGGCCAGAACATATAACAAACTACGCATTAACGTTCCCCTTTGAGCATCGGCATGCCCAATGATTTGCGATCTACGTTACCTGATGGCGCATCCGTGCGGCGGGCGACACGCAGCTTAGCCGAACGAGAGCGCGGATTATCCTCTAGCTCTTCGGCATCTGGGCCAATCGCCTTCTTCTCGACCATGTCGAACGCTGGTTTTTCGCGTTGCGTTTCAGGGGCATAGCGGTTCGCGTTCGCTGTACGACCCGACCGCGCCTGAAAAAACCGTTTGGTCATGCGGTCTTCGACGGAATGGAATGTCACAACGGCAAGCAATCCGCCCGGACGCAGGGCGCGTTCAGCGGCCATCAAACCTTCGGCCAGTTCGCCATATTCGTCGTTTACGGCGATGCGCAGCGCTTGGAATGTGCGGGTCGCGGGATGGCTTTGCCCCGGTTTTTGGCGCGGCAGGCAGGATTCAACAACCTTTGCCAGCTCCAAGGTCGTGGTCAAAGGACGCGCAGCAACGATCGCTTTGGCAATGCGGCGCGATGCGCGTTCTTCGCCGTATAGATAAATGATGCTGGCCAGATCGGCTTCGTCCATTTCGTTGCACAGATCGGCGGCGGAAGTGCCCGATTGGCTCATCCGCATGTCCAGCGGGCCGTCTTTCATAAACGAAAAACCGCGCTCGGCCTGATCCAACTGCATCGACGACACGCCCAAATCCAAAACGATTCCGTCCAGATCCGATGCGTATTGGTCCAATTTCGAAAACGTGCCCTGCACCATTTCGATGCGGTCACCGTATTCCCCGACCCAAGGCGCCGCCATTTCAAAGGCCAGCGGATCGCGATCAACACCGATCACTTTGTCCGCGCCCGCCTTTAGCAATTCGCGGGTATAGCCCCCTGCCCCAAACGTGCCGTCCAACCAAACACCCGAAACAGGAGAGACCGCCCGAATGAGCGGCCTGATCAAAACTGGAATATGTGGTTTACCCGGCGCTGACATCAGACACCGCCCAACAACGACAGCGGATCGAAATCATCGCCCATATCGCCCAACCAATCATCAATGTCCGCGTTAACGGTCGATTTAAAGATGTCGTCGTTCCACATTTCAAAATTGGAAATAAGGCCACGGAAATACACGTCGCCTTCTTCGATTTCCAATTTTTCGCGGATCGATTTGGGTAGAATCACGCGGCCGTCTTTGTCGGCCTCTAGGGTTTGCGACTGGGTCACATATAGATGTGCCATGCGTTTTTGATCCAACGCCTTTTCGCGCGGCATCGCATAGATATCGTCAACAATGCGCTGGTGTTCGTCCATGGTGTAGACCTGAACGTGACGCTTAAGATGTTGACCGTAAACAATTTTCATACGTGGATTCTGGCGGGATGCGGATTCTGGATCGCCAGCCAGCAGGACGCGACGGAAATCGGCGGGGATCGACATGCGTCCCTTTTTATCCACCTTCTGGAGGTGTTCGCCTTCAAACGCCTGAACCACTGTCCTGCGGTCCTTTCCCTGCCCCCGTTAAAACCAAGCCCCTGAAATGGGCACGGCGGATTGAACTGCTGCCACTGTTCAATCCGCCGCCACCGTCCCTTTCGGGCAAATCCAGCACCGCGCGCCACCTGGGGGGATGTCTGCTCGCTCGCGCGCCGGATGTTCTATCGAAAAAGCGTGTGCCTGTATGAAACCTGCAATTTCGCCTCTGGGCTCTTATTTAGTGCGGCCCTTGGTATTTTTATTCACGTCTCTTTCGATGGGATGAATATGCAGGACGATCTGGGCGCTGGCAACAACTTTTTGGAATCTCATGGAACCTTTTGGGGAATTCATGGACATCACGGTTCCATCACGGGGATTCACGGATAGAAACCAAACCGAAACCTTGATTAACCATCCCGATGCATCACTAGATGTAGTAAATAGGGTGTCAAAACCGCGGGGTTCCACAAGATTCAGTTTTTTTCCCAGTTTTTCCCTACAGCGCCCCAGCACCCCAAGATGTTCCCCAATCGTTCCTATAAATCACGGAAAATCACGGCGTAGTGATTCGGAGAGTCTCGGATTTTCCCACTCAGATTCCATGAGATTCCAGACTACTCATTCAGATACAGATTCTATGCAAACGAATAGCGCCGCCCAGATTTCTCTGAACGGCGCCATGAACCTAATGTTCGAAAAGTGTAATTTTAGACGATACCACCGTCGATAAACCGCTGGGCCAGATCGGCATAGGATTTCGCCATATCACTGTCACCCATCGCGATAGGCGTACCGCTATCGCCTGCCAATCGCGTATCCAAATCAATCGGCAAAGCCCCCAAGAACGGCAGGTCCAGCTCTTTTGCGGCATCAGCGACCCCGCCGTGACCAAAGATATGCGCCTCGTGTCCGCAATTCGGACAATGGAAGGTCGACATGTTTTCGACCAACCCCAAAACAGGCGTCTTTAGTGTCTTGAACATATCCAGTGCCTTGCGCGCATCTAATAGTGCAACGTCCTGCGGCGTGGACACGACGACCGCGCCCGACAGGTTGGTTTTCTGGCACAATGACAGCTGCACATCACCTGTTCCGGGCGGCAGGTCTATTAATAGGACATCCAATTCGCCCCACTCGACCTGCCCCAGCAACTGCTGCAGCGCCCCCATCAACATTGGGCCGCGCCAAATGACGGCTTTGTCCGGATCGACCATCAAACCCAAGGACATAATAGTGACCCCATGGGCATGCAGGGGTTCGATCATATCATTGCCGTTGGATTTAGGTTTTCCCGACACACCCATCATGCGCGGCTGGCTGGGACCATATAGGTCAGCATCCAGCAGCCCCACCTTTTTACCTTTGCGCGCCAATGCGACCGCCAAGTTGGACGAAACCGTCGATTTACCGACCCCACCTTTACCCGAACCAATAGCAATAATGCGTTTCACACCTGGGACAGACTGCGGACCAGCCTGCGGCGTCGGGTGTCGACCAACCTTTAGGCTGGGGGCTGGTTTTGACGGACCATGCGCCGTCAACACGGCAGATATAGGTATGGTCGTCTGCGCCTGCAGTGCGGCAACGGCCGCTTGGCGGACAGGCTCTAGCGCTTGCGCATCCTCGGGCGTAGCGGCTTCGATCACGAAACGGATTGCATCCGCATCGACTGTTAACGCTCGCACCAGGTCCGAATCTATCAACCCTTGTCCGCTGGGCGACTTCACCTGATTCAGAATCGCGCGAACATTTGCATTACTTAGGGTCATCCTGGCTCCTATTTTTCAAATCGCCCAAATCATGGGCGAAATCTGGTCCTGACCTAGCAAATCACAAGGTAAAGTTGCTGAACAGCACCCTTTGATACGCTTTTGCGACAATAGGTCAGCGTTTCGTATGCATTTGCTGCATGGCGGCAATGACGAAAACCCCAATTGTGCGATTGCAGCAAAAACATCAAATTGAACTCAACGGCAACACAGCCAACCCCGACACTGGGGCAAAGTTAAAGACTGCCACTAGGCAACGATACGAAGAGAGTTATGTAATGGCTTACGCACACGAAGTACGCAACGGTTTCGCAGGCACCGCAAACGCAGGTCTGGTCGCTAAACTGGCAGAACGTTTTGCACAGTACAAAACATACCGCGCAACAATCAACGAACTGTCGGACCTGACCGACCGTGAATTGGCTGATCTGGGCATCTCGCGTTCGATGATCAAACGCATCGCGATCGAAACCGCCTACGGCGCATAAGAATAGAAAACGAAGGTTCTTCTCCTCCTCCCTAGAACCTTCGCCCACGGTCCGCTCTCTCCTCCTCCCTGAGCTGGGCCGTACCAAAAGCGGCAGCACCTCTCCTCCTCCCTGGTGCTGCCGCATTGACATAACCGGTTTTGAACCTTCCTCCTCCTCCCTGAAGGTTCAGAAGCTAGCGGCGGGATCTCTCCTCCTCCCTGATCCCGCCGCATACAGAATTACGAGGCCCTCTCTCCTCCTCCCTGAGGGTCTTGTGACAGAAACGATCTGGTCTCTCCTCCTCCCTGACCACCTCGTTTCGCACATAGCGAATGCTCTCTCCTCCTCCCTGAGCGTTCGCACAAATAGCACGGCGGCACCCTCTCCTCCTCCCTGGGTGCCGCCGTTTGCTTTTTCTGGAAATGTAGATGTTAGGCGCGCAGGTCCTTGGGTGATCCCATGACCATATAGCTGGTGATCGACCGCACATGCGGGACGGTGCCCAATGTGTCTGTGTGGAATGCTTTGTAGGACGCCAGATCGGCGCATTCGACACGCAGCAGATATTCGAACGCGCCCGCCACATTGTGGCATTCGGTCACTTCGTCCGCGCGGTCCATCGCGCGTTCGAAATTCAGCTGCGCCTCTTTCGTGTGTTCGGACAGGCCGACCGTCACATAAACCACGAAACCACGCCCCATCTGAGCAGGGGCCAATTGCGCACGGTAGCCCGTGATCACCCCGCGCGATTCCAAATCCTGAACGCGGCGTAAACAGGCCGATGGCGACAACCCAACCTTTTCCGCCAAGGCAAGGTTGCTGATCCGCCCATCACGCGTTAGTTCGCGCAATATTTTTTGGTTTATCTGATCTTCTTTCGCCATTAGTTGCGAAATTTAGGCATTATACCACAACAAAGCAATCACATTGCGTGCATTTTGGGTCAATTATCGCGCCATGACGATAGAATTGATCCTTGCCCTTGTCGGCTTTGCCTTTGTTAGCTCGATCACTCCGGGCCCGAATAACATGATGCTCATGGCCTCTGGCGCCAATTTTGGCCTGCGCCGGTCCCTGCCCCATATGCTGGGTGTTGGGATCGGGCATTCGTTTATGATTCTAATCATCGGCGCGGGGCTGGTCACTTTGTTCGAACGGTTCCCCATGACTTTGGTCGCGATGAAATGGGGATCGGTGGCCTATCTGCTGTATCTATCGTGGAAAATCGCCAACGCCGCGCCGAAATCGCCCGATCTGGCGCAGCCCGAATCCAAACCATTCACGTTTTTTCAGGCCGCCGCGTTCCAATGGGTCAACCCAAAGGGCTGGTTCATGGCGTTAACCGCGATCAGCGCCTACACAGTGGATCAATCATTCACCCAAGTCGCATTGGTCGCGCTGATTTTCCTGCTGACCAACATGCCATCGATTTCCGTCTGGACGGTTTTGGGCCAACAAGCGCGCCGATTCCTGAACAGCCCCACCCGCCTGCGCGCATTCAACATCACGATGGCGGTGTTACTGGTGCTGACATTGGTCCCAATTTTCCGCGGACATTAAAACGGAACGTCATTGGCGTTTTCGGCGGGAACGATGAATTTGGCGACAACCTTTTTCGATCCCGCCTTGTCAAATTCGATCGCCAGCTTGTCGCCTTCGATCTCCATCACCTCGCCGTAGCCGAATTTTTGGTGGAACACGCGATCCCCGATGGTGAACGACGACGTCGCTGTTGCATCAATGGTCAGTCCCCGCGATTCATTCGGCTGCGCAAACCCACGTTTTTGCGACTGATTCTGCATCCGTTTCCAGCCAGGCGAGTTATAAACATCGGCCTTTTGCACGCGTTGTTCGATCGTGCTGGCCGATTTCATAGCATAGGCAGGCGACGCGGATGCGGACATACCCGCCGCGCCATATCCACCGCCGTACAATCCGGGCGGTGTCAGAACATCCACGTGCTCTTCGGGTAATTCGTCGATGAAACGGCTGGGTAGCTGGCTTTGCCATTGGCCATAAACGCGGCGGTTCGCGGTAAAGGAAATGGTGCAGATCTGTTCCGCACGGGTGATGCCGACATAGGCCAGACGGCGTTCTTCCTCTAATCCTTTGACGCCGCTTTCGTCCATGGATCGCTGCGACGGGAACAGGCCGTCCTCCCACCCTGGCAGGAACACGGCGGGGAATTCCAAACCTTTGGCCGCGTGCAAGGTCATGATGCTGACCTTTTCTTCGGCATCTTCGGAATCGTTGTCCATAATGAGGGCGATGTGTTCCAGAAAACCCTGAAGGTTATCAAAGTTTTCCAGCGCTTTGACCAATTCCTTGAGGTTTTCCAACCGCCCCGGAGCCTCGGGCGTTTTGTCGTTCTGCCACATGGTCGTGTAGCCAGATTCGTCCAGAATCATTTCGGCTAACTTGATATGGTCACCATTTAAGATGTCGAGATCACGCTCACAGATAGATAGCCTAGACTTAGCCGACGCAAGTTCTTGAATAGCTTCATTAAGAGCCTGGCTAGATTCTTCCACTCTCTCGACAGCGTCGGTCTCCGACTGAACTGCCGTTAAAGCACTTTGACAACTCATCACGTACGCTTCGGAGTCGAGAACCTCCAACTTGGCTTGTTGCACTCTGCCTTCCTGTTGGGAAATTTCATTTTCATCCAATGCGTAAACGACGAAATAATGCCAGCGGTCCAGCCCCTGAACCAATTCGCCCAGCGCCTTGCCGCCTTTACCTTTGATCAGGCCGGATTCGACGCACAAACGCGCGCCTTCGATCAATGATACGCCGTTGCTGCGGGCCATTTTCTGGATGGTCTGCACCGCTTTGTCACCCAGTCCGCGTTTCGGCGTATTCACGATGCGTTCGAACGCCAGATCATCGTCTTGCGATACGGCCAAACGGAAATAGGCCATGGCGTCGCGAATTTCCATCCGTTCGTAGAAACGGGGGCCGCCGATGACGCGATAGGGCAAGCCGATGGTCAGAAACCGGTCTTCAAAGCTGCGCATCTGATGGGACGCACGCACCAGAATCGCCATGCTATCCAGCGACATACGGTCGTTTCCGCGGGTGCCGCGCTGCATTGCCTCAATCTCTTCGCCGATCCAACGGGCTTCTTCTTCGCCATCCCAATGGCCGATCAGGCGGACTTTTTCGCCGTCTTGGCTTTCGGTCCATAGTGTTTTGCCCAAACGGCCTTTGTTCCCCGCGATCACCCCCGATGCAGCGGCAAGGATATGGTGGGTCGAACGATAGTTCTGTTCCAGCCTGACCACCTTGGCGCCTGGGAAATCCTTTTCGAACCGCAGGATGTTGCCGACCTCTGCCCCGCGCCAGCCATAGATGGATTGGTCATCATCGCCAACGCAGCAGATGTTTTTGTGGCCCGAAGCCAAAAGGCGCAGCCATAAATACTGCGCGACGTTGGTATCTTGATATTCGTCGACCAAAACGTAGCGAAACCAACGCTGATATTGCGCCAACACATCGGGGTGCTGTTGGAAAATCGTGACGACATGCAGCAGCAGATCGCCGAAATCCACGGCGTTTAGTTCCAACAAACGGCGCTGATATTGATCATACAGCTCAACCCCGCGCCCATCGAATGCGGACGCTTCAGAAGTTGGCACCTGATGCGGAGTCCACGCGCGGTTTTTCCAGTTATCGATGATCCCCGACAGCATCCGCGCGGGCCAACGTTTGACGTCCATCCCGTTCGCTTCGATCAGCTGTTTCATGAGGCGTATCTGATCGTCAGTGTCCAGAATCGTGAAATTGGATTTCAGGTGCAGCTGGGGGCGGCCCTCGATCACTTCGTTTCGATCTGACGCGCCGATCAATTCCGCATGGCGGCGCAGCAGTTTCACACAGATCGAATGGAACGTCCCCATCCAAGGCATGCCTTCGACAGTATCGCCCAACAAACGGCCAACGCGTTCTTTCATTTCGCGGGCGGCTTTGTTCGTGAATGTCACCGACAAGATTTCGTTTGGGCGCGCTTTGCCCATGACCAACAGATGCGCGATGCGCGTTGTCAGCGCCTTTGTTTTGCCCGTACCCGCGCCCGCCAACATCAAAACCGGACCATCCAACGCTTCGACCGCTTCGCGTTGAGCGGGGTTCAGATCATCCAAATAGGGTGTGGGGCGCGACGCCATCATAGCGCGCTGCGACAGGGACATTTCGGCCGCCTCAAAGGCGTCATCATCGGAATAGCTGGTCATGGTCGAACAAATAGCGCAAATCAGATCGCTGGGAAAGCGTCTGTTCGCATTATGTTCTACTATTCTTTTCCGTGCAGCGCCTTACCCACACTATCAACATAGCGCCCCAGCAGGCGGGAAAAGGCGGCGATATCTTCGGCGGGCCAATCTTTGTAGACCTCGATCGCTTTGGTCCATTTCAGGTCGCGATAGGCGGACAGCAGGTCAATCGCTTCTTGTGTAAACTCTAGGATGGATTTGCGCCCGTCGCCCTGAGACGCGCGGCGGCGGACCAGGCCGCGTTTGATCAGATCACTGGCCACGCGGCTGGCGCGGGACGGATCGATGTTCAATTCTTCGGCCAGCAGGCCGATTGTCGCCTCTTGCGGGGCATCACGGCCAATGCCGTAAATGATCCGCGCAACCGCCGTCATTGCATAGAACTGGCCAATATCGACGTCCGAATCCATTTCCGCCAACAACTTGCGCGGCACCTCGCCTTTGGACGACATGCGGTGCCATTGGAAAATGATGGCGTCCAGTTCCAGCAGGTTTTCAATAGCATCAGGTCCAAACCCCGCAGCAGTCAGGGTTTCAGGAACATCGGCGTGAAAATGGGGCGGTAATTTCATCATAAGCCTTCTTTGCCCGTAAATACGCACATGTCAAATACATGCCATGCACATTTATGTGCGATTGACACATATTTAAATCGCGCTTTATTTAGAAACAACAGTTTTCCAAATCGAATTGACCGCCATGACTGACATTCCCGCCCCCACAACAAAACCTCACGAAGGTTCAACGCGATTGATCATCGGATCAATCGGCATCCTTTTGTTACTGGCCGCATTAGACCAGACCATCGTTTCCACCGCACTGCCAACAATCGTTTCAGATTTGGGCGGGTTAGAGCACCTAAGCTGGGTCGTGACAGCCTATATGCTGGCCTCCACCATTGTCGCACCATTGTACGGTAAAATCGGCGATCTTTATGGCCGACGAAATACCGTGTTCGTGTCGGTGGGCCTGTTCCTGCTGGGGTCTGCGCTGTGCGGATTGGCGACCTCGATGACGTTCCTGATTCTGGCGCGTGCCCTACAGGGCCTAGGTGGCGGGGGCCTGTTCGTTCTGGCTCTGTCGGTGATCGGAGACGTTATCCCCCCACGTGAACGCGGCAAAGTTCAGGGCATTTTCGCCGCTGTCTTTTCCATGTCGTCGGTCGTTGGCCCGCTGATCGGCGGCTGGTTCGTCGAAGCCTTCAGCTGGCATTGGATTTTCTACATCAACCTGCCGTTCGGTATTCTGGCCGTCATCGGATTTGCATCGGCATTCAAACCAACGGGTAAACGCACCAAACACGCGATTGACTGGTGGGGGGCTGCTGCGCTGTCGGTCACTTTGGCCACGCTGACATTGGCCACATCGCTGGGCGGTTCAACGATCGCATGGGATTCGCCGCAATTCTTTGGGCTGATCGCAATCGCCGCTATCGCTTTGGTCGCTTTCATATGGATCGAACGCCGCGCACAAGAACCCATCATCCCGCTGCATCTGTTCAAAATGAACGTCTTTTGGACGACATCGGTGATCAGTTTCATCGTCGGCGCGGCTATGTTCGGATCGGTTACGTTCCTGCCGATCTACCTACAGATCGCTATCGGCGTCACGCCCACTATTTCCGGCCTTATGTTGATCCCAATGACCTTTGGCATCCTGATCGCATCGACCGCATCGGGCCAAGTCATGGGCCGAACAGGCAAATACCGCATTCTGCCGATCATGGGCGCAGTATTCATCATTGTGGGTATGTCGCTACTGACAACCATCGACCAAACAACGCCAACGATTACCTTTAGTATCTACCTAGCCATTTTCGGCATGGGCATGGGCACCACATTCCCTGTTCTGACAACGGCCGTGCAAAACGCTGTCCCGCGCGAAACGCTGGGCACTGCGACCGCTGCTGGCCTGATGTTCCGTCAGGTTGGTGGATCGCTTGCAGTTGCGGCATTTGGCGCCCTATTCGCCGCACGCTTGGCAGCCTCGCTGGGGACCGAAGTCAACATAGGCGGAGAGATCGGACCACAGATGCTCAAAGAATTACCAACCGATGCCCAAGATATGATCGCAGGCGCCGTGGTGCACGCCATCCACCCCGTATTCTGGTGTGCGGCTGGTTTGGGTGTCCTTGCGCTGCTTATCTCTTTGATTTTGCGAGAGGTTCCCCTGAAAACGCATAATCACTAAAAACCAGACCAGCGGCATATAATCGATTATCTTACCAAATATATTTGTTGGCGCTAACATATCGTCAAAAATTGATTTACGCCGCTGGTCAAATCTCCTAGACCGATTCTGCATCTGCAAAGAGGAGCGGGTTTTTATGGCCGAATTTAAAAAGATTTTGATCGCCAACCGTGGCGAAATCGCGATCCGTATTATGCGTGCAGCAAACGAGATGGGTAAGAAAACCGTCGCTGTTTACGCCGAAGAGGACAAACTGGGCCTGCACCGTTTCAAAGCGGACGAAGCCTATCGCATTGGCGAAGGATTGGGCCCTGTCGCCGCCTACCTGTCGATAGACGAAATGATCCGGGTTGCGAAAATGTCCGGCGCTGATGCGATCCACCCAGGCTACGGCCTGCTGTCGGAAAACCCTGAATTCGTTGACGCCTGCAAAAAGAACGGCATCACGTTCATCGGCCCCAAAGCGGAAACCATGCGCAAACTGGGCGACAAAGCCAGCGCGCGCCGCGTCGCAATCGAAGCAGGCATTCCCGTTATCCCAGCGACCGAAGTGCTGGGCGAAGATATGGACATCATCCGCGCGCAAGCGTCGGAAGTTGGTTACCCCTTGATGCTCAAGGCCTCTTGGGGCGGTGGCGGGCGCGGTATGCGTCCGATCCTTTCCGAGGAGGAGCTCGAGGAAAAGGTCCGCGAAGGCCGTCGCGAAGCGGAAGCCGCTTTCGGCAACGGCGAAGGTTATCTGGAAAAGATGATCACCCGCGCCCGCCACGTCGAAGTCCAGATTCTGGGCGACAAAAAAGGCAACATCTATCACCTGTGGGAACGCGACTGTTCGGTACAGCGCCGCAACCAAAAGGTCGTGGAACGCGCCCCTGCCCCATATCTGTCCGCCGCGCAGCGTGAAAAACTGTGTAATTTGGGCAAAAAGATCTGCGAACACGTGAATTACGAATGCGCAGGCACTGTTGAATTCCTGATGGATATGGATTCAGGCGAATTCTATTTCATCGAGGTGAACCCACGCGTTCAGGTCGAACACACCGTCACCGAAGAAGTCACCGGCATCGACATCGTGCGCGCGCAAATCCTGATCGCCGAAGGCAAATCCATTGTCGAGGCAACAGGCTGCGCATCGCAATACGACGTTCAGCTGGACGGCCACGCATTGCAGTGCCGCGTCACGACCGAAGACCCGTCCAACAACTTTATCCCTGACTATGGCCGCATCCAGACATACCGCTCTGCGACCGGTCCGGGCATCCGTCTGGACGGCGGCACCGCCTATTCAGGCGCTGTGATCACCCGCTATTACGATTCGCTGCTGACCAAAATCACCGCGCGCGCGCCAACGCCTGAAATGGCGATTGCGCGTATGGACCGCGCCCTGCGCGAATTCCGTATCCGCGGCGTGTCCACGAACATCGAATTCGTGATCAACCTGCTGAAACACCCGACGTTCCTGAATTACGAATACACCACGAAATTCATCGACACGACGCCGGACCTGTTCCAGTTCCACAAACGCCGTGACCGCGCGACCAAAATTCTAACCTACGTCGCCGACATCACCGTCAACGGCCACCCAGAAACCGCTGGCCGCGCCAAACCTCATGCCGAAGCCAAAGCGCCAAAGCCCCCTGTCCTGCCTGGCAAGGGCGAAGCGCCAAGCGGCACCCGCCAAATTCTGGACCAATTCGGCCCAGAGGCGATTGCCGACTGGATGCACCAGCAAAAACAACTGCTGATCACCGACACCACCATGCGTGACGGCCACCAATCGCTGCTGGCAACCCGTATGCGTTCGATCGACATGATCAACGCGGCCCCTGCCTATGCGCAAAACATGTCTGGCCTGTTCTCGGTTGAATGCTGGGGCGGCGCGACGTTCGATGTGGCCTATCGTTTCTTGCAGGAATGCCCATGGCAGCGCCTGCGCGACATCCGCGAAAAAATGCCAAACATCATGACGCAAATGTTGCTGCGTGCGTCGAACGGCGTTGGCTACACCAACTACCCTGACAACGTGGTGCAGGAATTTGTGCGACAGGCGGCCGTTTCGGGCGTCGATGTGTTCCGCGTGTTCGATTCCCTGAACTGGGTCGAAAACATGCGCGTGGCGATGGACGCCGTGATCGAAGCAAACAAAGTCTGCGAAGGCACCATTTGCTACACCGGCGACCTGCTGGACCCTGCGCGTTCGAAATACGACCTGAAATACTATGTCGGCATGGCCAAGGAACTCGAGGCCGCTGGCGCCCATGTTCTGGGCCTGAAAGACATGGCAGGTCTGTTGAAACCCGCCGCTGCGACCGTTCTGGTCAAAGCCCTAAAGGAAGAGGTCGGCCTGCCCGTCCATTTCCACACGCACGACACATCGGGCGCATCGATCGCAACCGTTCTGGCGGCATCCGCTGCTGGTGTTGACGTTGTTGATGCTGCAATGGACGCATTTTCGGGCGGCACATCGCAGCCGACACTGGGTTCCATCGTCGAAGCCCTGCGCGGTTCCGACCGTGACACAGGTCTGGATATCGCATCGATCCGCGAAATTTCGAACTACTGGGAACAGGTGCGCGGCCAATACACCGCGTTCGAATCCGGCCTGCAATCGCCCGCATCCGAAGTGTACCTGCACGAAATGCCAGGCGGTCAGTTCACCAACCTCAAGGCGCAGGCGCGCAGCTTAGGGCTCGAAGAACGCTGGCACGAGGTCGCACAGGCCTATGCTGACGTGAATATGATGTTCGGTGACATTGTCAAAGTGACCCCTTCGTCCAAAGTTGTCGGCGATATGGCCCTGATGATGGTGTCGCAGAACCTGTCGACTGCACAGGTGATGGACCCGAAAACCGATGTGGCATTCCCAGATTCGGTCATCGACATGATGAAAGGCAGCCTTGGTCAGCCTCCGGGTGGTTGGCCAGCAGATATTCAGGGCAAGGTTCTGAAAGGCGAAAAAGGGTTCACCGATCGCCCAGGCAAACACCTGAAACCTGTTGACCTAGAGGACGTCCGCGCAGACCTGTCCAAACAGCTGGACGGCAAAACCATCGATGACGAAGACCTGAACGGTTACCTGATGTATCCAAAGGTTTTCCTGGACTACATGGGCCGTCACCGCACCTATGGTCCGGTTCGCACCCTGCCGACCAAAACATTCTTCTACGGCATGGAACCGGGCGAAGAAATCAGCGCTGAAATCGATCCGGGCAAAACGCTCGAGGTTCGTTTGCAGGCTGTGGGCGAAATGGATGAAAACGGCGAAGTCAAAGTGTTCTTCGAACTCAACGGCCAGCCACGCACCATCCGCGTTCCAAACCGCGCAGCAACCGCGAACAAAGTCGCCCGACCAAAGGCCGAGGCAGGCAACGCAAACCACATCGGCGCCCCAATGCCGGGCGTTGTGGCCACCGTTGCAGCCGTTGCCGGCAAAGAGGTCAAAGCAGGCGATCTGCTGCTGACCATCGAAGCGATGAAAATGGAAACGGGCATCCACGCGGAACGCGACGCGGTGATCAAAGCCGTTCACGTCACCGCAGGCGGCCAAATCGACGCCAAAGATCTGATGATCGAACTGGAATAAACGTTTCAAATTGACGCGATCAAAGGGCGGGACATGTTCCCGCCCTTTCTTTTTGTGATGGCCTCGTTACGCTGACAAAATCGGAGGAGCCTATGCCACTAAACACCACCGCCGCCGAAATGGTGGCCCGCGCCCGCGAACGGATTCGCGAAATCGAAACCGCAGACCTGATCGAACGGTTGGGCGATTCCGATTTGGTGATTGTCGACATCCGTGATGTGCGCGAAAGACAGCGATCTGGCTATATTCCAGGGTCATTTCACGCCCCGCGCGGCATGATCGAATTTTGGATCGACCCAACAAGCCCCTATCACAAAACAATTTTTGCCGATGACACGAAAACCTTTGTATTTCACTGCGCTTCGGGCTGGCGGTCGGCACTGACGGTCGAAACCCTTGCAAATATGGGGTTTGATGCGGCGCACCTGCGGGATGGGTTCACCGACTGGGTTGCCAAAGACGGGCCTGTCGAAGGGCTGGAATAAAAAAAACATCACAACCGTGCATTTTCCACTTGCGGCCCCCCGCTACATTTCCTAAATCACGCCCACCGAAACGGAAGCGGGCGTAGCTCAGGGGTAGAGCATAACCTTGCCAAGGTTAGGGTCGGGCGTTCGAATCGCCTCGCCCGCTCCAGTTTCGAAACATATACTTACCGGTCGCGGGCGTAGCTCAGGGGTAGAGCATAACCTTGCCAAGGTTAGGGTCGGGCGTTCGAATCGCCTCGCCCGCTCCAGTAAGTATCAAAAAACGGCGTCCTTCGGGACGCCTTTTTTTGTTTGTAACTGATGCAGCCCGACAACCGAATTTCCCTGCGTTATTTTCGCGGCTTGGCCTGCCCTGCCCGCGCGCCTATAAAGCCGTGACTTTAATCGGAGGCCCCATGCGCACCGCATCGATCACGCGTAACACACACGAGACGTCAATCGAGGTTGAACTGAACCTTGATGGCACCGGCAAATACGACAACCAAACCGGCGTTGGTTTCTTTGACCACATGCTGGACCAACTGTCGCGCCATTCGCTGATCGACATGACCATCCGCGCCAAAGGCGATTACCACATCGACGATCACCACACCGTCGAAGACACAGGTATCGCCATCGGTCAGGCATTGGTCAAAGCCTTGGGCGACAAAAAAGGCATCAACCGTTACGGCCACTTTGCGCTGGCGATGGATGACACGCAGGTGCGTGCGGCGCTGGACCTGTCGGGCCGTTCGTTCCTTGTCTGGAATTGCCCCTTCACCGCAGAGAAGATCGGCACATTTGACACTGAACTTGTGCGTGAATTTTTTCAGGCGCTATCGCTGCACGGCGGCATCACGCTGCACATCGATTTGGTGCACGGCGTAAACAGCCACCACATCGCAGAATCCGCGTTCAAAGCGGTCGCCAAAGCGCTACGCATGGCCGTGGAAACAGACCCGCGTATGGCGAACAGCCTGCCTTCGACCAAAGGTGCGCTATGAGCCTGATCGCGCTAGTCGATTATGACGGCGGCAACCTGCATTCGGCGCACAAAGCGTTCGAACGCATGGCCGCCGAAGTGGGCACAGGCACCGTTGTTGTCACGTCCGAACCAGACGTCGTAGCCAAGGCAGACCGCATTGTTCTGCCTGGCGACGGCGCATTTCCGCATTGCCGCGAGGCGCTATCCAACGCGGGCGGATTGGCCGAGGCGATCACCCAAGCCGTTGAAAAGGATGGGAAACCATTCATGGGCATCTGCGTCGGCATGCAGATGCTGGCGACTGTTGGGCATGAATACAAAGAAACCGCAGGCTTTGACTGGATCGGCGGTGAGATCGTGAAAATCGCGCCATCGGATGCGTCGCTGAAAATCCCGCACATGGGCTGGAACGATCTGGTAATCGACAACCCTCACCCCATTTTGGACGGCGTCCAATCGGGTGAACACGCGTATTTCGTGCACTCGTACCAGATGAAAGTGGCAAACCCTGCCCACCGCATTGCCCATGTGGATTACGCAGGCGACATCACGGCATTGGTCGGTCGCGACAACATCGTTGGCGCACAGTTCCACCCCGAAAAATCCCAAGCCACCGGCCTGCGGATCATCGCCAATTTCCTGCGCTGGAAACCCTGATCTTTCTGCACCTGCGGAACGGCTATTTGGAGCGAATCCTTTATGCTGCTAACCTGCGCCGGCAGGAGGAGATCAATGCAACATATAGAGATCGCGGTATACCGCGCACGACCGGGCATGCGTGCCCGAATGCATGAACTTTCCCAAAGTCGGCTGCCAATTTTACGCAGACTGGGGTACGTAACAGACAGATCTGAGCAGCGCTGGTCAGATCAACGCACGATGATTGAAACGCTGGAATGGTCGGACGACAACAACGAACGCGCCATGCACCACCCAGATTTCAGGGCGCTGTCCGTTCGCATGGCCGAAGTCGCAGACATTACATTGGTCAGCGATCTAGCCGCCGCCGAAGCGCTAACGCATCAGGGCGAATAATTAAATTGCAAAGGGGCGCTGATCGCGCCCCTTTATCGTTTTTAGTTGCGGGTCCAGGTTCCGCCTTCGCGGCAAATACCCAAAACGCAGCCCGAAACTGACAGGCTGTTGCCCGACAAGACCAGTTTCGAATTGTAGGTTTTGTCGCGATCCGGCGAATAGACTTTGCCCGCATAGGTGCCGTCACCATTCGCAGTGGTATCCCAGATCAACTGGCGACCAACATTTTCCGATGCGATTTCAGCGCCGGATGCATCGAACGCTTTGACCAGAGTTCCGCACAACATGGCGCCGCATGGGGCAACCGTGATCAGGCCCGAATTGCCGTTGTCATCAGGGGCTGTGCGCCAGTTTCCTTCGAGCGGGTCAGCAAATGCCGCGCCAGCGGACAAAACAGCGAATGCGGCCCCGAGTAGTAGTTTTTTCATATGATCCTCCCGTTTCATTGGTTTGATCCTGCGCTTCTTGTTTGATTCCGCGCAACATTGACGTTGGGTCGGGGCGGCCTTTGTTGCATTTGCCCCCTGCCCGTGCATAAGGGCGGCAACACGAAAACAAAGGTGCCCAGATGATCCTATATCCTGCGATTGATTTAAAAGATGGTAACGCGGTTCGCCTGTACAAAGGCGAAATGGATCAAGCGACCGTTTTCAACGAAAACCCAGCCGCCCAAGCGTTGGAATTTGTGAACGCGGGCTGCGAATGGCTGCATCTGGTTGACCTGAACGGTGCCTTTGCGGGCGAACCTGTGAACGCCGCCCCCGTCGAAGCAATTCTGAAACAGTGCAAAGTGCCTGCGCAGCTGGGCGGCGGCATTCGCGACATGGCAACGATCGAACGCTGGTTGGACAAAGGTCTGTCGCGCGTGATCCTAGGCACAGTTGCGGTGGAAAACCCTGATCTGGTGCGCGAAGCCTGCAAAGAATTCGCAGGTCACGTGGCCGTTGGCATCGACGCACGCAATGGCCGCGTTGCGACCAAAGGCTGGGCCGAAGAAACCGACGTTATGGTCATCGATCTGGCAAAATCGTTCGAAGACGCGGGCGTGTCTGCGATCATCTATACTGACATCAACCGCGACGGCGCGATGCAGGGCCCTAACGTCGAAGCAACGGCAGAGCTGGCCAACGCAGTCTCCATCCCCGTGATCGCATCGGGCGGCGTGTCGTCGTTGGATGATCTGCGCAATCTGAAAAACTGCGGCGCGGCATTGAACGGCGCGATTTCGGGCCGCGCGCTATATGACGGCGCGATTGATCTGGCCGAGGCGCTGTCCGTGCTAAAAGCCTGATCCGTTCACATATCGGTAAGAACGCGGGGTCCAATCGGGCCCCGTTTTCTTTTTCCTTGCGGTGAAAACTATGCGGGTCTATCAGGCCCCCAACCGGTCGCAGCCTACCCGGTCATCAAAACAAGGGACACATTATGAAGACTATCGTTATCTGCTCTGGCGGGCTGGATTCTGTTTCGCTTGCCTACAAAGTCGCGGCTGAGAATACTCTGACCCGCCTGGTGTCGTTCGACTACGGTCAGCGCCACGCCAAAGAAATCGACTATGCCGCCCGCGCGGCGCAGGCGCTGAAAGTGCCGCACACTGTTATCGATATGCGCAACATCGGTGCGACCCTGACGGGGTCCGCGTTGACCGACGATATCGACGTGCCGGACGGTCACTATGCCGAAGAAACCATGCGCATCACCGTTGTGCCGAACCGCAATGCGATCATGCTGACGATTGCATTCGGGATCGCAGCCGCAAATCAGGATGACGCCGTGGCGACCGCCGTTCACGGCGGCGACCATTTCATCTATCCTGACTGCCGCCCTGCATTCACGGAATCGTTCAACGCCATGCAAAAGGCCGCATTGGACGGATATGCGGACGTGACGCTGTACACGCCGTTCGTTCACGGATCCAAGGCGGAAATCGTCACCGCGGGTGCAGCTGTGAACACGCCATTCGCGGACACTTGGTCGTGTTATAAAGGCGGCGAAAACCATTGCGGCCGCTGCGGCACCTGCGTTGAACGCCGCGAAGCGTTCCATCTGGCGGGCGTCACCGATCCAACCATTTATGACGATCCCGATTACTGGAAACAGGCGATTGCCGAACGGGGGAACGCCTAATGTTTCGTATCAGCAAAGAATTCCATTTTTCGGCCTCTCACCAGTTGACCCACCTGCCCGACGATCACCAATGTGCGCGTCTGCATGGGCATAACTATATCGTCGTGGTGGAACTGTCGGGCGCGGATCTGAACAGCGATGGGTTCCTGCGCGATTATCACGAACTGAAACCGCTGAAATCCTATATCGACGACAACTTTGACCACCGTCACCTGAACGACGTAATGGACGGCTATTCGACGGCCGAAAACATGGCGAAACATTTCTACGACTGGTGCAAAGCGCGCTGGCCTGAAACGTCTGCCGTTAAGGTATCGGAAACCCCCAAAACATGGGCAGAGTACCGTCCATGACCCTGCGCATCGTCGAAATTTTCGGCCCAACGATCCAAGGCGAAGGCGCCTTGATCGGGGAACCGACCGTGTTCATCCGCGCGGGCGGCTGTGACTATCGGTGCAGCTGGTGCGACAGTCTGCACGCCGTCGACAGCGAATTTCGCCACACGTGGAAACCACTGTCCGACGATCAAGTGTGGGAACAGGTGACGGCGCTGACAGGCGGTACGCCCCTGACGATTTCGATTTCGGGCGGCAATCCCGCCATTCAGGATTTCAGCGGCGTGATCGCGCGAGGCAAATCCGAAGGCTATAAATTCGCCTGCGAAACCCAAGGGTCGTTGGCAAAGCCGTGGTTCGGCGATTTGGACACTCTGGTTCTATCCCCCAAACCGCCCAGCAGCGGTGAAACGTTGGATTGGGATGCGTTCGATGCCTGCGTGACAGCGGGCAAATCAGCAGGCCAAACGGTGATGAAGATCGTCATTTTCGACGACACCGATTACGCATGGGCCAAAGACGCGCACGCCCGCTATCCTGACATGGCGCTGTACCTGCAACCCGGCAACCCCGAGGTTGACCCAGACGTGCCCGTCGATCCCCAAGGATTGGCCGATCGCCTGCTATGGCTCACTGAAAAAACGATGGACGACAAATGGTTCGCCCCGCGTATCCTGCCGCAGCTACATGTCCTGATCTGGGGCAACAAACACGGCGTTTGAAAGGAAACTGATATGACTGACAGCATCTACAGCAACCTACAGCAATTGGGCGGCGCAACCGTTGTGCCACAAAACCCAGAAGAGGCCGTTCTGGAACGCGTTCAGAACCCTCAGGCGGATATCGAATACAACGTCCGCTTTACCGCGCCTGAATTCACATCGCTGTGCCCAATGACGGGCCAGCCTGATTTCGCGCATCTGTGCATCGATTACGTGCCCGGTGAATGGCTGGTGGAATCGAAATCGCTGAAACTGTTTTTGGGATCGTTCCGCAACCATGGCGCATTCCACGAAGATTGCACCATTTCCATTGCCCGCCGACTGGTCGAATTCCTAGACCCGAAATGGCTGCGCATTGGTGGGTACTGGTACCCACGCGGCGGCATCCCGATCGACGTCTTTTGGCAGACGGGCGAAATGCCCGCCGGCGTTTGGATCCCCGATCAGGGCGTACCGCCCTACCGTGGCCGCGGTTAAACCGACCCCGCTTCGACAAAGAAATTCTGGGCGGTGCACATCGCGGCATCGTCCGACGCCAAAAACAGCACCATGCGGGCGACATAGACCGGTTCGATCAGATCGGGCAGGCATTGGTTCGCGCGGTGCGCCTCTAACGCTTCGGGCGTGGCCCACAGGTCTTTCTGGCGGTCGGTCATGATCCAGCCGGGGACGACCGTATTAACGCGGATACGGTGCGGCCCCAGATCGCGGGCCATCCCGCGCGTCAATCCATGCACCGCCGATTTCGCCGTTGTGTAGGACGGCATGCCGCCCGCGGATTCCCACCAACTATTCGACCCCATATTGATGATCGATCCTGCGCCCTTTTCGATCATGTCATCGGCGACCGCCTGAATGGCAAAAAACATATGGCGCAGGTTTGTGGCCTGACGTTCGTCCCAGTATTCGGGCGTTACATCGCGCCAATTGTGGCGATCATCACGGGCGGCGTTGTTGACCAACACATCAGCAGGGCCGACTTCGGATTTCAGCGCAACCAGCGCACCGCGCAGCGCGTCGATATCCGTCAGATCCGCATCGGCAAAGGTCACATCCCCATCGACGCCGTCCATCAACGCAATCGCCGCGTCCACGTCGCGATCCACAAATCCGACCCGCGCGCCTTGCTGCGCAAAGGCACGCACCATTTCTGCGCCAATGCCTGATGCCCCGCCTGTGATGTAGACGACTTTATCCTTTAGGCTTGGATAGTTTGCGAATTCCATAACTGCCTCCCTTTTTCATATCTTGCGCGAAGGATCGCTTGCCCAGCAACCGTTCCCCGCGTATTCAGGCCCCATGCTAAAGACCCGTATCATACCTTGCCTAGATGTGGCCGACGGCCGCGTTGTCAAAGGCGTCAATTTCGTTGGCCTAGTTGATGCTGGCGATCCTGTCGAAGCCGCCAAAGCCTATGATGCTGCTGGCGCGGACGAATTGTGTTTTCTAGACATCCATGCGACCCATGAAAACCGTGGCACCATGTTTGATCTGGTCACCCGCACGGCAGAGGCATGTTTCATGCCGCTCACCGTCGGCGGCGGCGTTCGCACCCACGAAGACGTGCGCGCATTGCTGCTGGCAGGCGCGGACAAGGTATCGTTCAACTCTGCCGCTGTGGCTGACCCGAATGTGCTGACCGATGCCGCAATGCGGTTCGGATCACAGTGCATTGTCTGCGCGATCGACGCCAAAACGGTTGAACCGGGCCGCTGGGAAATTTTCACCCACGGCGGTCGCAAACCCACAGGCATTGATGCAGTCGAATTCGCCATCACCGCGATGGAAAAAGGCGCGGGTGAAATCCTGCTGACCTCGATGGACCGTGACGGGACCAAAGCGGGCTTTAACCTGCCCCTGACCAAAGCCATTTCGGACGCCGTCGACATCCCCGTGATCGCATCGGGCGGCGTTGGCAATCTGGACCACCTTGTCGAAGGCGTGACCCACGGCGGCGCATCTGCTGTTCTGGCGGCCTCCATCTTCCACTTTGGCACCTACACCATCGGCGAAGCCAAACAATACATGGCGGATGCTGGCATCCCAATGAGGCTCTGATGTCGCTGTATGATCTAGATAAAACCATCCAGTCGCGCAAAACCGCAGACCCAGACAGTTCGTGGACCGCGAAACTATTCGCCAAAGGCCCCGAAAAATGCGCCGAAAAATTCGGTGAAGAGGCAGTAGAGGCCATCATCGAAGCCGTCAAAGGTGACCGCGAAAAACTGATCGGCGAAGCAGCCGACAGCCTATACCACCTGCTGGTCATGTGCGCCGCCCGCGACATCACGCTGACCGACATCGAAGCAGAGCTGGACAAACGCACCGGCCAGTCAGGCATCGCTGAAAAAGCCTCTCGCGGTTAAGTCGCACCCAAAATACGCAACTTCAGAAAACCGCGCATTTTTATGCGCGGTTTTTTTGCTCATCTTACAGGCGTGCGTTTGACCAAAACCCATATCAAAAATACGATAATTCCTAAGGTAAAACATCCTTACAACCGCAAGCGTTATTGCATGCCTTGCTTCCACTGCGGCATTCGCACTGGACGCATCGACCGAAGAAGTCGCCGACGACGTCATCGCGGCACAAAACGCGGCCCTATCGGCCAGCTCTGCTGACGCTGGTTTCGGCCCTCAGGCCCCACGCGATTTGCGCGTGGCCGAAGGCACCAACCCGCGCGCATTCTCGATTGCACCAGCGGCAACCCAAATGAACCTGTGCAACATCCACTTCCACGAAGGCGCAGAACACGCCGGCGGTGAATTCACCACCTATCTGGGCAATGGCGACGGCCACGGCTTTGGCACCGGTTTCGGCTACGACGGCGACCTGACCGATGCAGAACTGGCACCACTGGACGCACCAATCGGCAGCGGCGTTCACGGTCTGCTGGTTCCCGGCGCAACGATCGAAGTCCACTTTGTCCACACCACCGCAGACGTGACCCCTGGCCCGACCTTGGGGTCGTGCCTATCGGACGCGCTACGGGCAACCCGCAACTGCGCGTCGAAACCCAAGTCATGGTTCTGATCAACGATGCCGCAGCAATGGATTTCATTGAACTGGCCGCAGTCGAAGAAATCGAAGGCTACTGGCAGGCGCCAAACGTTCCAGCGAACACCGGCGAACCAATCGTTTACACAGGCTCGACCACGAGCCCATCCTACAACGAAATCGCATCGCCGTTCCAAGTCACGTGGTCCGTGCGCCCCGAAGTCATCAAAGTCGACATCAATTCGATCGCGGCTTGGTATGACGGCAACATCTTTGCCGAAAATCATGCACACGGCGTGCGCAATCTGGTCAACGACCCAGCATTGCTGTCGCCTATCGCGAACTAAAAAACCAAAGGGCGGCCATTGCCGCCCTTTATCACAATCCCAAACGGGTGATTTCGATTTTCGGACACCGATCCTGAATCACCGTCACGCCCGCATCTTCGGCCACTTTAGCGGCCTCGTCATGCGAAACGCCCAACTGCATCCAGATCAACTTCAACTTAGGAAAGGCTGCCATCGCCTCTTCGGTGATCTGCGGCACAGCTTCGGAATTGCGGAAGATATCAACCATATCCACGTGATCATCAATTGCACCTAATTCTGCAAAGACAGGTTCGCCCAGCAATTCCTGCCCCGCCAACCCTGGGTTCACCGGTATCACGCGAAACCCCTTGCTTTGCAAAAACGCCATCACCTGATGCGATGGCCGGTCAGGCTTGGCCGACGCCCCAACCAAAGCGATCGTTTTCACAGTCGCAAAAATATCTTTGAATGTATCGTCGCTATAAATCATCATTCTTCTCTTCATAAAAAAACGCCCGAGGATTTGCTCACTCGGGCGTAGGTATGGAACGAGGGACAGTGAGTAATCGCAAGACAGTTCCAGTGTCTCGCCTCACGAAAATAAATAGGCGCAGTTTTACCCAAGAAAACCCCCGCTCATGATTTCGTGAACAGCGTTGGCCGGGTGGGCGGGTGTCGCCGCAGGCGCAGTCGCCCCGGCCTAACGCGATGCGTACAGCGCAACAGCAGCCGCGTTTGATACGTTCAGCGATCCGAAACCGCCTGCGAAATCGATGCGCACCAATGCGTCACAGGTATCGCGGGTCTTATCGCGCAACCCTGGCCCTTCGGCCCCCAGAACCAACGCAACGGGGCGATCCTTGCGGCCCTCTAGCGCTTGTTCAATCGTCTGCTCGGCCTCGCCTGCCAAACCCAACACAATATAGCCCAGCTCTTTCAGCTCTTCCATCGCATCGGCCAGATTGCGGATTCGCAAATAGGGCTGACGTTCCAACGCGCCGCTTGCCGTTTTCGCCAAAGCGCCCGTTTCAGGCGCGGAATGGCGTTGCACCGCGATCACCGCGCGGGCACCGAATACTTCAGCCGAACGCAAAATCGCGCCCACGTTATGTGGATCTGTCACGCGGTCCAACAGAACAAGACGCGCAGGATCAACGCCGCCACTTAGCGCGACATCTTTCAGGTCGCCCCAATTCAGCGGTTTTACCTCTAGGGCCGCACCTTGGTGCACCGAACTTGGGTCAATCGGCACATCGAATTTGCGCGGATCGACGACTTCAGGTTCGACCCCGCTTGCGTCGATGGCATCTGCCAATTTGTCATAAGCGTTTTTCGTCACAACCAACCGCAGTTTTTCGCGCGACGGGTTCATCAATGCGTCCCGCACCGCGTGAAGGCCGAACAGCCATACCGTTTCAGCGGCCGCTGCACGTTTGGCTTTTTCTTTTTCGACCACCCACTTTGGTTTTTTCATGACGATCATCCTTTCAAACTTGTTCCTTCAATGCGCGAAAAGGGGCGTCAGCACAAGTGGCGTAAAAAAGTGCGATTTTCCTGTTGACGCCCCTGCGGGTTCGCCATATTCACCGCCACACGAACGAAACAACGCTTCGTTTGGGCGACGTGCTGCAAGGTGCGGCAGCGGACTGTAACTCCGCCGGGGAGACCCATGCCTGGTTCGATTCCAGGGTCGCCCACCACTTCCCTACATGATGGAACTGGTGGACACACATCAATGATGTGTGCGTTCGTTTTGCGAAATTCCGCTATCTGTCACCCTATGGGTTTTGTCTGCGCGTGACGCTGTTATAGTCTGCACATATATTTCGTGCAGGCAGCAAACATAACGCCATGAGCAAAAAGAAAAAATTTAACATTTTGATTATCGGCCAATCAGGACGGCTCGGATACGAGGCTGTTTTGTTTGCCGCGTCGCTACGGCATTATTCGCCGAAATTCAGCGGCACATTATTTGTCGCGGAACCCCAACCAAATGATCGTTGGCCGAACGATCCCCGAATGTCCGCCCCCGTAAAAGAGGCGCTGACAGAACTGGGCGCAACGATTTTGCCTTTTGAAAACCGTCATTTCGGGGCCTATTACCCCTACGGCAATAAAATCGAAGCGATCAGCGCCCTGCCCGCTGGTGAACCTTTTGTCTTTTTTGACACGGACACGTTGATAACGGGCGACATCACACAGGTTCCGTTTGATTTCGACAAACCCGCCGCATCGATGCGCCGCGAAGGCACTTGGCCCGAAGAAGAGCTGTACTGGCCCGGCTATACGGCGATTTGGAAATCTCTGTATGACAAATTCGGGTTGGAATTCGAAACCAGTTTGGACCTAAGCAAACCCGACGAATACTGGCAGCGATATCTGTATTTCAACGCTGGTTGGTTTTTCTACAAAGACCCCGCAGAATTCGGACAGCGTTTCACCGACTGGGCTGTTCAGGTGCGCGATGACCGTCCTGAAGAAATGGTTGTGCAATCCATTGATCCTTGGCTGGATCAAATCGTTTTGCCTTTGGTTATTCATTCCTTTGGCGGTGGGCGTCCGGGCCCCGAATTGGACGGGCTGGATGGCGATGTGACCTGCCATTATCGCCTATTCCCGATGCTATACGCCCGTGAATCCGATCTGGTTGTAAACGCGCTGGAAACCGTCTCTGCGCCGAACAAGGTGAAAAAAGTCCTGAAACAATACGACCCGATCAAACGCATGGTCTATCAGGGCCGAGGTCAAAAAGTGCGCGATTTGTTTGATCAAAATGACCTGCCCCGCCGTGAACGTCAGATCAGAAACAAAATCAAATCCAACGGTTTTTGGATGCGATAAAAAAGGCCCGCAATTTGCGGGCCCTTTTATTATTCGGCGATGGCAAAATGCATCGTTATCGATGCATGCACCGAAATAGACCCCGGCGCCAAAGGCACATCCATTTCAGGCCCGCCAACTCGGGCTTCGGCCATTGCGAACATGGGCTGATATCCCCCCCCTGCCGTTTCGCTAATCATCAAAACGGCCCCAACGTCACGCCCCGCAGCTTGCGCGTAGACTTCGGCACGGTGGCGCGCATCAGCCACGGCCAGTTTGCGGGCTTCGTCAGTTAACGCGTCCGGATCATTCAGGCCAAAGTTCACACCATTCACAGTATTGGCGCCCGCAGCGATCAGATCGGAAATCAGCCCACCCAACCCTGGCAGATCATGGGATTCAAAACTGATCTGAACCGTTGCCGTGTAGGATTCGATCTTTTCGTAATCGATCTGCCCCGTCATCGTCCGCCCATACTGCGGGATCAGATTGACGCGGCCCGTTTGAACATGACCTGGGGCTACGGCAGCGGCCTCTAACGTCGCCAAAACATTTTGCATGCCCATGCTTGCCGCATCCATCGCATCGGCCGACGTGGGCGCATCATGGCGCACCCCCACTGTGACCGTTGCCATGTCGGCAGGGGCCGTCACCTCTGCTTCGCCGGTGACGATGATTGTGGGCTGCGATACGGTTTGGGCGAATACGGGCAACGGGGCACATAGCGCCATGGCAACGGCGGCGGCCCGCATGAAATTAACTGTCATCGAAATTTCCTTTCGGATCGAATGTGTTTGAACAGGTTGTGGCCTATTTACGCGCGTTTGCGAAAACACATTTTGTCTATGGGCGGGAAGTTGCTATAGCCGCGGGTGGAACGTGTCGCTACATTCCACGCCTAATGAAATCATGCTAGTGCCGGTCTATGCTATCGAATTTTGCGCTTTCACTATCACACGAAGGTATCCGTTTTTTGAAACGGGCGCCGAACGGGTGGTTGTTTGTGTCGGAAACTGCGCTCGACAATCCCGAATTACCGAATGAATTGAACCAAATGTTAGATGCTGCCGTGATTTTGGACAGCAGCCCGATTTGGACCAAACTTTTGATCCCGAACGACCAGATCAAATACATGACTTTGGATGACCCGCGGGTCGGCACCGAAGACATCGAAGCCGCGCTAGAGGCCGCAACGCCCTATCGCGCGGCCGAACTGGCCTATGATTACAGCCGCGATAATGATCGCACCTATATCGCAGCTGTCGCCCGCGACACCCTGCAAGAAGCCGAAGATTTCGCAAACGAATATCGGTTTTCGCCGCTATCCTTTGCTGCGATCCCATCACAAGGCACGTTTGTTGGCGAACCTTTCTTTGGCCGTTCGAAATTGGCCGAAGCGCAGAATATTTCGGTAGAACGCGAAATGCAGGCTGTTGAGGTGACCGGCGTTGCAGATTTGCAAATCGCGCCCAACGACCCAGAACCTGAAACGCCCCAGTCTGACATAGATTTTTCTGAAATTTCGGTTCCACTTGCGCCGCCACCCGCGCCCCCTGCCGAACCCGCAGATGACGCGGTCGTTTTTGAAACCAGCGCGCCAAAAGATGGGCCAAAACTGCCCGAATTTTCTGCGATTGCGCCAACTGTTTCGGCAGTTCCGTCGCGCATTTCTTCGATTGTGCCGAACGATACGCCCGCAGCGGTCACAACGCCGACGATTGCAGCGCCGGTAACGCCGCCCGACCCCGTCATCGCGCCACAACCGCCAAAAACCGAACCGAAAACGTCCGAGCCAGAACCAAAGGTCCAAGTCGCGGTAGACGACAATCGAAAGAAACCTCGTTTCTTGCTGCTGATCCTGATGGGGCTATTGATCGCCTTTATGGCGGCGGTCGCGGTTTGGGCGGCGGTCACGGATGTCGACGTGTCGCGCCTGTGGGGTGGATCAAACGATAACCAGATCGTCGTAACGGACGTTGATTTGATCGGCACTGATGCCCCATCCGAAGACGACGAGATGTTGGCAGATCTTATCGAAGACGCAGACATGACCGAACTTGATCCGGTCATGGACACCCTACTGGCCGAAGACGGAACGCTTTTGCCGCCAACCGATCTGCCCAATGGCCAAGTCATGTCCCCTGCCGAAGCACAGCGTCTGTATGCAGCAACAGGGGTTTGGCAAAAATCACCAGCTTTTGCCTATGTTCCACAACCACAAACGTCAGATAACGTCACGATCGCCGCGATCGATCCAGTGACCCATGGGACAGATGCGGTTGCATTGCCAACCTTGGCGGCAATGCAACCCGATCTGTCCTACCTGTCGCCATTATCGCCTCCGACACCCGGCACCGAATTCCAACGGGATGCGCGTGGTTTCATCGCCGCAACCATCGAAGGCACGGTTCTGCCGTCTGGCGTTGTTGTCTATGCAGGTCGCCCATCCCCGATTGTGCCAAACCGTCCCGAAGGATTGGCCCCCAACACCGAAAACGCCATTCCAGACGGCAGTACGTTGACCACCAGCAGCGGCGTAGCGCTGGCATCCGTGCGCCCGACCGCACGTCCCGAAGGGCTGGCCGAACAAATTGAACGCGGCGCTTTGGGCGGATTTACCGCAAATGAACTGGCCGGTTTGCGCCCGCGCGTCCGCCCAGCATCGATCGAAGAAAAAGCAGCAGCCGCGGTACAAGAACCCGTCGTTGTCCCCCAAGCCGATGTTGCCGCCATCGCAGCCGCCGTTGCATCGGCTGCGCCGCGTGTGCCGGTCGATAACGCAACGCCCCAAGCCGTCGCGCAATCGCCCGAACCGCCCGTGCGCCCGCGCAATTTCGACCGCGTTGTATCCCGCACAGACGAAGCCAACACACCCGTTCCCACCGCGCGCAACGCTGTTGTTCAACCCACTGGCCCTGTTCCAAACAGCGTCGCCACCGCAGCCACAGATCGCAACGTGATCAGCATGCGTCAGGTTTCGCTGATCGGGGTTTCGGGCACCAGCTCTAGCCGCACAGCGATCGTCCGTTTGGGCAATGGCCGCATCCAAAGCGTCCGCGTCGGTGACAGACTGGACGGAGGTCAGGTGACCGCGATCAGCGAACGGTCTTTGAATTATTCGAAACGCGGGCGGGTGATTACATTAGACCTGCCGTGACGGGCTAAAACCGTTTTTCCCTGTGGCATCTTGTTCAAATAGCCCCATTTAATAGGGGATAAGAACAAACGCGTACGAATCGACAGGGACAATGGAAAGCTTTCTATTTCAGGCGACAATTTATTTAGGTGCAGCCGTTATTGCGGTGCCTTTGGCATCACGATTGGGATTAGGGTCGGTACTGGGCTATTTGCTGGCCGGTATTGTCATTGGCCCGATCTTTGGGCTTGTCGGTTCTGAATCCAAAGACATCCAACATTTTGCCGAATTCGGCGTTGTGATGATGCTGTTCCTGATTGGCCTCGAACTAGAGCCCAAAACCCTGTGGAAAATGCGGCACAAATTGCTGGGGCTTGGCGGTGCGCAGGTTGTCCTGTCGATGGCGGCGATTACGTGGTTGTCGTATATGATGAACGAAACGCTGCAGGATTCCATCGCGATTGGTATGATCCTGGCGTTGTCATCGACCGCGATCGTTCTGCAAACCTTGTCCGAAAAGGGACTGGTCCAGACCCAAGGCGGTCGAAACGTTTTCAGCGTTCTATTGACCCAAGATATCGCAGTGATCCCCATGCTGGCGGTCCTGCCGCTGTTGGTGACCGTGACCCCCATTAGCTTTAGCGCCGATGGCTCTATTTCCCTAAACCCGATCGAAGAACACCACGGCAGTTTTTCGCTGGTCGACGGATTGCCCGGCTGGGGCGTGACATTGGTCACATTGGCCGCAGTTGCCGCAATCATTGTCGTCGGCGTTTTCCTGACCCGCCCTGTATTCCGTTACATCCATCAAGCCAAGCTGCGGGAAATGTATACGGCGTTGGCGCTGCTGATGGTCGTATCTATCGCCGTGCTGATGGAAATGGTCGGCCTATCGCCTGCATTGGGCACGTTTTTGGCGGGCGTCGTTTTGGCGAACAGCGAATTCCGTCATGAATTGGAAAGCGACCTTGAACCGTTCAAGGGCCTGCTATTGGGCCTGTTTTTCATCACTGTTGGCGCAGGTTTCGATTTCGCCGCGTTCTTTGCCGATCCATTCCGTATCATTGCGCTGACGCTGCTGATGATCGCCGTCAAATGCGGTATTTTGTATGTGCTGGCCCGCCTGTGGCGCCTGCCTGCGAATGACCGCTGGCTATTTACACTTAGCTTGGGTCAGGCGGGTGAATTCGGGTTTGTGCTGATTTCTTTTGCCTTGGGTTTGGGCGGTTTGTCCCCTGCCTTGGGACAAAAGTTGCTGCTGATCATCGCCCTGTCCATGCTGATCACGCCGCTATTGTTCATTTACTACGAACACCGCCGCAAAAAATCGGGCAAATCCGATGACACTCCGGCTGATGAAATTGACGAAACCGGCACCGTTATTATCGCGGGGATCGGGCGTTTCGGGCAAATCGTGAACCGGCTTGTGCAATCGGCTGGGTTCAGCACGGTTGTGTTGGATGCCAACCTAGAAACGGTTCAAACAATGCGCAAATTTGGGTTCAAAGGGTTCTTTGGCGACCCAACGCGCCCTGATCTGTTAAAGGCCGCAGGTATCGACAAAGCCAAAGTTCTGGTCGTCGCCGTTGATGGCAAAGACAAAGCCACAACGCTGGTCAAATACGCCCGCAAATTGCGTCCTGACATCCATATCGTCGCCCGTGCGCGTGACCGCCAACATGTGTATGAACTCTATGCCGCTGGTGCGAATGACATCGTGCGCGAACTGTTCGACAGTTCGCTGCGTGCGGGGCGCTATGCCTTGGAAAATCTAGGGATGAGCGAATACGAAGCCGCCGAGGCCGAGACCATGTTCTATCATCACGACCGCGGCACGATGAAAGAATTGGCAGATCTATGGCGCGCCGATGTCCCCAGCGCCCAAAACGAAGCCTACCTGAAACGCGCGCGCGAATTGAATTCGGATCTGGAGCTGTCTTTGGCATCCCGCGAAGACGCCCAACGCGAGGTCGAAAAACGCGGCGATCTGGGTCTAGGGCGCCGCCAAAGTGACAGCGCACTATTGAAGAAAAGCGAAGCGGGCGACGGTTAACCGTCGCTCACGCCTGCTTCGGCAAAGGTGGACATGCCCGAATGGCAGGCCACCGCGCCTTTTAGGATACCGATCGCAAGCGCTGCACCCGATCCTTCGCCCAGTCGCAGGCCCAGTTTCAGCAACGGTTCTTTGTCCAGCTGAACCAGCAGGCGGATATGCGCGTTTTCTGCGCTGACGTGGCCTGCGATGCAGTGATCCAATGCGCCTTTCTGTACGGCCTCTAGGACCGCAGCAGATGCTGTACAGATGAAACCATCCAGAATGACAGGGATCGAATGGTGACGGGCGGCGGCAATCGCACCGGCCATCGCCGCCAATTCGCGCCCGCCCATGGCGCCCAAAACGGCCAAAGGATCATCCAGAATGTCCGCGTGACGTTCCAACGCCAATTCGACCGCTTCGGTTTTACGCGCAAGGCCATCCTCATCGACGCCTGTGCCGCGGCCCGTCCAGCTGCTGGCGTCTCCGCCATAGATCGCGGCCGAAATCGCAGCCGCAGCGGTCGTGTTGCCAATGCCCATTTCGCCCACAACCAACAGGTCAGCCGCAGGATCAACGGATGTCCAGCCAGCCGCCAATGCCGCAACCAGTTCATCGTCCGTCATTGCGGGCGCTTGGGTGAAATCTGCGGTGGGCGTGTCCAAATCCAATGGAACGACGGACATAGATGCGCCGAACGCTTTGGATAGCTGATTGATTGCTGCACCGTCGTGTTCGAAATTCGCCACCATTTGCTGGGTCACTTCGGCAGGAAACGCAGAAACTCCGCGTGCGCAAACGCCGTGGTTGCCTGCAAAAATAACCACCTGCGGCGCGGTCAGGTCAGGACGCGGATTTCCCCGCCATCCTGCGTACCAAATCGCCAGATTTTCCAATCGGCCCAATGCGCCCGGCGGTTTGGTCAACTGACCATTACGTTCCGCAGCGCCATCAACAGCCGTTTGGTTTACGGATGGCATAGCGCCAAGTAGGTCGCGAAAACCATCTTTTGTGGAAAAAGGCGCAGTCATTTCAGTCCTCATTGCGTTTTTCTTTATCCTTGCATACCCCGCATAACAAAGAATGAAAGGTCAGAAAGGTCGCAGCGATGCTAAATTCCGTCAAAGGACGTTACGAATTACACGATGTATACACCGCGCTGGCATTGCTTAGCCGTATCCCTCTGCCGATTGACCATGACCGTGCGGGCGAACGCAGCCGTCAGGCTGTTTGGGCCTACCCCATTGCGGGCCTGATCATCGGCATTATCGTGTCCGTGATTGCAACCATCTGGTCATGGTTCGGGTTGCCGGCTGGCATGGTCGCCGCTGTTGTGTTGACCGCGCAAATCGTCATCACAGGTGCCATGCACGAAGACGGCCTAGCCGATAGCGCCGATGGGCTGTGGGGCGGCTGGAATCGCGAAAAACGGCTCGAGATTATGAAAGACAGCCACATTGGCACCTATGGTGTTTTGGCATTGGGTTTGTCGCTGATCGTGCGCTGGGTGGCACTGACCACAGTGATCGAGGCAGGCTGGATGTGGTGCGCCGTCATCGCGGCTGCGGTCCTATCGCGTGTTCCGATGACGATCCTGATGAACAAATTGCCATTTGCACGCGCTGGCGGTTTGTCGCGTTCGGTAGGCCAACCAGATCGTCAGGCCGTCGCCGCGTCGATCACCATCGGACTGGTCATCACAGCATTGATTACAGGCTGGATGATCATCCCGATCTTTATCTTTGTCGGCTTGACCACGATCAAAGCGATGTGGATCGCCCAAACCAAAATCGGCGGGCAAACGGGTGACATTCTGGGTGCAACCCAACAATTGGCCGAAATCACGATTTTGGGCGTTCTGGCGTCAATCGCAGTTTAACGCAGCCTGCAGGCTATCGGGGCCAGTATATGGCCCCGCATCGCGGGTGACATAGCCCGTTCCGTCATAGCCGGTGATCATAATCCGCTGCCAATCCGCATCTGCGGTCACCACTTCGGGCTGGCCGCAATCACGCAGGCCGCCTTCGATGATGGGGGAACCGTAGTGGTGGTTGGTCAGGCCGGGCACTTCGGCCTCGATTGAGACGCGCCAGAAAGGGCGGTCAGGCACGAATTCTTCGAACCTTAGGATTTTGGCCAAATGGGGGCGGTCGACATAGGCGACCTCTATATGTCCATCGCCATCAAAATCAGCGGCGCCCGCAATGGCATACCAGCGGTTTTTCCGTCCAGTCGGCGTGCCCCAAGCAAAAGTTTCAAAGCGGCTTTGGTTCAAACCAAAAACCGTGATTTTCGCGCCGTTCTGATGATCGGACACGACCGTCACAACATCCAGCACGCCATCGCCGTTCATATCCACCAGCCGCGGATGCGTGTCTTCGAACACGGCGTTGGTGTTACGGATCGCTTCGTCAAAGACGCCAGATTTAAACCGAAGGGTGCTGTATTCCCCGTCCGCGACAGCGCCGTGACCGTAATAATCGGTTGGCCCCTCGAACCACGTTTGGGGTTCGGCACATGCCGCCATAGGCAGCACCACCAAAAGGGGCCAAAGCCGCATTAGATCTGACGTTCTGGCAAGTTCACGGTCAGGCCGTCCAGATCGTCGGTCACTTTGATCTGGCAGGACAGACGCGACTGATCTGGTTTTACCTCATAGGCGAAATCCAGCATGTCCTCTTCCATTGGTTCCATCGATGGGATTTTAGCGGACCAATCGGCAGGCACATAGACGTGGCAGGTCGAACAGGCGCATGCGCCACCGCAGTCAGCCTCGATTCCCGGAATGCCGTTGTCGCGCGCGCCTTCCATGACGGTCATGCCTGGTTTTACGTCTACGGTGTGTTCGGTGCCGTTGAATTCAACATAGGTGATTTTGGCCATTGTCCGCCCTCTTGCGTTTATCTTTTGCGTTTATGTAGGCGGTTCGGCACCACCGTTCCAGTTTACATTCGCACGATTTCATAAAATTTGCGCGATAGGCAGAAAAATGCGATAGAAAACAAAAAACAACATGGGCAGAGCAGCCTAATGCACAGGCAGATCATTTCCGTCACCCTATGGGGCGTGATGCTAACGGCATGCACGACCGGATATGATGTGCCCTATTCCAATCCGCCCGAATTCATCGCCGCAGATATCGAACGCGATTATTATGGCAATTGCTACGGGCGCGATGTGACCCCTGCCCTGACCAACACCGAAACCAACCAGTTGCAGACTGGCCCTGAAATCGTTGGTGCGGACGGGACCGTGATACAACAGGCAACGTATCAAACGGTCACCAACCAAACGATCCTGCGCGAACGGCGCGAGGTATTGTTCGAAACCGTTTGCCCTGATCAGATGACGCCCGAATTTATTGCTTCCTTGCAGCGGGCATTGGCGACACGCGGCTATTATCAGGCCCGCATCACGGGCGTTCTGGACGCCCACACGAAAAGCGCGGTGCGCCTGTACCAACAGCAGCAAACCAACATCGATAGCCCGCTATTGGCCATTCAAACCGCCCGTATTTTGGGTCTGGTTGCCCTGACGCCCGAACAATTGGGTATCGTCGAATAAAAAAGGGCGCCGCGATGGGCGCCCTTTTGCATGAGTGTGACGGGATTAATCCACAAGGCTAAGCGACATAAAGCGGTTCACGCCTTCGCGGTTCACAAACACCAGCACGGATTTGCGGCCGCCGTCTTCAGCCTCTGCGACAATCGCGCTGAAATCCGCGATCGAATTGACGTCCTGTTGGTTCACTTGGGTGATCAGGTCGCCAGCCATCAGGCCTTTGCTATCGGCATCAGACAGGGGTGCCACGTCCAGAACGACCAGACCTGTCGCGTTCGGTGCCAGACCATATTCCGCGATCACCGATTTGTTGATTTCCGACAGGGTCAGACCCAACAGTTCGGTTTCTTCGGCAGCTGGGGCTTCAGACTCCATCGGGGGTTCGTTGCCCGGCATGGATGCCTGCGCAGTTTCACGGCGACCCAGTGTCACTGTGATATCAACGGTTTCACCACGGCGCAGAATGTCCAGAATGACTTCTTGGCCTACGGGTGCCTCTGCCACGATCTGAACCAATTCGCGTGTGTTTTCGATTTCAACACCGTCGAACGATAGGATCACATCACCAGCCATCACGCCTGCGTCTTTTGCAGGGCCATCAGGCACGGCATTGACCAGCGCGCCGGTGGCAACATCCAGACCTTCGATACCGTCGACCATATCTGGGGTCACGTCTTGGATCTGCACGCCCAGCCAACCACGGCGGGTTTCACCGAATTCGCGCAGCTGATCGACAACTTTGGTTACAACATTGGACGCCATCGAAAACCCGATGCCGATCGACCCGCCGTTTGGCGACAGGATCGCGGTGTTCACGCCGACAACATCGCCGTCCATGTTGAACAGCGGCCCGCCCGAGTTACCGCGGTTAATCGCAGCGTCGGTTTGGATATAGTCATCATAGGTGCCCGACAGCGAACGGTTACGGGCCGACACGATACCTGCGGAAACCGAAAAACCTTGGCCCAGCGGGTTACCCATCGCCATGACCCAATCGCCTACGCGGGCGGTGTCACTGTCGCCAAAGCTGACGAACGGCAGATCGGTCGCGTCCACTTTTAGTAGCGCAATATCGGTGTTCGGGTCGGTGCCAACCAGTTCGGCCTCCATCGGGGTGCCGCCACCTGGGAAAAATTCGATCAGGATTTCATCCGCGCCTTCGATGACGTGGTTGTTGGTCACGATATAACCATCGTCGGAAATGACGAAACCAGACCCCAAAGCGGACGATTCACGCGGGCCTTGATCCTGAAAATCGCGAAAGAAATCTTCGAATGGGCTGCCTTCGGGCACCATGCCTTGGGGGCCGGCATTCGTCGATACAACTGTGGTTGTGGTGATATTCACAACCGCGGGGCTAATCTTTTCTGCCAAATCGGCAAAACTTGTCGGTCGCTCTTGGGCCGCTGCGCCTAGCGCGGACATCATTACCATGAACGCTGACAACATCAGCGCCATCACGATTCCCGTTTCGCGACGATTATCACGGACAATAGCAACAGATTCAGATTTCACGTTGGCCTCTCCTCTTTCAGGCGGGACGTAGGGGTAGCGTAAACATTAGACAGCGATTTCGTGAACACAACCCTTCGATGGGCGCGTTCAAACAGCTGTGAAGGTTAGTGTATGGGCTGTGTAGTCAGGCCGATCAAAACGACGCCCAGCAAAAAGACCGCGGCGCCGATCAGCCGCCGTTGGGTCACGGGAATATCGCTGAACGCCATCATCAGCTTTTTCACGAAAGAAGGGGCCAGCACATAGGCCAGCCCCTCTACTACACAGACGACACCTAGACCATAAAGCAAGGTGTCGATCATTTATTCACCCGTTGCCGAATTCAGGTAACGCAGGAATTCACCGTCAGGGGATAGAACCATCGCAGGGCGGCCATTTTCCAACATGCGGCTATAGGCATTCATGGTGCGTTCGAATTCAAAGAATTCAGGATCAGCGCCATAAGCGTCGGCCAGAATGTTGTTGCGTTCGGCGTCAGCCTCACCGCGAATGATCTGCGCCTGACGTTCAGCATCCGACACCAGTTCGGTCACCTGACGATCCGCAGTCGCGCGGATACGCTGAGCGGCTTCGTTACCACGGGCGATTTCGTCGGCGGCTTCGCGTTCGCGTTCAGCGGTCATACGATCATAGGTCGCGGCCAAGTTTTCTGGCGGCAGGTCGGTCCGTTTCAGACGCACGTCGATGATTTGCAGGCCTAGGGCGCGCGCCTCGTCGATGGCACCGTTACGGATACGCAGCATCAGCGCGGCACGGTCGGACGACAAAATGTCGTTCGATGTCACCGAACCCAGAACCTGACGTGTTTCAGCGCGCAAGATCGAATCCAGACGCGACGCAGCCGCGCGTTCGCCGCCAGCACCAACCGCACGGCGGAAGGTTTCGACGTCCATGATGCGGTAACGAGCAAAGGCATCAACAACAACGCGGCGGTTGTCCGATGCGGTCACCTCTAGGCTGGCCATATCGCGGCTAAGGATACGGTCGTCATAGGAAACGACCTCTTGGATGAATGGGATTTTGAACCCCAGTCCTGGTTCTTCTTGTACGCGGACGATCTGACCGAACTGCAGAACCAGCGCCTTTTCGCGTTCATCAACGATAAACAGCGACGACAGGCCAATCGCGCCCAGCGCAACAACAGCGGGGATAGCAATAGCGGAAAAACGCATTAGTTTGCTCCTCCGTTCGAAGTGTCAGTTGTGGTGCGGCGCACCTCTGGCAACGGCAGGTACGGGACAACGCCCGCATCTTCGCCCTGTAGGATCGTAATGTCCGATCCGCCCAGAACCTGTTCCATGGTTTCCAGATACATACGGCGGCGGGTCACGTCAGGGGCTGCCTGATATTCTTGCAAAATTGCGGTGAAACGGCTGGCGTCACCTTTTGCAGCGTTGACCACTTGTGCGCGGTACGCTTCGGCACCTTGCAGGATCTGTTCGGCCTGACCACGGGCTTCGGCAACGACGCGGTTCGCATAGGCATCCGCAACCGACTGGACACGATCGCGTTCTTGTTCAGCGTCTTGTACCGAACGGAACGCTTCGATCACGGGTTCAGGCGGGTCAGCGCGGTCAAAGTTGATACGGATAATATCAACGCCGCTGTCATAGCTGTCCAATGTGGTCTGAACCAGATCGGTCAACTGCTGGGCGATCGCTTCGCGGCTGACGTTCAGGATCGGGGCCAGTTCGGATTGCGCAATAATTTCGCGCATCGCCGATTCAGACACAGCCGCAATGGTCGCACCCGGATCGGCTAGGTTGAACAGGTATTTCTGAGGGTCGTTGATGTTCCAAACAACTTGGAAATCGATATCGACGATGTTTTCGTCGCCGGTCAGCATCAAACCTGCGTCCGTGCCAGAATTGGATGTACCGATTTCGATATTACGTTCGGTCGACACGGCCACGATTTCGCGCGTCACCACAGGCCAAGGCGCAAAGTTCAGACCGGGATTACCGATCTGGCTGAATTCACCAAGGAACAGTTCAACGGACTGTTCTTCGGGCTTGACCGTGTAGAACGAAGCGTAGGCCCACAGACCGACAGCCGCCAGTGCCGCCAGACCGATGGTGCTGCGGTTAAACGATGGTCCCTGACCGCCGGAATTGCCGCCATTACCACCATTGCCGCCACCCATCAGCACGCGAAACTGTTCGCGGCCTTTGTTCAGCAGTTCATCGATTTCGGGGATTTGGTTATCCCCGGGGCGACGTGGTCCGCCGTTATTCGGTCGATTATTGCGGTCATCATTGCCGCTTCCGCCAGAGCCACCTCTGTTTCCGCCGCCGCCCCAAGGGCCTCCGTTATTTCCAGCCATGCGCCGTGATTTTCCCTGTGTTGTGCCCCCTCCTCTGGAGGCTTTCGTTCAGATTTGGGCAGTTTGCCTATAATTTCAAGACGTCCGCACCGGAGATTTCATCGTAACCAGTTCTTCGGCCATGGTTGGATGAACGGCACAGACGCGATCAAAGTCTTCTTTGGTTGCACCCATTTTTACTGCGATGCCGACCATTTGGATCATTTCGCCTGCCTGCGGCGCGACGATATGACAGCCCAGCACCTTGCGGGTTTCTTGGGACACGATCAATTTCATCATTACGCGGTCTTCGCGGCCAGCGAACAAAGTCTGCATCGGACGGAACGATGTGGAATACACTTCAATCGGTTCGATTTCGCGCGCGTCCTCTTCGCTTAGGCCGACGGTGCCGAATTCAGGTTGGGTGAACACAGCCGATGGGATCAGGTCGTGATCGACAGGCGTTGGGTTGCCTTTGAACACGGTTTCCACAAATGCCATCGCTTCGCGGATCGCGACTGGGGTCAGCTGAACGCGGTCGGTCACGTCACCCACAGCATAGATCGATGGGATGTTGGTCTGGTTGTATTCGTCAACGATGATCTGACCATAGCGGCCCATTTCAACGCCAGCGTTTTCCAGACCCAAACCGTCTGTGTTCGGGCTGCGGCCCGTGGCCAGCATGACCTGATCAAAGCTGCGTTCGGTGCCGTTGGTCGCTTTGGTCCAGATTTTACCGTCGCGTTCTTCCATTTCTACAATGTTGGTGCCGCAATGCAGATCGACGCCTTTTTCGCGCATCTGATCGGCGATCAGGCCGCGCGCTTCGCCGTCGAAACCGCGCAGGATTTGTTCGCCGCGATAGTATTGGGTCACTTCGACGCCCAGACCGTTCAGGATGCCCGCAAATTCACATGCGATATAGCCGCCGCCGATAATCAGGATCGATTTGGGCAGTTCATCCAGTAGGAAAATATCGTTCGACGTGATGCCCAGATGCGCGTTCGGCAGATCAGGCACCGTTGGGCGGCCACCAACAGCGACCAGAATATGTTTTGCGGTGATGTCTTCGCCCGTGGACAATGTCACGGTGTGGGCGTCTTTGATCGTTGCGCGCGCGTCGTATGCAGTGACTTCGGACCCATCCAGCAGGCGGCGATAGATGCCCTCTAGTCGGTCCAGTTCAGCGTGCATTTTTCCGCGGAAATCGGTCCAGTTGAAATCGCCGTTCGACACGTCCCAACCGTAAGCCGCTGCGTCCTGCACTGCATTCGGGAATTCGGATGCGAAAACCATCAGTTTTTTGGGAACACAGCCACGGATCACGCAGGTGCCGCCCATGCGGTATTCTTCGGCCAGCGCCACTTTGGCACCTGTTGCCGCTGCCACGCGCGCCGCGCGCACGCCGCCGGAACCGCCCCCAATTACAAATAGATCGTAGTCAAAGGACATGTGAATTCTCCGGTTTTAATAGTTTATCGCGGAATATGTGGGCCAGCGCCAAGGCAGGGTCAACCTGCCCCAGCGCACAGGCCAGACGCTTAATCAGCGATATTTGTGAACAGGTTGTCGTTGTCTAGGAAATCGTATTTTTCCTCTTCCACCGACCCGTTGTTGATATCGCGGACCTCTACACGGCCATCGCCGTAGCCGATCACCACAGCGTCACAGATGTCTAGGAACAGACCGTTTTCAACAACGCCTGGGATCTGGTTCAGCACCATCGAAATTTGACGCGCATTGCCGATGCGTTTCAGGTGCAGATCCAGAATGTGGTTCCCTTCGTCGGAGATGAATGGCTGATCGCCGTTCATGCGCAGGGTCACGTCGCGGCCCATCACGTCCATACCGACCAACGCCTCTTCGACGATGTTTTTGGTGGTCTGCCAGCCAAATGGGATCACCTCGATCGGCAAAGGGAATGCGCCCAGCGTTTCGACCGATTTCGACGCGTCCGTAATGACGATCATCTGATCAGACGCGGTTGCTACGATTTTTTCCTGCAGGTGCGCGCCGCCGCCGCCTTTGATCAGGTTCAGGTTGGGGTCGAATTCATCCGCGCCGTCAATTGTGACGTCCAGCCATTTGGCTTCGTCCAGCGTGATGACTTCGATGCCGACTTCGCGGGCCAATTCAGCCGTACGGGTCGATGTGGGAACGCCTTTGATTTTCAGGCCTTCTTCGCGGACCATTTCGCCCAGACATTTCACCAACCAGCTGGCGGTCGAGCCGGTCCCCAAACCGACTTTCATGCCGCTTTCGACAAATTGGGTGGCACGTTTGGCGCAAACGAATTTTGCTTTTTCTACAGGCGATAGATCGATGGGCATGGGCAGCTCCTTAACACTCTTGTGCGGCTTATAGGGCTGATTAGGCCAAAGCACGAGTCCATCGATAGGCGAAAAGGCAGGAAAATCGTCGCGCATGACCAGCAAAGACGCATTTGAACCGTATCGTGCCGTTCGTTGCTGACTGATCGGTCATAGATGCGCCATGATAAGGCAGATTTCGAATTCTGCCAAAGGATGGCGCATCATGTTTCTATCGGTGTTTGATATGTTCAAAGTGGGCGTTGGCCCGTCGTCATCGCACACCATGGGGCCTATGGTTGCGGGCGGCCTGTTTCTGGATCATCTGCGCGCCCAGCCGTTTGGCGTTGCGGGCGTGCGCGCGTCGCTGCACGGATCGCTTGCCTTTACTGGTGTGGGCCATGCGTCTGACCGCGCGGTCATCCTTGGGCTGGCTGGGTTCACGCCGGACGAATACGACGCCGATCGGGCCGAAACAGAGCTGTCACGCATCAAAGCCGACAACACCATTCGCCCCGATGGCCTGCCCGTTTTGACGTTTGACCCTGCGAACGATCTGCAATTCGACTACGGCCCGAACCTGCCCGGACACGCCAACGGCCTGATCCTGCGCGGCCTAGATGCCCAAGGCGACGTGGTGACCGAGGTGACCTATTATTCCGTCGGTGGCGGTTTCGTCCTAACGGCCGAAGAATTGGCCGCAGGCAAAGCCGTAGATGACGGCCCATCGGTCCCGTTCCCGTTTCAAACCGCGAAACAAATGCTAGATATGTCCGCAGAAAGCGGCCTGTCCATCGCGGCGATGAAACGTAAAAACGAATTGTCGCGCCGTGGGTTCAACGATCTGGATCGCGGCCTGACCCGCATTTGGGAGGTCATGAACAACTGCATCGAACGCGGGCTGGTCACAGACGGCGAACTGCCGGGCGGTCTGCATGTCAAACGGCGAGCAAAAGCGATCCACGATTCCCTACAGGCCGAACGCGGCGTGAACCTAGCCGCGCCGCATTTGATTAACGACTGGATGGCGACCTATGCCATGGCCGTGAACGAAGAAAACGCAGCAGGCGGTCAGGTCGTCACCGCCCCCACCAACGGCGCGGCGGGCGTGATGCCTGCAGTCATCCGCTACTGGCTGGACCACATCGGCGGCGCGACCGCCGACAAAATCCCCGAATTCCTGCTAACCGCCGCCGCCATCGGGGGGCTGATCAAATACAACGCGTCCATATCAGGTGCAGAATGCGGCTGTCAGGCCGAAGTCGGCAGCGCCTCTGCCATGGCCGCCGCAGGTTTGGCCGCTGTGCTGGGCGGAACCCCTGAACAAATAGAAAATGCCGCTGAAATCGCATTAGAACACCATCTGGGCATGACCTGCGATCCCGTGCGCGGATTGGTTCAGGTGCCATGCATCGAACGCAACGGTCTGGGCGCGATCAAGGCCGTATCAGCCGCGTCGCTCGCCCTACGCGGTGACGGCACGCATCTGGTGCCATTGGACGCCGCGATCGAAACAATGCGTCAAACGGGCGAAGACATGAACGCCAAATACAAAGAAACATCGCTGGGCGGTTTGGCCGTCAACGTGCCGAACTGTTAAATCGCGTCCCAGAACGCGGGCAATTCCTGCGCAGCGGCGGCCATCAAAACGGCCCCCTCTGCACGCAGCGTCACAGGGCCGGTCGCTTCGTTCGAACTGCTGATCATGCCCGTAGGCGCCATGACCTGCCCATCCAAATTCCAACGCAGGCCCGTGGACCAAACCCGCGCTGTGGCCAATGGCATGACAGCAAAACGACTGCCCGCCATCACATCGACGCAAATACCGCCCTGTGGCACCATCATCGCCACGTCATCATCGCTCAGCATGATTAATTTACGATCCGCATAGCGTGACATCACATTCAGCACCGCCAACTGGTGATCGATCCGCCCACCCATGAATCCAACCGCCAATACCCTTGGGCTTTGCACCCGCGTCAGGCATTTTTCAAAATCGGTTGTTTCCTGTTCAGCGACAGAATCAATCACATCCGACAGAATTGTGACCAAATCGGGCGACAGGCTGTCCATATCGCCAATGACCCGCGTTGGCCGCACGCCCGCATCCATCGCGCGCTCTGCACCGCCATCCGCCGCTACACAAACAGGCGCCATCGCCAAAGCCTTGTGAATAAGGGCGATGTCGCAATCCGCTCCGCCAACCAAAGTCACCGGTTGTTGATGTTCAAAGATGTGCATCTTGTCCCCGAAATGTGGCAATATGACTGGACGTGCCCCAAAAGGGTCACGAAATAATACCGTCCATAACCTGTTTTCGTTCCGGATTGCGAACCAATAAGGGACAATGACTCAAAGTCAGACCGAGTAAGAAAGTGAGCGATTGTTGATATGGTTGGATCGAGCAAGATTTTAACCGTCGGCTACGGCACCTTCTCGTGTACACTTGAGGGGTTCGATGAATCCTTTGATACGATGAAGGCGATTGCGGAATATTTCCGTGATTTGGCCGCAGACGACCGGTACTTCGGGGCGGAACCCCCGACACCAGACGCAGAGATGCTTGCCCGCATCGCTGAAAAGGAAATTGCGCGCCGTGTCGAGGCGCACATGGAATCATCGGGCATCGTCCTGCGCCCTGCCGCCGCTTTGGCGGCCGAACGTTCTGTCGAAGCCCCCGCGCCAAAAGCAGAACCTGAACAAACACAGGCCGCAGAACCCGAACTGGCCGAAACGCCAGAACTCGAGGCAGCACCCGAAGTCATCGCCGAGTCAGCACCCGCCGACCCTGTCATGCCGCCCCCCGTTGCGGAACCCGTCGCCCCTGCCCCCGCAGCGCCGACAGACAGCGTCGCGGCAAAACTACAGCGCATTCGTGCCGTGGTCGGTAAAGCCGAAGATGAACCCACTTCCGATTTCATCGAAGACGCGCACGCAAACGACGTCTCGGATGATTTCGATCTGGGTGCCGTTCTGGATGCCGCTGATATTATTGAAGACGAACCCGTCACCGCGGAAATCGAACTGCCAACCGAACAAGAACCGGTTGCAGAAGACATCGATATGTCTGCGGTGCTGGAACAATCTGATGACGCTGTTGAACCAACCGAACCGGAAACCGCAGCCGAACCTGAACCAGAAACCGCAGCCGAACCGGAACCAGAAACCGCCGAGGTCGCCGAGCCCGCTGCGCGTCCAGCGCCACGCACAATCCGCGTGATCCGCGCAAAACGGTCGCAAATCGCAGATGCGGTCAAACAAGGCCACATCGAAGAAATCGAAGACCCCAAAGCCGAAGAACCAAAGCAGGTTCAGGACACGGTCGAAGATCTGGCTGATCTGGACGGTTTGGATGAATTCGAAGCTGGCGAAAGCACGCTTTCGGCAGAGGAAGAAGCCGAACTGCTGGCTGATTTGGCAGATCTGGACGAAGATTCGGATGATATCGAAATCGAAGACGCCGACGAAAACGCGTTTTCGATGGATGATGATTTCAATCTGGACGACATTCTGGACGAAGACGAACCTGTAGCGGAACAAACTCCTGCCGAACGCACCGAAAAACTTGGTCGCGAACTGCTGAACGGTTTGTCCGATGACCAAGACGTATCGCGTTTGCTGGACCGCACAGACGAACAGCTTAGCGCGCCAGAAACCAACCAACGCCGCAACACCCTAAGCCACCTAAAGGCGGCTGTTGCAGCAACCGAAGCCGCGCGCCGCATGGGCGACGACGAACAAGAAAAGGCGGAAGAAGAAAAGACCCGGTTTCGCGATGACCTTTCCAAAGTTGTCCGTGATGACGCTCCAAAAGGCCAACCGGTACAGCCGCGTCGTGCGGCGCCTGCTGGCCGCACTGAACGTCCCCGCCCCGCGCCTTTGAAACTGGTCGCATCACAGCGTATCGACGTCGCACCGACAAAACCGGCAGAGCCCGCAGCGCCGGTGCGCCCGCGCCGCATCGCTGCTGCCGAATTGGCGGCAACACCTGCGGTCCAAAACGCACAAAGCTTTGCCGAATTCGCAGAAGGCATGGGCGCGCACAGCTTGCCTGAACTTCTCGAAGCGGCAGCGGCTTATACCTCGTTTGTTGAAGGTCTAGAGGATTTTTCGCGCCCTCAAGTCATGAGAAAAGTGCGTGAAATCTACGAAGACGACTTCAACCGAGAAGACGGCCTACGCGTTTTCGGCACGCTCCTGCGCGAAGGTCGCATTTCCAAGGTCCGCAACGGTCGGTTCCAGGTATCTGACCAAACGCGGTTCCGTCCGGAATTACGCCGCGCGTGATGGCTGGGCGCCAATCAAACTAAAACAACAAAAGGCGGAGCAATGCTCCGCCTTTTTCCTTTTCATAACCGGCGCTGATTATTTCGCGCGACGTTCGGACTGCAATCCACGATAGATCGCCCAACACATCACCAACAGAACCACGGTGAATGGCAAACCTGTCGAAATGACCATGGATTGAAGCGATCCCAATCCGCCTGCCGACAACAGCAGCACAATCGCAACTGCACCTTCGAACACGCACCAGAACACGCGTTGCGGCAGTGGCGCATCGACTTTGCCGCCTGCGGTGATCGTATCAATAACCAACGACCCCGAATCCGACGACGTGACAAAGAACACGATGACCAGAACGATACCAACGATTGATGTGATCTGCGTTAGCGGCAATGCGTCCAGCATTTTGAACAGCTTCAGCTCCAGGCTCGCATCGACCGCTGCGGTGTATCCATCGCGCAGCATCTGTTCGATCGCAACACCGCCGAATACCGACATCCACAAAACGCACACCATCGATGGAATCAGCAGCACGCAAATCACGAATTCACGCACAGTGCGGCCACGGCTGACGCGTGCAATGAACATGCCCACAAATGGTGACCAACTGATCCACCACGCCCAATAGAACGACGTCCAGCCCTGGCTAAAGTTCACGTCCTCGCGGCCAACGGGGTTCGACAGCGCAGGCAAATACTGCAGGTACGCGCCCAGATTATCGGCAAAGCCCGTTAAGATTGCCACGGTCGGACCTGCGATCAGAACGAACAACAACAGAACCAACGCAAGGCCCATGTTGATTTCCGACAGCACTTTGACGCCGCCATCCAGACCGCGAACAACCGATATCAGCGCGATCGCAGTGATGGATGAGATCAGAATGACTTCGGTCGTTGGACCAACAGGAATGCCGAACAGTTCGTTCAGACCAGCGTTGGCTTGGGTCGCGCCGAACCCCAGCGATGTTGCCAGACCAAACAAGGTCGCAAACACAGCCAGAATGTCGATCACGTGACCGGGCCAGCCCCAAACGCGTTCGCCCAAGATCGGATAGAACGCCGACCGCAGGGTCAGTGGCAGGCCTTTGTTATAGCTGAACAGCGCCAGCGCCAGCGCAACAACCGCGTAAATCGCCCAAGGGTGCAGCCCCCAGTGGAAAATGGTTGCCGCCATGGCCAAACGGATGGCTTGTTCTTCGTTACCGCCCGCAGCACCCAAAGGCGCCCAGTCGGTGCGAATGCCGTCTTCGCCCACGCTGGTGCCCGCCAGAGACGATGCGAAATGCGACAATGGTTCGGATACGCCATAGAACATCAGACCGATGCCCATGCCTGCCGCGAACAACATCGCGAACCAGCCCGCATAGGAATAGTCCGGCGTCGCCTCGGTTCCGCCCAGACGGACCTTGCCCACAGGCAAAACGATCAGCGCCAGACAAAACAGAACAAACACGTTTGCCGCACCTAGGAAAAACCAATCGAATCCTTTGGTGACTTTGCTGAACATCCAGCTAAACGCAGCACCCGCCTGATCAGGCAGCGCCAGCGTGTAAAACACAAACGCCACAACAGCGATCGCCGAGATTGCGAATACCGGATTATGGATATCCATCCCGAACCCGGCGATCCGTTTTTCAATGTTATCCTGACCGACCTCGTAATCGGTGTCGATCAGACCTGCGTTGCCTTCGGGCGCAGGAATCCCGGGATTGAGTTCGTTGTCTGCCATGGGCAGCCCCCCTTCCTCTTTTCCTCGTTTTTGATTTTTGCAAAATTGCAGCGCACAGCCCCAATCGCAGCGCCTATACGCCAGAATAGCGTAGCGGACGCAGGGTAAACCCATCGGCTGATACAGACACTGTATCCCCAAACACCGACATTAAACGGCCGCGCAAGTCGCCCCGCACGGCTGCTTTACCCATGACGGACCCATCTAGGGCGCATCACGATTTGATCAAATGTTTTGAGAAAATTTCTTACGAATCGTCAGATTTCGCGTCGGGATCGTCTTGTCCGATCCCCAAAAACACCCAGCGGAATGGCAAAATCCACACAACGCCTAGGGTGATGTAGACCGGCAGCTCTAACCATTTAGGCAGCCGGTCAATGTTCGACATAACCGTGACAGCGAAAGCGACATAGGCAGGCATCCCCACAACGAGGATGAACAAAGCCAGTCGTTTTCGCGTCTTATAGGTCATCAGTCAGCAAACGGGTCCGTTACCAGGATTGTGTCGTCGCGCTCGGGCGAAGTGGAAAGTAGCGCAACTGGGCACTCGATCAACTCTTCGACGCGTTTGACGTATTTGATAGCTGCCGCTGGCAGATCGTTCCACGAACGGGCGCCTTCGGTCGATTCCGACCAGCCGTCCATTTCTTCGTAGATCGGTTTGCAACGTGCCTGCTGATCCGCTGCTGTTGGCAGGTAATCCAGACGTTCACCGTCCAGTTCATAGCCAACACAGATTTTCAGCGTTTCAAAACCGTCCAGAACGTCCAGTTTGGTCAGCGAAATACCGGTGATGCCCGAAGTCGCACAGGTCTGACGGACCAGCGCGGCGTCGAACCAGCCACAGCGGCGTTTACGGCCGGTGGTGGTGCCAAATTCATGGCCACGAGTGCCCAGACGTTCGCCATCAGCGTCGTCCAGCTCGGTCGGGAATGGGCCTTCACCAACGCGGGTGGTGTAGGCTTTGACGATGCCCAGAACGTAATCGATCGACCCTGGGCCGATACCAACACCGGTTGCCGCCTGACCTGCGATCACGTTGGACGAGGTTACAAACGGATAGGTGCCGAAATCGATGTCCAGCAGCGCGCCTTGCGCACCTTCGAACAGGATGCGTTTACCGGCTTTGCGTTTTTCGTTTAGAACCTTCCAAACGGGTGCCGCAAATTCCAGAACCTGAGGCGCGATGTCAGCCAGTTGCGCGATCAGCTCTTCGCGGTTTACCTCTGGCATGCCCAGACCCTTGCGCAGCGGGTTGTGGTGCTGCAGCGCGCGATCAACGCGGGCTTCTAGGGTTGCAGGGTCAGCTAGGTCAGCAACGCGGATAGCGCGGCGACCGACTTTATCTTCGTAGCAAGGGCCGATACCGCGGCCCGTGGTGCCGATTTTGGTGCCTTTGGATGCGGCCTCTTCGCGGGCGCGGTCCAATTCACCGTGGATCGGCAGAATGAGCGGCGTGTTTTCCGCGATCATCAGCGTTTCTTTGGAAATATCGACGCCCTGTTCGCGCACGGTGGCGATCTCTTTGACCAGGTGCCAAGGATCCAGAACCACACCGTTGCCGATCACCGACAGCTTGCCGCCGCGCACAACACCCGAAGGCAGCACATGCAGCTTGTATACTTTACCATCGATAACGAGCGTATGGCCCGCGTTGTGACCGCCCTGAAAACGCGCGATCACGTCTGCGCGTTCCGACAACCAGTCTACAATCTTGCCTTTACCTTCGTCACCCCACTGGGCGCCGACGACAACAACGTTGGCCATATCTGAGTCTCCTCGATTTCTGGCGTAAAACCCGCGCCCGTATAGCGACCCCTGCGCGGGCAGGAAACCGCAAACTGTCATGTTTTCGTAACAGAGACGCCTTGGGCCGCGATTTACTGTGGATTATTCGCGATTAACGCCTGCAAATCCGTCCAGCCATAGGCGGTTTCATCGATTGGCGCGGTGCGGTCTTCGGATTCGCGCTGAATCAATTCCTGCCCGCCCAAGGATTCATAGAACCCACGCCCGCCCCAGTTTTCGGTCAATACCCACACCGACATCTGTCCATGGCCGCGCGCAACCGCCGCTCCGGCACAGGCCGACATCAACGCGCGGCCACCGCCACGGCGTTTTGCTGCATCAACGATATATATAGCCGTGACCTCTGCCACATATCCCATATCGCGCAATTCCGTTTCGCGCTGGGGGCCCATACTGGCGAACCCGACGATTCGACCATCCAGCGTCCAGACGAACACTTCGCCCTGCCCGTTTTCGGCCAATGCAGGGATAATCCGTTCCCACGCTTGGGTCCTATTTTGGATGGTCAGCTGTTCGATCAGCGGATCAGGCACGATGCCTTTGTAGCTGGATTGCCAGCTGGTGACCTGAACTTCGGCGATGGCGGCGGCGTCGGACGCAACGGCAGTACGTATATCATGGGAATTCGTCATGCCCCGCTTTTGACCGACACGCGCCCCGCGCACAAGCCACAGGAAAAACATCGCCCACATCTGGTAAAGGGGGTTGCGGGCAGCCCTATGACCTTTTAGACACCCACCGTTCATAAAAGGCAGAGAAGAGCCCGATGGAAAGCATTGTCCTAGTCATCCACATGATCCTTGCACTGGCGCTGATCGGCGTCGTTCTGATGCAGAAATCCGATGGCGGAGGCCTGGGCATGTCGGGCGGCGGCAACGGTGCTGTGTCCGCACGAGGCGCTGCGACCGCTCTGGGCAAAGTGACCTGGGGTCTGGCGATTGCGTTCATTATCACGTCGCTGGCACTGACCATCATCGCAAAACAAGAGGCCGGCGTATCGTCCGCACTGGACACCACTGACCTGTTACCACCTGCTGCGACCGAAGACACCACACCAGAAGTTCCTGGCCTGGGCGGCGACCTTCTGCCGCCACCTTCGCTGGACAACTAATCACAACGTATAGGCGATGGGGCATTTGCCCCAACACTATCTTGCGTATCCGGTTGCGTTCGCGGGGCGAATCCGGTTATACTTAAACCCCGTGATGATGCGTTTTGGGTGCTGCTATCTGAAACGCTTTTTTCTTTGTAGACTGACCAAACTCACGGGGGTTGCCTGCCGATGGCGCGATTCATTTTCATTACTGGTGGTGTGGTATCGTCGCTGGGCAAAGGCCTGGCCTCTGCTGCGCTGGGATCGTTGCTGCAAGCGCGTGGATATTCTGTCCGTCTGCGCAAACTGGATCCGTATCTGAACGTCGATCCGGGCACGATGTCCCCGTTTGAACATGGCGAAGTTTTCGTGACCGACGATGGTGCGGAAACCGACCTCGACTTGGGTCACTACGAACGCTTCACCGGCGTTCCTGCACGCAACACCGATTCTATTTCGTCGGGCCGCATTTATTCCAACGTCTTGGAAAAAGAACGCCGCGGCGATTATCTGGGCAAAACCATTCAGGTGGTTCCGCACGTCACCAACGAAATCAAAGACTTTATCCGCATTGGCGAAGACGAAGTTGATTTCATGCTATGCGAAATCGGCGGCACCGTGGGCGACATCGAAGGCCTGCCATTCTTTGAGGCAATCCGTCAGTTCACCCACGAAAAACCACGCGGCGAATGCATTCTAATGCACCTGACGCTGCTGCCGTATCTGGCGGCTTCGGGCGAATTGAAAACCAAACCGACCCAGCACTCGGTCAAGGAACTGCAATCCATCGGTCTGGCACCAGACGTTCTGGTCTGCCGTTCCGAACAGGAAATCCCAGAACGCGAACGCGAAAAAATCGCGCTGTTCTGTAACGTACGCAAAGAACACGTTGTCGCCGCATACGACCTGAAATCGATCTACGAGGCCCCACTGGCCTATCACGAACAGGGTCTGGATCAGGCCGTTCTGGATTGTTTCGGCATCGCACCTGCGCCAAAGCCGAATCTGGAACGCTGGTTGGACGTACAGGACCGCATCCACAACACCGATGGCGAAGTGAACATCGCGATCGTCGGCAAATACATCCAGCTGGAAGACGCCTATAAATCGATCAAAGAAGCGTTGGTTCACGGCGGCATGGCCAACCGTGTCAAAGTGAACGTAAACTGGGTCGACGCCGAAGATTTCGACCGCGACGACGTGGGCGAACATCTGTCCGGTTACCACGCGATTCTGGTTCCTGGTGGTTTCGGCGAACGCGGTACCGAAGGCAAAATCAAAGCGGCTCAATTCGCGCGCGAACAGAAAATCCCGTATCTGGGCATCTGTCTGGGCATGCAAATGGCCGTTATCGAAGCCGCACGTAACGTTGCAGGCATCACCAAAGCCGGTTCCGAAGAATTCGACCACGAAGCAGGCCAGAAACGGTTTGAACCCGTTGTCTACCACCTGAAAGAATGGGTTCAGGGCAACCACACCGTGAAACGCAAAGAAAGCGACGACAAAGGCGGCACCATGCGTTTGGGCGCATATGATGCAGCGCTGATGTCGGGTTCGCGCGTTGCCAACGTTTATGGTTCGACCGAAATCGAAGAACGCCACCGTCACCGTTACGAAGTCGACGGCAAATACCGCGAACAGCTAGAGGCCGCTGGCCTGTGCTTCTCGGGGATGTCGCCGGATGGCCGTTTGCCTGAAATCGTGGAATGGAAAGACCACCCATGGTTCATCGGCGTTCAGTTCCACCCTGAACTGAAATCCAAACCGTTCGAACCGCACCCGTTGTTTGCGGATTTCGTCCGCGCGGCGGTCGAAACTTCGCGTTTGGTATAATCAATTGCGGCGCCTGCGGGCGCCGCTTTGTTTTGGGGATCGGGATGCTTAGCTATCAACACGCATATCACGCAGGCAATTTGGCCGACGTGCAGAAACACAGCCTGCTGGCGTGGGTTCTGGATTACATGACCCGCAAGGACAAACCGATCACCTATGTGGAAACCCACGCGGGGCGCGGTCTCTATGATCTGGAATCGTTTGAATCTCTGAAAACGGGCGAAGCGGCCGCAGGCATTTCCGTGGCGGAAAACGCCAAATGGTTTGCCCCCGATCACCCCTATGCGCGCGTTCTGAATTCTGTCCGTGCCGAACATGGCACAACCGCCTACCCCGGATCGCCGCTGGTTGCCGCAAACGCGCTGCGCGATATGGACAACCTGTTGCTGGCCGAATTGCATCCCCAAGAATTCGAAGCGTTAGATCAGGTCATGGCGGGCCGCGCTGTTCGCGTGAAACGCAACGGCGTTGAGTATGCGCGTTCCGTGTTGCCGCCCGAACCCCGCCGCGGTGTTTTGCTGGTTGATCCCCCGTACGAGGTGAAAGACGACTACAAAACCATGGCGGATCTGTTCGTTCAGGTGAACCGCAAATGGAATGTGGGCGTTCTGATGCTTTGGTATCCGATCCTGCGGGACGGCACGCATAAACCGATGATGTCCAAACTGTCCGGCGCGTTCCCAGACGCCATCCGGCATGAAGTCACATTCCCCCCTGCCCGCAAACAACACCGCATGATCGGATCGGGCATGTTCATCGTCAACCCGCCCTACGGCCTGCAATCCGAGGCGGACCGCCTGTCGCGCCTGTTTCGCACGTTGGCGTGATGGGGTCTTTTCGTAGGGCCGATCTGGACCTATACCATTATTATGTTTGCTGATTTCCTGCGGCGCCTGACCGCCCCGACCAAAGATATCTTGGATGAAACCGATGCGCGCCGCGCGATTGGGGCGTTGCTGGTTCGGATCGCGAAATCAGACGGGCATTACGCCCCCGACGAAATCGCACGGATCGACCGCATTCTGGCCAACCGTTTTGATCTGAACGTGGTCGAGGCCGCCAAACTACGCGCCGAATGCGAAGGCATCGAAGCCGAAGCCCCAGACACCGTCCGTTTCACCCGCGCGATCAAAGACGCGGTCACTCTGGAAGACCGCGAAGCAATCATTCGCGCCATGTGGCAAGTGGTGATGACAGACGGCCACCGCGACCAGAACGAAGACGCATTGATGCGTATGGTTGCGCCATTGCTGGGCCTAACGGATCAGGACAGCAACCGCATCCGGATCGAAGTTTCTCAATCCTAAGTTGCCGCGCGCCCATTCGCTCTCTCAAAACTTGAACAAATAGTCAATTTTTTTGATGAATGCCCGTCAGACCCGTTGCATCGGACTGCGTTATTAGGCCTATTACCTGACTAAACAACGTGGGCCATTCTGACGTGTCAAACACTCCTGTCATTGAAATTCGCAACCTTCACAAAGCGTACGGCTCCCTAAAAGTGCTGAAAGGTGTCAGCATCTCCGCTGAAAAAGGCCAAGTTATTTCACTGATCGGATCGTCGGGATCGGGAAAATCCACGCTGCTGCGCTGTGCCAATTTGTTAGAGGACAGCCAGCAAGGCGACATCCTGTTTTCGGGCGAACCTGTGGAATGGAAAGGCACCGGCCTGAACCGCCGCCCTGCCAACCAGAAACAATTGCTGCGCATCCGTACGAACCTGTCGATGGTGTTCCAACAGTTCAACCTGTGGTCCCATATGACCATTCTGGAAAACGTGATGGAGGCCCCGATCACCGTTCTGGGCCGCGACAAAGCCGAAACCGAAACCAAAGCCCGCGAATATCTGGCCAAGGTCGGCATCGGCGACAAATGCGACGTTTATCCTGCGCAAATGTCAGGCGGCCAACAACAACGCGCCGCGATTGCCCGCGCCCTGTGTATGGAGCCCGAAGCGCTGTTGTTCGATGAACCCACATCGGCGCTGGACCCAGAGTTGGAACAAGAAGTCGTCAAGGTTATCAAAGGCCTAGCCGCCGAAGGCCGCACAATGATGATCGTGACCCATGACATGCGCATGGCGCGCGATATATCCGACCATGTCGTGTTCCTGCATCAGGGTCTGATCGAAGAACAAGGATCACCCGATCAGGTATTCGGCGCACCAAAATCCGAACGTTTGCAGCAGTTCCTGTCGCATTCGGTTCACTAGCGGTCCGTGAAATAGATTGACCAACAGGTCAATTTTGTCACGATACGCTCACCACCCCAAAGCCTGAACCAATCAGGCGATTCTATGGCCCTAGCGGGGTCACCAATATCGGGAGAAAACGATGAAAAAACTAATTCTAGGCACCGCGATTGCCGCGCTGACCGCTGGCGCAGCAATGGCCGAAGGTCATTCGGTTGTCCGTCTGGGCACCGAAGGCGCCTACCCTCCATACAACTTTATCAACGACGCTGGCGAAGTTGACGGTTTCGAACGCGCATTGGGCGACGAACTGTGCGCACGCGCTGAACTGACCTGTGAATGGGTCACCAACGACTGGGATTCGATCATCCCTAACCTGGTTTCGGGCAACTATGATGCGATCATCGCAGGCATGTCGATCACCGACGAACGCCTAGAAGTGATCGATTTCACCGAAAACTACACCCAGCCTGATCCATCGGCATATCTGGCGCTGGCAGACGCTGACGTTGATCTGTCGTCGGCAGTGATCGCAGCGCAGGCCGCGACCATTCAGGCATCCTATGCCGCAGGCGCAGGCATGACCGTTCTGGAATTCGCAACCCCAGAAGAATCCGTCGCAGCCGTTCGCGCAGGCGAAGCAGACGCCGTTCTGGCTGACCGCGCGTATCTGGCCCCACTGGCCGAGGCAGAGGCTGATCTGGAGTTCACCGGCGAAAACGTTCTGATCGGCGGCGGCGTTGGCATGGGTATCCGTAAGTCGGACACCGAACTGCGCGACAAATTCACCGCTGCGATCCAGTCGATGAAAGCCGACGGTTCGCTGAACGCGCTGATCGAAGAATGGGAAATCGGCGAACTGTTCTAATCGCTGGTTAACTGACCAAAACGGACGGGGCGGATCATTCCGCCCCGTTTCGCACAAGACCCGATGGGGGCGACCATTTTTAGCTATTGTTCCGATCCCAGCACAATCGAAGGCCTGAAATGGCTGTCGTGCTACCTGACCACAGGCAAACACATCAGCATGTATTGGTCGTTTTTGACCGTGCTTTTGCTGCTGGCCATCACTGCGCCGACCGCTTTGGCGTTCGGTTTTGCGGGGGCGACGGCCGCGCGGTCACGCATCGCGCCTGTATCGTGGATCGGCAAAGGCTATACCGCCATCGTGCGCGGCGTCCCTGACATCGCGTTTTTCCTGTTTTTCGTCATTGCCTTAGACCAGTTGTTCGAATGGATCCGTCACGAGGTGAAATGCCCCGACTGGACCGATCCAATTCGTCAGGGCAATGATTTCGTCGTCTGTACCGAGGCAAAACTGCCGTTGGGCAATGCCGCGGCGTGGGTCCATGACACCTATGCCTTTTTTCTAGCTGTGCTGACGTTTTCGATCGTGTTCGGCGCCTTTGCGGCCAACGTTTTGACGGGCGCGATGCGCGCTGTGCCGCGTGCGCAGATCGAAACGGGCGAAGCCTATGGCATGACCGAACGCCAGACATTCTGGCGCATCATGGTCCCGCAAATGTGGGTCTATGCCCTGCCCGGCCTGTCGAACCTATGGATGGTCCTGATCAAAGCGACCCCATTGCTGTTCTTGCTGGGCATCGAAGACATCGTTTACTGGGCCCGTGACCTGGGCGCGACCAAGACGCCGAAATTTACCGACTACCCGCACGGCGATTGGCGCATGTGGTATTTCCTTGCGCTGTTGGTGTTTTACCTGTGCTTTACCAAACTGTCTGAAATCGTGCTGGACCGGATCAACCGCCGCCTGACATTGGGTCAGGCCACCGCCGCTGGCGAAGCCCAAAGAAAGGCAGCCGCATGACCTGTTGGGACGTTATTTCGGACTATGGCCTGCGCAGCTTGGGCTTTGGCGAACGGTTGCTGCCGCGTGACGATTTCACGATCTGTAAACAGGTCGTTTTGATCGGTTCGGGCATGATTTGGAACGTGTATTTCGGCACAGTCGCGCTGCTGGCGGGGTTCTTTATGGCCATCGGCACGGCTGTGGCCAAAGCATCGGCAAACCCGCTGATCCGCAAACCTGCGGAATGGTTCATTTTCGTGTTCCGCGGATCGCCGTTGTTCATCCAATTCTTTTTCGCCTACTTCGCTTTTGTCTCGCTCAAGGGCGCGGTGCCTGCACTGGGCGGGCTGACGGCGGCATGGCTGGGCGCTGTGATCGTTCTGTTCCTGAACACCGCCGCCTATTCAGCCGAGATTTTCTATGGCGCGCTGATGTCGATCCCCAAAGGCGATATCGAGGCCGCCGACGCATACGGCATGACGGGCTGGAAACGGTTTCGCCGCATCACATTCCCGACCATGATGCGCCTTGCGTGGCCCAGCTACACGAACGAGGCGATCTTTCTGTTCCACGCGACGACTCTGGTGTTTTTCTCGGGCTTTCCGTCGCGCGGACAGATGGGCGACGCGCTGTATTACGCGAACTATTTTGCGGATAAAACGTTCAACCCGTTCGTGCCTTATCCAATCCTTGCCTGTTATTTCATCATCCTGACCCTGATCGTGATCGGAATTTTCGGTTTGATAAACGCACGGTTGAACCGCCATCTGCCCCAGCAAAATCGCGGCAAATTACGCTTGCGTTTAAATCTGATCCGGTAGTATAAAATTTTTGATCAAATTATTTGGCCCATCCCGCTTTTGCGGTCGCTACAGGCCTGGTTTCAGAAAATTTGAATCAGAATACTTTGGGCCAAGGGCATGGTTCACTCTGCGCAATGACGCGCCGCTTTGACTGCCTATGGCCTGCAAAACAGGTGATGAATGAGCAGTTGGCTGGACGAAAACACACATATCCGCAGCATCCGCGCAGGCGCCGCTGATCTAAACGGGCAACCGCGCGGCAAACGCGTGCCTGTCCGTTTTGCGCGCAAGATTGAACAGGATGGCATGCGGTTCCCTCAGTCTGCGCTGAATTTGGATATCTGGGGCGAAGACGTCGAAGACAGCCCATTGGTGTTCGAAGTCGGCGATCCCGACGGCATTCTGTACCCCACCGAACGCGGCTATGTGCCGATGCCATGGCTAGACAGCCCATCGGCCCTATTGCCCCTATGGATGTTCACCGAAGACGGCGCCCCATTCGACGGCGACCCACGTCATGCGTTGGCCCGCGTTGTCAAACGTTACGCCGAACTGGGCCTGAAACCCGTTGTCGCGTTCGAAATGGAATTCTATCTGATTGACGACAGCGGCAAAGAAATCCAGCAACCCAAAAGCCCCCGTTCGGGCAAACGCCGCATGGGCGGGGAAATCCTGTCGCTGCGGGCGCTGGATGCCTTCGATAACTTTTTTAATGATCTGTATGACGCCTGTGACGCGATGGACATCGACACCGAAGCCGCCACGTCCGAGGTCGGCATCGGTCAGTTCGAAATCAACCTGTGCCATATCGAAGACGCCCTAAAGGCCGCCGATGACGCCTATCTGTTCAAGATGCTGGTGCGCGGTTTGGCCCGCAAACACGGCATGGCGGCGTCGTTCATGGCGAAACCATACGAAGAATACGCAGGCAACGGCCTGCACGTCCATTTTTCGGTCGTCGATAATGACGGCAACAACGTCTTTGCCAATGACACCTTCGAAGGCACAGACATGCTGCGCCACGCGATTGCGGGCTGTCTGCGCGGCATTCCGGATATGGCGTTGATCTTTGCGCCGCATGAAAACAGCTATGCCCGTCTGGTTCCCGAAAGCCACGCCCCTACGGGCATCTGCTGGGCTTATGAAAACCGGACCGCATCGATCCGCGTGCCCGGCGGCAGCCTAAAGGCGCGGCGCATCGAACACCGCGTCGCGGGCGGTGATGTGAACCCGTATCTATTCCTTGCCGCCGTTTTGGGGTCTGCCTTGACAGGGATTGAGGATCAGCTGGTTCCCCCGCCCCCGATTTCGGGCAACGCATACGAACAGGAAATGGCGCAGATCCCCGACACTTGGGCCCAAGCCATCGACCGTTTCGAAAACAGCTTTATGACGGAACGCATTTTTCCGCGTCAGTTGATCGACAATTTGGTAGCAACCAAACGACAAGAGCTTCATTACTTGGGCGAGCTATCCGAACAGGAAAAGCTGGACCTATATCTGGATACCGTGTGACCCTATGAAAATCGGCATTTTGCAAACCGGCCACGCGCCTGACACCATCATTGATGAAACAGGTGACTATGACGCGCTGTTCCACCGCCTTTTGGGCGGGCAGGATTTCACGTTTGAAACCTACAACGTCGTCGATATGGAATTCCCAGACAGCGTGAATGACGCGGACGGTTGGCTGATCACAGGATCCCGCCACGGCGCCTACGAAGACCACCCATTCATCCCCCCGCTAGAGGATTTCATCCGCGCCGCCTATGCCGCAGATATCCCGCAGGTGGGCATCTGTTTCGGCCATCAGATCATCGCGCAAGCCATGGGCGGCAAGGTCGAAAAGTTCAAAAACGGCTGGTCCGTGGGCCGCACCGAATATGATTTCGGCGGCGAAAAAATTGCGCTGAACGCATGGCATCAGGATCAGGTGGTTGAAAAACCTGCCGATGCAGAAATCGCGGGCAGTTCGCCATTTTGCGAAAACGCCGCGCTGGTGTACGGCGACCGCATTTTTACCGTTCAGCCGCACCCTGAATTTGGTCCTGATTTCATCCATGGCCTTGCGACGACACGCGGTCCGGGCGTTGTGCCTGACGATCAGCTAAAGGTCGCCCTAGATAATTTAAACCGCCCCACCGATAACGGTGTCTTGGCCCGCCGCATTGGCGCATTTTTCAAAAAGAAAGACAGGACGGTATGACCGACTGGTTATCCAAACTCCCCGAAGCTGTGCACGAATATCTGGGCGACAATCGCCTGGACGAGGTGGAATGCATCATCTCTGACATGCCTGGGATTGCCCGCGGCAAAGCTGTGCCAGCATCGAAATTCGCGAAACAAGAATATTTCCACCTGCCCGACAGCATCTTTTATCAGACCATCACGGGCGAATGGGGCGATGCGGCTGGGGACGACGGGTTTATCGAACGCGATATGATCATGAAACCCGATCTGGAAACGGCCTCTGCCGCGCCATGGACGGGTGACTGGACGCTGCAAGTGATCCACGATGCCTTTGACCGCAAAGGCAACCCGATCGAATACGCGCCGCGCAACATCCTGAAACGCGTTGTTGAATTGTACCGCAAACAAGGCTGGGAACCCGTTGTCGCGCCAGAGATGGAATTCTATCTGGTCGCCCGCAATCTGGACCCTGCCAAATCAATTGAACCGATGATGGGCCGTTCGGGCCGTCCGGCGGCGGCGCGTCAGGCCTATTCGATGACGGCGGTCGATGAATTCGGCCCCGTGATCGATGACATCTACGATTTCGCCGAAGCCCAAGGGTTCGAAATCGACGGCATCACCCAAGAAGGCGGCGCAGGTCAGTTGGAAATCAACCTACGCCACGGCGATCCGGTGAAACTGGCCGACGAAGTGTTCTATTTCAAACGCCTGATCCGCGAAGCCGCCATTCGTCACAACTGTTTTGCGACCTTTATGGCGAAACCAATTGCGGACGAACCTGGCAGCGCGATGCATATCCACCATTCGGTGATGGATATCGAAACGGGCGAAAACATTTTCTCGGGGCCTCAGGGCGGGGAAACCGATGCGTTCTACCATTTCATCGGCGGCATGCAGAAACACCTGCCATCGGCCATCGCTGTGCTTGCGCCTTATGTGAACAGCTATCGCCGTTACGTGCGCGATCACGCAGCGCCGATTAACCTGAACTGGGGCCGCGACAACCGCACCACGGGCATTCGCGTGCCGCTGTCCGGGCCGCAATCGCGCCGCGTTGAAAACCGTTTGGCGGGCATGGATTGCAACCCCTATCTGGGCATCGCCGCATCACTGGCCTGTGGCTATTTGGGCCTGATGGAAGAACACCGCGCGGGCCCGTCGTTCAAAGGCGACGCCTATGAAGACAGCGAAAGCGACCTGCCCCGTGTCATGGGCGAAGCGCTGGAATTGTTCGACGACGCAACCGCCCTGCACGAAGTATTGGGCAAAGAATTTGCGCGTGTCTATTCCATCGTCAAACGATCCGAATACGAAGAGTTCTTGCAAGTGATCTCTCCTTGGGAACGCGAACACCTGCTGCTGAACGTCTGATGCCGCTGTACCGCAACGACGCTGTCGGGGAATTTCCCCAATCGTGGTACGTGGCAACCACCGACCTGCCAGCGCCCCGCGCGGCGCTGGAACAGGACACCACCGTTGATGTGGCGATCGTCGGGGCAGGATTTACTGGCCTGCATGCCGCGATCACTTTGCGCCAGCGTGGCCTATCCGTTGCCGTTGTCGATGCGCACCGCGCAGGTTGGGGCGCATCTGGCCGCAACGGTGGTCAAGTGGGCAGCGATTTCAACAAATCCCAACTGTGGATCGAAAAACGTATGGGCCGCGACACGGCCCAATCATTATGGGCGCTGGCGGGCGAAGCGACTGATGTGGTCGCAGATTTCTGTGCCGACCACGCCCCCGATGCGATGTTCAAAAATGGCATCGCACATGGTGATTTCTCAGCCGCCGATCTGGACGACGAACGCCGGTTAATCGATCACATGGATAAATATTATCCAAACCATCAGACGACGGTTCTGGGTCGAAACGACTTTCGCGATCTGGTCAAAACGGACCTGTATCAGGGCGGCACACTGAACATGCGTGCGGGTCATGTGCACCCGCTGCGATATGTGATCGCTCTTGCCAATCGGGCCGAGGCGCTGGGCGCCCAAATTTACGAAACCACGCCCGTCACGGCGATTGCGCATGGCTCTAGGGTCAAACTGACGACGCCCAAATCCATTTTGACTGCGGACCAAGTTATTCTGGCAGGCAATGGATATATCCGCGGCCTTGCCCGCGCGAATGATGCCCGGGTCATGCCTGTGAACAGCTTTATCGGGGCTACGGAACCGTTGGGCGATCAAGCCGCCGTCATTCGCGACGACATCGCCGTCTGCGATTCATCAAATGTCGTGAACTATTTTCGGATGACGCACGACGGGCGTTTGCTGTTTGGTGGCCGCGCAAATTATTCGCTGACGTTTCCTGCGGATATGGGCAGCGCTTTGCACAAACGTATGGGCGACATGTTCCCGCAAATCGCCCATGTGCCGTTTAGCCATGTGTGGGGCGGCACGCTGGGCATATCGGTCAACCGTTTGCCCGTCGTGCGCCGAATTGCGCCTAATGTGTTGTCAGCGGGCGGATATTCAGGGCACGGCGTTGCGCTGGCGGGCCTTGCAGGCCGCGTCATGGGCGAAGCCGTCGCAGGACAAGCCAGCCGATTTGAAACCCTGTCATCCCTTCCTCAGTGGCCCATGCCATTAGGCCCCTATGGACAAAGCGCCATGTTGCCACTGGCGATGGCGTGGTTTTCGCTGCGGGATCGGATCGGCATTTAATTGCTAAATGGTTAACGCATTCATAGATTTGTCATAGAAAATATGTTAGGGCTTTCCGAAATTAGTTTTCGGGAAACCCAAAATGACGCTACCGCCGAACGTATATGACGCTGAATCGATCCCTGTCGCCGCGCTGGACGAAGTAAAACGCCTATTAGAAACAGGCGATTTGTTCCGCTACACGAACGAGAATTCCCCAGCCCAATTGCTGGAACAGGAATTCGCCGCGCATATGGGCGCAAAATACGCGTTGGCAGTGTCGTCCTGTTCTGCGGCGTTGTTCATTTCGCTAAAGGCGTTGGGCCTGCCGCGTGATTGCCGCGTTATGATCCCTGCGTTTACATTTGCGGCTGTTCCGTCATCGATCGTTCACGCCGATTGCGTGCCTGTCTTGTGTGAATGCAGCGACAACTACCGCATCGATATGGACGATTTCCGCGCCAAACTGCCTGGCGTTCAGGCCGTAATCATTTCGCACATGCGCGGCCACACCAGCGACATGGACGCGATCATGCAGGCCTGCGACGAAGCCGGCATCCCAGTGGTCGAAGACGCCGCCCACAGCCTTGGCACCACTTGGCACGGCAAAAAGATCGGCACTTTGGGTCAAATCGGCTGTTTCAGTTTCCAAAGCTACAAGATGCTGAATTCGGGCGAAGGCGGCATTCTGATCACCGACGATGACGATCTGATCGCCCGCGCCGTGATCATGTCAGGCGCCTACGAACATATGTGGAAGAAAAACATGGGCCTTCAGGCGGCCTTTGAACGGTGGCAAAACAAACTGCCGCTGTACAACGTGCGCCTGAACAACCTGTCCGCTGCATTGATCCGCGCACAGATCCCAGAAATAGAACGACGCATCACAGATGGTCGCCGCAACCATGACCACGTGGCCGATCAATTGAACCAATCCAACTGGATCAAAGTCCCTGAAAAGCTGGCTCCGGAAGAACGCGCACCAGATTCGATCCAGTTCAATCTGGTTGGCATGGGCGATAATTCCGTCAAAGCATTCGTAGATGCCGCAGCAAAACGCGGGATCAAGGTGCAGGTCTTTGGCCGCAGCCAAGATAACGCACGAGCCTATTGGAACTGGCAGTTTATTGGTGATGTTCCAGAACTACCACAAACGCGCGACATGCTGATGAACGCCTGTGATGTGCGTTTACCGGCACGCCTGACGCTGGATGAATGCGACATCGTTGCTGGCGCTCTGACCGCAGCCGCAGCGGAAGTTATGGAAAATGCGGCTGGCGTGGCCGCCGAATAAAAACCACCATTCACGAAACGATAACGCCGCCTATTGGGCGGCGTCATTTGTTTAGGACGGACAACTGCCCTTGTAGACAGGGCAGCAAATCCGCAACGGGTTGTTCGATAGACGCGCGCAAAAGCCCGCGCAAATGAATCGCGATTTCTGCAGGCTTGTCCCCCAACGCACCACGCCGTGCACATAGCGAAATGCGCCGCGACAAAGGTGCAAACGGCAATGGAAACACATCAACAGCATCGCGGAACCGTTGCGCTCGCAGCCACCCCAACGGCGTCAGGATCGTCCAGCCTGCACCATTTGCAACCATCGCCATGATCGCGTGGTAACTGTCCAGTTCGAACCGATGGGCCAAAGTGAAATCTTCGCGCGCAAGATGGGTGGCGATGACCTGCCCCATGTGATGACGCGTGGTGTATTGGATCATCGGCGTTTTCCGCAAATCGGATGTGATCGTAGACGGATCAAACATGCCTTTGGGCGCGGCGATGATGAACGGTTCTTCCATCAATGGAAAATGTTCGATCCCATCCGCCGGAGGTCCCACATCGGCGGCGACGATCACGTCCAAGGCACGCGCCTCTAATAGATCGTGCAAACGATGAGACGCCCCCGTTTCCAACAGGAACTGACAGGATTTCAACATGTCCCCCATGCCAGCCAACAATCGCGGCGTGACGTCTGTTTCGAAATCTTCGATCATACCCAGCCGCAATCGGGTCAGTCCCATATCGGCTGTCGCCAATTCTAATCGCGCCTGATCGGCTTCGTTCAGAATGGCATATGCGCGGCGCAGAAACATTTCGCCCGCAGCGGTTTTCGTGATGGGGCGTTCGCTGCGGTTCAGCAATATTGCGCCAATATTCGTTTCCAAATTGGTCAATTGCTGACTGACCGTAGCAGCCGACGCACCCAAACGCCGCGCCGCCGCAGAGATTGACGCCTCTTCTGCGGTCGCGACAAAAACCTCGACACCCCATAAGGTGATACGTCCAGCCGTCGCCGCCATATCTGATCGTCCTTTCGCAGGTGTAGGCACATAAAAAGCGGGCAATGCCCGCCCTGTTTCGTAAAGTCGGGCCGCGATACACCGCGACCCAAATCCATTATTTGGTCATCGCCGACAGTTTGGCCTGTAGGTCAGCCAACTGTTTTTTGATCGTGTCCAGATCATCGCCTTTGGCGTCTTCGGCCATTTCAGGTGTCGGACCGGAACTGCCCATCAAACCGCCTGTCATCGCCTTTAGAAACGCAGCCTGTTGCGCTTGGATCGCCTCTAGCCCAGGCATGGATGCGACTGGCGACGCTTTGGCCATGTTTTCCATCATTTGGGTCTGGCTTTGACGTAGCATTTCAAAAGATGCGGCCAATACCTGTGGTACGACCGATGACGCTTGGGTCGTGTAGCTGCGGACCAGATCGGTCAGAACATCGACGGGCAAAACATTTTCGCCGCGGCTTTCATGCTCTGCAATGATTTGCAGCAGATATTGACGAGTCAGATCATCGCCCGACTTGAGGTCCACGATTTGAACCTCGCGGCCTTCGCGGATGAAGACGGCGATATCTTCTAATGTGACGTAGTCACTGGTTTCAGTGTTGTACAACCGACGGCTTGCATACCGTTTGATGAGTAATGGTTTATTTGCTTCGGCCACGTAATCCTCCCAGAACGAGTGCGGCAATGCAGAAAGCCTAAGACGGGTTGCAGCAAAAAGAAAGAGCGAGCTGCACTAGGCAGCCCGCTCATTTTTCCGACCAGAGGGAGGAGGAAGGTCGGTAAGGGTATTTTACTTCGCAGCAGCGGTCGCTTTTTTAGCGGTCGCAGTTGCTGTTTCAGTCGCTTTTTTCGCAGCAGCGGTCATGTCTTCGCCCGCAGCTTTGCCAGCAGCCATCATCAGTTCGATGGATTCGGTCTGAACTTTTTTCGCGATCTCAGCGAAAGCAGCCATGTGCTCTGCAGCGCTTTCAGCCGAAGCGGTTGCGAAATCGGTGATCGATTTTGCGTAATCAGCTGGTTCTGCTTTGGCTTTGGACATTTCGGTCAGTTTGACCAGAGTGTCTTGGGTCCATTTTGCCGACAGATCGGTCGATTTTTTTGCGGCGTCGATAGCCACAGCCGACATTTTTTCTGCCAGATCAGTCTGGGTTTTGTAAGCGTCTTCCATCGATTTCGTATCAACCGGGAACGAACCCATCATGTCTTTAAACACAGCGGTGAAGTCGGTAGCGGTAGCCATAGTCTTAACCTTTCAACAGTTCGCGACCACCTTGGCCGCTTTCAAATCTCATACATAAACTATGGATGCTGCACCGCAGCATTTCAAGCTTTTTCTGCAGTGCAGCATGTGAATTTTTTGCGACGCAGCAAAATCAGGGACTTAGCCGAAAGTCGTAAGTCGACTTTCTTATAGCGTTATCCGCTGTACGTAGGTTCCGGGTGCTGGGCATAGCGACGGATGGGACGAATCGCCTGGTTTTCGTGCTTCAACCATCTCACCAGACCGTGCAGACAGCCATTTTGCCCAACGCGGCCACCATGACCCTTCGTGTTTGTCGGCGCTGTCTTTCCAGTCGTCAGGGTCTAATCCCAGATCGGGATTAGTCCAATGACCGTATTTCTTTTTAGATGGTGGATTGACGATGCCCGCGATGTGCCCGCTTTCGGACAGGATAAAGGTTTTGTCTTTGGACCCCATTTTCTGGACACCGCGGAAGGATGATTTCCATGCCGCGATGTGATCCGTTTCACAGGCAATCGCGCAAACTGGGACATTCACATTGGCCACGGAATGGGTCATGCCGTCCAATTCAAAAATGCCTTGGGCGAATTCGTCTTTCTGACACAGGTGGCGCAAATACTGCACCGCCATTTTCGCAGGCAGGTTGGTTCCGTCGCCGTTCCAGTACAGCAGGTCAAATGCGGGCGGCGTTTCCCCCATCATATAGCTTTTGATTGCTGGCTGATAAATCAGATCGCGAGACCGTAGATAGCTAAAGGTGCGCGCCATATAAAACGATTCCAGAACGCCTGTGCGGTTACATTCCTCTTCGATGCCATCAACAAAGTCATCTGTCAGGAACACACGGAATTCGCCCTGATCGGAAAAATCGGTAAGCGTGGTAAAGAATGTCGCCGAATTGACCGACGCGTCGCCCTCTTGTTCCATTTGCGACAACGTCACGGACAGGGTCGTACCGGCGATGCAATAGCCAACAGCGTTCACCGTTTCGGTCCCGCAGATCGCTTTCACTTCGTTAATGGCGGTGCGGTATCCTTTGGCGATGTAGTCTTCTAACCCCGTGTCAGCCATCGACGCATCTGGATTGACCCAAGACACAACAAACAAAGTGAACCCCTGATCCACGATGTATTTCACCAGACTGTTCTTTTCTTTCAGATCAAGGATGTAAAATTTGTTGATCCAAGGCGGGAACAGAACCAATGGCGTCTTGTGCACCTGATCTGTGGTCGGCGCGTATTGGATCAGTTCGAACATTTCATTGCGGAATACGACGTCGCCTTTGGTCGTCGCGATGTTATTGCCCAGCTGAAACGCTGTTCCGTCCGCCAGAGACACGACCAATTCGCCGTCATGCGCCTCTAGGTCGCGCACAAGGTTTTCCAAACCGTCGACCAGACTTTGGCCTTCGGTTTCGATGGCACGCTGCAACGCGTCAGGGTTGGTTGGCAGGAAATTCGTGGGGCACATCATATCCACGATCTGACCGCTAAAATACCGCAGACGGCCGCGTTCCAGGTCGCTGAGCCCCTCTAATTCGTCAACGCCTTTCATGATCGCTTCGGAGTTCATCATGTACTGCTGTTTGACAAAGTTGAAATAGGGATTCGATTTCCACAAAGGATTCGAAAACCGGCGATCATCGCCTGTTTCATCTTTCGGCACCTGAAAAGTGCCTTTTGCCAGCCCTTCTTGTGCTTCGGTAAAGTGTTTTAGGGTTTTGCCCCAATATTCAATTTGTTGCTCAAATAACTTTGACGGGTGGTTCAACCATTCCGCCCACATGGCGGTCGCGGCTTTCATGTACAAATCCGACCCCGGCCCCTGAAGAGCCTGAGGAACCTGTTTTTTATGGGAAAAAGCGGCCAAAATCCGCTTGGTCAGTTCTTCTATTCGGGCCATGTTCGCTTCGAATTTCGCCAATTCCGCCTTACCTGCGTCATTTACGACTAATTCTTCAGTTGTCATATTCTCGCCCTCCACGTAACCTTTGCACATGCAGCATCGGTTTATTCACTTAAAATTTGTCGGTGCCCCGCTATCCAGCTGTCCGCGAACAGGAGACGCCAAGTGAAGTATATGTACACATATGACGTTATGGAAAGCGTTCGTAACACTAATCAGTGGCTCGGCGCGTCTGCGCGTGCTTTTGCCGCTTATCCCGCGATGGCTGCAACAGCCAACCCGATGGTTCAATGGATCGGCGCGTGGGGCGAAGTGACCGAACGGACTTTCGCGCGTATGGTGGCAAAGCCCGACTGGGGCATTCCGTCCATTGCGATGGAAGATGGCAAAGACCACATCGTGCGCATCGAAACCGAAGTTTCGCGCCCGTTCGGCGATCTGATCCATTTTTCCGTCGTTGGTCGCAAACCAATGAAACGCCGCGTTCTGTTGGTGGCGCCGATGTCTGGCCACTACGCCACATTGCTGCGCAAAACCGTCATCAGCCTTTTGCCTGATTGCGAAGTTTACATCACAGATTGGCACAACGCCCGCGACATCCCAGTCAGCGCCGGTAAATTCGACGTCGAAGATTACACGCTGTATCTGGTCGATTTCATGAAACATCTAGGCAGCGACCTGAACGTGATCGCAGTCTGTCAGCCAGCGCCGCTGACCTTGGCCGCGACCGCCTATCTGGCCGCAGAAGAGCCTGATGCCCAGCCAAAAACTCTAACGCTGATCGGCGGTCCGATCGACCCCGAAGCAAACCACACCGAAGTCACTGATTTTGGCCGTTCGGTCACGATGGGCCAGCTGGAACAGACCATGATCCAGCGCGTCGGTTACAAATATAGTGGCGTTGGTCGTCTGGTTTATCCGGGCCTGCTGCAATTGGCATCGTTCATTTCCATGAACGCCGAAACCCACGCCACCGCATTCCAAGACCAGATTTTCCGTGCTGCCAAAGGCGAAGCATCGGATCACGACAAACACAACATCTTTTATGATGAATACCTTGCCGTGATGGATATGACTGCGGAATTCTACCTGTCGACGGTTGAACGCGTGTTCAAAAACCGTGAAATCGCCCAGAATATTTTCGTGGTGGATGGCAAACAGGTCGACATCAGCAAAATCACGACAGTCGCGGTAAAAACCGTCGAAGGCGAAAAAGACGACATTTCCGCACCCGGCCAATGCAAAGCCGCGCTGGATCTGCTGACCAGCCTGCCAGAAAACAAGAAAGCGTTCCACGTCGAACCGGACGCGGGTCACTATGGTATTTTTGCGGGCCGCAGCTGGCGCGACAATATCCGTCCGTTGGTTCTGGATTTCATCGACGACAACGCGTCCGATGAAAAACCGGCCCCAAAGGCGACTCCGATGAAACCAAAGGTCGTGGCGGTTAAATAACCGCCGCGCCTAGCGCAGCACCAAAGGCTGCGCCATCCATTTACGGATGACATCTGTCATGACGGTCGGCGCCTCGAGCGTTGGTAGATGACCGGCGCCGGGGATGACCGACAGTTCTGCATACGGGATCAACGACGCCATGAATTCGTGGCGTTTGACCGGAAAAATCGGATCATGTTCGCCGCAAATGACCATGACAGGCATTTTCAAACGACGCATTGTTGATTGCTGATCTCGGCGCCGCTGCATGGCACGGGACTGACGGACATAGGCCTCTGCCCCGCCTGTTCGGGCCATCGTTTGCAGTTTGGGATAAACAGATGCACGCTGCGCCGCGCCCAAAGCCTCGGGCGGGATTTCTTTGGCGATGACGTCTTCAAACCGTCCTGCGCGTGCGCCGACAATCCGCAATTCACGTTCACCTGAATCTTGGGGCGTTTCAGGCAATGGCGACGTGGATGATAGGGCCAATCGCGTAATGCGTTCGGGTGCGCGGCGGGCCAGTTCCATTGCGATGATACCGCCAAACCCATGTCCCATCAGAGCGAATTTTTGCGGCAAGGTCGGCAGCAAACCCGATGCGATTTCATCGACACGTTCGCCCAACATCGTAGGGGCCACCATAACCGGCATTTCGCGGCTAAGCGTTGTGATCTGAGGCAAAAATAACCGCATATCCGACAGAATGCCGGGCAATAAAACCAATGGTTCAAACATGTTTGTCCTGTAACCCGAAATTTGGGCCAATAGCTCGGTTTAGCGCATCTTTGGCACGCTTTTCCTGCATCATGACCTATCCATTCGCATAGGAAAAGACTGTTTTATACCCGCTGCAAAATATCGCTGACGGCGTGTTCGATCACGGCCAAACATGTGTCGTCAGAAAACCGATGATCCGCCCCTTTGACGACCGTTAGCTGAATATCATCGCCCTTAGCATGGGCGAACAGACGTTCGGCGACATCCTGTTTCACAACATCATCAGCGCTGCCCTGCAAGATGCGCACGGGGAAATCAAACGACAGCGGGCTGCGCAGGATCAAACGGTCGCGCCCGTCTTCGATCAGGCGGCGGGTGATCACATAGGGTTCGACGTATTCATTGGGAATTTCGATGCGACCTTGGGTCATGACCTGATCCTTTTCCTCGTCCGAAAAACCGGCCCAATAGCCGTCTTCGGTGAAATCTGGCGCGCCTGCGATAGTGACCAGCCCCGCAACCTTTTCGGCGCGTTCGCGTGACAACAGCAGCGACACCCATCCGCCCATGGATGATCCGACCAGCAGAACTTTGCCTTCGATCAGATCAATAGCGGCGCTGGCGTCTTCGAACCAATCGCCGATACAGCCGTCTTCGAATTTGCCATCGCTGATGCCGTGACCCGAATAGTCGAACCGCAGGAAACCGTGGCCTGTCTTTTTCGCCCATTCTTCCAATGCGATGGCTTTAGTGCCCTCCATATCGGATTTCAGACCACCACAGAACACAACGGTCGGCCCCGTCCCTGCAGTCAGGTTATAGGCGATGCGGCGGTTTTGCGGTGTGGTCAGGTATTCAGTCACTTTGAACCTCGTTCAGTCGATATGCGGCGATAGATCCGGCAATAGACATCACAATAAACACCCAAATGACAAGGGGCACACTGATCGTCGCAATCGCCGAACAGACGGCCCCTGCCCCCAGCAGAAACAGGCCAACGACCGTGTTGGATACGGCTGTGAAATCGGCGCGGTCTTTTTCACCGGCCATATCGACCAGATGGGTCGACCGGCCCTGACGCACGCCGTGATAGGCGATCATCAGGCCAAACAGCACGACAGGCATGGCCCAAACGGTGTCCGCGATGCCCAATGCCTCTAGTCCAAGCGCAAGGCCCAACGCGATGGCGGCAGCGATCCCCGCGACGATCAAAACCTGACGTGATGATCGGTCTGAAAATCGGCCCCAGACATAGGACGACAAAAATGATGCAACGGCCGAGGCAAGGACCAACCCGCCAATCTCTGCCACCTGTTGCGTGCCGTTCGCCGACAGCAGCACCAGATAGGGCGGTGCCAAAGCCGTCCCGACCATAAGGCTGCGGGCGGTGACAAACCACGCCAGTTGCGGATTGTTTTTCAAAACGGCCCAAGGGTTCGGGATCGCGGGGCGGTCGCCAATATCACTGTCCATTTCGTTCAGCGACGCCATGGAAATTGCGGCAACGATCCAGCCGATCACCGCGATGCCCAAGGCCGACACCACCAGTGTAAACCGATCGAAACCATCCCAGATCAGCAGCAGCGCGAATATGATCACTGCCGACGATGCCACCGTTGCTGCCGCGCCCGCGACCGTGCCGCGTCGGCTGGACCCGATGGTTTTGCCCAAGATATCTTTGAAACTGACAGAACAGACCGACCGCGATACGGCCAAAACGGCCAGCAGCGCTAAAATCGTCCAACCCGCCGCAGCGCCCGATAGCGACAGCGCGGCCAGCACCATGCCCGCTGCTGCGATCGCTTGCCCCGCGGCGCCCGCGACCCACGCCCATTTGCGGTGCCGCATTTGCGCGACGTATCCTGCAGTGAATAGCTGAGGCAACAACGCACCGGATTCGCGGATCGGCACCAACATGCCCGTGACGCCAGCCCCCGCGCCCAAATGGGTCAACAACCAGCTAAGCACCAGTTTCGGATCAACCAATCCATCAGCGATTTTACTGCCGATCAGCGCACCCACATGGCGGAAAAAATTCGCGGGCTCTGCCTGATGTTCTGCGTCCGATAACCCGCCCTTTTTGCTGCGATCCGCAACCAGCGCCCCGAACGCGCGATCAACCAACGTCGTCATGCCTGTGCCTTGTGAAACCTATAAAACAATAACTCGCATATAGCGCGGTGGTTAGGGTTGACACCACCGCATCATCGGTTTCAAACAGCACTCGAACATATTAACCCGCAACCGGGCGTTCCGTGGGCGCCAAACTGACGAGGAGACTGGCAAAATGAGCCAAATTTCCCTGACTTTCCCTGATGGCAATTCGCGTGACTATGACGCAGGTGTTACCCCTGCCGAAGTCGCTGCATCCATCGCTACTTCTCTTGCGAAAAAAGCAATCTCTGCGACCGTGAATGGTGCGCATTGGGATTTGCAGTGGCCGATCACCGAAGACGCCAAAATCGCCATCAACACCATGCAGGACGATGAACCTGCGCTGGAACTGATCCGCCACGATCTGGCGCACATCATGGCCCGCGCGGTTCAGGAAATCTGGCCCGACGTCAAAGTCACCATCGGCCCTGTTCGTGACAACGGCTGGTTCTACGATTTCGACCGCACCGAACCATTCACACCAGAAGATCTGGGTCAGATCGAAGCGAAGATGAAAGACATCATCAACGCCCGTGACGCGGTGAAAACCGAAATCTGGTCCCGCGCCGATGCGATCAAATTTTATGAGGACAACAACGAACCTTATAAAATCGAACTGGTAAACCGCATCCCCGAAGGCGAAGACCTGCGCATGTATTGGCACGGCGATTGGCAGGATCTGTGTCGCGGCCCGCACCTGCAACACACCGGTCAGGTGCCTGCGGACGGTTTCAAACTGACCCACGTGGCCGGCGCGTATTTCCTAGGCGACAGTTCGCGCCCGATGCTGCAACGTATCTACGGCGTTGCGTTCAAAAACCGCAAAGACCTGAAAGCATGGGAAACCATGATGGAGGAAGCGGCCAAACGCGATCACCGCAAACTGGGCCGCGAAATGGACCTGTTCCACATGCAAGAAGAGGCCCCTGGCCAAATCTTCTGGCACCCGAACGGCTGGAAAATCTACACCACGCTGCAGGACTATATGCGCCGCATGCAAGAGGTAGACGGCTACGTCGAAGTGAACACCCCTCAGGTCGTAGACCGCAAACTGTGGGAAAAATCGGGTCACTGGGACAACTATCAGGAAAACATGTTCATCGTCGAAGTCGACGAAGAGCACGCCCGCGAAAAAGCGATCAACGCGCTGAAACCAATGAACTGCCCGTGCCACGTGCAGGTGTTCAACTCGGGCCTGAAATCCTATCGCGACCTGCCGCTGCGTATGGCTGAATTCGGGTCCTGTGCCCGTTACGAACCATCGGGCGCGCTGCACGGCATTATGCGCGTGCGCGGCTTTACCCAAGATGACGCGCATATTTTCTGCACCGACGACCAGATCGAAGCGGAGACCAAGAAATTCATCGAATTCTTGGCGAAAATCTATGCCGACCTAGGGTTCAACGACTGGACCATCAAACTGTCGACCCGCCCCGAAAAACGCATCGGTTCCGAAGAAAGCTGGGACCGCGTGGAAAAGGCATTGGGCGATGCGTGTAACGCCGCTGGATACGAATACGAAATCCAAGAAGGCGAAGGCGCGTTCTATGGTCCAAAGCTGGAATTTACGCTGACCGACGCGATTGGCCGTCAATGGCAGTGCGGCACGTTGCAGGTTGACCCCAACCTGCCCGAACGCCTGTCGGCAACCTACATCGGCGCAGATGGCGACAAACACCGCCCCGTTATGCTACACCGCGCGGTTCTGGGTTCGTTTGAACGTTTCATCGGCATCCTGATCGAAGAACACGCAGGTAAACTGCCGTTCTGGCTAGCACCGCGTCAGGTGGTTGTGGCGTCCATCGTATCCGAAGCAGACGGTTACGTTGACGAAGTCGTTGCCGCCCTGCGCGCCGTTGGCGTCCGCGCCGAGGCTGACAAACGCAACGAAAAGATCAACTACAAGGTCCGCGAACATTCGCTGGGCAAGGTGCCTGTCATTCTGGCCATCGGCGCCCGCGAGGTTGAGGAACGCACCGTTTCGGCCCGCCGTCTGGGTGAAAACCGCACCTCGACCGTTAGCTTGGATGACATCGTCGCCCAGCTAAAGGACGAAGCGCTCGCGCCAGACCTGAAATAAGATCACAAAGGCCCGCTGTTAAAAGTGGGCCTTTTCTTCATCTGGTTTGCCCGCAGCCAATGCCAGAACTCCGGCCAGCCCAACCATCCCAATCGGGAACATCGTGGCAAAGCCGAACCCGAACGCGGCATACATCATGCCCGCCGACACCAGCATCAAAATTCCGCCAATCAACGCCCGATGCACCGCCATCGCGCCGCCTGCGATTGCCAGAATTGGGCCTAGAAAACTGGCCGCTTTGATAAAGTCGGGGTTAGCCACAGCGCCGAAAATTTCGGCCACTTGGGAATGGTTCTGCGTCAGCGTGACATAGCCAAAGCTGAAAAAGCCGACGATCATCCCGATGATCCCGCCAATAATACCCAAAGTTTTTGCCGCGTTTCGCATGGCGTCCTCCTGTCATTCAGGGAACACCTAATAACGGCACATCGGGATTCCAACAAACAAGATGCGGGGAAAATCGCGCGAAATACCCCGTCTGCAAATGTTACAGCCCCCATATTCACCCCATTAGGTTGAAACAAAACCAACCAAAATCCGATTTTCGCGGGCGCAGCATTTGAAACATTGACGCCGCCGAACATGCATTTTGCCAAACAAAACGGGCCGTCCAAATCACGAAACCTCACGCATCCGTCAACAACGATCCTGTGAATGGATCAAACACCGAACATGAATTTAACCTGATGACGCCGAAGCCAAAATCGGCAGAAAACAAATTTTATCAGAGGGTTAACTCATGTCCAAAGTTTCGAAATCCGTCGTTATTGCGTCCGCCGTTGCAACCGCGCTGACCGGCATCGCCCATCAGGCTGCCGCGCAGGAAATGGAAAAATGTTATGGCGTTGCGCTGGCAGGTGAAAACGATTGCGCTGCAGGTCCGGGCACCACATGCGCCGGCACATCCACCGTCGATTACCAAGGCAACGCATGGAGCCTAGTGCCCGCAGGAACCTGCGAAACCATGGAGGTCGGCATGATGGACGGCGACATGAAACGCATGGGATCGCTGTCCCCGCTAGAGCGCGACATGGCCAGCTAACATTGGTTGCGCGTCTGAATAGGCGCGCACCACCCCAACCGAAAGGATCCCCCATGTCTTTGCCCGCAGCCCCTGGTGTTGGATACAAACCCCAACATTTCACCGATCTGATGTCCCATCCTACCCCCGTCCGTTGGATCGAAATTCACGCCGAAAACTATATGGGTGACGGCGGTCGCCCTTTGGCGCAGCTGCGGGCATTGGCAGAACGGTTTCCCATTTCAGTCCACGGTGTCGCCCTATCGCTGGGTGGCGCTGCACCACTGGACACAGATCATCTACAGCGGTTGCGTAAATTGCTGGATTGGCTGCAGCCTGCCCAATTTTCCGAACATCTGGCATGGTCAACCCATGACGATCTATTTCTGAACGATCTATTGCCCCTGCCCTACACCGCCCAAACATTGGGCCACGTTGTAGACCACATTGATCAAGCCCAAGAGGCATTGGGCCGCCAACTATTGTTGGAAAATCCATCCAGCTACCTACGCTTTGATGCCTCGGACTGGTCCGAGACCGAATTCATCCAACACATCGCGGATCGTACAGGGTGCGGCCTGTTACTGGATGTGAACAACGTCTTTGTTTCGGCCCATAACCTAGGGTTTTCGCCGCGCGACTATATCGATGCATTCCCCACACAGCATGTACGCGAAATCCACGTCGCGGGTCACGCCGTTGACCACGATGATGCAGGTAACCCGTTGCTGATCGACAGCCACGGCGCACCGACGTCTGAGCCGGTTTGGGCGCTGCTGGACTATGCGCTGCGCCAAACAGGGCCGCAGCCGATTTTGGTCGAATGGGACAACAATGTGCCTGACTGGGCAACTTTGCGGGCTGAAACGGTGCGCGCAGAACAGGCGTTGATGATCGATGCATAACGATTTTGTCTCTGCCGCCCTGAACCCAGACCAACCACCCGTGGGGATGTCCGATCATTCGGGTCGATTCAACGTCTACCGCAACAATATCGTCGTTGGGCTGATCGACGCGCTGGCGACCGGATTTCCTGCCGTGCAGCGTATCGTCGGCATCCCGTTTTTCCGTGCGATGGCTGGGGCTTTTGTGCGCATTCATCCCCCCAAATCACCCATGATGATGCAATATGGCGTTGAATTTCCGCAATTCCTGCGCCGATTTCAGCCCGTTGCGCACCTGCGCTATTTGGCCGATGTCGCATTGATCGAATTGATGCAGCGACGCGCGTATCATGCCGCTGATGCGATGCCCGCCACGATGGGTCAGGTCACGAACCTACACAGCCTGTACGTCACATTGGCCCCTGCTGTGCATGTCGTCAGGTCAGATTATCCAGTCTTTGATATCTGGCGCAAAAACACAGGCGCACCTGATCAGGTGATAGGCCGCCACGCACAAAACGCGCTGATCAGCAGACCACAGTTTGATCCGATGGTTGACCCGATCACCACCGCGCAGGCCGACATGATGGACGCAATCGCCGCGGGAAAACCTTTGGGGGTTTTGATGGCGGACACCGCCGACGACCTGCCGGATTTGCTAAGCTTATTGATTTCCCGAAACGCAATTACAGGCCTGTCCCATGACCGTTTATGACCCTATCAATCGCATTGCTGCGCCCACCATCGGCACTTTGGCGCGGTTCGTGTTTGCCGCAACGCTAGCCCCCTATTTTTGGGCTTCGGCCATGACCAAGGTCGGCGCGCCGTTAGGGCCATTTACGCCCAGCGCAGGTGCCTATTTTCAGATATTTCCTAGGCTGATCGAACAAGCAGGCTATGACCCAACAGCATTAGGGATCATTCCGATGTTGATCGTTGTGGCTGGCACATTGGCCGAATTCGTCTTGCCGGCCCTGATCATCCTCGGCGCGGCGACGCGCCCTGCCGCGATCGGTATGATCGGTTTCATCATCGTGCAAAGCCTGACCGACATAATAGGCCACGGCGTTGATGCCGCGACACTTGGCACCCTATTTGACCGGATGCCGGATGGGATCATTCTGGATCAACGCCTGATGTGGAGTTTCATCCTGATCAGCTTGGCCCTGACGGGCGCAGGGCCAATTTCGGTCGATCGCTGGTTTAGTCGGGCAATAGCGCCGATTTGGTTGCAGCGGTCCACCCCTGATAGAACTGCCCGTCTTTGACAATCACAGGACGCTTCATCGCGGTGGGGTGTTCTGCGATGATTTCAGCAGGCGATTTGGCTTTGTCCGCATCGGATAAATTGCGCCATGTCGCCGATGCTTTGTTCACCGATTTATCGGCGAAAGCGGCAACAATATCAGCTATATCCTGATCGGTCAGACCGTCGGCACGGATGTCCACCACGTCAAATTCGTAACCAGCGGCTGCCAATTCTTTGATCGTTTTGCGACAGGTATCGCAGGTTTTCAGGGAATAGACCTTCATGATGCCTCCTTTTTTGGCATTTGTCGCAGAAACTGGCCGCAAGGCAAGGTTGTGATTTGGATTTTCGGGAATCATGCTAACGTTTGCCTAACAGGTATCAGGATCACAGCGATTTTGGCTGAGGCTTGCAAACCTGCATCGGCCTCAACGCGGGCCAAGACGTAGAAGGAGTTTTCAAGATGCCGACAGGCACCGTAAAATGGTTTAACACCACCAAAGGCTACGGCTTTATCGCACCAGATACCGGCGGTAGCGACGTTTTCGTACATATTTCAGCAGTTGAACAGGCAGGCATGACAGGGCTGGCCGACAATGAAAAAGTTTCATTCGACCTGATCGAAGGCCGCGATGGCCGCAAAATGGCAGGCAATTTAGCCAAACAAGACTGACCCTAGGTCAGTAGCCCACGCCATTTTCCACCAGACTGGAAACCGCGGAGGATTTTATCACTCGCGGTTTTTGCAGCGTCTTTGTCGCTATCACCTGCTGATTTCAGCGTCTGGGACAACACGGGTTCATGGATCGTCGTTAAATCCACGGGATGCCCCATACTGAAATCTTTGAACTTTGGTTCAATGTTTTCTTCGAACGAAAGCGTTGTGACATTGGTGTGCCGTTTATCCATACATATCCGTTCATACGTCCGTTGAACGAATAATGCCTCGCCTTCTAACACTTGCCAGAACTGTCCTTCGTCAAACAACAGCATCCCTGTTAGGCCATTGACCTCGTTCCGACGTTTGGCGTTGTCCAAAATATGGACGACATCGTCAGCCTTTAGATCTGGCTTGGCGATGCTGACGTAAATCAGCCTGACAATACTTCCCAAAGAATCCTCCATTGTACGCCCGCAGTACGTAGGCATGTGCTGAAGGAGATAACGGCCACACCACGTCCCGATTTAGGTGACTCGGCGGTCTCTACCGTTAAGTATAGCCTAAAATACAAAAAGCCCCAAATCACAGTCAGGTTTTGGGGCTTTTCAGTCTAATATCGCGGACTTAACCGTTCAGAACGGATTGGAATTCGCGCCATTCGCCGGCGCTCATTCCGCTAGTTTCTTGCGTCACATCTTCGCCTTTTAGCATCAGGCGCAAACAGTCCAACGCTTTGCCAGACAATGTCGCGCCACCCATGCGGTAATCTTCGAACGCTTGGTATGCGGCGGGCACCCAGTCCGCGACCACTTTGCAAATCTCGTCTGCATAAACGCGGATTTCATATTGCGCGTGGCTGTCGGCACGCAGGCGCAGGAAATGGAACAGGTTGTGCAGGTCCACTTTCCAGTACCACTGGGTATAGATGTTCGCGGGCAGGTTCATGCGCGCCAATTCGCGGGCAAGGCCCTGCTGGCCGTCTTGGCTGATCATTTCTTCGTAATGGTCATACGCGCGGGCCGCATCGGTTTTCAGATATTCCAGAACGCGGGCGGCTTCTTCGCCTTGCAGGATGTCGCCGCGGCCTTGGTTGTTGATGACCGACTGTGCGGCCAAAACTTCGGGCTCTGGGATATAGAATTCGCGGTCCATGATCGAATAACGCGCGGAATATTCGTTCACGTTTGCCGTGCGGTGGCGGATCCACTGGCGCGCAACAAAAACGGGCAGTTTCACGTGCAGTTTGATTTCGCACATCTCAAACGGAGTCGAATGCCAGTGGCGCATCAGGTAACGGATCAGACCCGCATCGTTTTGCACCGATTTGGTGCCTTTGCCATAGGACACGCGCGCCGCCTGACAGATCGCCGCATCGTCACCCATATAGTCGATAACGCGGACAAATCCGTGGTCCAGCACTGGCTTTACTTCGTACAGATGTTTTTCCATGCCCTCGGACACGGCACGCAATGTTTGGCGCGGGGTCGCACGAAGCTCTGCAATTTCGGCTTCTTGTTCGGGCGTTACGGGCATCTGCATCTCCTGTGGGACTCGTTTCGCGGGGACTATATACGCCATCGCGGCCATGGACAGCCCCAGATTTCGTGTTGGCGGGCTCGTGGCGCAATTACGACAAAATGCGAACGCCGCTATACCAATAGTTGACACGTCCCCCCAGACATTGGATTTTCACCAAAACAAAGAACAGTCAAAGAGCAGGGTTATTTCATGTACCGGTACGCCGCCGCATCCGTTGTTTTTGCTATGCTGGCAGGATGCCAAGGCGAAAACCCGCTGTATTTCAACGATCCCGAAGAGGTTGTCGAAGAAACAACCGAAGAAACCGTTGAAGAAGAGACACCCATTGATCTGAGTGAACTGGAAAACAACCTTACCACTGCGGTTTATGACCCCGATACCGAAACGCTATATGTCGATATGTATGCGCTGGATCGGGTCGGAGAAGATTATCCGCTAGAACAATATACACGAAACGCCGATTTGGATGTGCCCGGATACGAAGCATACACGTATCAGGACGACCCATTAGATCGCTATTTTGTGGCCTACGTCGCGCAGTCCCCTGATGGCACAGCGCAGGGGACTTTGGTCATGGATGGCGGCCAGTTTGACGAATATTTCGGCGGCACACAGATGTTCGCACGTCAGGACTATACTGGCGGGCCTGAACTGGGGCTGGTCAGTTATGCTGGTGGCTATGTCGGCATCACGAACCTTGTTTATCGGGGCGACGAAATTCTGGTCATCCCAGCCCCATACGACGATGAAGTCTACACCAACCTTTGGCCGACACAGCCAATCATCGTTCAAGGCGAAGCGTTTATGAACGTCGACTTCAGCAACAACGCGATTAACGGCGCTATTGTGAACCGCGAGTTCGTGCATTTGTCCGGCTATCCGGTGGTGGCATTCGGCGGAACCACATTCCCTGTGGCAGATCTATTGTTGGAACCTGGCACCATTGACAGCACCGGGACATTTACCGGCAACGTTATCGGCGAAGACTACGACGAAGAAGCCGAAGCTTGGGTTGAATTGGGCTCTGGCACCTATGGCGGCGTGCTAACAGGTACGGATGGATCGGCAATGGCAGGCGCTGTTTACGTCACGCAGCACATCCTAGAAGCCGAACAAGAAGAAGAATACGGTATCTTTGTTCTGACTCAGTGCGGATTGCCTGATGATGCCGCGATTTGTGACATCGTGAACCCGTAAATCATTGCTATGTTCAAAACTGTTTTAACCTGTGCGGCCTCTTTTTGGCTGATGACCGCTACGCCTAGTCACGCGCAACAATTGGTACAACTGGATTTTCAATCCGCCCGAAATATCGCGGCTCAGGCTGTGCGCGCAGGTGACACACAAGTCGCGGTAGATATCGCAACGCAGCTGCTACGCGCCAACCCCGATGACACCGAAGCGCATGCGATTTTGGCCAGCGCGTTGTTAAAATCAGGCGACACCCAATCCGCATATCGCGCCGCCAGATTGGGTTACCGCACCGCAACGGACGATACGCAGCATCTGGCCTTGGCGCGGATTGCGTCGATTGCTGCATTTCAAAACGGCCGCCTGACCGCCAGCCAGTTGTGGCTGCGCCGCGCGGCTATCCACGCGCCCGCTCCGCAGACCCAATCGCAAATCGCCCAAGACTATCGACGCATCGCCCAGCAAAACCCGCTGCGCCTGAATTTCGATCTGTCGTTTTCCAAATCTGACAATGTGAACGGCGGATCGGAAAGCGAATACAACATCATTGACGGACTAACGACCGTTGGAACGCTCAGCCCTGACGCTCAGGCTTTGTCAGGGTTTCGGGTCGGATATGCGGCCACCGCCAATTACCGCGTTGCGCAAACATCTGACTCGCTGTTTGAACTGAACGGCCATATCGACGGAACGTCCGTTTTCCTATCGAACGAAGCGCAAGACGCATCGCCCGACAGCGAAAACAGCGACTTTTCTTCGGCCCGCGTGACCTTGGGTGCGACCTACCGCCAAAATATCGGTGACGTCAGCACGTTGTGGCAATTCAAAACAGGTCGCCGATTTGCAGCAGGCGATCCGTATTTCGATTTCGCGAAATACGGGGCAGGATTTGATTGGCGGGCAGAAAATGGTTTCGGAGTGAGCCTGAACGCCAGCCGCGAAAACCGATTTGGCCGCAATGACAGCGATTGGTCGGATGATGTGACGTCATACGCATTCAGCCTGCACAAACGGTTTGCCGACGGTATGTTTGCGGGTCGGGGCCGATTGACGTTTTCGCAGTCGGACACCAACAGTTCCAACCCCAATCGCAATGGCGACGTTCGGGGTATTGCGATGAACTACAGCTTTGCCAATCCTGTTGGACCCGCGCAGATTACCGCGCAGCTGGGCCGCACGTGGGCAGATTATCCTGAATACACCATCATCGTACCCGTTCCCGGTGGGCGCAGCGACGATACCACATTCGCGTCGATTGATTTCACATTTCCCAACCAATCGTTTGCCGGATTTGCCCCTGTCATAACGGTCACCGGTCAATGGACGGAAAGCAACGTCAGCCGTTTTGATCGTTCGGCTTCGGGTATCGAATTCGGGCTAAGGTCGACTTTCTAACCCGACGGACTGGCGGATCGCCCACAAACATCTACCATTCGGTCAGAAACGAAAGGGGGCATTGATGCCAATCCGTTATTTACACACCATGGTCCGCGTCAAAGATCTGGACGCGACGATGAAATTTTTCCAGCTTTTGGGCCTAAACGAAACGCGCCGTATCGATAATGACGCCGGGCGATTTTCGCTGGTTTTTATGGCCCCAGAAGGCCAAGAGGAATGCCCAGTCGAACTGACCTATAACTGGGATGGCGACGAAGGGCTGCCGTCAGACAGCCGCCATTTCGGCCATTTGGCTTACCGCGTGCCGAACATCTACGACATGTGCCAAAAATTGATGGACGCAGGCGTGACAATCAATAGGCCGCCGCGTGATGGGCACATGGCATTCGTGCGGTCGCCCGACAACGTGTCGATCGAACTGCTGCAAGAGGGCGACGCCCTGCCCCCTGCCGAACCTTGGGCCAGCATGGAAAACACTGGCCACTGGTAAAAAAAACGGGCTGCGTCCACCATGGTCGCAGCCCATTTTTTCAATAAATGTAACGGATTTGGTTCGCCCAATACCGTTCGATCCGCCGCAGAGTCGTTGCGATACTATCGATACCGTCCAGATCCACGACATTGCGGTCTTGCAACCCTTGAGCATGGGCCATGAACAGATTGGATACGATATCGCGGATTTTGCGGCCTTTTTCGGTCAGGCGCACCCGCACCGATCGCCGATCCACGTGACAGCGTTCATGGTGCATGAACCCCATCTCGACCAGCTTTTTCAGGTTATAACTGACGTTGGACCCCTGATAATAGCCGCGCGATTTTAATTCGCCTGCGGTGACTTCATTGTCGCCCACATTGAACAGCAACAGCGCCTGAACAGAGTTCAGTTCTAGAATTCCCAGCCGTTCAAATTCATCTTTGATCACATCAAGCAACAGTCGATGCAATCGTTCGACCATGGTCAATGAATCCAGATAGCTGGACATAAATGCGGCATTCTGCGCGGGTTTGGTGGAGGTTTCCTTCTGGACCCCGAGTTCGGACATTAGGCTCATGCCATTGGCTCCTCTTCGGTCATCTGGGATTATGTGTAGCGTCCCAGACCCGAAGAAAACGTTAATAGCGCCAGCCTAAATCAAACTTTCTTAGTTTGGCGCGGTCAGCCCCGTCGCGCCCGATGCGATTTTGGCAACCAAACCGCTGAATTCTGCCGGCGCGGCGTCCTGTCCGCTGATCCAGCGGTACAGGTCCAGATCGGCTTCCTCCATAAAGGTTTCGTAGTGATCCAGTTCGGCGTCCGTCATGCCCTGCAATTCGCGGTTGGCGAAATCGGACAGGATCAGATCCATTTCTTTGATCCCACGGCGCATAGACCGCATGGCCAAACGTTTGATACGGACGTCTCTGGTTTCTTGCATCACTATTCCTTTAGGGCCGCGCGAAGCCTTTTTTCCAACTGTCCCAGACGTTCCGCATTGCGGGTCATCTGCACGCGCAGGTCTCGGACTTCGGATAGCAGGTTCAGCACGTCGGGGGCAATATCTGCGTTTTCAGAGGGTTCGGTCGGGCCGTCACCTTCGCCGGTCAATAGCCATGTCATGGACACGCCCAACAGGCCGCTGACCATCGACAGTTTGTTGGCGCGCGGTTCGGTCAGATCATTTTCCCACGCCTTTAGCGTTTTCAGTTTGATGCCCAGCTTTGCTGACAATTCTTTCTGAGTCATCGCAGCATTGTCACGGGCGCCTGCCAAACGGTCGCCGAATGTGGCTTGATCGTCGCTGTACCAGTTTTCTTCGGTCGAATGATCCATCGTCATCTCCTTGCTGCTTGATCAGGGTCTGGGCCCATCTTATGACACTTCCGCACTATTAGATCATCGGAGGCGGCATGTCCGTTCTATCAACGACACTTTCACGTGTGAAACCATCGCCGACCATGACGATGACAGCAATTGCCCAAGACCTAAAGGCGAAAGGCCGCGATATTATTGGCCTATCGGCAGGCGAGCCTGATTTTGACACGCCGCAAAACATCAAAGACGCCGGCATTCGCGCCATCACCGAAGGCAAAACCCGTTATACGGCCGTTGACGGTATCCCAGAATTGAAACAGGCGATCTGCGCCAAATTCAAACGCGACAATGACCTGACCTATTCCGTGGACCAGATCAGCGTCGCATCGGGCGGCAAACAGGTTTTGTATAACGCATTCATGGCCACTCTGAACGCAGGGGACGAAGTCATCATCCCTGCCCCCTATTGGGTGTCCTATCCTGATATGGTCCTGCTGGGCGGCGGCACGCCTGTGGTGGTCGAAACGTCGATGGACAACAGTTTCAAAATCACCGCCGAACAGCTGGAATCCGCGATCACGCCGAAAACCAAATGGTTTTTGTTCAACTCTCCGTCCAACCCATCGGGCGCGGGATATTCGTGGAATGAACTCAAGGCGCTGACCGACGTTCTGATGCGTCATCCACATGTCTACGTCATGACCGACGATATGTATGAACATCTGGTGTTTGACGATTTTGAATTCTGCACCCCCGCACAGGTCGAACCGGCGCTGTATGACCGGACCCTAACAGTGAACGGCGTGTCCAAAGCCTACGCGATGACCGGCTGGCGTATTGGCTACGCAGGCGGGCCAGAGGACATCATCAAAGGCATGCGCAAGGTTCAGTCGCAATCGACGTCGAACCCCTGCACCATCAGCCAATGGGCCGCAGTCGAGGCACTGAACGGCACTCAAGATTACATCGAACCGAACAAGGCGCTGTTTCAGAAACGCCGCGATTTGGTCGTGTCGATGCTGAACGATGCTGCTGGCATCACGTGCCCCACGCCCGAAGGCGCGTTTTACGTCTATCCCGATATTTCGGCCTGCATCGGCAAAACCAGCGCGGGCGGCAAAACCATCACCAACGACGAAGATTTCGCCATCGCCCTGTTAGAAGAGACAGGCGTCGCCGTGGTGTTCGGTGCGGCATTTGGGCTTTCGCCTAACTTTCGGGTCAGCTACGCTACATCGGAAAGCGAACTCACCGACGCCTGCACACGTATCCAAACGTTTTGCGCAGGCCTGAAGTAAACAGGACAGTCCATGACCGAATTGCCAGAATTCTATTTCCGCATCCGCGAAAATGGTGCCGTGGTATTTCGTGTGGATACCGAGAATCGGCAGCGACGGATCGAAATGAACCAGATCGCTGTCGTGAACGTCAAAAACGGCGAAATCAAACCGCATGGCGGCCGCGAATTGCTGCCTGACGAATTTGAAGAGATCAAAACCTGGATGGAAAATCGTATCGCGCTACTGGCCCAGCGCGATATCGATGACATCCACCGCGCTGTTGATTACATGAATATCACCACGCAATGGGTTCAATCCAAAGCAACCGACGACCAGCTAGAGGACGTCACCGACGCCCTATTGCTGGCCATGCACGACCTACGGTCGGTGTTGGTTCGCAAAAAGGCCGACCGCATGTTGGCCGGTCAAAAGACCGAAGACTAAGCGCCGATTTTAACGCCTTTGGTCCAGAAACGGGTCATCAGCGTCAATGCCGCCATCGCCAAACCGACAACCAATCCCAACCACAGCCCGCTTGCGCCCCAGCCGATGACAAAGGCGAAAATGTAGCTCGCTGGCAGACCGATGATCCAATAACTGATCGTCGCCAACCACATCGGGACCGTGGTGTCATGCACACCGCGCAGCAACGATACCGCCACGATTTGCCCCGCATCCACGAATTGAAACAGCGTCGCAAACATCAATAATGTTGCGCCGACCGCAATAACCGCATCGCGATCCGGGTCGTTTACATCCACAAACAGACCGACCAAAAAATCGGGCGCGGATAAGAACGTGATGATGACCAAAACGCCGAATGACAGCGCGATGGTGATAGCGGCCCACGCCGTGCGACGCAGTTCCAATTCGTCTTTGCGTCCATAGGCGCCGCCCGCCCGAATGGTTGCGGCTTGGCTCATGCCGACGTGGAACATAAAGGCCAAAGCCGCCAACTGCAGCGCGATACCGTGGCCCGCCAATTCGATTTCCCCGATCCAGCCCATCATCACGGCGGATGCTGAAAACAGACCGCCTTCAGCGACCGATGTCAGGCCAATGGGGAAACCCATGCGCAAGACTTGAAAAAACGCTTCCCAATCGGGTTTCCAAATGCGCTGAAACAAATGGATTTCAGGCAATTTGGCATGGGCATAAATGCCCAAGACCACCATTGTGCCACCTTCGACAATGACAGATGCGATGGCCGCACCGCGAATACCCATTTCAGGCAGGCCCAGATTACCAAAGATCAAGGTATAGTTCAGCGCCGCGTTCACAATCACGCCGCCCAACGTCACCACCAACAGAACGCCGGTAAAATGCAGCGCAGACAGATAGCTGCGCAAAACCATTGTCAATAGTGCGGGCGCAGTCCCAAAGGCCGCGATACGCAGATATAGCTGCGCCTCGGCGCTAATGATGTGCTCTTGGCCGATCAGGCGGAACAGCGGCCCAGACCACCAGAACAGCGGCATCACCAGCGCGAAATACAAAATCGATAGCCAAAACGCCATTCGGGTAACACGGCGTGCGCGCGTTTCATCCCCCGCCGCATGGGCAGAGGCCACCAGCGGCACAACGGCAAACCCGAAACCTGCGCCCAGCATAAATACGACAAACCAAGCAGAGGTTGCCAATGTAACAGCCGCCAAAGCAGTCACATCATACCAGCCCAACATCATCGTGTCGGTCATATGGATCAGGAACCCTGCGACGCTGCTACCCACCAGCGGCAGGCCCAGTTTGATCAGGGGCAGCATATCGCCGCGTATGGTCATCTTGTTCATCATACTTCGGCCAATACCTGCGAAATGATTTTCTGTCTATATGATCAAATTTTTATCATCTCTGGACAGTGACTTTCCTTACACGCATCATCGCTTTGGCGACACATTAACCGGGGCAAAGTCAGGTTTGCGCGATGATTGATAAACTTGAAATGTTCATTGCCCTGTGTCGCATTCGCCATTTTGGCCGCGCAGCCGAAGAATTGGGTATCACGCAGCCCACCCTGTCGGCCGGTATCAAACAACTAGAGGCACAGCTGGGCGTTCAATTGGTGAACCGTGGATCACGCTTTGGCGGGTTAACGACCGAAGGTGAACGCGCGTTGGAATGGGCCCTGCGCATTGTCAGTGATACGCGCACATTCAAACAGGAAATGCGCAGTTCCAAAAAAGGATTAAGCGGCGAAATCAGGCTGGCGGTCATCCCCACGGCATTGCCGATGGTGGCGGATTTAACAGAAAAATTTTGCGCAAAACATCCAAACGTCCGGTTTTCCATTTTATCCCAATCTTCGGCTGGGATGCAGGCGATGATGGACAACCTGCAAATTGACGGCGGGATCACATATCTGGATCACGCTCTTTTGGGTCGCGTCAAAACCGTTCCCCTGTTCGACGAAGATTACGCCGTGGTCTGCCACAAAGACGCGCCAATCGCCCAACGGGGCCATGTGGATTGGGCTGATTTGGCGTCCGAAAATTTATGTCTTTTGACACCCGATATGCAAAACCGCCAGATCATTGATCAAATGCTGATCTCCGCTGGCGTCACGCCGTCCGCGTCCATTCAAAGCAATTCGACAGTCGTTTTGGCGTCTCATGTGGAAACGGGTCGCTGGGTCACCGTTTTGCCGGTGCATATGGCCGAATTTTTAACAACAGGGCGCCCGATCGTTCAGATCGCGCTAAAAGGATCCCAGAAACAAAGGGTCGGGCTGATCGTGCCCGATCGTGATCCCCTACCGCCGCTTACAAACGCGTTGTTAGGGTTAGCCCATAGTCTTTGAAACGTTCGACCATTATATCGATAACCGCGCTTTCGAAAATTTTGCCCGAAACGGTCATAAAGACATTGCCGACCTTACCTTTGCCTACGCCCGATACGATAATATTGGTCGTCATTTGATCCCTAGACATAGCGACATAAACTATCGCTTTACGCAGCCTATCTTCGGTTTCTAATTTCAGAACGTGGTCGTTACATTCAATCACACGCAGCCCAAACACGGTCTCTCCGGCTTTGGGCGGTCGCGCCTGCAAATTCACGTCTTTGATCGTGTCAAACCCACGTGACGCTTTGCCGCCCAAAATGCGGCTGATCCCATTCCGCACCCGCAAAAGAAAAACAAGGTATTTGGATGACGCTGATGCAGCGATTGACCAAACCTGAAAAGCGGTCATTGGGCCCGGCAATTGTGATCCCATAACAGCCAACATGGATAATTCTTTTTCGTCAGCGACAAGCATGTCTTGCGTTGGATGAAAATGCGGATGCCTGTGTTTCAGCAAGTGTTGGTCTTTTGGTTCCAATTTTTGCCCTCGGCGCATTCGCGCATTAGGTTTCCCACATCCTGTCCACAAGGTTATCCACAGCAACTAAAAAATCAATCCAGAGATTGCCCCTAACGCTGCGTTGCGCCACAATATAGGCCAAACAAGACAGAGCAGCACAAATGTCCGACGATCTTCTTTCCGGCGCAGAGCCAACCGATTACGATGCTTCCTCGATTGAGGTGCTAGAGGGTCTGGAACCCGTTCGCAAACGCCCCGGCATGTATATCGGCGGTACCGATGAACGCGCCCTGCACCACATGGTGGCGGAAATCCTAGACAACTCGATGGACGAAGCGGTCGCTGGCCACGCCAACCGGATCGAGGTTGAACTGCACGAAGACCTGTCCATTTCCGTGCGCGACAACGGCCGCGGCATGCCTGTGGACCCGCACCCGAAATTCCCCGACAAATCCGCGCTAGAGGTTATCCTTACCGTGCTGCACGCGGGCGGTAAATTTTCGAACAAGGCCTATTCAACCTCTGGCGGTTTGAACGGCGTGGGATCGTCCGTTGTGAACGCGCTGTCGGATTCGATGGTCGTTCAGGTGGCCCGCAACAAAGAACTGTATGAACAGCGTTTTTCCCGCGGCAAACCATTGGGCCCGATCGAAGTTATCGGCGCAGCCCCGAACCGCCGCGGCACGACCGTAACATTCCACGCTGACCCCGAAATTTTCGGGTCGCAAAAACTGAAGCCCGCGCGCCTATTCAAAATGGTGCGGTCCAAGGCATATCTGTTTTCGGGCGTAGAAATCCGTTGGAAATCGGCCATCGACGACGGCGAAACCCCGACCCAAGCGTCGTTCCATTTCCCCAACGGTCTGGCGGATTTCTTGAACGAAACGCTCAAAGACGTCAGCGTGTATTCAGACAAACCTTTCGCTGGCAAAGTCAGCTTTGAAGAAAAATTTGGCGTCCCTGGGTCCGTCGAATGGGCTATCAACTGGACGCCGATGCGCGACGGGTCGATCCTGTCCTACACCAACACCGTCCCCACCCCCGAAGGCGGCACGCATGAAACCGGTTTCTGGGCCGCGATTCTGAAAGGCATCCGCGCCTACGGCGAATTGGTGAACAACAAAAAAGCGTCGCAGATCACCCGCGATGACCTGATCACGGGCGGTGTGGCGCTGCTGTCGATCTTTGTCCGCGAACCGTCATTCGTGGGCCAGACCAAAGACCGCCTATCCACCGAAGAGGCGACCAAATGGGTCGAAAATTCGGTCCGTGACCATTTCGACAACTGGCTGGCCGCTGACACCAAATCGGCGGGCGCGATTCTGGATTTCCTTATCCTCCGCGCCGAAGAGCGCCTGCGCCGCCGTCAGGAAAAAGAAACCCAGCGTAAATCGGCGACGAAAAAACTGCGTCTGCCTGGCAAATTGGTGGACTGTTCCGCCTCCAACCGCGCGGGCACCGAATTGTTCATCGTCGAGGGCGACTCGGCGGGCGGGTCTGCGAAAATGGCGCGTGACCGCAAAACGCAGGCGCTGTTGCCGCTGCGCGGTAAAATCCTGAACGTGTTGGGCGCGGCGTCCAGCAAATTGGGATCGAACCAAGAAATCAACGATCTGGCCCAAGCGTTGGGCGTGGGTCTGGGCGCGAAATTCAACATCGACGACCTGCGCTATGACAAAATCATCATCATGACCGATGCGGACGTGGACGGGGCGCACATTGCATCCCTGCTGATGACGTTCTTTTTCACGCAGATGCGCCCGATGATCGATCAGGGCCACCTGTATCTGGCCTGCCCGCCCCTGTTCCGCGTCACCCAAGGCGCCAAACGCGTCTATTGTCTGGACGAGGCGGAAAAGAACGCGGTGCTGGAAAAAGGTCTGGGCGGCAAAGGCCGCATGGATGTGTCCCGATTCAAAGGTCTGGGCGAAATGGACGCCAAAGACCTGAAAGAAACCACCATGGACCCCGCATCCCGCAAACTGATCCGCGTGACGATCGACGAGGACGAACCTGGCGAAACCGGAGATCTGGTCGAACGCCTGATGGGCAAAAAACCAGAGCTACGGTTCCAGTATATTCAGGAAAACGCGCGGTTTGTTGAAGAGTTGGATGTTTGAGCAAACGGGCCGATAGTGCTGAGGCCTATTTTTTAGGTCAGCTATCCAAGCTGACCACACTGACTACTTCGCCGCAGTTGAAAGAATTTCACTCCAGATGGGATTTGGACTTCGGCGACTGTTCTACGTTGAACGTCATTTTCCAAGAACTTGGTGGCGATTGGGATGGTTTGCGAGCGAAGCGCAAGACGAGACTGCAGATTGACGGCTTTTTGCCCCAATTTAACTGCATCATCGAATTTGACGAGAAGCAGCATTTCACTGTTGAGAGAGCTAAGTCGTTAAAGCTCTATCCAGAAAATTTTAGATTTGGCTACGACAGCGCACTCTATCTAACCGAATGCAATCTAAGCGGCGCGAAAAACAGTCAAACCAGAGGAGGGTTCGGGAAGCCGACAAAAGATTTTCCGTTTGAAGGTGGTAGGCACGCGCAACGGGCTTTTTTTGATTGCCTGAAGGATTTGAGTGCAGAACGTTTAGGCTTTCAACCAACCATTAGGATACCTAAATCAGAGTGCTATAGGTTTTCTGAACGTTACGATGTCGAACACTTGCGACTGGTCTTTAAACGGTATGCCAATGTTAACCTATAACACACGCTGAAATGTCAACACCTCACCCGCGCCCTTTGAACGGCGGCGTCTCCGTCAAAGGTGCTGTCGGCGACTTTGCAGCCGGTGACGGTTTCCATCGCATAGATCGAATCTGCGGCGACGCTGATCAGGTTTGGGCGCCAGTCGGGGCCGGTACGGACGGCCTCTATTCGGTTGTCTTTGCGGTAGATGGTGTAGGTGCTGCCGTTCACGTCGATAGACGTGCCTTGGGCCCCCATGAACGCCACGGTGGGGCCTGAACAGGCGGTCAGGCAGGTCAGTTTCAGAACAATCGCGTATTTCATGGACTGAACGTCTCAGAACATGGTTAGCGAATGGTTAAACGGTCATTTGTAATGTTCGCGGCGGTCGCCGAATTTGCGCACGCGTTTGCGCCACGCGGTATAGCTGCCCCGTTTTAGGGATGCGCGCATCAGGTCTTTGACCTGTTTTTCGGACAGGCCAAATTCGGTTTCAATATCGGCAAAGCTGGTGTGATCGGACAGCGCCATTTCGATGATGGCGCTGCGGTCGGCATCGGTCAGGGTGTTGGTCATGGCATCCTTTCTGCGTTGATCCGCAAGATAGGACGCGCAAGGCCAAAGGCACGTTATTCCTGAATGCTTTCTAGGTATCCCGCCAGCGCGTACAGCTCGGCAGGGATCGGCGTGCTGCCGACCATGATGGTTTCGCCCAAGTCGCCATCACCGAATTCAGGCATCGGGTTGTCGTCGCTGCGGTGCAGGCCGTCGATGGTGCTCATGACCGCGTCGCGATCAAACACGCCGCCGTTACGGGCCGCGATTTGGGTCAGGTCGGGGATCGATTTGCCCAAGGCAGCGGCCATGTCGGCGTCGCCTTTGGCGTTCGCGCCGTGGCAGGACGCACAGTTTTCGGCAAATAGCGCCGCGCCGTCCACGGTTTTTTGTTCTACGCAGGCCGCAAGGGCCAGAGTGGCTAACACGATCAAAGCGCGCATGACTGCTCTCCTTTTATTGGGATGATATTCCCACCCTGCCGTGTCTAGGTCCAGTTGAAAAATTGACGAACCATTGGGATAGGCGGAAATCGCGAAGGGGTAGATAGGCCATTTTGCGCCTAACACGGCGTATCCCATCGGTCGTTAGACCAACCGTTAGTTGGTTAGGTTACCACGAGTGAGGGTGCAAAGATGAAGTTCAACAAAATTTCCACCACGAAAATCAAACATTTGATTGGCGGCCGCGATTTGGTCTGGATCGGCCCAAAGGCGTCTGTGGCCGAAGCTTCGGCCTTGATGCTGAAAGAGGATATTGGCGCGCTGGCCGTGGTCGAAGACGACCGTTTGATCGGAATCGTAAGTGAACGTGATATCGTGCGCCGCTGCGTCGCCCGCGAAGGGTTTAGCCCAGAAACCAGCTGGGTGCGTCAGATCATGTCGGCTCCGCCTATTACGATTGACCGCAATATGTCGATCGGCGTTGCGGCGATGGTGATGATCGAAAACGGCATCCGCCATCTGCCTGTCATGCAGCGCGAAAAGGTGCTGGGCATGGTGTCCATCCGCCGCGTCGTCGAAGAATACCGCCGCGGATTGGAAACATCGATACTGGGGATCGCTGCGGAATAATCAGGCGATGATTTGACCTGCGTCCAATTTCACCGTGCGGTCCATTCGCGCGGCCAGTTCCAGATTGTGGGTAGCGATCAATGCAGACAACCCCGTGGACCGCACCAGCGTCATCAAAGCGTCGAACACGCGGTCTGATGTGTCAGGGTCAAGATTGCCGGTCGGTTCATCCGCCAGCAACAGCCGTGGTTTATTAGCCAAGGCGCGGCAGAATGCGACGCGCTGCTGTTCGCCGCCAGATAACGCTGCAGGGCGGTGTTCGGCGCGGTGCGCGACGCCAACCGTATCCATCAGTGCAATCGCTTGGGAGTGTGCATCGGCCTGCGACACGCCGTTCGCCAATTGGGGCAGGATAATATTTTCTGCCGCCGAAAATTCGGGCAGCAGGTGGTGGAACTGATAGATAAACCCGACATCCGCGCGGCGCATTGCGGTGCGTTTGCGGTCGGACAGGTCCGTCACGTCCTGACCTGCGATTTCAACGCGGCCTTCGTCTGCGGTGTCCAACAGACCCGCGATATGCAGCAGGGTGGATTTGCCTGCACCTGATGGCGCGACCAGCGCGACAACTTCGCCCTGCCCCACGGTCAGATCAACGCCGCGCAGAACCTGAACTTCGTTCGGTTTGCCGTGGTTATACCCTTTGCGGATATCAGTCAGAGACAGAGTGTTATTCATAGCGCAAAGCCTCGACCGGGTTCATGCGGGCCGCACGGCGCGCAGGTAGCAGCGTGATTGTCCACGACAGCCCCAAAGACAGCGCCATAGACGCCAAAACGTTTTTCAAATTCAATTCGGCAGGCAGATGGTAAATCCCGCGAATAGACGGATCCCAAACGCCCCCGCCCGAGAAATAGTTGATCATGCTGAAAATCGGATCGATGTAGATCACGAATAAACAACCCAATATCACGCCCATGATCGTGCCAGCGGTGCCAATCGATGCGCCGCAGATGAAAAACACGCGCATAACCGACCCTTCGGTCAGGCCCATGGTGCGCAGAATGCCGATATCGCGGCCTTTGTTTTTGACCAACATAATCAGGCCCGAAATAATGTTCATCGACGCGATCAGAACTAGGATCGCCATCAGCACGAACATCACGTTGTCTTCGACCGTCAGGGCCCGCAGGAACGCGCCCGCACTATCGCGCCAAGTCCAGACCAGACCGCGATCACCTGCTGCCAGCAGGATGTCGCGTAGGTAATCATCGACGGCCTCTGGGTCTTCGACCATGACTTCGATTTCGTCGGCAACGCCGTCTTTGTCGAAAAACAGCTGAGCTTCGGCCATGGGCAGATACACGCGGGTGCGATCAATGTCATAGCGGCCAGCGGTAAAAATATAGACCACGTCATAGGCGCTGACCCGCGGGCTGGTGCCAAACGCGGTGCGTGTGCCGTTGGGCGAAATGATTTTGATTTTATCGCCCAAGGTTACTCCCAATTCACGCGCAACGCCCGACCCGATCGCGATCCCGTTTTCGAACTGAGTGATATCGCCCAGCGATTCTTCGGGTTCGACGATACGGGGGATGGTCATCAGGTCGTCAAAGGTGATGCCGTAGACTTCGACCCCTGCGTTGGCGGATGCGTGGTTGGCCATCACCTGACTGCGGATCAGGGGCGCGGCGCGCGTGACGCCATCAACATCGCGCAGGGCCGCGGCCATTTCATCGGGGTTATCGATCACCCGCGACACGTTCCCGCGTTCATCGGCCACCAGCGTTTGATAAACGGTCACATGCGCGTTTGCGCCCAGAATGGTATCGACGAAATCGGTACGGAACCCCGCGCGGATCGACATTGTCGCGACCAACGCGAACACAGCCAAAGTGATCCCGATCAGGCTGATCCATGTCATCACGCTCACGCCGCCTTCGGCGCGTTTGGCACGCACATAGCGCCAAGCGATCATCCATTCGAACCGCGAAAACGGCGGCGTTGATCCAGGGTTTGACATGACTGCTCCTACGATTTGAGCGGACATTATGACATCCCCCCCAAACGTCAAGCAGCGCAAACCCGCCTAACGTATTGAAAACCTTACACTGTGTAAAAGATACTTTACTCAAAGTATAGAATCAATTACCCAATGTCATATAAACACGACTCGGATTTGGATAAGAGTGATGTCACAAGAGGAAAAATGTACGATCGTTTCGATCATTGTGAACGTGATCGTAAACGGAATGCTGGCAATCAAACTGTTTGGCCTGTGGTCGGACGGCACGTTGCTGGGCCCAAACGGCGCTATGATCTGGGCGAAATCGGCCCTATGGGCGATGGGCATCACGATCGTCGCGACGATCGTTTTGACGGTCCTTTTCATTATCATCATGGCGATCATCACGGACGATACAGATTTCCGAACGGACGAACGGGACAGACTATTCACTAATCGCGGCAATATGGTCGTCATGGTCGCGGGCGGCGCTGGATTTATCACCGCGATGATCATGGTGGCGATGGGATTTGCCCCTGTTTTCGGATTTATCTTGGTTTTCTATTCCTATGCCTTGGGCGATCTGGCAGGAAACCTGCATAAATTCGCATCATACCGAGGATTGATTTAACCCGTGGCCAAAATCCAGATCACCAATACGATCCGCAGGCTGCGGTTTGACGCAGACGAAATGACACAAAAGGCGCTGGCCGAAAAAGTCGGCGTCACGCGGCAAACCATTATCGCGATTGAAAATGCGAAATACGCGCCCACGCTAGAGCTTGCCTTTAAAATCGCGCGGGCGTTCGACAAACCGTTAGAAGACGTTTTCACCTACACCGAATAACGACCTAAACCATTATTATTAAAGAGTATCTGCCATGAAACCCATGACTGCAGCCCCCAACCGGCTTGCCTATTTACTGTTCTTTTTGACTGCTGTTCCGATCATCGTCGGTCTGATGCGCGTGGTTCAGGTTCCCATGGGCGCCGTCCCGACCGAAGGCAGCCACCTGACCGACACGCCCATATCGTTATGGCTGCACAGCTTGGGCGGCGCGGCCTTTGGCATCATAGGGCCGCTGCAATTTACCAACGTGCTGAAACGCCGCTTTGGCCGTTTGCACAAAATTTCGGGATACGTTTTTGTGGTTGCGGGCATAGGGCTGTCGGTTAGCTCTTTGATGTTGTTGCTGACGCATACCGATACAGCGACCGTGATCCTGAATTCCGCTCGTTTTGTCGCCGCCATTGCCGTGATCATCTCTCTGGCAATCGCCATAAGTGCGATTCTACGGCGCAACCTACCCGCCCACCTCGCATGGATGATCCGCGCCTACGCTGTCGGCATGGGCTCTGCGACTGTGGTGTTTTTATTTATCCCCTACTTGCTGATCACAGGGTCCGAGGGATCGGGCTATGCCTCGGACCTATTGTTCATAACGGCATGGGGCATCAACATTGCCATCGCCGAACGGGTTATTCACGGCAAACGGCGGTCTAGTCCTGCGACCTTAGCGCCCCAGCAAAACTGAACGTCACCAACGACAGCGCGATCAACAACCACAGCCCGCCCGCAAGAGACGTCAGTTCCGCCACTGCGCCAATGATGGGCGGGCCCATCAACATCCCCCCATAGGTCAATGTCGCCACACTGGCGATCCCGACACCTGCCGATACGTCAGGGTCGTTCGCGGCGCGGGAAAATGCCAACGGCACAATCATCGCATAGCCCAACCCGAATAGGCAAAAACCGATCAAAGACATCGAAATGTTCGGGGCAAATAGTACCGTCAGGCCACCGCAAAACGCCATCACAGCAGACAACCGCACGGTTCCGACAGGTCCCGCCAATCGGATAATGACGCTACCAGACAACCGCGTCACAACCATCGCCACAGAAAACGCCGTCACAGCCAGCGCCGCCGTCGCCGCATCCGCGCCTTTTAGGTCGTGCATGATCAGGGCGGACCAGTCGATCATCGCCCCTTCGCCCAAGGCTGATGAAAACCCGACAATCCCCACAAACAACAACGCCCCTTTGGGAATGGCGAACAACTGCGCCTTACCCTGTGGCGCGGATTTTTTGCTGTCCCATGGGATGTAAACCAGCGGTCCGCAGATGATCACCATGACGACCAGCGCCAGCCAGAAATGCAACGCGATCCCCATGTCCATCTGCAGCGCCCAATACCCCGACAACGCCCCCAGCGCACCGCCCAAAGAAAAGCTTGCATGAAATCCCGACATAACAGCCCGCTCCATCCGCTTTTCAACTTCGGCGCCCCATGCGTTCATCGCCACATCTTTGGCACCGAACGACGCGCCCAGCGCCAATAGGGTTGCCCCTAACAACCAGACATTCGGCATCAGCGGCAACAACGCAGCGATCACAGTCACGACGCACATGAACATCAATGATGCCAATCGCGCGCCCCAACGATCAACCCAACGTCCCGCAACCGGAAACGCGACAATTGCGCCCCCCGCGATCAACAAAAGCAAAACACCTAACTGACCAGGGCTCAGGTCAAATTTGTCGACAAAGCTGGGAATGCGCGCCGCCCAAAGACCAAAGACGCCACCACTAAAGAAAAACATCGCCATAATGGCGCCCCATGCACGCAAAAGCATGTTTCCGACCTCCCTAAATCGTTACAGATAACCAGAACAGTTTTCCAAAGCGCTTTGCAACGAAAAACGGCCCGCGATGGACACGGGCCGTTTCAAAGGCGGATTTGCGAATTAGTGATTGTGCATCTCTTGGTGCTGCATCTCTTGGTTGGTGCGTTCCAAATCGACAGGGATGACTACCTCGATCTCACCGGCGTGTTCGAACACCAGCGTCACAGGGATTTCCGCGCCTTGTTCAAACGGCTGCGTCAGCCCCATGAACATCACGTGATCCGCGCCACGTTCCAAAATATGTTCGCCGCCCGCAGGAATGGTAAAACCGCCTTCGATGCGGCGCATCTTTGCAATGCCATCTTCCATGATGTGCGTGTGCAGCTCTACACGCGCCGAAACGTCAGATCGGGCATCAATCAGTTGATCATCCTGATCACCACTGTTGTGGATCGTCATGAAAGCCGCGCCAGCAACCGCCGACATACCCGACGCACGGGCATAGGCATCGTGAATTTCGATCATGCTCTCGGCTGCAGCAGAGGACGCAAATAGGGCCGACGCCATTAGGCCGGCAAAAACGGTGGATTTAAACATAGTGTGTACCTTTGTGTTTGGAGTTTTCAGTTATTGAATTTACCCAAACACAGGCGGCCCCCGCGCCGACGCCCGCAAGATGCGCACAAATGCAAGTTCGACATCACTGCCATAGCCATAAGCGATTTTATGGCCCTCGATTGCGCGGCAGGCGGTAGACGGCTGTTCAATGGCGACAATCACGTTCAATGCGCAGTCGGGGCAGATGTGTGGGTGCCCGACCGGTTCCCCATCCGGCCCAACGGGCACTTCGACAGCGGCTTCGCCCAAACACAGAACGGCCAAACCAACGGGCTGCGTTTGACCACGCAATACCGCCATTTGCTGTGATGTCACCATCACCAGCAAAATCAGCATAAACCCTATGATCCGACCCATCGCCATGCATCGCGGCGTAGCAAAATTAGGTGATGGGCGAAAGTGGTCAATTTGCCCCGCCAGTCGCGCGAAACCGCAACAGATAAACTGGGTACCCACAATAGCAACGCGCGAGCCACAGCCCGCGCACCTTTTAACAGCAAAAGCCCAGAGCGATGCTCTGGGCTTTCCTATTCCGGTGATCGAAAGGGGGTGATTAAGCCGAAGCTTTAACAACCTCTTTTTTGATCTTCAAAGCTGCGTTCGACAGCTCAGCGTCTTTTGCTTTCAGCAAGAAAGCGTCCAGACCGCCACGGTGGTCAACAGTACGCAGCGCAGCCGACGAAATGCGGAAACGGAACGAACGGCCCAGAACGTCAGAGGCCAGAGTTACGTCTTGCAGGTTTGGCAGCCAGCGACGGCGAGTTTTGTTTTTTGCGTGGCTTACGTTGTTGCCCGACATCGGGCCTTTGCCAGTCAATTCGCATTTACGCGACATAGGATATTCCTTCGTTATTGTGTCCAGCCACCAGGGCCGGTTATCGGTGATTGTGGGCTAACGCCCGATCGCATCGTGCACCGTGCGCGAAACGAATGGGCAGCCCTTAGTCGGATTCCCCACATCGGTCAAGCTTTTCAGGGTTTACCCCGCCATAAACCCGTCCAACACCTGCGCCGCAGCGCTGGCGGGAGTAATCTCTCCGCGTGACAGCGCGGCCTCTGCCGTTGCCAATTTCGCGGATAATTCCGCATCCGCCGATAGCCGTTCCAGCAACTGCAAACGGACCTCTTCGTGGAACCAATACCGCGCTTGTTCTGCGCGGCGCCCCGCGAAATGACCGTTTTCCTTGCGCCAATCAGCCAGCGCGCAGATTTCACCCCACGCCTGTTCGACGCCCGCGCCTTCATAGGCTGAAACAGTCATCGCTTTGGGGAAATCGCTGGGATCTTGCGGGCGTTTACGCAATAGCCGCAGCGCACCCGCATAATCCGCACACGTCCGCGTTGCCTGAGGTTTCAGATCACCATCCGCTTTGTTCACCAAAATCAGATCGGCGATTTCCATGATGCCGCGTTTCACACCCTGCAATTCATCGCCGCCCGCAGGCGCGAGCAGCAGCGTGAAGATATCGCACATTTCGGCAACCATGGTCTCTGACTGACCAACGCCCACGGTTTCAATCAGAACCACGTCGAAACCAGCAGCTTCGCACAATGCGACGGCTTCGCGTGTTCGGCGGGCAACGCCGCCCATTTGCGCCTGCGACGGGGACGGACGGATAAAAGCGTTGGGATCACGAGACAAATGCTCCATCCGCGTTTTGTCGCCCAAGATGGACCCACCCGACCGCGCCGATGACGGATCAACCGCCAATACAGCAACGCGCAGGCCCTGCCCTGTCAAAAACAGGCCAAAGGTTTCGATAAACGTGGATTTGCCAACGCCCGGCGTGCCCGACAGCCCGATGCGCAACGCCTGACGATCCGATCCCAGCGCGTCGATCAATTCCAGCGCCTGCTGGCGGTGATCTGCACGGCCGCTTTCGACCAAAGTGATGGCACGGGCCAGCGCACGGCGTTCACCGTTTTTCAGCGCGGCAGCGGTAGCGGGAATGTCGATCTTACGGCTCATGGCACCTTCTTAACGTGTGTTTGGGTTCTGTCCAGCGCGACAGGGTGTCACCTATCGGCTTGACCCTGCGCGCGTTCCGCACAGATTGGGCGTATGAGCGCGCTACCACAGACATTTATCGACTGGTTCACAGGCCAAGGTTGGGACATCCACCCCCACCAAAGCGCTATGTTCGACCGCAAGGATGCCGCCGCATTGGTCCTGATCGCACCGACGGGCGGCGGCAAAACTTTGGCGGGGTTTCTGCCTACACTGGTCGAATTGGCCGATGGCGCACACAAAGGCCTGCATACGATCTATGTTTCCCCGCTCAAGGCATTGGCCGCGGACATCCGACGCAACTTGACCCGCCCCGTTCAGGAAATGGACCTGCCCATACGGATCGAGGACCGCACAGGCGACACGTCATATACCCAAAAACGCCGCCAGCGCGTCGACCCGCCCCATATCCTACTGACCACCCCAGAAAGCCTTGCCCTACTGACATCATACGAAGACGCGCCGCGCATGTTCGCAGGTGTCAGCCGCATCATCGTTGATGAAATCCATGCGCTCAGCGAAAGCAAGCGCGGCGATCAGCTGATGCTGGCCGTTTCCCGCCTGCAAGCGATGGCGCCCAACCTGCGCCGCGTTGGGCTATCCGCGACAGTTGACGACCCCGACGCAATTGGCCGCGAATTGGCGCACAGCGGCACGGCCTGTGACATTATCCATGCCGATCCCGGCCCCGCGCCTGACATTTCGATGCTGGTCACCGATACCCCGCCGCCTTGGGCGGGCGGCGGGGCGAAATATGCGATCCCTGCAGTGCTGGAACAGGTCAAGAAACACAAAACCACCCTGATTTTTCACAACACCCGCGCGCAGGCCGAAATCTTTTTCCATAATCTATGGCTGGAAAACACCGACGACCTGCCCATCGGCATTCACCACGGATCGCTATCGCGCGACCAACGCGAAGCGGTCGAGGCCGCCATGACACGCGGCGCGCTGCGCGCGGTCGTGTGCACGGGCAGTTTGGATTTGGGGATCGACTGGGGCGATGTCGATTTGGTGATTCAAGTCGGCGCGCCCAAAAACGTCAAACGGTTGGTCCAGCGGATCGGCCGCGCGAACCACCGCTACAACGCCCCGTCCAAGGCGATGCTGGTCCCCGCTAACAGGTTCGAAGTGATCGAATGCCAAGCCGCCATCGACGCCGCCCTAGCGGGTGATCTGGATGAAACGCGCAAAAACAGCGGGCCGCGCGATGTGTTGTGCCAGCACATCCTAATCCGCGCCTGCGCCGGCCCGTTTGATGAAACCGACCTGCTGGACGAAATTCGCAGCGTTGGGGCCTATGCTGATCTGACCCGCGCCGAATTCGATGACTGTCTGGATTTTGTGGCGACGGGCGGCTACGCCCTGCGCGCCTATGACAAATGGCAGCGCCTGATGCAGCGACCCGACGGTCAATGGCAGCTGCGCGATCCACGATCAGCCGCGCGGATACGCATGAACATCGGAACGATTCAGGACACCGATACGCTCAAGGTGCGGATGCGCGGCGCGGGCAAACCGTTGGGCGAGGTCGAAGAAGGCTTTGCCAGCACGCTGACCGCAGGCGATACATTCCTGATCGGCGGCAAAATCGTGCGGTATCAGGGCATCCGCGATCTGGTGGTCGAGGTCACGAAATCCCAATCCCAAACGCCCAAGGTGGCGACATTCAACGGGACGAAATTCGCGACCTCGACACAGTTGTCGGACCGTATTTTATCGATGTTCGCTATGGGCGCGTGGCCGGACCTGCCCGACCACACCGCAGACTGGCTGACCCTGCAACGCGAGGTGTCCAAACTGCCCGAACGCGACCGCATTTTGGTGGAAACCTTTCCCAATGACAGCCGCCACTACACCTGTGTCTACGGGTTCGCGGGCCGCAATGCGCAGCAAACGCTGGGCCTGATCCTGTCGCAACGGATGGAACAGGCGGGGCTGGACCCGCTGGGGTTTGTGTCAACCGACTATGCGACCCTGCTGTGGGGGCTGGAACCCGTCACCGACCCTCAGGCCCTGTTGCGCCCCGATGGGCTGCGCGATGGGCTGGATGAATGGCTGGCGGGCAACATGGTGATGAAACGCACGTTCCGCACCGCCGCCAACATCGCCATGCTGACCGAACGCAACAGCCCCGGAACGCGCAAATCGGGCAAACAGGTCACGTTTTCATCGGACATTCTGTACGACACGTTGCTACGGTACGACCCCGACCACTTGATGATGCGGATCACGCGGATCGAGGCGATGCAGGGTCTGGTCGATTTTTCACGGATCGAGGATATGCTCACCCGCACAGGCGGCGCGATTGATCACGTCGCGCTGGACCGCCTGCCCCCCTTGGCCGCGCCAATGCTGCTAGAGGTCGGGAAAATCCCCGTCATCGGTTCGGGCCGTGATAGGCTAGAGGCAGAAAAGGCCGCCGAATTGATGCAAAAGGCTGGTCTGAAATCCCAATAGCGGGGGTTGACCCTGCGTGCGTCGAAGGCCAAAGAAACGCCCATGACGACCCATGTTTTTACCTTTTGCGACACTGAATTGACCGCTCTGCCATCGGGTGGATTATGGATGGCTGCGGACCAAACTCTGATCGTATCCGACCTGCACCTGTGCAAATCAGAACGTTTCGCACGCAAAGGCCGCGCATTACTGCCGCCCTATGAAACGCGCGACACGCTGACCCGTCTGGATCAGGACATCACCAATCTGACCCCCGCCCGCGTGATCTGTTTGGGCGATAGTTTCGATGACGTCGAAGCTATCGAACACATGGGCGATGCAGAAAAACTGTGGCTTGCGCGGATGCAGGCAGGGCGCGAATGGATCTGGATCGCGGGCAACCACGATGCGGGGCCTGTTGAATTGGGCGGGGAATATGTGCTGGAAACACGGGTTGGGAACCTGACATTCCGCCACATCGCCGAAGATACAACCGACGCTGGCGAGGTATCAGGCCACTACCACCCCAAACACAGCATCACAGGCGCCCCGCGCCCCTGTTTCGTCTATGATGATCACCGTTTGATTATGCCTGCCTATGGCACCTACACAGGCGGTATTCCGGCGACCAAAGATCCCATTCGGCCTTTGTTTGACGAACGTGCCTTTGCGATCGTTACTGGGCGGCAATGTCTAGCCGTTCCTTTGTGATATTCACGTTCTGCGGTGACAACGCCAACACGCCATCCCGATAGCTGCGTGATACTGGCACCAGATCACCCGTTTTCAGAACCAGATATTCGCGGCCTGATTTTCGACCGAACCCGTCAATCGCGGCTTCATTGACCCAATGGCTGCGGTGGACTCTTAGACCTTTGTAATCATCCAGTTCAGCAATCGCATCGGCCATCCGAATTAGAACGCGTTCGCTTTGTCCGTTTGAATATCCCGCAACCACGTAGTGGTCATCACTGCTAAGGTACATCAGGTCAGCATCGCCGCGTTCAACAAGCCGGTCAAACAAACGCGGTTGCGATTTGATGTCCTGCCCTGTGGAAAGCAGCCCCAAACCAGCCGTGATTGAATGACGCACAAAAGCGACAGTGATCGCGATTGCAAACACCTTTAGGATAAACAGAGGACTGTTCTGCCAGATCGAATCTGTTTCCTGATCGCGCAAAAACAACACCCAAGCCGCGCCGCTGATAATCGGGCTGAATAGGGTGAAAACAACCAGTTCGCGGACAATGAAATGTTTGATCCGATCCGCAAAAAAACGGCGCAGCGTATACACTACAGACATCGATAGCGCGACGACAATGCCCCAGGCGAACAGGCGACGCCCAAAGCTAAAATCGCTATAGGTATCAAAAGGGCCCAAAATGGCCAGTAACACGGTTAAACCGGTTCCGATACCCATAAACAATATGGCTAAATTCGGTTCTTGACGATCCATTGGCTGTAACTCGAACGGTTTGGCTAGGGATGATCAAACAAAAGACAACAGGGCAACAAACACGTCCCAATTGTCGCAATTAAACTTACGATTGTGAACCGTAAAAAAACGGCGCCAAGGTTGGCGCCGTCACGTCATTTATGCTGTTAGGCCTTTGGGCTCTGGCAATCCGTTGGCGCGGCAACAGGCCGTGACCGTGTTGGCCAGCAGGCACGCGATGGTCATCGGACCAACTCCGCCCGGTACTGGGGTGATTGCGCCCGCGACGTCGGCGCAAGATGCGTATTCGCAATCGCCAACCAATTTGGTTTTACCTTCGCCCGCATCGATACGGTTGATACCTACGTCAATCACCGTCGCGCCCGGTTTGATCCAATCGCCAGTGACCATTTCAGGGCGGCCAACGGCGGCAACCACGATGTCGGCGGCACGCACGATGTCTTGGATGTTTTTGGTACGGCTGTGCGCGATGGTGACGGTGCAGCTATCGCCCAGCAACAATTGCGCCATCGGTTTGCCAACAATGTTCGAACGGCCCACGACAACAGCATTCAGGCCCGACAGCGATCCGTGGTGATCGCGCAGCATCATCAAACAGCCCAGAGGCGTACAAGGCACCATCGATTTCTGACCTGTGCCCAACAGGCCAACGTTCGAAATGTGGAAACCATCAACGTCTTTGGCAGGGTCAATCGCGTTGATCACCAGATCCGAATTCATGTGGTTCGGCAAAGGCAATTGAACCAGAATGCCGTGGACTTGTGGATCGTTGTTCAGTTTTTCGACAACAGCCAGCAGTTCGTCTTCGGTCGTTTCGGCAGGCAGTTTGTATTCATAGGAGTTCATGCCCGCTTCGATGGTCTGTTTGCCCTTGGAACGGACATAGACCTGACTTGCTGGGTCTTCGCCAACCAGAACCACCGCCAAACCCGGAGTGATACCGTGTTCTTCTTTCAGGCGGGCCACATGGCCTGCGACCTTTTCCCGAACGGTTGCTGCGAACGCTTTGCCGTCGATCACCTTGGCTGTCATCGGCCAATCCCCTTTGCTGATGTCCACGCTTTTGCGCGCCTCCTACACCGTATTGGGGCCAAAGCACAGCCCCGCCCCCACTGTTGGCGCTACGCTAGGTAATTTAAATGCGCGATATCTACGTGAATGCGACCGATAAAGAACGAATTCCGCCGATAGGAACGCAAAATCACAATAGCGTCGGCGCCCATGCCCGTTGATCAGGAATGTGCAGCCGTAGCGAGTCGCCCAGCACCATCGCGCCAGGGTGTTCAACCCATGCCGTCACGCCGCGTTTTCCGTTCGCCTTGGATTTGAACGATTTACCATGACCAGGTTCGACCTGTTCGATGGTTTTCGCGACCACATGGCAGGGGCGGTTCTGCATATCAATAACCACGGTCGCGCCCGTGCGTTCACATTGCAGGCGCGATGACGGCGGGATGTGGCTAAAATCGGGGATGCCTTCGATCACGATAGATGCGCCCAGCCACAGCGGGTCCAGTTGCGCCAAATCCAAACCGCCCGCGATCTGCGCCATTTCTTCGGCGGAAAGAATGGACAATTGCCGTACGTTCCCGATTTCGGTGCCCCGTTCATATTGCTGCGTGACGCGGCTGCACGACGGGCGGGTAATGCCGAAATGCGCGTCTTTGCGGTTGCCACCAAATTCCAGCGTCATCGCGTCCAGCGCGTGGGATTCGACCAAACCGCTGTCGTCGGACGTGGCGGGCATATACCCCAGATGCACAATACGGGCGGTATAATCGGTACGTTTTAAAGCAGGCATTTATCGTCTCAGTACAAAAAACACGCGGCGGAACGTGAACATCGCTGATCCGTCATCCGCCAAAGGATAGGCCGCGTGCAGCGCGGTTTCGTAGCGCTGCAGATAATCGGCCTGTTCGGTTTCATCCATTTTGGCCATGATGGGCCGCAGATATGTGGACTGCGTGAAATGACGCACGGGGTGGCCATCCTCAGGGGCAAGCGGTTGCAGGTAAGACGTTTCCCACGCGGTTACATCCCCATGTGGCGACAGGATGCGGTAGTAATCGGCGGGGTCAAGAACATCGGCGTTCCATCCCCCATCGGCAAATCGTTCAGGGAACATTTCAACAGCAACCGACCGCGCCAGCGCATGGCTGGGCCCATCGTGCTGCCCCGGCATTTGCACCGCCAAAACGCCGCCATCGGCCAATTGGCCCGCGATCATCGGCATCAGCGTTTCATGGTCGGGCAACCAATTCAGCGCGGCATTGGAAAAAATCACCGCAGGCGATTTGCTGGGCTGGAAATGCGTGATGTCGGCATGCACCAGATCATCGTAGTTGCGCGTTTCCGATGCTTTGACCAGCATCGTTTCCGAACTGTCGACGCCGATCAATTTATGACCGTCAAACCGTTCGGCCAACGCTTCGCCCACGGCGCCATTGCCGCAGCCAAGGTCGATAATATCGCCATTAGGGACCACGCCGATCTGGTGGATCAGATCAATCGCAGGCCGCAAACGCAAACCCCGAAACCTGGCATAGGTTTCGGGGTTCCAATCTTTTGATTGAGAGGGGCTCACTCTTTAGGGTCCTCTGGCTGCTCTTCGGCAGCTGGTTTCGCCTTTTTGCCAACCGTTGGCATATGAGTGACCGAGGTATCCTCTTCCTCTTTGCCGTCGCCTTGGGGTGGTTCGCCTTTCATGACGCGCTGGATTTCGGCACCTGTCAGGGTTTCATATTCCAACAGACCTTCGGCCAGACGTTCCCATTCGGCGTTCTGTTCGGTCAGAATACGATAGGCGGTGTCGTAACCTTCTTGGATAAAGTTACGAACCTCTTCCTCGATCATTTCTTTGGTTTGCGCCGAAACTGAGAAACCAGCGGTGTTACCCGAATAGCCTTCGGCAGCTTCGGAATAATCCACGTTGCCGACCTTGTCCGACATACCCCAGCGCAGAACCATCGCGCGGGCCAGTTGGCTGGCTTGCTGGATATCGCCTGCGGGACCGTTCGATACGTGATCGGCACCGTATTTGATAATCTCGGCCGCTTTACCCGCCATGGTCATCGCCAGTTTCTGCTGACATTCGGATTTGTGCCAGTTCAGGCGATCCATTTCAGGCAAGGATACAACCATACCCAACGCGCCACCGCGTGGAATGATCGTCGCCTTATAAACAGGGTCACATTCAGGCAGCGCCAGGCCAACAACGGCGTGGCCAGCTTCGTGATAGGCGGTTTTTTCTTTCTGATCAGGTGTCAGAACCATCGAACGACGTTCTGCGCCCATCATCACTTTGTCTTTGGCGTTTTCGAAATCGACCATGGTGACGAAACGGCGGCCAACACGTGCAGCCATCAATGCGGCCTCGTTCACTAGGTTGGCCAGATCAGCACCCGAAAAACCGGGGGAACCACGCGCGATGATGCGCAGGTCAACATCTGGGCCCAGCGGCGTTTTCTTGGCATGGACTGCCAGAATTTTTTCACGGCCTTTGATGTCTGGGTTTGGAACGGTGACCTGACGGTCAAAACGGCCCGGACGCAGCAACGCAGGGTCCAGAACATCACGGCGGTTGGTTGCAGCCACGATGATTACGCCTTCGTTCGCTTCAAAGCCGTCCATTTCAACCAGCAACTGGTTCAACGTCTGTTCGCGTTCGTCGTTACCGCCGCCGTAACCTTGGCCACGTGCGCGGCCCACAGCGTCGATTTCGTCGATGAATACGATACATGGCGCGTTCTTTTTCGCCTGTTCGAACATGTCGCGGACACGGGACGCACCAACACCCACGAACATTTCAACAAAGTCAGAACCCGAAATGGTAAAGAACGGAACGCCCGCTTCGCCCGCGATGGCGCGTGCCAGCAACGTTTTACCCGTACCAGGAGGGCCCACCAGCAATGCGCCTTTGGGGATTTTACCGCCCAGACGGCTGAATTTTTGCGGGTTGCGCAGGAATTCAACGATCTCTTGCAGTTCTTCTTTGGCTTCGTCGATGCCAGCAACGTCATCAAAGGTCACGCGGCCATGTTTTTCGGTCAGCAGCTTTGCCTTGGATTTCCCAAAGCCCATCGCGCCGCCACGGCCACCGCCCTGCATGCGGTTCATGAAATAGACCCACACACCAATCAGCAGCAGGAATGGCAACAGCGACAGCAGGATCGCCTGGAACGTGGATTGTTCCTGCGCATCTGCGGTCACCGGAATGTCATTCGCGATCAACAGCGCGGTTACTTCGGCGTCGTCCGGACGGATGGTCAGGTATTCGCGGCTGTCGGTGCCAGTGTAGAACACTTTTTCACCGTCCAGCGTGACAGACTGAACTTCGTCGTTCTCAACTGCTTGGATGAAATCCGAATAGCTCTGTGTTGTGGATTGCAGGCTCGACGTACCCGACGAGAATACGTTGAAAAGCGAGACGACCAGCAAAAACAGGACGACCCAAAATACGATATTGCGTGCGTTGCCCAAGGGGGACTCCTCTGACGTTCATGCCACCAGTTCGGCTGGCGGCAGATTTCCCCTTAAAATAGGCAGTAATGTCAGAGGTTCAATGCGTGTTTCGCAACAGGATGCCATGGCGCGACGATCTGTGCCGTCCAATTGTCATTAAAACCCGCCAATGGTGCAGCAATAAGCGTTTTTTCATGCCAAACCGCTGGCGATGAAATAATTGTGGGACGCGGCAAATCAGCGTCTCGCCAATCCGTTAGTGTGCGAATCCCCTGTTCGCCAACCGGCGCGATGGTCAGCGCGGGGTCATGCGGCCCAACGAATTGCCAACGGCGATCCCAGATTTGATCGGTCGCGCAGGTCACATCGCGCACGGCGCCCCATTCGCGCGTCACGCGGATTTCATCACCTTTCACAATAATCGCGCAGCCGTTCAGCGTGTGGTTTCGCCCATCCGCAATTGCGGCATCCAGTTCCGACAACGCCGAAGTGCGCGGCGCATATTGCCCGCCGCCGATCCACTGCAAAATCGAAATCCAAAGCCGCCGTTGAATTTCAACCGGCATCAGTTGATTGAACCCGCGCGGCAAAATCACATCACCGCCAGATACGGTGACGTGGTCGTCGGCCTCTTTCATCGTGTAATGTTCCAACGCGCTGCGCGCCATTTTCATGGCATACACAGAGGACGATATTTGATCGGCATTCAGGCCAATACCATCCAACTGCGGCAAAAGTTTTCGGGTGCGCACGCGCAGGTATTGATCGTTGTCATTCGACGGATCATCGACCCATTTAATATTGTGACGCCTCAGGTATTCGCGCAGTTCTGCCCGCGATACAGACATCAACGGACGCCGCCATTTAACCCCGCCATAAACAGGGGACAGATCCATACCAGCCAGACCGTTTACCCCTGCCCCACGCGCCAAAGACATCAGAAATGTTTCTGCTTCGTCGTCTTGGGTGTGGCCCAGAATGACATGCGTGCAATCGTGATCCTGCGCCCATTTGGCGATCAGGCGATATCGGGCCTCGCGGGCGGCGGCCATCAGGTTACCATCGGCCTGCCCGTCCCATTGCAAAGTGTCATGGTGCACACCCCGTTCGGCGCAGAACGCGGCAACCATGCGGGCCTCATCCGCGGCCTCGGGGCGCAGTCCATGATCGACGGTGACAGCCAGCACCGTTTGATTTTGTTGGGCGGCAGCACGGATCGCCAAATCCAGCAAAGCCATTGAGTCGCCCCCGCCAGATACCGCAACGGCGACCCTATCAGGTCGCCGCGCAAATGCCGCACCAACGGCCTGCAGCAACATGGCATCAGGCCCCTGCTGCATCAGCCAGTCGGAATTTAGGAACATCCGAAATTGCGCATCGCGCTTTGGGCATCCAAAGCGGCGTCAGAATTCGGGAACCGCACGCCAACCTGCATCAGGGTCGTACAGGCGTCTTGGGTCTGGCCCAATGCGCCCAGCGAAAAGCCCAATTTAAACAGCGCGTCAGGGGCGATTTCACCCGCTGGGTCCGCCGAAAAACTGCCCAGATAGGCGCGGGCCGCGTTCGTAACCTCGCCCAGCGATTCGTAAGCTTCGCCGCTTAGGTAATGGGCCTGTTGGGCCAATGGGCTGCCGGGATATGCCATGACGAAATTGTCGAAACCTGCAACAGCGGTGCGGAAATCACCCGATTCCATCGCCGAACGCGCGGCGTCAAAATCGGCCTGTTCGCCAACGGCCAATTGTGGCCCCGCAGTATTCGGCACAACGGGCGTAGGCGCAGCAGCCGATCCCGTTTCCACCCCGCCCAATGTCGGCGTGTCGCCCAACGATCCGATGTCGCAATTCGTTTCCAATTCGCACAAACGGAATTCCAGATCGCCGATGCGATTGGTGCCGTCGCGCACGACTTGGGTGATTTGGAATTCCAGCTCTTCGGTCTTGGACGTCAGGCGCTGCAGTTCGGCTTCGATCGACGACAACCGTTCCAGCGCCGATCCGCCGCCAACGCTGGTGCCCATCGCCGACCCCGTGGTCGACAATTCGGTGTTTAGCTGCTGAACCTGCACATAAAGGGCCGTTAGCTGCTGCCGTATATCGGCCAAAGATTGATCCTGAGCATTCGCAGAAAACGGCAACGCAGCCGCAACGGCAAAAGAAATCAACGCCTTGCGCATCATAACAGCCCCCTAGTTTCAGATTACATCATCGAAGCAATGCTGATCACGGTCACAGCACGGCGGTTTTGTTCATAGCATGCTGCCTGCGCGCAGGTCGCGATCGGGCGTTCTTTGCCGTAGGAAATAGTGCGGATCCGCGACGCTGGGATACCTTTGGAAATCAGGTATTCGTATACAGCGTTCGAACGGCGGGCCCCCAGCGCAAGGTTGTATTCGCGCGTGCCTTGTTCGTCGGCGTGGCCTTCGATCACGGCTGTGTAATCAGGGTTTGCCATCAGCCAACCCGCCTGACCATCCAACGTTGCCATTGCGGCAGTGGACAGCGTCGATTGGTCAACGGCGAACAGAACGCGGTCACCGATGGTCTGGTTGAAATAGGCTGGGCTGTTCGGGTTCGACGCGCTGTTCATTGCGTCCGATCCAAATGCGCCATTGGCGCCGTTCAGATCGACCGAGTTTCCGTTGGCCCCTGCACCGAACCGATCAGGGTTCGTACAGGCGGCGGTGGTCATCAGGGCGATGATCGCTGCGGCTTTGGTTAGGGTGTGCATGGATTTTTATCCTAATTATGACTGCTCTTGGTCAGATGATAACACGGGCGGCCCCAGTTGGGAATCCGCCCGAAAGTTTAGCGTAGCAACGGGCCCCACGACGGGTCGGATGCGAACCCGCCCAGCGGAACCTGACGCAAATTGCGGCCCGAAATATCCACCGAATACAACGAAGGACCACCGTTTTCGCCCAGCGTTTCGCGGAAGAACATAATCACGCGGCCATTGGGCGCCCATGTCGGGCTTTCGTCCAGATACCCGCCCGAAGCCGACGACAGCAGGCGTTCATTCGATCCATCCGTGCGCATCACGCCAATATGGAAACGGCCCGCGTTTTGTTTGGTGAACGCGATCATATCACCGCGCGGCGACCAAACGGGTGTGCCGTAGCGGCCGTCGCCGAATGAAATACGGCGCGCTTCGCCGCCATTGACGGACATCACATATAGCTGCTGACCACCCGAACGGTCCGATTCAAACACGATCTGCGATCCATCTGGCGAAAAGCTGGGGCCAGTTTCAATCGACGGCGCGCTGGTCAGGCGCGTGTGCTGACCCGTTGCGATATCGGTCATCCAGATATCGGTGTTCCCACCTGTTTCCAGAGAATAAATCACCTTGGTGCCGTCGCGGTTAAATCGCGGCGAAAACGCCATGTTGCCAGGGGCCGTGGTGATTGGGCGCGCCGATGCGGAATTTACGTCCAGCATAACGATCCGCGTGCCAACACCGGGCTGCAACGACGTATACAAAACGCGGTCACCCGATGGCGAAAAACGCGGAGCGAACACGATGTCGCCGCCCGACGTCAGCGCCTCGGCGTTGCGGCCATCGTAGTCCATGATCGAAATAACCTTGCGGCGGTTATCTTTGGGGCCCGTTTCCGCAACATAGATCACGCGGCTGTCGAAATAGCCTGCTTCGCCTGTGATACGGCTATAAACCTGATCGGCGACCTTGTGTGCCAAACGGCGCCACCCGTTGCCAGACGCGCTGGCAACCAATTGCTGGCCGTCACCCATTTCAGCGCCCGTAAACACGTCGAACAGGCGGAATTTGACGACAACCTGATCGCCGGTCACAGCCACTGCGCCCGTGATCAACGCCTGCGCGTTAATCGCGCGCCAATCCGCATAGGCAGGCGTGGTGTTAAACACATGACGGCTGATGAACGCGGACGAAGGGATCTGGCGGAACAGGCCCGTGCCCGACAAATCGTCGGCAATGACTTGGCTGATCTGTGCGGCCATCGCCTCGGAGCCAGCGGTTTCAGCGTCAAAGGACGGCAGCGCATAGGGCAGCGGTTCAATGACACCATCCGTAATGGTCAATCGCAACGGCTGAGCCGCCACAGGGCCAGCCAAAATAATGGCGGCCAAAAGGATCAATAGTTTCTTAAACATTCAGGTCCTCATAAGCGGGCGTTCCAATCGAACGACAGCATGGAATATTTGATAGGTCATTTACCATATTTCCCGCGAAAGCATGGGGAAATTGGGCGGAAAGGTGCCAAATCGGGATCACAACAGCGCGAACATTCGGCATGACGATCACCTTAGGCTCATGGATGCAGGATCAAACGTCAGTTCCACGTCTTTCCATGTTTCGTATTTTTCGGGGGGCAAAGGATAGCCAGACGACTGGCACCGCAAAATCGCACGGCGGGCCGATTCAAACGCTGCGCTGGCCGCGCTGCTATCGCCGCCCGAAACGCCAATCTGACGAACATCCCCATCAATGCGGCCTTCGCGGGTCAGCGAAAAGGCAACCGTCACAGTCACATTCGCGGACTGCGCACCGCTATCGACAACCCAACAGGCGCTGACGGCGTTTTTAAATGCGCTTTCTTCGCCGCTGGACAATGGCGGGCCAGAGGTCGCTGGGCCCTGATTTGCAGCCGCCGACGAAGTCGCAGCGGCCAATGCGGCGGCGATTGCGTCGGCTTCGGCGTCGCGCGCAGGTTCTTCGGCGGGTTCAGGCGCAGCGGCTGTCTGCGTTTCGGCAGGTTCGGGCGTTGGCGCTGGCTGCGTACGCAATGCCGATGGGCGCGCAGGTGGGCGCGGCGACGATGTTGGCGCAGCAGCTGCAGGGGTTTCGTCCGCCGACACGATGCGCGTCGCGGTTTCTTCGGGGGCTGCGGCGTCGCGTTCTTCTTCGACCACTTCGGGCGTTTGTTCAGCCTCGGCTTGGGTCACCGGGGCCACGGGTTCGGGCGCCACGTCCAATTCAGGCTGCGACGGCGTCGGCACGGATGCGATACGATCCGCAGGCCGTTCCATCGGGCGCGGCGAAATAGGTAAATCCTGCGCGCCGACGTCTGGCGATGGAGGCGTGGGTTCGGCCACGGTTTCGACGGGCGGCTCAACCGGTTCGGGGCGTGCGGGCGGCGCGGGCGGCGGCGTGTCTTCCACAGGTGCGGCGGGCGCCTGGGGTGCCGGTTCTGCTGGGGCGGGTTCGGGTTCCAACGGCACCGCATCTGGCGGCGTGTCATCGACCGTGGGCGCAATCATGTCAGGCAACGGATCGGTGGTGGTCTGCGGGGATGTCGCCGCGACCAAGGCATCATATTCCGCCCCCGAAATGACCGACACATCGGCCACTTCGAATTCCATCGGTTCGTTATTCATTCCCCAGCCGACGACAAGCCATAGGATCAGACCCGCGTGGCCGACCCCCGACACCCATGTTCCGACGCTGTAGCGTTGAAAATCCACGGCGTTATCCGTTCGACCCCGAGGTCGCGATGTCGGTCACCAGACCGATGTTCGAAAACCCACCCGCGTTCAACAGGCCCATGATCTCGGCCACGCGGTTCCAATTGTTGGCCCCATCCGCGCGCAGATAAATACGGTCGCTGGTCCGTTCGGCGGCAATCGCCTGTAGCTTGGTCACCAATTCGGCCTGATCGGTTTCGGAATTCTGGATCATAACCTGACCTTCGGCGGTGATGGTCACTGTCAGCGGCTCTTCGTCATCGGTAGGCAGCGCCGAGGCCTGCGTTTTAGGCAGTTCAACAGGCACGCCCACCGTCATCAACGGCGCAGCCACCATGAAAATTATCAGCAAAACCAGCATCACGTCCACAAATGGCGTGATGTTGATTTCAGACATAGCAGCACTGCCGCCGCGCACGCGGCGACGACGACGAGACCCGCCGCCCGATGCCTTTTTCGTAACGCCCGCACCCATCGCTTAGCTGTCCAACTGACGACCAAGGATGGTCGAAAATTCATCGGCGAATGCTTCGTACCCAGCAACAATATGGTCGCTGTCGTTGGTTAGTTTGTTGTAGAACACAACAGCAGGGATCGCGGCCAAAAGGCCCAGACCGGTTGCCAGCAACGCTTCGGAAATACCGGGGGCAACAACGGCCAAATTGGTTGTTTGGGCCTCGGCGATTTCGATGAACGAATTCATGATTCCCCAAACCGTACCGAACAGACCAACGAACGGCGCGGTCGAACCAACGGTCGCCAGAACGGGCAGACCTTTTTGCAGCTTGGCTGCCTCTTTCGCGATGGCGACATCCATTGAACGGTCAATGCGGGCATGGGCGTTTGCGATGAAACCACCGTCGCCTTTGATGCTGCGCTGCCATTCCATCATACCCGCGACGAAAATCCGTTCGCTGGGGCCGGTTGGCGTGGTGCCGATTTTGTCAAACAGGTCGTTCAATGGCTCGCCCGACCAGAACGCACGATCGAACACGGCGGCTTCGGCGCGGGCTTTGCGGTATTGAACGATTTTATCAACGATCACAGCCCAGCACCAAACGGATGCAAGGACCAACATGATCATCACTAATTTAACAAGGATCGTCGCGCGGGCGAATAACGCCCACATCGTGTAGTCGGTTGCTGCTTCCATGTGCCTGCTCTGTACTGTCGCGCGGTTTTCCCGCTGTTGGAAACCGAAATACATTATCCACAGGCGATTTGCCAATAGACTTGCTATCACGGTTGCGTTTCAGCACTGAAATACGCGATTTTCAGCCAGTTTGGCCGATTTATCAGTGCAAAGCGCGGCGCAATTCCTGTGGCAATCGCGCCGGAGACCCGTTCGGGCCAATCGCAACCAGCGTAACATGCGACGTAAACAGCAATTCCCCATCGCGCAAAACGTCCTGCTGCAACGTGATCCGCGCACCCGTCATGGATTCGACCTTGGTCTCAACCACCAGATCATCGTCGAATTTGGCGGGGTGCAGATAGTCGGCTTCGACCCTGCGGACCGCGAAAACGATACCTTCGTTTTCTTTCAACGCGACCTGATCCACACCGCGCGTGCGCACCCATTCGGTGCGGGCGCGTTCGATGAATTTCATGTAATTGGCGTAATAAACGATGCCAGCCAGATCGGTGTCTTCGTAATAGACGTGGCATTCAAAACGATGGGTCATTGGGACATCCGTGCAAATAAACGGTAACTATGCGATGCATCGCGGTCACAGGCGGGCAGAACCGGATCATAGGCCGCGCGGATCAGCGCGCCGATGTCAGGGCGTAAAACGGTCGTGTCGCCCGCAATCGCCAATGGCGATTGTTCTGCAAACGAGCCATCGCCCCACGTCAGCAACATCTGCGCGGCTTGGGCCAATGCGATGTCGGCAGCGGGCTGTTTCGCCAGATCGCCGTCCATGCGCAAAACCACAACGCAGGAATTGATCGCGCCGTCTTTGTCAAAACGGAAAGTGCGGTACTGGTTCGCATGTGATCCGTCCAGGCGCGTCACCAGATCGGGCAGACCATCCAGCAGTTTTTCCAGATTGGGCACACCCAGCAGATCATCCCATTCGCGGCAGAAAAAGATCATCAGGTTCGCGCCCAGTTCGGTATCCGTTTCGGCCATTTTGTGGCCTGCCATACCGACGGTTGCTTCGATCGCGCCTTTCAGGATTTTCAGAGTTTCCTCTTCTACTCCGAAAACGACGGGCACAATGGGGCGTCCCCAACGAGCGCATAGATACGTGCCATCGGCGCGGGTGAATAGCTGTGTAATCTGTTCAGGTGTCATGCCGTTTCGATAGCCGCCCCTGCCCCGCGTTTCAACCGAACAAATCCTGTTCGCTGCGCGGTGCGTCCAATCCCAGATGCCGCCATGCCGCAGCCGCCAACATCCGCCCGCGCGGCGTTCGCTGGATCAGGCCCTGTTGCAGCAGATAGGGTTCGATCACTTCCTCTAGCGCGTCGCGGCTTTCGGACAGGGCTGCGGATAGCGTTTCGATCCCCACGGGGCCGCCGCCGTAACTTTCGGCCATTAGACGCATATATCGACGGTCGGCGCTATCCAGCCCCAGACTATCCACACCCAAACGGGTCAGCGCACGGTCAGCGATGGCTTGGGTCACCCGGCCGTCACCTTCGACAACGGCGAAATCGACGACTCGGCGCAGCAAACGGCCCGCAATACGCGGTGTGCCGCGCGCCCGTTTTGCAATTTCATGCGCCCCATCGTCATCCGCAGGCGCACCCAGCAGCCGCGCACCACGCGTGACGATCTGATGCAATTCATCGACGTTATAGAATTCGAGCCGTGTCGGAATGCCGAAACGGTCCCGCAGCGGCGTGGTCAGTAGGCCCAAACGTGTCGTCGCGCCGACCAACGTAAAGGGCTGCAATTCGATCCGAACGGTCCGCGCGGCGGGGCCTTCGCCAATGACCAAATCCAGTTCGTAGTCCTCCATCGCGGGATAGAGAACCTCTTCGACCGCGGGGTTCATGCGGTGGATTTCGTCGATGAACAGAACGTCCCGCGCCTCAAGGTTTGTCAGGATCGCGGCCAGATCGCCCGCTTTGGCCAGCACAGGGCCCGATGTCATGCGGAAATTCACGCCCAATTCGCGCGACATAATCTGCGCAAGGGTCGTTTTGCCCAATCCGGGTGGGCCGTGGAACAACGTGTGATCCATCGCTTCGCCGCGCCGTTTGGCGGATTCGATGAACACGCGCAGGTTGGCGCGGGCTTCGGCTTGACCGATGAATTCATCCAACCCCTGCGGACGCAGAGCGCGGTCGTTATCTGACGATTGCCGTTCGGGCGACAGATCTTCGGTGCGGTCCATCGATTACCCTTTCGGCGCCAGCAGTTTCAGCGCGGATTTGATCAACGCGCCAGTGTCCAGATCGGGATCCGCCTCTAGCGCGGTTGCCACAGCCGACGCCGCATCCGACGGGCCGTAGCCCAGATTTTGCAGGGCGGACAACGCCTCTGGCTGGGCGGTGTTCTGTTTCGGCGGCGCGGTTTTGCGCGGCTTTTTCGTTGGCGTTTCGGCCTCAACCACGTCGTCCGAAACGGTCGCTTCTTGTCCTGACATCGCCATGACGGACGGCGCTTTGTTCTTCAGCTCTAGCACCACGCGCTGCGCCGTTTTCGGGCCAACGCCTTTGGCACGGGCAACCGCCGACGCATCACCCAGCGCAATCGCGCGGCTCACGCCTTCGGGGCCTAGCGTGCCCAAAATCGCCAAAGACGCCTTTGGCCCGATGCCCTGAACGCCCGTCAGCAGGCGGTGCCATTCCTTTTCGACCAGCGTCGAAAACCCGAACAGCTGCATCAAATCTTCGCGCACCAATAGGTCGGTGTATAACGCAACTGCTTCGCCCACGGGCGGGATGGCGGCCATAACGCGGTCGGAACAATAGACGATATAGCCCACGCCGCGCACGTCGATCATGACGTGATCCAGACCTTTGTAATCGACGATACCAGACAGTTTACCGATCATCCTGCGGCCTTTGCGATTGCGCGGGACAGATGGCCCGCAGATTGACAGTGGTGCGAATGACAAATCGCAATGGCCAAGGCATCCGCCGCATCGACGCCGTTAATTTTCACGCCGGGCAATTGCAGACGCACCATATGGTCGATCTGTTTTTTATCGGCGTGACCCACACCCACCACAGCCTTTTTCACCGCGTTCGGCAGATATTCCCCAACGGTCAGCCCCGCCTGTGCAGGCACCAACAGCGCGATCCCCCGTGCCTGCCCCAGTTTCAGGGTCGCAACAGCGTCCTTGTTGACAAACGTCTGTTCGACCGCAGCGGCGTCAGGTTTGTATTCGGAAAAAACAGCGGTCAGCTGATCATGCAGGTCCAGCAATCGGTTTGATAGATCGGCCTTGCCGTCAGATTTGCATATTCCGTTCGCCACATGCGCCAGTCGGGACCCCGATACATCGATGATTCCCCAGCCCATATTTCGCAGCCCCGGATCGATTCCGATCACGCGCATTGCTGTGCCTTATTCTGCTCTTTTTCGACAAATAGCACAAAACGCGAACAAACGCCAAGCCGCTTTTGCGATCACTCAACCTACATTACCCCAAAAGCGAACAGCCGGCGACGATTTGCGACAGATCACATGATTAAAAAACGATCTATTTGCACAAAAATTAGCCATTCCAAAAACGCATAATTACTATGCAAAACTGGCGATGGTTTTTGCAATTCGGGCGGATTACGTGGGCCTCAGAACACACATCATGCCGCACTGCGGCAACAGAGTAATGAGGAACTAAAATGGCACTAGTTGCTGCACCGATTGCGCTGTCGCCAGACACCGCAGCATCGTCCCGCGCCGCTTATCAGGCAGTATCGTTCATCTATGACCAGATCGCCCGCATCCAGAACTGGATCGAACTGCGCAAAACCCTGAAAACGCTGGACGGTTTGTCAGACCACGAACTGAACGACATCGGCCTGACCCGTGGCCAGATCAACGAAATCGCGCGCAAAGGCGCATTCAACTGATCCACTGTCATTTGACGTAATGCAAAAGGACCGCCCAATCGGGCGGTCCTTTTTGTTATCGCAGCGCCGTTTTAATCAGCGCCGTCAAGTTATCGGCGGTCCATTTCGTGACCACATCAACCTGCATAAACCATGCACCTGCCCGTTCAAAGACGGTGCCGTCAGCCAGCATATCAACACGTTGCGCATACACATTCGGCCCCAGATTCATCAACACCAGAACCTTGAACCCAACCAATGCAACCCCGCAAATAGCCAACCCTCTCCAGGGAAACCGCGGCGCGCGTCTGCGCGGCCGTGCAACAATTAACCCGTCACTTAGAATTTCGTGTCTTACGCCATTCGCAGTGCGCATTTCGTAAGACCGTTCAATTCTATCAACGCGGGCCTCAAACGCACTCTCATTTTGACCCATAACATACACCTTACGCGTACAGCCCCCACCGTACTAATGCGGGCATTAACAAACTTTTAACCTTTGTCAAAAAAACCATGACAAAATCGGGGCAAACTTCCCCGATTTGGAAACATTATCCAAATGTTAGGGTCAGTGTTGTCCAATCTCCGACAACCTCGCGATACTTTAGGATAAAACCCTGTCCGTTATAGACCGAAAGTACGCTATCGGCCTGTTCGTTCAGGATTCCCGAAAGAATCGCATGCGCCCCAGGCGCTGCGTGATCGGCCATATCAGGCGCGATGGAAATGAGCGGGCCTTTTAGAATATTGGCAAAAATCAGGTCGTATGGCCCAGCTTGCCCGATTTCTGGCGCATCGAAACCTGCGGCCTCTAGGCACAAGACCGACCCAGACATCCCGTTCGCTGCCAAATTGGTTTCAGCGACATTCACGGCCACCTGATCAATATCGGATGCCAATACCGTCGCATCTGGCCAAACGCGCGCCGCGCCCATCGCCAAAACTGCCGTGCCGCAGCCAACATCAATTGCCTTTTTCGGTGCGGCGCCTTCGGACGCGATCCGGTCCAGCGCGCGCAGGCAACCCAATGTGGTTCCATGGTGCCCTGTGCCGAATGCCATCGCCGCTTCGATCAGCAGGGCGATCTTATCCGATGGCACCTTGTCCGCGTCGTGGCTGCCGTAAACAAAGAAACGGCCAGCTTCGACGGGGGCCAATTCGCGTTTCACATGCGCAACCCAGTCGATTTGCGGCACCTCAGAGATAACGAAATCTTTGGCCCCGTGCATTGCGGACAGCAGCGCCAGACCCGCCTGATCCGGTTTTTCCACGAAATAGGCGGCGACTTCGAACAGGCCCGAACCGTCTTCGATTTCGAAACTGCCGACGCCCGTTGGTTCGGGGTACAGATTTTCGCAAGCCAGCGCCAACGCCTCGGCCTGATCAAGAGATGGGACAACGGCAATGGCGGAATAGGTCAGGTCGGTCATAAGCTTTATTCGGCAGGGGCAGCCCGAGGGCGCGTCAAAATTGTTTCATACCCTTCGGTCGGATGGCGCGGGATCAGCAGCGCCAGACACAGGGACACCGCTGCCATACCAGCCGCAAGCAAAAAGACCAAGAGCGGGGATTTCAGCCACAGCAGGCCCAACAGCACCGGCAAGAACACCGCCGCGACGTGGTTGATGGTAAAGGCCACCGCCGCCGTTGGCGCAATATCACCCGGATCCGCGATTTTCTGGAAATAGGTTTTCAGCGCCAGCGCCAGCGCGAAAAAGATATGGTCGATCACATAGAGCGCCGCCGCGATCGCCACGCCCCAGCCAAAATAAAACACGCCGCCATAACACAAGAACACGGCCACCAATCCCGTATATTCGAACGCCAGCGCGCGGCGTTCGCCCCATATGGCCACCGCTTTGCCCAGAAACGGCGCGAAAACCATGTTGACGATCAGCGTCAGCAGAAACAGGCTCGTGACTTCGTGGACTTCGAACCCGAACCGTTCGACCATCATGAACCCTGCGAACACCACAAAAATTTGGCGGCGTGCGCCCGACATGAATTGCAGCGCGTAATACAGCCAATAGCGACGCCGCAGGACGAAAGATTTAACTTGGGGATTTGGGGCCTCGAATTGCGGATAGGCGATCAGGCAGAACAGCGCGATCAGGGCAGTTATGCCGCCAGACACCATGTAGACAGTGTTATATGACAGCCCCAGCGTTTTCCACGTCAGCACCAGCAGGACATAGGCCACAAAGGTCGCCCCCGACCCCGCCGCCATGATCCAGCCCAAGGTTTGCGGCGCCTTGGCTTTGTCGATCCACTGCAACTGCAGCGACTGGTTCACCGTTTCGAAATAGTGGAACCCGATCGAACTAAAGGTCGTGATCATCAAAATGCCGCCCAAGGTCGGGAACCACGCGGTAACGCCCGTGGACACGCCCAACAACAGCAGCGACATCAGCCCCAGCCGCTGTTCGCGGATAAACAGCAACAACACGATCACGCCAATCGCCAGAAACCCCGGAATTTCACGGACTGTATGCAGCAGGCCGATGTCGTCGCCTTCGAAATTCGCGACCTCGATCACAAAGTTATTCAGCAAAGCATTCCACGTCGAAAACGCGATCGGCAATGCCATCGATATCAGAAACAGCAACGAAATGGGGCGTCGCCACAGGGGCAATGATCCAGCGGAATCAAGAGGCACGATTTTTGTCATGCCGCACCATTACGAAAATATGTGCCCCCTGCACAGAACTATTCGCTGTCAGTGCCTGCAAACCGATACTGGACGTCCGAAAAACGATCCTTGGGGAAGGTATATAGGAAACTCAGCCCACCCGGCCCCGCGACCGTTTCATGCAGCGCGTTTTCAGGGATCAGGATCGTCACGCCCTGACGGATTTCATGTGGGATGCCGTCAATCGTCACGGTCCCCGATCCCGACAAACCGAAATAAATTTCGGACGGTTCATGCCGATGCAGGCGAAGCGTTCCGCCAGCATCAAATTCAGCGATCCCCATGACCGTCCCCGCTGCGGGCGTCACATCGCCGCAAATCAGGGTGCGCCATTTGACCGTGCCGAACACGTCCGCGTCGCCGCTATCCTGCGGGACTTGGGTCGCATCGACCATAAACGGTTTGATAAAGCTCATGTCCATAGGCCCACGCTGAAGCCTAATAGCCCGACTCGCTTTGCCATTTTCGACACCCACATGTCGCTTTCGCCCAAAAATTAGGCACTATACGAATGGAATTTTTGGGCCAACAGGTGGGTTGGCCGCTATGGGCCCCCTCAGACGGGTTTACGCCCAATTTTACAGGGCCTATAAGCGCCTCATGATGTCACGCAACCCGATCATCATTCGAATTATATCCCCGGCGCTCTGACGACCAGAGACGCCGGGCAAAGGTGTATGACGCTTCGCACCGACCCAATCCCAGATATACACGTGACAAAGGACGCCCCTATGTGCGCCGATACGCCTGACTACAAAGACACACTGAACCTACCAGAGACCGATTTCCCAATGCGCGCGGGCCTGCCCCAGCGCGAACCTGAATGGCTGGCCCGTTGGAACGAAATCGGCATCTACGACCGCCTGCGCGAAAAAACGGGCCGCGAACCATTCATCCTGCACGATGGCCCTCCGTATGCGAACGGCCACCTGCACATCGGCCACGCGCTGAACAAAATCCTAAAAGATTTCATCGTCCGTTCGCAGCAGATGCTGGGCCGCGATGCGCGCTATGTTCCGGGCTGGGATTGTCACGGCCTGCCGATCGAATGGAAGATCGAAGAAAAATACCGCGCCGACGGCAAAAACAAAGACGAAGTTCCAGTCATCGATTTCCGTCAGGAATGCCGCAAATTCGCCGAAGGTTGGATCGACATCCAGCGCGAAGAATTCAAACGTCTGGGCATCACCGGCAACTGGGCTGATCCGTATCTGACCATGAACTATCACGCCGAACGCGTGATCGCCGAAGAGTTCATGAAACTGCTGATGAACGGCACCCTGTATCAAGGTTCGAAACCTGTGATGTGGTCGCCCGTTGAAAAAACCGCATTGGCAGAGGCAGAGGTCGAATATCACGATCACACCAGCCATCAGGTTTGGGTGCGTTTCAAACCTGTGTCGGGCGGCGAAAAAGTGTCTGCCGATGATTTCAGCGTTGTGATCTGGACCACCACCCCGTGGACTATCCCGCAAAACCGCGCGGTCTGCTTTGGCCCGTCGATCAACTACGGCCTATATAAAGTGACCGAGGTTCACGAACATTCCGCCGCCACCGTCGGCGAAGTTGTTCTGCTGGCCGACGCATTGGCAGAAAGTGTCATGCAGGGCGTGCGGGTCACGGCGTTCGAACGCGTGGGCGATGTTGCGGCGGACGCTCTGGACGGCATGATCCTTGCGCACCCCTATCGCGGCGTTGAAAACGGCAATGGCGAATGGGACTATGACGTACCAATGCTGCCAGGTGACCACGTCACCGAAGAGGCAGGTACAGGTTTCGTTCACACAGCGCCTAGCCACGGTGACGACGACTATCAGGTCGGTCTGAAATACGGTCTGCAAATGACCTATAACATCACCGAAGATTCCAGCTATCGTTCGGATCTGCCGATCTTTGCAGGTATGCACGTTGTTGCACCTGACGGCAAAGAAGGCCCGGCAAACGTCGCGAACATCAAACAGATGGCCTACGTCAGCGCCCTGTTCGGTAAGGCAAAGCTGAAACACTCGTACCCGCATTCGTGGCGGTCCAAAGCACCAGTGATCTATCGCAACACGCCGCAATGGTTTGCCGCGATCGACAAAGACGTGAACGATGGCCAAGACACCTATGGCAAAACCATCCGTGAACGTGCGCTGACATCCATCGATCAGCTGGTGAAATGGACCCCGCAAACGGGCCGCAACCGTCTGTATTCGATGATCGAAGCGCGCCCAGATTGGGTTCTGTCGCGTCAACGCGCGTGGGGCGTTCCTTTGACCTGTTTCGTTCGCAAAGGCGTATTGCCGACCGACGAAAATTTCCTGCTGCGCAACGCGGAAATCAACGCTCGCATCGCGGCCGAGTTCGAAGAACACGGCGCGGACGTCTGGTACACCGACGGGTTCAAGGAAAAGGTATTCGGCAACGCGGCCAACCCTGACGATTACGAACAGGTGTTCGACGTTCTGGACGTTTGGTTCGATTCCGGTTCGACCCACGCTTTCGTTCTGCGTGACCGCCCAGACGGCGCAGCAGACGGCATCGCGGATCTGTACCTAGAAGGCACCGACCAACACCGCGGTTGGTTCCATTCGTCGATGCTTCAGGCCTGCGGCACCAAAGGTCGCGCCCCGTACAAAGGCGTGCTGACCCACGGTTTCACGTTGGATGAAAAGGGCATGAAGATGTCCAAATCCATCGGCAACACCGTCGCGCCCGAAGACGTGTGCAACCAGTTCGGCGCAGACATCCTGCGTCTGTGGGTGGCGCAGTCGGATTACACAACGGACCTGCGCATCGGTGACAAAATCATCAAAGGCGTAGCAGACAGCTATCGCCGCCTGCGCAACACCATGCGTTTCATGCTGGGATCGCTGAACGATTTCACCGAATCCGACCGCACCGCGCCCGAAGATATGCCAGAACTGGAACAATGGGTTCTGCACCGTCTGGCCGAATTGGACGACGTCGTTCGCAAAGGTTACACCGAATACGATTTCCAAGGTGTGTTCCAAGCGCTGTTCAACTTTGCCACCGTGGACCTGTCGGCCTACTATTTCGACATCCGCAAGGACGCGCTGTACTGTGACGGCGATACCCTGCAACGCCGCGCATCGCGCACCGTTCTGGATATCCTGTTCAGCCGCCTGACAACTTGGCTGGCGCCGATCTTGACCTTTACCATGGAAGAGGTCTGGCTAGAGCGTCACAAAGAAGACGGCGCATCGGTCCATCTGGTCGATTTCCCTGACACCCCAGCCGACTGGAAAAACCCAGAGCTGGCCGCGAAATGGGCCGGCATCCGCAAGGTTCGCCGCGTTGTCACCGCAGCACTGGAAATCCAGCGCCGAGAAAAGGTGATCGGCGCATCGCTAGAGGCAGCGCCAACCGTTTACGTGGCGGACACCGCGATCCTAGAGGCACTGAAAACCGTCGCGTTCGAGGACCTGTGCATCACATCAGGCATCACCCTGACCAACGCCGCAGCCCCCGAAGACGCGTTCCGCCTGAACGACATCGAAGGCGTTGCGGTCGTGTTCGACAAAGCCACCGGAGAGAAATGCCAGCGCTGCTGGAAAATCCTGCCGGACGTTGGCACCCACAGCCACGCAGGCGTCTGCGGACGCTGTGACGCGGCACTGGGATAAACAGTTTGGGGCGCCTTCGGGCGCCCTTTTCTTTTGCGCAGACTGGTGTCACAGATTGGCGCATGACCAATACCATCACCATCGTCGACACGCCGCAGGACCGCCAAGCCTGCTATGACATCCGCACCACTGTTTTCGTGAATGAACAGAACGTCCCGCCCGAATTGGAACTGGACGATCTAGAGGATGCCTGCGTGCATTTTCTGGCGCGGGTCAACGGTGTCCCGATGGGCACCGCGCGGCTACTAGACAAAGGGTATGCCAAGGTTCAGCGCGTTGCGGTCCTGCGCGATGCGCGCGGCACTCGGATTGGCCGCGACCTGATGCTGGCAGTGCTAGAGTACGCTGCGGCAAACGGGTTTTCGGAATCGCGTCTGGATGCGCAGCTATCGGCGATCCCGTTCTACGAAAAACTGGGGTACACAGCGACTGGCCCCGAATTCGACGATGCCGGCATCCAGCATCGCCTGATGATTAAGGCTCTTTAACCTTCTTTGCCGTAGATCAGCTGCTGCAAAGCGCCAACCGCGATCAGATAGACAGAGGTGATGACCAGCCCGTAATGGGCCCAGCTTTCGGGGTGGAAATCGACCCACGCTGCCCAACCGGCAAAGCCTGTCCACGCGATCGCAATCGGCAGCGATAGTTTGCGCCAGCGACGCGTACGGGTTGGGTGAATGAATTTGATCGGCAGGAACATGGCAATCGACAGCGCCACAACCAGCCCCAAGATCACGTAGTAATCGGGTTTAATTGCGAAGACGACCAAGACGAACATGTTCCAGCACCCTGGAAAGCCAGAGAATGAATAGTCTTTGGTTTTCATCCGCGTATCCGCGAAATACAGCGCAGACGTAAAGACAATCACCATGATCGCAAACCAGCCGCCCCATCCGGGCAGCAATTCAGGGTGTTTGAACAGCGCGATTGCAGGGACAAACACATAGGTCAGGTAGTCAATAATCAGATCCAGCAGAACGCCATCGTAAACGGGGCTATTCTTTTTGACGTCATATTTACGGGCCAACGGTCCGTCGATGCCATCCACAAAAAAGGCAACGACCAGCCACAGGAACATAACGCTCCACTGACCATCGACAGCCGCAAGCATGGCAAGAAGGGCGAAGATCGCTCCGGATGCGGTCAGTAGATGAACGCCGAGCGCTTTGTGTGTGATTTTCATCCGATGTTCATGGCCCAAACGGCAGCTTCGCTCAACCGTTTATTTTTGCCCAGTGGCGCGAGGATGGGCAGATTTATACACCTCCATCAAACGGGCCGTATCCACAGCGGTATACATCTGGGTCGTATTTAACGATGCGTGCCCCAATAGTTCCTGAATCGCACGCAAATCACCGCCAGCATTCAACAGATGCGTCGCAAAACTGTGACGCAGCGCGTGGGGCGTCGCTGTTGCAGGCAAACCCAGCTGCATCCGCGTTTGCGCAACCGTTTTTTGCAATTGCGCCGCATTCAGCGCACCCCCGCGGATCCCGCGGAACAGCGGCAGATCGTCCGCCAAATCATGGGGACAGGCCGCGCGATAAGATTCGACCGCATTGCGGGCAGCGGGGACCACAGGCACGATGCGTTCTTTGCCGCCCTTACCAGTGATGCGGATAACATCCGCCAACGGCGCATCACGGCCCTTTAGACCCAACGCTTCGGATATGCGCAGGCCGCAGCCGTACATCAGCGTAATAGCCGCCACATCGCGCAACGCGGCCCAGTGTTCGCGGGCCTGAAACTCTGCCGTTTCAATCATCGCCTTGGCCGCATCAACGGCCAACGGACGCGGCAGTTTTTTCTGAAATTTCGGTGCGCGGGTCATCAGAACGGCCGAAGGGTCAAAATCATGGCGTTCAGCCATATAGCGGATGAACGATTTGACCGCCGATAGCATGCGCGCCAATGATCGCGCCGCAACGCCCCTGCCCCGTTCGTGCGCCATCCAAGACCGCATGTCTGAAACCGTCAGGCCTTTGATCGCATTCAGGCCTGACGCCTGCCCGTGATGATTTTGGATAAACGCCAAAAACGCCAAAACATCGTTTTGATAGGCTTTGACCGTGTTTTCAGCCGCCCCGTCAATTGCGCGCACATGGTCCAGCCAACGCGCCAACGCATCTGTCAGGGCGGGCGATATCATTCCAACCAGCGGCGCATCGCGCGTTCAAACACGCCCGCAAAGAACCCCAGCAGATCGGTGCCCTGTTGCGGTGAAAACTGATGTGGATCTTCGGCGCCCATGACCAACATCCCCGGACGGCGACCCGGCCCGAAATCCAAACGCAGGCAAGCCTCGGACCGGATGTAATCCGCTTTATCGCCGTACAGCGTGTCTTCTCCGCCTTGGGTCTGGCGCAGCGTGACCTGACGCAGCGGGACATTGCGGCCTTGGGTCAGGTAATCCTGAACAAATCCGGGGTTCGCGACATGCAGCACTTCGCCCACGCGGCGCGCGGTGGCTTGACCGTCTTCGGCGTCGGTTTCCAGAACCAAACGCATCGCGTCGACGCGCAGAATTTCGGCAACTTCGCCGCCCAGATCGGTCAGGAATGTTTCGAACTGAACGGGTTCCATCATGCGCAAAACAGCGCGGTGGATTTGATTGGTTCCCGCCAGATTGTCATACGCCGCCGCAATCACGTTGCGGTGGGTATCCTCTAGGCGGTCCAGACGGTTTTCCAGACGCGACATCGCAATCCCGCGCAGGTCCACAATATTGGTCCCCATCGCTTTTTCATTTGCGGTGACAAGCGCGCTCATCACATCGGTATCGTCCAGCAAAATTTCGGGATCGGACAGGATCATGTCGCGTAATTTCGGATCAATTTGCGAACCGGATTTCATTTCTTCCTCGCCCATACTCGTAATCACCTAAAAAATAATATGGCGCAACAATGACACACCGCTTAGATTCCCGCAAGAATAACGCCCCATTTGTGCAGCTTTAGGCGGAAACGGGCCCCCATAAAAACGACAAAGGGGGCCGCCGAAATCGGCCGCCCCCTTTGGTAAAATCAGATAGATTAGACGATTTTCTGGCCAGTTTTTGCCCAGTCAGCTTCGAACTGAGCCAGACCTTTGTCGGTCAGAACGTGGTTAGCCATTGCTTTGATAACCGCAGGAGGCGCAGTCACAACGTCAGCACCGATTTTGGCGCATTCCGAAATGTGGTTTGCGTTACGCACGGATGCCGCCAGAATCTGGGTTTCGAAACCGTAGTTGTCGTAAACGGTGCGGATGTCTTCGATCAGTTGCAGACCATCCAAGTTGATGTCGTCCAGACGGCCGATGAATGGCGAAATGAACGTAGCGCCAGCTTTGGCAGCCAGAATCGCTTGGTTCACCGAGAAACACAGGGTCACGTTGACCTTGATGCCGCGCGACGACAGGATTTTACAGGTTTGCAGACCTGCCCAAGTCAAAGGCACCTTAACCGCGATGTTGTCAGCGATTTTCGCCAGCTTTTCGCCTTCGGCCAGCATGGATTCGAAATCCATCGAAACGGCTTCGGCGGAAACTGGACCTTCGACCATGTCTGCGATTTCTTTGGTGACTTCCAGAATGTCACGGCCCGATTTCAGGATCAGCGACGGGTTGGTGGTCACGCCGTCGACCATGCCCAAATCGTTCAATTCGCGGATTGCGTCGACTTCGGCGGTATCTAGGAAGAATTTCATGACAATTGCCTCATGTTGTGGGTTGGCGTTGCTTAGGCCAGCGTTTACCTCAGAAGGTAAGATACGAAAACCCAAAACAACGGACCCCCGTGGCAGAATTCTACGCAGAAGGTGAATTGGTCAGCGTTCTAACAGCGCAGCCCCTAGATCGGCCCTTGGATTACAAGGCGCCCGAAGGTGGCTGTTGGCTGGGCGCCTATGTCGAGGTGCCTTTGGGCCCACGCAAAGTGCTGGGTTGCGTCTGGGGCGATGGAATCGGTGGGTTTGATCTGTCAAAGGCGCGGTCAATCAACCGCGTATTGGATGTGGCCCCGATGCGGGACGAAATGCGCCAGTTCCTGCAAAAGGTCGGCGCCTATACCCTGACGCCGATGAACGCGATGATGCGGCTGGCCACCCGTGCCCCCGGATTGGGCGATGCGCCGTCGATGCGCAAAGTCTACCGCATGGGCGACCGCGACCCCGACCGCATGACCGATGCGCGCCAGCGGGTATTAAACGTGCTGGATGAATACGGCGGGCTGTCGTTCACTTTGTCCGAACTGGCCGAAATGGCGGGCACGTCGTCATCCGTGATCAAAGGGTTGGTCAAACAAGGCGCCGTCAGCGAAGAGGACACGCCACGCGACCTGCCCTATCCGCAGCTGGACCCAGACTACGGCGGCAAAGAATTGTCCGACGATCAGGCCGCCGCCGCCGAACAACTGCGGACGGGCATCCGTTCGGGCCAATATGGCACGACATTGCTAAAGGGCGTCACAGGATCGGGCAAAACCGAGGTCTACCTAGAGGCTGTCGCCGAATGCCTGCGCCAAAACCGTCAGGCGTTGGTCCTGTTGCCTGAAATCGCGCTGACGTCTGAATTTATAACGCGGGTCGAGGCACGGTTCAGGATGAAGCCTGCCGAATGGCATTCGGGCGTGACCATGACCGAACGCCGCCGCTGTTGGAAAATGGTGGGCAATGGCGACGCGCAGCTGATCGTTGGCGCGCGGTCGGCGCTGTTCCTGCCCTATCGCGATCTGGGCCTGATCATCGTCGATGAAGAACACGACACATCCTATAAACAAGATGACGGCGTTCTATATAATGCGCGCGATATGGCGGTGCTGCGGGCGTCGCTGAACGCGGCGCAGGTCGTTCTGGCATCGGCGACCCCCAGTTTGGAAAGCTGGGCCAACGCCGAACAGGGCAAATACAGCCGCATCACGCTGACGTCCCGTTTCGGCGATTCCGTTCTGCCGGACATGCAGGCCATCGACATGCGCGATCAGGATGTCCCGTCTGGCCGCTGGATTTCGCCCGCCTTGCGCGCGGCGATCACCGATCGGATTGCCAAAGGCGAACAATCGCTCGTGTTTTTGAACCGCCGCGGGTACGCGCCGCTGACGATCTGCCGCGCCTGCGGGCATCAAATTGCGTGCGATCATTGCGACGCGCGGATGGTGGAACACAGGTTCCTAAAACGCCTGATGTGCCACCAGTGCGGCGAAACCAAACCAATGCCCGAAACCTGCCCGAAATGCGAAGCCGAGGGTAAACTGAACCCCGTCGGCCCCGGTGTTGAACGCATGGCCGAAGAGGTCGCCGAGCTGTTCCCCGACGCCAAAATCGCCGTGCTGTCGTCTGACCTGTTCGGGTCCGCCCGCGCGATCAAAGAAAAGATAGAAGAGATCGCAAACGGCGACATCGACATCATCATCGGCACGCAATTGGTCGCCAAGGGGCACAACTTTCCACGTCTGACGCTGGTTGGCGTGATCGACGCGGATCTGGGCCTGCAGGGATCGGATTTGCGGGCGGCGGAACGGACATTCCAATTGATGCGTCAGGTAGCAGGCCGCGCGGGCCGCGCCGACAAACCCGGTGTCGCGCTACTGCAAACCTATCAGCCCGAACACCACGTGATCCGCGCGATCCTGTCAGGCGACGAAGAGCAATTTTGGGCAGCCGAGGCCGCCGAACGTCAGGCCGCTGGCATGCCGCCCTTTGGCCGTATGGCGGGTATCGTCGTGTCAGGCCCCAACATCGAAGAGGTGTTCGATCTGGCCAACCATCTGGCCCGCACGGCTGGGCCGTTGCAACAGATCGGCGCGCAGGTCTTTGGCCCTGCGCCTGCCCCGATTGCGCGGGTGCGCGGGCGGCACCGCGTGCGTTTGTTGGTGAAGGCAGAAAAGACAGCCCCCATTCAACAGGCGCTATCACGGTGGACGTCGAACCTGCGTCTGCCGAATAACGTGCGTCTGCAAATCGATATCGATCCGCAAAGTTTCTATTAAAAAAGGGACCGGCGTAGCGCACCGGCCCCTTTCAGGAGGAAACGTTGTCAGCGGGGGATTAGTCGCTGATGGCGCCCTCTTCGTCGCGGCGCATTTTCGCTTTGACGCGACGGCCCACGATCAGCGGCAGGATGAAACCGATGATCGCAATCGCCCACAGGCCAATAGCCAAGGGGCTATCGATCAGGGTGAACCAATCGCCATTATCGATGGTGATTGCGCGACGCAGGTTGTTTTCCATCGTGTTGCCCAGCAGCGTACCCAGAATGATCGGCACCAGCGGAACATCCAGTTTACGCAAGATCCAACCCATGATGCCGAAACCGATCATCACCATCAGGTCGAACGACGACCCCGAAATGCCGTAGATACCGACAAAGCTGACCATCGCCACGATTGGCATCAGGATCTTTGGCGGCACCATCAACAGACGGGTGAACAGGCCAACCATCGGGATGTTCATCGCCAACAGCATAAAGTTCGCAATGAACAGCGCCGCGATCAGGCCCCAAACCACATCAGGGTTTTGAGTGAACAACAGCGGACCAGGGGTGATGTTCAGCGACAGCAGAACCGCCAGCAAAACGGCCGTTGTACCCGAACCCGGAACGCCTAGCGCCAGCATAGGCACCAGCGCGCCACCTGCGGCTGCGTTGTTGCCAGCCTCTGGTGCGGCAACCCCGCGTGGGTCGCCCGTGCCAAATGTGCCTTCTTTGTCGACCAGACGTTTTTCCATCGAATAGCTGATGAAAGACCCCAGCGATGCACCCGCACCTGGCAGAACACCCGCGATAAAGCCCAAAAAGGACGTGCGCAGCATGGTTGGCGTACAGGCTTTGATCATCGACAACGGTGGCGTCAGGCGTTTTACTTTTAGCTTGCTGTTGTCGGCGCTGGAATTGCCGTGGCGTTCTTCAAGAAAGATGAACACTTCGGACAGAGCGAACAGACCCACGATGGCGACTAGGAAATCCAGACCGTCGTACAGGTGGACTTCGCCAAAGGTGAAACGCGGCACGCCGGTTTGTGTGTCCACACCGATCATCGCCAGACCCAGACCCAGCGCAGCCGCAAAGGCCGATTTCGCCTGATTGGTCGACGACACGCCGCCCAGCGTCATGAACGCCAGCGCAAACAGCGCAAAATATTCCGCAGGGCCGAACAGCAGCGCGATTTTCACCAGCTGAGGCGCCAGCAGGATCAGACCCCAAGTCGCAAGGAACGCACCCACGAAAGACGCGATGCCGGACAGGGACAGCGCTTCGCCTGCCATACCTTTTTTCGCCATGGGATACCCGTCTAAACAGGTCATCATCGCAGGTTCATCGCCGGGGATGTTCAATAGGATCGAACTGATCCGCCCCCCGTACATCGCCCCGTAATAAACGGACGTCAGCAGGATCAACGATGGCGTCGCCCCCAGCCCCAAGGTGAACGCCAGCGGGATCAGGATCGCAACGCCGTTCGATGGCCCAAGGCCCGGCAATGCGCCCATGATGGTGCCCAGAAAACAGCCCAGCAGCGCCAGCAGCAGGTTTTCCCAAGTCAGCGCGACAGCAAAACCGTCGCCAAGTTGTGCAAGGATTTCCATTTTTGCCCCCTTAGAAACCCAATGGGCCTTTGGCCAATGACAGGCCCAGAACCAGATGGAAAATCGCGTAGATACCGACCGACGTGCCAATGCCCGTCAGGACAGAGGCAACAACCGACGAACCCAAACGCCACGATAGATACGCAGCTGCAATTGCAGTCGCGATGACGAAACCGATTACAGGCAACATTTGTGCATACAGAGCCAACACAACGATTGCCGCGAACACTTCGGCCATGCGCGCGAACGGCGGCCAATGGGGTTCGGGATCAGGTTTGATGGCGATGACCAGGCTCGACACACCCAAGATGGTCGCGATGATCAAAGGAAAGGCTTTGGGGCCGACAGCGTCAGATAGGAAACTTTCCTGAATTGCAAAGGCCGACATGGCAAACGCGATAGACAGGATAATTCCGACGATGCCGAATATACGATCACTCATTGGGATCTCCTATTCAACAAGCGGATAAGGTCAGGACGCCGCAACCCGTGCGGCGTCCTGTATTTGAAATTCAGCAGAATTACTGAATGATGCCGATTTCACGCGAAATGGTTTGGATCTGCGCAACAGAGTCGGACACGAAAGCTTCGAATTCAGCGCCTTGCAGGTCCAGTGGAGCCAGACCGTTGTTCGCCATGATGTCTTTCCATTCGTCCGATGCATACAGCGCAGCGATCTGACCGACCCAAGCGTCATATGCTTCGTCCGACATATCGCCAGGTGCGTAGAAACCGCGCCAGTTTGCGCCGATGGCTTCGATGCCCTGTTCACGTGCCGTTGGGAACGCAGCAAATTCACCGTCCAGACGCTCTGGCGACAGAACTGCGATCACGCGGATATCGCCGGAATCTACGAAACCTTTGGCTTCGGAAATGTCACCGGTGAATGCCTGAACCGAACCGCCCAGCAGTTGAGTAACCGCTTCGCCGCCGCCATCGAATGCGATGTATTTCACGGTGCGCACGTCTTCGATGCCGTATGCGTTTGCTGCGATCAGAACCTTTAGGTGGTCCCAGCCGCCAACAGCTGAACCGCCAGCAACGGAAACCGATGTTGGGTCCGCTTTGATCATGTCCAGCAGTTCTGGCAGGTCGTCAACTTCGCTGTCTGCAGCCACTGCGATCACGCCGTAGTCTGCGCCGATCGTCGCCAGCCAACGCACCTGATCCATGGTGTTACCCGGGTATGCACCCTGTGCCAGACGGGTCGCGGTTGCGGTGGATGCTGCAACGATCAGGTCGTTGTCGTCGCCGCGTTTATTCACGACTTCGGCGAATGCAACGCCGCCGCCGCCACCGGCCAAGTTCACAACCTGCATGGTCTGATCAATCAGGCCCAGATCCTGCATCGACTTGCCTACCTGACGGCAGGTGAAATCCCAACCACCACCTGGGTTTGCAGGTGCGATACATTCTGGGTTTTCAGGGGTGAAACCTTCGGCCGAAACGGACAGAGCCGATGCGCCCAGCAGGATTGCTGCCGCGGTCAAACGGGTTGCTTTAATCATTTTGTTTTCCTCCACAGGTGTCGGGCAAATTTCGGTAGTCTGACCCACCCGACGTCTTCTCCCCGCGTTCTTATGCTACCCTATGCAGCATCCTCCTTGCGGGTTAAGACAAGACCCTAGAGCCATAAGCTGTCACGAACCTGTCATAAGTTTTGTGCCGCAAATTCATGGACTTGAGGGAGGAGAATCACAGAATGCGCGTATTGATGGTAGAGGATGCCGCTGATCTGGCCGAAGCCGTGACCGCCGGTCTGAATCGGTCTGGGATGGCCTGTGATTGGGCCGAAGGCGTCGAATCTGCCAAAGATTTTTTGGCCGTTCAATCCTATGACGCGCTGGTTCTGGACATCAATTTACCCGACGGAACAGGCACCGATTTGCTACGCGGTTTGCGGGCTAACGGCGACCGAACCCCCGTGTTGATGCTAACCGCGCTTTTGTCCGTTGATGACCGTGTTGGCGCATTGGATTTGGGGGCGGATGACTATCTGGTCAAACCCTTTGACCAGCGCGAATTAGAAGCCCGCCTACGCGCCCTAGTGCGTCGCGATTCCGACCAAAAATCCGATCATATCGCCCTTGGGTCACTGCGGTTTTCACCTGCGCAGTTAACCGCTGAATTGAACGGAAACCGTTTGGACCTGACCCGCCGCGAAGCCGCACTACTAGGTCTGTTGCTACGAAATCAGGGGCAATACCTGAACAAAGAACGTTTGTATGACGGCCTGTTCGCCTTCAATGATGCGGACGTCGGTTTGAACGCGATTGAACTCTACATCGCGCGATTGCGCAAAAAACTTGGCGGATCGAACGTCAGCATTTCGACCCGCCGCGGCGTTGGGTATCGGATTGCGCTGGATGGATAGCCTGCTGCGCAAAATCCAAAGCATGTCGCTGTTTTCGCGCGTGCTGGCCGGTGTTCTGACCATCATGGCACTGGGCGGGTTATTGGTGGCCTTGGCGTCGTTTGAAAATGGACGGCAAGCCGCGCGGCAATCCTACGACAGGCTGATCCAAGGCGCCGCAATCGACATCGCGGATTCGATCCGCATCGTGAATGGCCGCCCCATCGCGGATTTGCCTGTCTCTGCGTTTGAACTGTTGTCGCTGGCCACAGATGACCGCGTTTCCTACGCCGTGCGCGGATCGGATAAATCGCTACTGACCGGACACGATGACGCGCCCCTACCCAATTCGCTGCGCGGCTCTGGTCCGTTTTTCTACGATGGCATGATGCAAGGCGACCCAGCGCGGTTCGTGACAGTTCTACGCCGTTTTTCGGAACGGGAATTTTCGGGCGTTGTATCGGTGACCGTTGGTCAAACCCGCAGCGCGCGGGATGCGATGGCGTGGGATGTTACGGTCGATACATTGGTGCCCGCCGCGTTTGTCGGTCTGGGGCTATTGGTTGTCGCACTGATCCTTATCCGGTCGTCCATGAAACGCCTAGAGGACATGACCCAAACATTGATCGACCGTGATCCCTATGACCTGACGCCCATGAATACGACCGGCACCCCTGCCGAAATTGATGTCGTTTTGCGGCAGGTAAACCGGTTTATGCAGCGATCCGAACGGCAGATGGATTCAATGCGAAACCTGATTTCGGACACCGCCCATCAACTGCGCACACCCGTGGCCGTTATCCGCGCGCAGGCCGAAATGGTGACGGCAGAACCCGATACAGATCGCAGTCGTGCCGCATTGGAACGGCTGCTGTCGCGGACGCGGTCATTGGGCGTTTTGCTGGATCAAATGCTGAACCGCGCCATGGTCATACACAGGTCCGACAGTATCCCCCGCCAAATGGTCGATCTGCGCGATATAGCGTTGGATATTCTGGATTCCCGCGACCACGAATTGCTTGCTCCGAATGTCGAAGTGTCGCTGAATATTTCCGAAGACCCTGCATATGTTCTGGGCGACGCATTTTCGCTGACCCAAGCCGCCAAAAACCTGTTGTCGAACGCCCTGAAACACGGTGTTCCGCCTGTCGAAATCGGCGTCAGCTATACCCCGACCCACGCCACCCTATGGATCAAAGACGCAGGAAACGGCCCAGACGATGCCGTTCTGGCCCGACTGGGATCACGGTTTGAACGCACCACATCATCGAAAGAGGACAGCGCAGGTATCGGCCTGTCGATTGTCATCGCCGTGGCCCAAGCGTTTGATGGCGAACTCAAATATGAAAAAACCGCAGACGGGTTCCGCGCCGCGCTGGTGTTCCCCCGCAGCTACGAGGCCTTTTCATGAAACGCCTGATCACCGCGCTTGCTCTGGTCGCTGCGCCTGTTTCCGCCCAAGAGGCAACCGCGACATTCGGCTCTGGTCCGACCGAATTGGTGTTCCGATCCACGACCGACATGACCATTTTTGGACCTGTCATCGAATCCTTTGTCGCGTCCAACCCTGACCTGTCCGTCGTCTATGAACAGTGGGGATCGAACGATTTATATGATCAGAGCCTGTCTGACTGCGCCGCAGGCACAGCGCCCGCCGACGCGATTTTGTCGTCCGCCGTGCATCAATTGGTCGATCTGGTGAACAGCAATTGCGCCCATAGCTATCGGTCGGAATTAACCGCGCGGCTACCCGAAACCCGCCGCTGGCGCGATGAATTGTGGGGCCTGACCGAAGAACCCGCAGTAATTATCTACAACACAGATTTGGTCGCCCCCGAAGACGTCCCAAACAGTCGTTTCGAATTTCTGGACCTGATGCGTCAGAACCCAAATTCATATCTGGGCCGCATCGCAACCTATGACATCGAAGCCTCTGGTCTAGGGTATCTATTTGCCTTTTCCGACAGTACCGAAGCCACCACGTTCGGCGCCATGCTAGAAGGTTTCGCACGGTCTGGCGCAGTTGCGACCTGTTGTTCCGCACGCATTATCCGCGCTGTGTCTGATGGTGAATTTCTTATCGCTTACAACGTGTTGGGGTCATACGTGCAAAACGCGAACATCCCAAATGTCGGCGTTGTATTGCCCGAAGATTACACCCTGTTCCTGTCGCGCGGGTATATGATCCCAAAACAGGCGCGCCACACGGACGCCGCCCAAAGGTTGCTGGATTTTCTACTGTCGAACACGGGCCAAAGGGTCATTTCGCGGATGGGCCTGATCTATCCTGATGATCCAGCGGAAAATGGGCTGCTGCCCAGTGCGAAGCGGTTTATTCCGCTGTCGCTGCCCCTGCTGGTCGCTGTCGATCAACACGCCAAAGAACGGTTCATCGACTACTGGCGCGATACATTCGCCGCGCTGCTGTTCCTGCCATAGAAAAAGGGCGTCAGGTTTCCCCGACGCCCCTAAATTTTAACCCTGCGCTTCGCGGATCAGGTTCAGAATATCCTGCGCTGCGGATGGGATGTTGGTGCCCGGACCAAAGATCGCTTTGACGCCAGCGTCATACAGGAACTGATAATCCTGCTGCGGGATAACGCCGCCACAGATAACGATCACGTCCTCTGCGCCTGCTTCTTTCAACGCTTTGATCAACTGAGGCGCCAGCGTTTTGTGGCCCGCTGCCTGCGACGAAATACCGATGACATGCACGTCGTTGTCAATCGCATCTTGCGCAGCTTCGGCAGGGGTTTGGAACAATGGACCCACGTCCACGTCAAAACCGATGTCTGCGAATGCGGTCGCGATCACTTTGGCGCCGCGATCATGGCCGTCTTGGCCCATTTTAACGACCAACATACGTGGGCGGCGGCCTTCTTCTTCGGCGAATTGTTCGACCGATTTCTGGATCGCTGCGAACCCTTCGTCGCCTTCATAGGCTGCGCCGTACACACCGGCCAAGGTTTTCACTTCGGCGCGGTGACGACCGAATTCTTCTTCCATTGCCATGCTGATCTCTCCGACGGTTGCGCGGGCGCGGGCGGCTTCGACTGCGGCTTCCAACAGGTTGCCGCCTTCTTTGGCGCGGCGGGTGATTTCGGCCAGCGCGGCCTGACACGCATCATTGTCACGGGTTTCGCGAATTTTGTTGATACGCGCGACCTGCGATTCACGCACCGCATTGTTGTCGATGTCTAGAATGTCGATCGGGTCTTCTTTCGTCAGGCGGTATTTGTTCACGCCCACGATCACCTCTTCGCCGCGGTCGATATTGGCCTGACGTTTGGCGGCGGATTCTTCGATCCGCAGTTTTGGCATCCCCGAGGCGACAGCTTTGGTCATGCCACCCATTTCTTCGACCTCTTCGATCAGTTTCCATGCCTCTTCGGCCAACTGATGGGTCAGGGTTTCAACGTAGTACGATCCAGCCAGCGGATCGACGACATTGGTGATGCCTGTTTCCTCTTGCAGGATCAGCTGCGTGTTACGGGCGATACGCGCCGAAAATTCGGTCGGCAGCGCGATCGCTTCGTCCAATGCGTTGGTGTGCAGGGACTGGGTGCCGCCCAATGCAGCGGCCATCGCTTCGTACGCTGTGCGGACCACGTTGTTGTATGGGTCCTGTTCCTGCAACGACACGCCCGAGGTTTGGCAGTGCGTCCGCAGCATCGACGATCCCGGTTTCTGCGGGTTGAATTCCGACATGATGCGGTGCCACAGCAGACGTGCGGCGCGCAGTTTCGCGGCCTCCATAAAGAAATTCATGCCAATCGCGAAAAAGAACGACAGGCGAGGCGCGAATTTGTCCACGTCCATGCCCGCAGCAATCGCGGTGCGCACGTATTCACGGCCATCGGCCAGCGTGTAGGCCAGCTCTTGAACCAGGTTCGCGCCTGCCTCTTGCATGTGGTAACCCGAAATCGAAATCGAGTTAAATTTCGGCATGTTATCAGAGGTATACCCAATAATATCCGAGATGATGCGCATCGACGGTTCAGGCGGATACACATAGGTGTTGCGCACCATGAACTCTTTCAAAATGTCGTTCTGAATGGTGCCCGATAGAACCGATTTATCGTGGCCTTGTTCTTCGCCGGTGACGATAAAGTTCGCCAAAATCGGAATAACCGCGCCGTTCATGGTCATCGAAACAGACACCTGATCCAGCGGGATACCGTCGAACAGGATTTTCATGTCTTCGACGCTGTCGATCGCAACGCCAGCTTTGCCTACGTCACCTTCGACGCGGGGGTGATCGGAATCGTAACCACGGTGGGTTGCTAGGTCGAATGCGACCGACACGCCTTGCTGACCTGCGGCCAAAGCTTTGCGATAAAACGCGTTGGATTCTTCGGCGGTCGAAAAACCTGCGTACTGGCGGATCGTCCAAGGGCGCCCTGCATACATCGTGGCGCGTGGACCGCGCGTGAACGGTGCCTCGCCCGGGACGGTGCCCAGATGCGGCAGGCCTTCGATGTCTTCCTCTGTGTACAGAGGTTTAACCTTGATGCCCTCTAGCGTGGTCCATTCCAGATCTTCGACCGAACGACCGCGCAATTCTTTGGCGGCCAGTTCAGACCAGATATCTTTGTTTGCCATCCTCGGTTCCTCCGATTGTCGGTGACCATCCCATGGCCCCGATCCCAGTCAATTTGTTGTGCCGACGCAAAGGCGCGTCAGCGGTATCTATGAATTCGGCCACGCCATCCGCGCCCGATTTTAACCACATCAGATCATCAGCATATTGCCCTGCCAATGCGGCGCGTTGATGCGCATCAAACGGCATCCAGCGATCACTGGCAGACCCGTTGATATCGCCGCCACAGCCGCGATCATCGATGACCTGCGCCAACCGGCCACAATTGGCCGAAGCATTTTTCCAGATCGGCGTCGTATCCAGATCGTCGCCAGATAAATCCGCGTCCAAAACCTGTTCAGCCAATGATTTTGGCGCGGCTACAAAGGTTTCAAACGGCGCAACGATCAGGCGCGCATCTGGAAACACCTGCGCCACATCCGCAATCAAATCCCGCCAACGGCGCGGCTGTGTGACCAACCGATCCAGATCGCCTGAAGTCGGAACATCACGCCCGCGCAGCACCCCAAACGACAGGATAGACGACCAGTAGCTGTCGTAGGACCGCACCAGCAACGTCACCGACCGCACGCGTCCGATTGCCGTGCGCAACCGCATCAGCCGCAAGATCGCATCGTCATACAAACGCCCAGACCGAAGGTTTTTCATCGGTGCGCCGATCAGGTTTTCTTCGCTGATCAACAGGGTGTTCGATCCCATTTTGGACAGGCGCGATTGTTCCATGTTGATCCGCCCGCGCGACCGTTCCGCCAATCGCGCGACATCCGCAGTGATTTGCGCCGGATCGTGCAAAACGCCCTGAAACAGGCCCGACCGAATTTGATCGGGTTCCCACACCGCTACCCCGCGCTGCGACAACGCCGCGCGATTGCGTTTCAGAAACGTTTGGAACGACGTCGTACCCGTGCGATGGGCACCCAGATGCAGAACCTTGTCCATAATGCGCGAAACCTTTTCTATCAGGGCCGCGCATAGGGGCGCGGTGTGGATTGCATAGGCCATCCTCACCACCCCAATGTTTCCAAGGGTTTAACCATAAAATTCACAACAAATGCCGCGCATTCGCATGGTGAATTCAGGTGCATATGGGCACCCGATGCGATCATTCGAATTCGATGATCACATCATCCACAGCCAGACTGTCGCCCGCCGCTGCGTTGACCGATTTCACAACGCCCTTGCGTTCTGCACGCAGGATGTTTTCCATCTTCATCGCCTCAACAGTGCACAGGGCTTGGCCTTCTTGGACCTCATCACCAACAGCCACGTCGATTTTCACGATCAGACCCGGCATTGGGCACAGCAGCAGTTTCGACGTATCAGGCGGCAGTTTTTCCGGCATCAGTTTCGCCAGTTCGGCCTGACGCGGACTGCGCACGTGGACCTTTAGGTCGGCGCCGCGGAAACGCATGCGGAAACCTTGGGTGATTTTACCGACCTTGACGACCAAAGGTTCACCGCCAACCGTCAGACGGGCCAAGCTATCACCAGGGGTCCAATCCGATTCAACGCGCAGGGTTTGACCATCGATGGATACGGTCGACCCATCGCGATCCGCGTCGATCGACACGGCGAATTCTTCGCCCTGCAGCGACACAGCCCAATCGGTGCCAACGCGGCGTTCATGGTTGCCCAAACGGCCCGATACCTGCGTGCGGCGAATTTCGGCGACGCGGTTCATGGCTGCGGCAGCCGCTGCCAGTTTGACCAAAGCCTCTTTCGGCAGGGTCACGCCTTCGAAACCTTCGGGGTATTCTTCGGCGATGAACGCGGTGGTCATGTTGCCGCTGGTGAAACGTTCGTGATCCATAACAGCTGCAACGAACGGCAGGTTGTGACCGATGCCTTCAACCTCGAACGTGTCTAGGGCGACGCGCATTTCTTCGATCGCGTCTGCGCGGGTTTCACCCCATGTACACAGTTTGGCGATCATCGGGTCATAGTACATCGAAATTTCGCCGCCTTCGAACACGCCCGTGTCGTTGCGCACGATGCCGCCGGTTGCGGTTTTGCCTTCGACAGGTGGGCGATACGCAGTCAGACGACCAATCGACGGCAGGAAATTGCGATATGGGTCTTCGGCGTACAGACGGTTTTCAATCGCCCAGCCGTTGATTTTCAGGTCTTCTTGTTTCATCGGCAGGGTTTCACCTGCTGCAACGCGGATCATCTGTTCAACAAGGTCGATACCGGTGATCAATTCGGTCACAGGGTGTTCCACCTGCAAACGGGTGTTCATTTCCAAGAAATAGAAATTGCGGTCACCATCGACGATGAATTCCACGGTGCCTGCGGATGCGTAGCCCACCGCTTTGGCCAGCGCGACCGACTGTTCACCCATCGCTTTGCGGGTGGCTTCGTCCAAGAATGGCGAAGGGGCTTCTTCGACGACTTTTTGGTTACGGCGCTGGATCGAACATTCGCGTTCGTGCAGATAAACCGCGTTGCCGTGGGTATCGGCCAGAACCTGAATTTCGATGTGGCGCGGCTGGGTGACGAACTTTTCGATGAAAATACGGTCATCACCAAAGCTGTTCGCGGCCTCGTTTTTGGACGACTGGAAACCTTCGCGGGCTTCTTGGTCGTTCCATGCGATACGCATACCTTTACCGCCGCCGCCTGCCGACGCTTTGATCATCACGGGATAGCCGATTTCGTTGGAAATCTTGACGGCTTCATCCGCGTCTTCGATCAGGCCCATGTAGCCTGGGACGGTGTTTACTTTCGCTTCCTGAGCGATCTTTTTCGACGTGATTTTATCACCCATCGATTCAATCGCGCCAACTGGTGGGCCAATGAATGCAACGCCTGCGGCCTCTAGGGCTTCGGCGAATTTGGCGTTTTCAGACAGGAAACCGTAACCGGGGTGAACCGCTTCGGCGCCGGTATCTTTGATCGCCTGCATGATTTTATCAATCACGATGTAGGACTGGTTCGCAGGGGCCGGACCGATGTGAACGGCTTCGTCCGCCATGCGCACGTGCAGAGCGTTCTTATCCGCGTCCGAATAGACAGCGACCGTTTGAATGCCCATATTGCGGGCGGTCTTAATCACGCGGCAGGCAATTTCGCCGCGGTTAGCGATCAGGATCTTTTTGAACATCTGCAAGGGTCCTTTGAATGCAAAACCGCCGTGCGGGTGCAATGCACCCGACGGCGGTCCAGATGGTTTGATCGCCCCAAAAAGGGGCCGAATGTTTTATTGGCAGGCAGAGACGCGCATGTCGTCACAAACGACACCCGCAGTACCGCCAAGCGCGGCGCCAACGATGGGGTCTGCGCCCAAAATGTCAGCCGTGATTGCGCCTGCGGCCGCACCTGCAAAGCCGCGTTCCAAATCGGTGTCCAGACAGGCCGACAGGCCCGTGATCGCAACGATTGGAAGGATCCAGAATTTTTTGAACATGATGTACTGCCCTTTGTTACATTATCATTGGGTTCAGAATTCGCCTTCTGACCCGAGGTTGCAACAAAAATACGCGTGATCCGCGGGCGCACATGATGTGCCCTCCCCGCTGCCGGTTCGGTCTGGGGACGTCCGAACCGACATGAGGAAGGGGTTTGGTCTGAACCAAAACATTCCGACACGAGGTAAGCCGTCATCGGAATACCTGCGTCGTGACACGAAGATGCGCCACTGCATAGGCCATCGTTTGCAGGCTGGCCAATGTGGGCCAATTCCTGCCAAACGGGCGATGCGTTGCGCAATTTCATGCCGATCAAAACCATCCCAAAGGTCCCTTAGTCGAACATCGGGTTGTCAGGGTCGAAGGCTTCGGGGAACGAAACCATCGCTTTGTCCACGTCGATACGCAGCAGCGCTTCGTAATCTTCGGGGTCGAAATTTTCGGGGTCGGCAGGCACGACTTCGCGGCCCAGCAGCCAATTCAGACGGCCAGCGTCCAGATTGCCACGTTCGAATTCCTGATCACCAAAATGGTGCCATAGCGCCGCCATGAACGCCCCATCGACCTTTTTATCGACGGATTTACGGTCGCGATAGCGTTCGCGCGCTTTCAGCGGCGTGACGCCTTTGGGGTTGGCGCGGCGGATGGTGAACTGGTGTTCGGTGCCTGGGAAACGGGATGGGAAACCGCGATGTTTGATCATCAGACGCGCCCCCCGTTTTGTGTAAACTTGGTCATAATTGCCCCATGTTTGGTGGTTGTTCTGGTTCCATATGCCGCATCACTGCGGATTTGTGAAACACCATCGCACCAAACCGCCATGGCATAGCCCGCGCCGATCGGCGCGGTGAGTGTGGCTATGGTCATCAGGGCAATCATTGGGTCAATCAAATCAGGTTTCAGTTTGTTCAGTCAGACGCGCGTTGTTGATCCAACGCACACGTTTTTTCGGGTCATCCAACAGCTGTTGGATACGGTCGGCCGTGGAAGATTTCGGAAATCTGCCATCGACCGACCCTCCTGCCCGCACGATAACCCCTCCGTCCATCGTGCGAACTTCGATCGCTGGGGAAAATCCACGCAAGGATTGCAGCTCTCGCCACAGGTCCTGACGGATTTGCATCGCCAGTCGACCGCGACGCAGCATCGGAAACGACGACTGCGCCGAGACATCGAAACGTGCAGGAAAACGCCGCCCATAAATCAGCGTGTCGCCATCCCGCACCATTTTCCATGCCCGCTGCGTCATTGAATTACAGCGGAATATTGTCGTGCTTTTTCCATGGGTTCGTCAGCTTTTTGTTGCGCAAGCTGGCGAAGGCACGGGAAACGCGGCGACGTGTGGAATGCGGCTGGATCACTTCGTCAATGAACCCTTTTTCAGCCGCCACAAACGGGTTGGCAAAACGGTCTTCGTAATCTTTGGTGCGGGCCGCGATTTTGTCAGGGTCGCCCAATTCGTTACGGTACAGAATTTCAACCGCGCCCTTGGCACCCATCACCGCGATTTCCGCAGTCGGCCAAGCATAGTTGAAATCGCCGCGCAGGTGTTTGGACGCCATAACGTCATAGGCACCACCATAGGCTTTGCGCGTGATCACAGTGACCTTTGGAACGGTTGCTTCGCCATAGGCGAACAGCAGTTTCGCGCCGTGTTTGATAACGCCGTTATATTCTTGGCTCGTGCCCGGCAGGAAACCAGGAACGTCGACCAGCGTCAGGATTGGAATTTCGAAAGCATCACAGAAACGCACGAAACGTGCCGCTTTACGCGACGAATCGATGTCCAGACAGCCCGCCAGAACCATCGGCTGGTTCGCAACAACGCCTACGGTCTGGCCTTCCATGCGGATGAAACCGGTCAGGATGTTTTTGGCGTAGTCTTCTTGGATCTCAAAGAAATCACCTTCGTCGGCGATCTTATGGATCAGTTCCTTCATATCGTAAGGCGTGTTCGGGTTATCGGGGATCAGCGTATCCAGCGAATCCTCGACACGGTCCACTTCGTCAAAGAACGGACGAACGGGCGGTTTTTCGCGGTTGTTGAGCGGCAGGAAATCGACCAAACGGCGGACCTCAGCCAACGCTTCGACGTCGTTTTCAAACGCGCCATCGGCAACGGACGATTTTTTGGTGTGAGTCGACGCGCCGCCCAATTCTTCGGCGGTGACCTGCTCGTTGGTCACGGTTTTCACGACGTCAGGGCCGGTCACGAACATGTAGGAACTGTCGCGCACCATAAAGATAAAGTCGGTCATCGCAGGCGAATACACCGCGCCGCCCGCACATGGCCCCATGATCACCGAAATCTGCGGAACAACGCCCGACGCCATGATGTTGCGCTGGAATACGTCTGCGTAGCCTGCCAGCGATGCAACGCCTTCTTGGATACGTGCGCCGCCGGAATCGTTCAGACCGATGACAGGCGCGCCGTTCTGCATGGCCATATCCATGATCTTGCAGATTTTTTCAGCGTGGGTTTCCGACAACGATCCGCCGAACACGGTGAAGTCTTGGGAAAATACGTAAACCATACGGCCGTTGATTGTGCCCCAACCGGTCACAACGCCATCGCCCGGAATTTGCTGTTCCTGCATGCCGAATTCGGTGCAGCGGTGCGCTTTGAACATATCAAACTCTTCAAAGCTGCCTTCGTCCAACAGCAGTTCAATACGTTCACGCGCGGTCAGCTTACCTTTGGCGTGCTGCGCGTCGATCCTTTTTTGACCACCACCCAAACGGGCCACGTCACGGCGGTTTTGGAGTTCAGCCAGAATATCGGTCATATTGGTTCCCTTCCGAACGATCGTTGACAGCGTTGTAGACGCAATAAAATTACCGAGCAAACGAAAATGGGCAAATTTGCAAATTTTTGCATTTGCAGCATTTGATTTTTGCAAAAATGCAAATACGCGTTTGTGAAACCAACTTGATAGACAGATTTGACCAAACGATCTAACGATCCACCATGACCATTTCAGCACCCATAAAATTATTGGACCGAAACACGCCGCCGCATGTGTCTACGCTTATTATGCTGGCGGGCATTTCAGCCTTGAACATGTCGATTTTCCTGCCGTCCCTGAATGGGATGACGCAGCACTTTGCGACAGATTACAGCGTGATGCAGTTTGCAGTGTCGGGATATTTCCTGATGACTGCGATTTTGATGCTGTTCGTCGGGCCTCTGTCCGACCGGTATGGACGCCGCCCCATCGTGTTGTGGTCGCTGGGCATTTTCATTGCCGCAACTGTTGCCGCCATTTTTGCGCCGAACGTTTGGGTTTTCCTGCTGTGCCGCATGGTTCAAGCCGCGGTCGCCGCGTGCATGACGATCAGCCGTGCGGTTATCCGCGACATTTACCCGACCGATCAAGCTGCATCAAAATTGGGATATGTGACGATGGGAATGGCTGTGGTCCCAATGGTCGGCCCAGTCATAGGTGGCGCATTGGATCAGGTCGCGGGATGGCAGGCCAGCTTTACCTTTCTAGCAGCCTGCGCGATTGGCATCTGGTCGCTGAGCTATTTCGATCAGGGTGAAACCGCAAAAGGCACCGGCCTGACGTTCCGCCAACAGGCCGCGAACTATCCCGAACTGTTCCGATCGGTTCGTTTCTGGGGCTATGTCGCCTGCACGACCTTTACCGCGGGGGCCTACTATGCGCTGCTGGGTGGCGCGTCGTTTGTGGCGGGCGTGGTGTTTCACCTAACACCAACGCAAACAGGTTTGGCATTGGCCGCACCAACAACGGGCTATCTGGTCGGGAATTTTCTGTCAGGACGATATTCGGTTCGGGCGGGTATCAATCTGCTGATCCTGATCGGGTGCAGCGTCACACTGTTCGGGTTGGTCGTTTCTATGATCCTGTCCATCCTCGACCTATCCAGCGCGCTGGTATTTTTCGGACTGATCACATTCATGGGGCTGGGAAATGGCCTGACGATGCCTAATGCTACGGCGGGATCGCTGTCCGTGCGCCCCGAATTGGCGGGCACCGCGTCGGGTTTGGGCGCAGCGATCATGATGGGCGGAGGCGCCGCGATTTCGGCCTTTGCAGGGTCCATGCTGAACCCAGACTATGGCGAATTACCGCTGTCGATCCTTATGGTGACCTGCGGCGCCCTATCATTGCTATCCATTCTTTTAGTCATGCGGCGCGAAGCCACACTTGCCTGAATGACTTTGCAAACGTAACTTTGCAGCTAACCCATTCTGCAAAGGTGCGCCCATGGCCGTACAGAAATTATATGCCGGAGTAAAACTGCGCGAATTGCGCGGGCGATTGGGCCTAACTCAAAAGGCATTCGCCGAAAAACTGGGCGTGTCCCTGCCCTATCTGAACCAGATGGAAAACAACAACCGCCCGATTTCAACGGGGGTGGTTCTGTCACTGGCCCAAGAATTCGGGTTCGACGTAACCGAACTGCAATCAGGTGACGAAGCCCGCCTGATTTCCGATATGAAAGAAGCCTTGGCCGATCCGGTGTTCACAGGCAGCGCGCCGTCGCTTTCAGATTTGCGACTTGCGGCCAGTAATGCGCCCGCGCTGGCCCGCGCGTTGTTGGACCTACATGCCGCCTACCGACAGACGCACGAACGCCTTGCCAGTTTGGACGAAGCGTTAGGTCGCGAAGACGCTCGCCTACAGCCCTCCCCTTGGGAAGAGGTGCGCGATTTCTTTCACTATTGCGACAATTACATCGATGCTGTCGACCGCGCCGCCGAAATTTTCGCGCAACAAGCGGGCGGGCTGAACATCCGCGATATGGCGATCAAAACGCTAGAGGCGCGCGGGATTTCCATCGTCTTTGCCGACACGGATGCCATCCGCCACTACGACAAAGACAGCCGCCGCCTGACTCTGTCGCGCCGCCAGACGGTTGCAACGCAGACGTTCCAATTGATCCTGCAAATGGCCCTACTGACCAAAGACCCGCTGCTAGAGGCGACATTGGATTTGGGCCGTTTTCAAACACCCGAGGCGCGTTCCATCGCGAAACTGGGCCTTGCAAACTATTTCGCGGGGGCCGCGATGATGCCCTATGGCCGTTTTCTGGACGCCGCCAAAGATTGCCGCCACGATCTGGAACGTTTGGCCGATTGGTTCGGGGCATCCGTGGAACAGGTCGCCCACCGCCTGTCGACGATGCAACGCCCAGGGAACAAAGGCATCCCGTTCTATTTCGTCCGCGTTGACCCAGCGGGGACGATCACCAAACGACATTCATCAACGCAACTGCAATTCGCCCGCTACGGCGGCGCGTGCCCGTTGTGGAACGTCCACCGCGCATTCGAAAGCCCGAACCGCTGGCTGCGCCAATTGGCTGAAACCCCCGATGGCGTGCGGTTTTTCTGTCTGGCGCGGGACGCAACAAAATCGGGCGGGTCCTATCACGCACCCACCCGTCGATTTGCAATTGGCTTAGGCTGCGAAGTCAAACACGCCAAATCGCTGGTCTATGCCGATCACATGGATATCGATTCAGCGGCCGCCTATGAACCGATCGGCATTTCCTGCCGCATCTGTGAACGCAAAGATTGCCACCAACGGTCAGTGCCGCCATTGGAACGTCGCCTGACCGTTGATCCGAATTTGCGTTCTACTTTGCCGTATAAGGTCGAATAATCAGGCCTCTGCAGCCGATTTCAGACGCGCGGCGATGTCGTCTTTTAACGCCATGCGTTCCTTGCGCAGTTCGATGATTCCGATGTCATCCATCGGGGTGACGTTGGTTTCTGCCAGATGGATTTTCTGGTTCGCTTCGTCATATTGATCGACCAATTTTGCGAAATGCGCGTCGACCTGTTTTAGCGCCTGCAGTGTTTTTGCAAACTCTGGAAATTCGTCGGGCAGCTGATGTGGTGTGTGGGACATGAGTCTCTCCTTTATCCAATCGTTGAGACCAGATTAGCCTGCACCCCATGGTTCGCATTGATCCTGATCAAAGTCACATTTTTGACCGACCGATCAATTATTTCCCCTTAAACAGACACTGCTGGTTTTTTAACCTGCCGGCATTCAAACACAAAATAAGTAGTAAAATATGTATTCTAAAATCCTAACGATTGCTTTTTGCGCAATGGGCACAACCGCATTTGCCAACTGTCCCGATTTTTCGCCATCCACGGAAACGCATTGGTTCACCGGTTACGATCTGGGCGTAGAGGCCGCGTTTGACGTGATCGCAGGCGGCGACAACAATCTGGAAAACTGCGGGCCGGGCGAATTGGGCTGGGTCGCGACTCCGTCCGATTTTGGTTTCAACGTCGAAGAAATGGACGGCCTATCCATCAATTTCAGTGCGGTCAGCGACTGCGACACCGTTTTGCTGGTGAATGATCCGATGGGCGAATGGCACTATAACGACGACGCGAATGTGGCGGTTATGACCGTTGATCCCATGCTGGACCTGATCGGGCTGGATGGTCTGTATAATGTCTGGGTCGGCACCACAGACGGCAGCTATTGCGAAGCAAAGCTGCTGGTCGAAACCTACTAAAACAAAGGGCCGCAATCGCGGCCCTTTTTCTTTAACGCTGTGATGTTTCCCAATTCGGGTTGATCCACGGCATCGCATTTTCCGCGGCCAGCGGCGTGCGGCCCAGAATATGATCCGACGCTTTTTCGCCCGTCATGATCGACGGCGCATTCAGGTTGCCGTTGGTGATCTGCGGGAAAATCGAACTGTCGGCCACGCGCAGACCATCCACCCCGATCACGCGGCATTCTGGATCAACCACCGCCATCGGATCGTCTTTGGCACCCATTTTACAAGTGCCGCAGGGGTGGTAGGCGGATTCGACGTGCTGGCGGGTGAAATCATCCAATTCGTCGTCGGTCTGGCAATCCTTGCCCGGTTGAATTTCCTTGCCCGCATAGGGTTTGAACGCATCCTGCGCGAAAATTTCGCGGGTCAGGCGGATGCATTTACGGAAATCTTCCCAGTCCTTTTCGTGGGACATGTAGTTGAACACGATTTTCGGCGCTTCGGCGGGGTTGGCGCTGCGCAGGGTGATTTCACCGCGCGACGGCGACCGCATGGGGCCTACGTGCGCTTGGAAACCGTGGCCTTCGGCGGCGGCTTTGCCATCGTAGCGGACCGCGATGGGCAGGAAATGGTACTGAATATCAGGATATTCCACACCCGCCTGAGACCGTACAAAAGCCGCGCTTTCGAACTGGTTCGACGCACCGACACCTGTTTTGGTGAACAACCATTGGGCGCCTACGACGCCCTTCATGAACAGGTTCCAGTATTTGTACAGCGACACAGGCTGGGTTGCGGCCATCTGGATGTACATTTCCAAATGGTCTTGCAGGTTTTTACCCACGCCTTGGCGATCTGCGACCACGTCGATGCCGTGTTCGGCCAGATGCGCCGCAGAGCCAATGCCCGACAGCATCAACAGTTTCGGCGAATTGATCGACGATGCGGCAATGATGACTTCGGCGTTGGCGCGGATGATTTCGGATTTGCCGCCTTTGTTCAGCTGAACACCAACGGCGCGGCCATTTTCGATCACGACCTTTTCGGCCATGCCGCGCACCAGCGTGCAGTTTTCGCGTTTCAGCGCAGGTTTCAAATAGGCATTCGCCGCCGACCACCGCTGACCTTTGTAGATCGTGGAATCAAACGGGCCAAAGCCTTCTTGCTGTTCGCCGTTGTAGTCGCCCGTGACGGGGTAACCCGCTTGTCGGCCTGCTTCGACAAAGGCGCGGGTCAGTGGGTTTGTGCGCGATCCGCGCGACACATGCAGCGGGCCGGATTTGCCGCGCCAATCTGGATCGCCCCCGTGTCCGCCGCTGTCCCAATTTTCCATGCGTTTGAAATAGGGCAGCACATCGGCATAGTTCCAACCCGCCGCGCCCATGTCGGACCATGTTTCATAATCCTTGGCGTGGCCGCGCACATAGATCATGCCGTTGATCGACGACGATCCGCCAATCACCTTGCCGCGCGGGGTTGCCATGCGGCGTCCGCCCAGATGCGGTTCGGGTTCGGATTGAAAACCCCAGTCGTACATTTTCATGTTCATCGGATACGACAACGCGCCAGGCATCTGGATGAACGGGCCCGCGTCCGTTCCGCCGTATTCGATGACGATAACGGATTTGCTTGCCTCGGACAGGCGATAGGCCATGGCGCAGCCCGCGCTGCCAGCCCCGACGATTACATAATCAGCTTGCATCAGAACGGAGCCTCGCATGGGTTCATCGACACGTAGACGGTTTTAACCTCGGAATAATGGTTGATCGCCTCTTTCGAATTTTCGCGGCCAACACCCGATGCTTTGGACCCGCCGAAAGGCGCCTCGACCGGGGCTAGGTTATAGGTGTTGATGTAGCAGGTGCCTGCCTCGAACCCAGCCACAACGCGGTGGGCGCGGGTCAGATCAGAGGTAAAGACGCCAGCCGCCAGACCGAAATCGGTGGCATTGGCGCGCTCCATGGCTTCTTCTTCGGTGTCGAAATCCAGAACGGACAGCACAGGGCCAAAGATTTCTTCGCGGGCGATGGTCATGTCATCTGTCACATCGGCGAAAAGGGTTGGTTCAATCCAATAGCCGTCTTTGTCCAGACGTTTACCGCCTTTGATCAGGCGCGCGCCTTCCTCAATGCCTTTGGCGATGTAACCTTCGACGATTTGCATTTGGCGTTCGGACGCCATCGGGCCGATGGTGGTTTCCATATCCATCGGATCGCCAATCACCGCGTCGCCCATGCGTTCGGCCATGCGGGATAGGAATTTTTCCTTGATCCCTTTTTGAACAAACACGCGGGTGCCGTTGGAACAAACCTGACCAGTGGAATAGAAATTGCCATTGATCGCGCCCGATACGGCGCTTTCCAGATCGGCGTCGTCAAAGATGATGATCGGGGATTTGCCGCCCAATTCCATTGTGACGTGTTTCATTTCTGCGGCGGCGGCGGCGTATACCTTTTTGCCCGTTGGCACGGACCCCGTCAGCGACACCTTGGCCACGCGCGGGTCAGTGACCAGCGATGCGCCAACAGCGCCCATGCCTTGGATCACGTTGTAAACGCCTTTGGGGGCGCCCGCTTCGACCAGAATTTCGGCGACTTTCAACGCGCATAGCGGGGTGACTTCGGACGGTTTGAACACCATGGTATTGCCGCAGGCCAGCGCTGGCGCGCCTTTCCAGCATGCGATCTGGGTTGGATAGTTCCACGCGCCGATACCAACGCAAACACCCAACGATTCACGGCGGGTATAGACGAAATCGCCGCCCGCCAGCGGGATATGTTCGCCCGTCAATGCGCCCGCCAGACCGCCGAAATACTCCAACGCATCCGCGCCCGAAGTCGCATCAGCAATGGTGGTTTCCGACATCGGTTTGCCCGTGTCATAGGTTTCCAAAATCGACAGATCGTGGTTACGTTCGCGGATGATATCCGCCGCACGGCGCAAAATGCGGCCACGTTCGGTGCCAGACATTGCCGCCCATTCGGCATGGGCCGCTTTGGCCGATGCCAGCGCGCGGTACACAATTGCGGGGGTGGCTGCGTGGACTTTGGCGATGACTTCGCCGGTGGCAGGATAGATGACCTCGATCACCTCTCCTGCGGTGTCTTCGACGTATTCGCCGTCAATGAAATGGGATGCGATGGGTTGGGTATCGTAAGGCATATTATTCTCCACGCGGGTAGCGTTGGTTTTCTTCGACCACATTCAGGTCCATGTGGTTGCGCATGTATCGTTCAGAGGCGAGCTGAAGCGGCTGGTAATCCCATGGGAAATACGCGCCGTTGCGCAGGGCTTCGTAAACGACCCAGCGGCGGGCTTGGCTTTCGCGGACGGCAGCGTCATAGGCATCCAGATCCCAGCGCAGCAGCGATTTTTCACGCAAACGTGCCAGAGTTTCCGAATGCGCAGGATCGTCCGCCAGATTGTGCAATTCGTTAGGGTCTTCGGCCAGATTGAACAGCTGGTCAGGGTCCAAATTGCAGCGGGTATATTTATAGTCACCTTCGCGGATCGACACGAGCGGGGCATAGGACCCTTCGGCGGCGTATTCCATCAGAACGGGTGACACGCGTTCGACCCCCTGCCCCAAAGGCACCAGCGTTTCGCCGTCGGTCCATGGTTCGACCGCTTTCATCGACACGCCAGCCAGATCACACAAGGTCGGGCAAACGTCGATTGTGGACACGGGCGCGGTGATCAGACCCGGTTCCATATTCGGCGCAGCGATCATCAGGGGAACACGGGCCGAACCTTCGAAAAATGACATTTTGAACCACATGCCGCGTTCGCCCAGCATGTCGCCGTGGTCGGATACAAACACAACAATCGTGTTGTCGGCCATGCGCGTGCGTTCCAGCACATCCATGATTTCGCCAACCTTATCATCCAGATAGCTGATGTTCGCGAAATAGGCGCGGCGCGAACGGCGAACGTCCTCAGTCGTGATATCAAAGCTGCGCCAATCATTTGCATCCATGATGCGTTTGTTGTGATTGTCCAAGTCTTCGTAAGGGATCGGACCGATCTGCGGTTCCAGATGTTCGCAATCTTCGTACAGATCCCAGTATTTTTTGCGCGCCACATAGGGATCATGTGGGTGCGTAAACGACACGGTCAAACACCATGGGCGTTCGTCATGACCGCGCGCCAGATCATACAGTTTACGGGTCGCGTTATAGGCGACTTCGTCATCGTATTCCATCTGGTTGGAAATTTCGGCAACGCCAGCGCCCGTGACCGAACCCATGTTATGATACCACCAATCGATCCGTTCGCCGGGTTTGCGGTAATCAGGGGTCCAGCCGAAATCGGCGGGGTAGATGTCGGTGGTTAGGCGCTCTTCGAACCCGTGCATTTGGTCGGGGCCGACGAAATGCATTTTGCCTGACAGGGTCGTTTGATACCCCGCGCGGCGCAGGTGGTGCGCATAGGTCGGAATGTCCGACGCATATTCGGCAGCGTTGTCATACACACGGGTACGGCTGGGCAATTGGCCCGCCATATATGCCGCACGTGCAGGCGCACACAGCGGCGATCCGGTGTATGCGTTCTGAAAACGGGTCGACCGTTCAGCCAGTTTTTTGATGTGCGGCGTATGCAGCCAATCCGCAGGGCCATCAGGGAACAGCGTACCGTTCAGCTGATCGACCATAATAATCAGAATGTTTGGTTTCGTCATTTTCCCTGTCCTAATTCCAAATCCAGCGCCGCCAGAACCAAGGCGGTCGCTTTGGACCCGTTGGGCGCCGAGGTGCCCAATGCTTCGCGTAGATAAATTCCGTCGATCAGGCCGCCGATCCGTTGGGCGACCTCCTGGGCTTTGTCGCCGACCAAGGGGCGCAAGTTGTACAACAGATTCGCATGCAAACGGCGCTGATAAACGTTCAGGAGCCTGCCCGCTTCGCCTGAAGTTTGTGCAAGTACGTAAAAATTAAGCCACGCCGAAACGACCTCTCGGCGGAAGTTTGTCGTGCCGAATCCAGCGCGAACAATCGCCTCGATTCGGCTGCGGGGGCCATCGGCCATGCCCAGCGCGCCGCGCACTTCGGCGGCGTAAACGGCCAAAGTATGTCGCATTGCAGCTAGAAAAATCTGTTCTTTGCCACCGAAGTAGTGGTGCGCAAGCGCCGAAGACATACCTGCCCTTTTGGCAATCTGTGAGACCGTAACATCCAAAGAGCCCGAGGCCCCGATCTCATCGATCGTCGCCTGAACCAGGGCCGCACGGCGAATAGGTTCCATCCCGACTTTAGGCATAGTATCTCCAAAACTGCTTGCTATTCGAACCTAGGTGGTTGTTTATTGACTCGTCAATCAACAAAAATATCTAGACCAACAGGAGACAAAAAATGAAGATCAAATCTGCACTGTCCGTTATCGCGCTGTGCGCAGCAGCTGCGCCTGCATTCGCCGATTGCGGCACCGTCACCATGTCCGACGTGGGCTGGACCGACATCACCACCACCACTTCGACCGCGAAACACGTGCTGGAAGCACTGGGTTACGACGTAGACGTGAAAATCCTGTCCGTGCCTGTGACCTACGCGTCGCTGGAATCGGACGATCTGGACATTTTCCTGGGCGCTTGGATCCCTGCGCAGTCGGGTAACCTAGACCCATACGTCGAAGCAGGCGAAATCGATGTTCTGGCGACCAACCTAGAAGGCACCGTCTACACGCTGGCCGTTCCGACCTACACCTTTGAAAAAGGTCTGCAGAACTTTGCCGACATCAACAAATTCGAAGATGAACTGGACGGCAAAATCTATGGCATCGAACCAGGCAACGAAGGCAACGCCTACCTGGTATCGCTGACCGAAACAGACGGTTCCGGCCTAGACGGTATGGAAGTCATCGAATCGTCCGAACAGGGCATGCTGGCACAGGTTGCACGCGCCTACGACAAAGGCGAAGACGTTGTATTCCTGGGCTGGGCACCGCACCCAATGAACGCGAACTTTGAACTGTCCTACCTGCCTGGCGGTGAAGAATTCTTTGGCGGAATCGGTACCGTTCAAACTCTGTCGCGCGCTGATTACGCAGCAGAATGCCCAAACACCGGCAAACTGTTCAGCCAAATCGGTTTCACGCTGGAAATGGAAAACATGATCATGGGCCAGATTCTGGACGAAGGCATGGACCCCGATGAGGCGACCATGGCGTGGATCCAGTCGAACCCAGAGGCCGTACTGGCATGGGTTGACGGCGTGACCACCATGGACGGTGGCGACGCGACCGCCGCCCTGACCGAAGCTTTCGGTTACTAATCCACCCCTAACAAAGGCCCCGTTCGCGGGGCCTTTCGTTTACGTCCGATCGTCGCTGACATCGGGCTGGCTGCATTCATCAACGGAGACCCAAACGTGGATTGGTTGACCGACAATAAAATCCCGGTAGGCAAACTGGCCAAGTCTGGCTTTGATTGGCTGCAAGATAACTTTGAATTTGTTTTTGATTGGCTTGCGTGGCTGATGGAGAGCCTGATCGACGGCATTCTGGCCGTTCTGGAATGGCCCCACCCGCTGATCATTATTGCTTTGTTCGTAGCGCTGACTTGGGTTCTGCAGCGCAGCTGGAAAACCTGCCTGTTTGTGGCAATCGGTTTCCTGTTTATTCTGAACCAAGACTATTGGGACGAAACGCTGGAAAGCCTGACGCTGGTCCTGTCGTCTTGTGTGGTTTGTATGGGCGTTGGCGTGCCGATCGGCATCTATGCGGCGCACCGCCCTAAATTCTATCGCTATCTGACACCAGTGTTGGACCTGATGCAGACGCTGCCTGCGTTTGTGTATCTGATCCCTGCGATCGTGTTCTTTGGCATCGGCATGGTTCCGGGTCTGCTGGCAACAGTGATCTTTGTTCTGCCCGCCCCGATCCGTCTGACGCATTTGGGCATTTCCTCCACGCCTCAGGCATTGCTAGAGGCCGCACGCGCATTCGGCGCAACGAACCGTCAGGTTCTGTGGAAAGTCGAACTGCCCTCTGCCCTGCCACAAATCATGGCAGGTCTGAACCAAACCATCATGCTGTCTCTGTCGATGGTCGTTGTGGCCGCGCTGGTTGGTGCAAATGGTCTGGGTGTTCCTGTGATGCGCGCATTGGGTCAGGTACGTACCGACCTAGGGTTTGAATCGGGTCTGGTCATCGTGGTCGTCGCGATCATTCTGGACCGCATGCTACGGATGGAGCGTAAATAATGACTAGAACAGCCGTAGAATTTGATAACGTATCCATCGTTTTCGGTGAAAAACCCAACGTGGCCCTGCCCCTCATGGACCAAGGCCAAACACGCCCTGAAATCCAAGAGGCCACAGGCCAAGTGCTGGGCGTGCATGACTGTTCGCTGTCTGTCGCCGAAGGTGAAATCCTCGTGCTCATGGGCCTTTCGGGGTCTGGCAAATCCACCCTGCTACGGGCGGTGAACGCGCTGAACCCTGTGGTGCGCGGATCGGTCAAGGTATGGGACGGGCAATCACACGTCGATGTCACCCACGCCAAACCTGCCGAGCTGCGCCGCATTCGCCAGAAAAACGTGGCGATGGTGTTCCAGCAATTCGGCCTACTGCCGTGGCGGACCGTGCGTGAAAACGTGGGTCTGGGTTTGGAACTGGCCGGTCAAACGCCAGCCGAACGCAAAGACGCCGTGGACACTCAGCTAGAACTGGTTGGTCTGGCCGATTGGGCCGAACGCAAGGTGGGCGAACTGTCGGGCGGTATGCAGCAACGCGTCGGCCTTGCCCGCGCATTCGCGACCGAAGCCCCGATCCTGCTGATGGACGAACCGTTTTCGGCGCTGGACCCTCTGATCCGTGCGAAATTGCAGGACGAACTGCTGGACCTGCAATCGAAACTGAAACGCACCATCATCTTTGTGTCTCACGATCTGGACGAAGCGTTCAAAATCGGCAACCGCATCGCCCTGATGGAAGGCGGCCGCATCGTTCAAACGGGCACCGCCCGCGAAATCATCGCGAACCCTGTGAACGATTACGTGCAGGATTTCGTGGCGCATATGAACCCTCTGGGCGTTCTGACAGCGCGCGACGTGATGACAACGGGGTCCAGCACCGGATCGCCTGTGGACGTGGAAACGCCGATCAAATCGATCATCGCGCAGCTGCAATCGGAAAAAGAACTGTCCGTGATCGAGGCAGGCACCCCCATCGGGGTGATCACCGAAGGGTCCGTTCTGACCCGCCTGTCACGCTAAAACAAAGGGGCCGCTGATGCGGCCCCTTTCAGTTTACAGACCTTTGGCCCGATAACTTTGTACAACTTTGTCGATGGCCACCAGATAGGCGGCGGTTCGCAGGTCCTGTACATCGTCGCGGCTGTGCCAGATTTCGCGCATCGCCTGATAGGCCGTCCGCATGGTGTCATCCAAACCGGACCGCACCAGTTCCAATTCGTCCGCGCCGCGCAGGTATTTTTCTTTGAAATCAGGGGTCATCGACCATTTATCGCCCAGATATTCATCCAGCCGCGACAGTTCATCGACGACCAGCTGGTGGCGCGCCTCTTCTTGGCGGCGGCCCATACGGCCGAAACGGATGTGCGACAGGTTTTTCACCCATTCAAAATACGACACGGTCACACCGCCCGCGTTGGCATACATGTCGGGAATGATAACCACGCCTTTGTTGCGCAGCACTTCGTCTGCACCCGCGGTGACGGGGCCGTTCGCGGCTTCGATGATCAGTGGGGCCTTGATGCGGTCAGCATTGCCCATGTTGATCACGCCCTCTAGCGCGGCGGGGATCAGGATGTCGCATTCTTCTTCTAAAACGGAACCGCCTTCGGCGTGGTGCGTGGCATCGGGATAGCCCGACACGCCGCCGTGTTTCACGATCCATTCGCGGACTTTTTCGACGTTCAGACCGTTGGGGTTAAACAGCGCGCCATCCCGTTCGATGATGCCGGTGATGATCGAGCCGTCTTCCTCTTGCAAGAATTTCGCTGCGTGATAGCCCACGTTGCCCAGACCCTGAACAATGACGCGTTTGTCCTTGAGAGTGCCTGACAGACCCGCTGCGGCCATATCGTCGGGGTGGCGGAAAAATTCGCGCAAGGCGTATTGCACACCGCGGCCTGTAGCCTCGACGCGGCCAGCGATGCCGCCTGCGTTGCGCGGTTTGCCGGTCACGCAGGCTGCGGCGTTAATATCTGTGGTGTTCATGCGGCGATACTGGTCCGCGATCCACGCCATTTCGCGTTCGCCCGTCCCCATGTCAGGCGCAGGCACGTTTTGCGACGGGTTAATCAGGTCACGTTTGATCAATTCAAACGCAAAGCGGCGCGTGATCTGTTCCAGTTCGGCTTCGTTCCATTCACGCGGGTCGATACACAGACCGCCCTTTGATCCGCCAAACGGTGCCTCGACCAATGCGCATTTATAGGTCATCAGCGCAGCCAGCGCCTCGACTTCGTCCTGATCCACGGCCAAGGCGTAACGGATACCGCCCTTTACCGGTTCCATGTGTTCGGAATGAACAGACCGATAGCCCGTGAACGTGTGCATTTCACCGCGCAGACGCACGCCAAAACGGACGGTATAGGTCGAATTACAAACACGAATTTTTTCTTCGATGCCGGTTGGCAGGTCCATCAACGCGACCGCGCGATTGAACATAATCTCTACAGATTCGCGAAAACCTGGTTCGTTTAACGTATTATTAACACTCACGGCTAAAACCTCCATTCAGCCTGCTACGGTGATATGTCGGTCCAGATTCGCAGGGCCGACTCGGTCCGCCCGTTCCCCTCGGAAGCACCGTATAGTCGTAGACGGCAAAGGGTGTGGATAAGTTTAGCCACGCCGCATTTGTCGCGTGGCTGCGAACAATGCCCCCAAATCGCAGGCGATTACATACGAACCCCTTACAAACAAACCAATTTGGGCACCATCCTGCCCCATTTTTGCCATTCTCGGATAGGTATAACGGACCCCAATAAGGTGGGAAAACCACCAATTGGAGACTGACATCGACCAAGAAAGGTTCGAAGATGGAAAAAAAGAGCGCTCAGCTTATCCGGCATAACCGGATGATCCGGGAACGGCTCACGTTGTTTGGTCAACGTGAAGATGGCAGCATGGTCATCTTTGCGGTTTTTGTGTTCATCATGATCCTATTGGTCACTGGCATGGCCGTAGATTTCATGCGTGTTGAAACCACTCGAACACGCGTACAAGCAACGCTGGACCGCGCAGTTTTGGCTGCGGCAGACCTGGATCAATCATTGCCACGCGACGAAGTCGTCGCCGACTACATGGCCAAAGCCAACCTAGCAGATGCTTTGGTTGGAAATGCCACAGTCGACGAAGGCCTGAACTATAGTGAAGTATCTGCATCCGCTGCAGTCGAAGTACCGATGCTGTTTTCGGGTCTGGCCGCTGTCACCAATCCAGGTTCGTCCTACCACGAAAGCCTGACCGTTCCGGCCAGCGCCACGGCAGAAGAGCGCGTCTCGAAAGTCGAAATTTCGATGGTGTTGGATATTTCGGGTTCGATGAATTCGAACAACCGCATCGGCAACCTGCGTAATGCAGCATCTGAATTCGTGAACACCGTTCTGGCCGATGCAAACGAAGATCTGATTTCCGTTTCTTTGATCCCATATTCGGAACACGTCAGCGCAGGCGAAGATCTGTTCAATCAGTTCAACGTGAACCAACAGCACAGCTATTCGCACTGTCTGGAATTCGATAACGGCGACTTTTCGACCACTTCGATGTCGCGCGGTTCGCGTTATGAACAAGTTCAGCATTTCCAGTGGGCATATGATGGCCGCAATAACGACCGCACACGCACAGTTTGCCCACGTTATTCGAACCAGACCATCACCCCATGGAGCCAAGACCGCAACGAACTGCTTAGCCAGATATCGCAGCTGAACGGAACCATTCAGACCTCAATCCATCTGGGTATGAAATGGGGCGCTGGCCTGCTGGACCCATCGACACGTCCGCAATTGGCCGGACTGATTGGCCGAGGCAATGTAGATTCCGCTTTTGCGGGACGTCCTGCCAGCTACGACGACAACGAAACGCTGAAATTCATCATTCTGATGTCCGACGGCGAAAACACATCGTCCCTGCGCCTGCAAGATTGGGCCTATGACAGTGACAGCGACCGTAACCACTGGAACAACTACAACCTGCAGTACTACCTGCAACGCTACGTAGATTCCCGTTACCATTCGCAGTTTTACTGGTGGAAATACGACGCTGCGACGATGAACCAGCTGACGTCTAACATCTGTTCGGCAGCCAAAGACAACGGCATCATCATCTGGACCATCGGGTTCGAAGTTCCATCCGATGCGGGCAACACTGTTCTGCGCAACTGCGCAACGTCGCCCAGCCATTTCTTTGACGTAGACGGCGTTGAAATTTCGTCGGCATTCTCGGCGATCGCAACGCAGATCAATAACCTGAAACTGACACGCTAATGAGACGTATTATGACCAATATCCTTTCACTCTTGGCACGGCCCTTTGGCCGGTTCGCCCGGAACGAAAGCGGTTCGGCAACTGTCGAATTCGCGCTCGTCTTTCCGATCTACCTTGTTCTAATGCTATCCGCGTTCGAATCCGGCATCCTGATGGCACGTCAGGTGATGCTGGAACGCGGACTGGATATGGCCATCCGTGATGTGCGCATCGGCACCATGACATCGGTTGATCACACAACCCTGCGTGGCGCGATCTGCGACTATGCCGGTATGCTGCCTGAATGTGACACGTCGCTGAAGATCGAAATGCGCCCTGTCGACATGAAAAACTGGACCGACATTCCGGGTGCACCAGACTGTATCGACCGTGATGACCCTGCGGCGCCACTGACGGCCTTTAGCGAAGGTGGCGCGAACCAGATGGTTGTTGTGCGTGCATGCGCCTTGTTCAACCCTGTGTTCCCGACAATCGGTCTGGGCGCAAAAATCCCGCGCGAAAGCGGCGATGAATATGCGCTGGTTGCAATGTCCGCATTCGTGAAGGAGCCGCTATAATGAAACGCCTAAAGAATATCCCGTTTCTGGGCCGGTTCCTGTCAAACGAAGAAGGCGGCATCGCAGTCGAAACCGTTCTGGTTTTCCCGATCCTGTGCTGGGCCTATCTGGCGACGTTCGTTTATTTCGATGCATTCCGCGTCCAAAGCACGACCGCCAAAGCCGCCTATACAGTCAGCGACCAGCTAAGCCGTGAAACCAACTATATCACGCCTAGCTATCTGGACGCGGTGTACCGTTTGCACGAATTCCTGACCACGTCGAACCAGGATACCGACCTGCGCGTCAGCGTTGTTCGTTACACAGACGACAACGGTTACGAAGTCCGCTGGTCGAAAACCCGCGGCGAAGTGAACGCGATGGATGCAACGACACTGACCAGCATCGAAGATCAGCTGCCCGTTATGCCAAATAACGAAGTGGTTCTGGTCGTCGAAAACTGGTTGGCGTACGAACCTGCATTCAACGTAGGTCTGGGTGATTTCACCTTTGAAAACCTGATCGTAACCCGCCCTCGTTTCAATTCGGCGCAAGTGTGCTGGAACGATAGCGAAACTGGAAACACGTCCTCGGCGACCTGCTAAGGCGCGTTTACGCAGACATCATGTGCACCGGCGAAGGGTTTGACCAATTGCCGGTGCATTTTTGTTTTCCTATGTCTAATAGACAAAGGAGACACAGCCATGTCCATCAGACCCACATTAGAAACCCGCAAAGCCACGCCCCACATGGAAGGCGCAGGCGTCCGCCTACACCGTGCATTCGGTTTTCAGGACCCAAGCGAGCTGGACCCGTTTCTGATGTTCGACGATTTTCGCGGCGATCATCCAGATGATTACATCCGCGGGTTTCCGTGGCACCCCCACCGCGGCATCGAAACCATCACCTATGTTCTGAACGGCACCGTTGATCACGGCGACAGTCTGGGTAACACTGGCACGCTGGGCGCGGGCGATGTTCAGTGGATGACCGCAGGGTCCGGCATTTTGCACCAAGAAATGCCCAAAGGTAACATCGCGGGCCAGATGCACGGGTTTCAGCTTTGGGCGAATTTGCCCAGCAGCCTGAAAATGACCGCGCCGCGCTATCAGGACGTCAAAGGCAAAGAAATCCCCGAAATCATCGATGACGACGGCACTCGGGTCAAAGTCATCGTTGGCGAATTCTGGGGCAAACGCGGCCCTGTGGACGGCATCGCGGCTGATCCGCAGTATCTGGATATTTTCGTACCTGCGGGCGTGAAAAAGACGTTTAAGGTCGATACCTACCGCCGCGCGTTCGCCTATGTATTCCAAGGCAAAGGCGCCTTTGCCGATGCCTCTGCCCCGTCTGGCGTTCTGCTGGAAAAAGAGGTCATGGGCGAAGAGGTCAACATCCGCGATATGTCGGGCAACCGCACCCTGATCCGTTTTGGCACCGGCGACGAAGTCACGGTCCAAGCTGGCGAAGAAGGCATTCGGTTCCTGCTGATTTCGGGCGCACCGATCGAAGAGCCCGTTGCTTGGCACGGCCCTATCGTGATGAACACGCAGGCCGAAATTCAACAAGCGATGAAAGAGCTGCGCAACGGCACCTTTATCAAACCGGCCCACTAATTTGCGGGGGCGCGTTTTGCGCCCCTTGCGACCGCCCTGCCCGCGCGTTTATTGTCCGCGCATCAACGTGGTTACGGGTTCATGCGATTTTCCATTATTCTATTTTGTTTGACCCTGACGGCTTGCGCGGATTTTCCGCAACTGGATGCGCTGAACGACTCGGTCACTGTGCCTGATTATCCGTCGTTTATTCCGTTTGATCAGATCCCCTCTGCCGCGCCCACAGACACCACATTGCTGGAACAGCGCGCCGCGAATTTGCGTGCCCGCGCTGCCGCATTGCGCAATACCACCCCCTAATTACGTAGTTCGCGTTGCGCCGCGTCGCCGGACGGGGTAACAGCGGACCGTTCAAAGAATTCTACGGAGCCTCATATGTCGTCGCCTCTTCGCCTTGGTATTGCTGGTCTTGGCACTGTTGGTGTCGGTGTGATCCGCATCGTGCAAAATCAGGCTGAACTGCTGTCTGCACGCACTGGCCGCGACATCACGATTTCCGCCGTTTGCGCCCGCAGCCAAAAAGATCGCGGTGTCGATCTGTCTGCTTACGCATGGGAAGACGACGCCGTAGCACTGGCCACTCGCGATGACGTGGATGTTTATGTCGAACTGATGGGCGGCGAAAACGGCCCCGCCAAAGATTCGATCGAAGCCGCCATCGCCGCTGGCAAACATGTTGTCACCGCGAATAAGGCGCTGCTGGCCCATTACGGTCAATCCGTTGCCGAAGCCGCCGAAGCCGCAGGCGTTGCCGTGCGTTTTGAAGCCGCCGTTGCGGGCGGCATCCCCGTGATCAAATCCCTGACCGAAGGTCTGGCAGCGAACCGCATCGAACGCGTCATCGGCGTGATGAACGGCACCTGCAACTATATCCTGACCCGCATGGAAGACGCTGGCCTGTCCTACGACGAAGCATTCGCCGAAGCGGACGGTCTGGGCTACCTAGAGGCAGATCCAAATCTGGACGTTGGCGGCATTGATGCGGGCCACAAACTGGCGATCCTGTCGTCGATTGCCTTTGGCACTCAGGTCGATTTCGACGGAGTCGAGCTGGAAGGCATCGGCAACGTCACCATCGAAGACATCCGTAACGCAGCCGACATGGGTTACAAAATCAAACTGCTGGGCGTTGCACAGATGACGGGCCGCGGTTTGGAACAGCGCATGTCGCCTTGCCTTGTGCCTGCGACGTCCCCGCTGGGCCAATTGGTCGGCGGTACGAACATGGTCGTGCTAGAGGGCGACGCCGTAGGCCAGATCGTTCTGCGCGGTGCTGGCGCTGGCGAAGGCCCAACCGCAAGCGCGGTGATGGGCGACGTCTGCGATATCGCGCGCGGCCTGATGATCCCGACCTTTGGTCAGCCAGCAACCTCGCTGCGTCAGGCCCCATCGGCACGCGCGGCCGTGCCTGCGCCATATTACATCCGCCTGAACCTGCTGGATAAACCCGGCGCCATGGGCAAAATCGCATCGGCCTTGGGCGATGCAGGCGTATCGATCCACCGCATGCGCCAGCACGACCACGAAGAAGGCACCTATGCTCCAGTGGTCATCGTAACGCATAAAATCACCCGTCAGGCACTGGACCAAGCCATCGAAGGTTTCGCCGCCACGGGCGTTGTCGATGGAACGCCCATCGCCCTACGGATCGAACGGGTCTAACAACATTGGGTCGCCTACGGGCGGCCTTTTCGTTTTGGGAAGGCTGCATCATAAAAACATCATTTTTGATGCAGATTGCATTCGTTTTGATACGCTTTGACAGGTTTTGATTTTCGTTAGCGCGAACAATGCGTTCGTTAGCGCCATCAGGCTTGAGCCCCCCAAAGCGTTGCGCCTACATGGCCCCGAATTTGACCTTGGGGACACTATTATGGCGACTATTCCTGAATTTCACGACCGCATGCTGTCGCTGGGCCTTGCCCGCGTATCCGAACAGGCGGCCATTGCTTCGGCAGGCCTGATCGGTCACGGCGACGAAAAAGCGGCAGATCAGGCAGCCGTTAACGCGATGCGCGATCAGCTGAACAAACTGGCAATCCAAGGCGTGGTTGTCATCGGCGAAGGCGAACGCGACGAAGCCCCAATGCTGTACATCGGCGAAGAGGTTGGTTCGGGCGAAGGCCCCGCCGTCGACATCGCGCTGGACCCGCTAGAGGGCACCACCCTGACCGCGAAAGACATGCCAAACGCATTGACCGTGATCGCCATGGGCCCACGCGGCACCATGCTGCACGCGCCAGACGTTTACATGGAAAAACTGGCGATTGGCCCAGGCTATGCCGCTGACACCGTGACCATGGACATGACCCCAGCCGAACGCGTGAATGCGCTGGCTGCGGCCAAGGGTTGCGATGCCAAAGACATCACCGTTTGCGTTCTGGAACGCCCACGCCACGACGCTATGATCGCCGAACTGCGCACCACGGGCGCTGCGATCCGCCTGATCACCGACGGCGACGTTGCTGGCGTGATGCACTGCGCAGACGCCGAAAAAACCGGCATCGACATGTACATGGGTTCCGGCGGCGCCCCCGAAGGCGTTCTGGCAGCAGCCGCGCTGAAATGCATGGGCGGTCAGTTCTACGGCAAACTGTTGTTCCGTAACGATGACGAACGTGGCCGCGCGACCAAAGCAGGCATCACCGATTTCGACCGCGTCTACACCCGCGACGAATTGGTCCAAGGCGACGTTATCTTTGCCGCGACGGGCGTAACCGACGGATCGCTGGTGGCTGGCATCAAACGCGAACCGGGTTTCCTGACCACTGAAACGATCCTGATGCGGTCGAAAACAGGGTCGATCCGCCGCATGACATACCGCAACCCAGTCTAAGGTTGCCGATAGGGGCCGGTGTTCATGCACCGGCCCTTTTGCTATCCGTTGCACAGTTTCACAGAATGGCGGATAAGCAGGCTATGACGTCTTTTCTGAATGTAGATTGCTCTGTCACGGGGCGCCGCTGGGTTGGTCCCACGATCGAGGTTGACCGCCTATCCGAAGCCATCGAACAGGCCACCGCCCTGCCAGCACCTGTGTGCCGCACGCTGGCCCGCCGCGGCGTTGAACCGCACGAAGCCGACGGGTTTCTAAACCCCACTTTGCGCGAAATGCTGCCCGACCCGCGATCAATGCTGGATATGGACCGCGCCGCCACCCGTTTCATTCAGGCGCTGGACCGCAACGATCGCATTGCTGTTTTCGGCGACTATGACGTGGATGGCGGATCATCTGCCGCGCTGTTGATCGTCTGGCTGCGCATGATGGGCCGCAACGCGACGCTATACATCCCCGACCGCATCGACGAAGGCTACGGCCCCAACGACGAAGCGATGGCCCAACTGGCAGCCAACCACGACCTGATCATCTGCGTGGACTGCGGCACCCTATCCCACGGCCCAATTGCCGCCGCCAAAGGCGCGGATGTGGTTGTGTTGGATCACCATTTGGGCGGTGAAACCCTGCCCGATTGCGTGGCTGTGGTGAACCCGAACCGTCAGGACGAAACGGGCGAACTGGCCCATCTGTGCGCCGCTGGCGTCGTGTTCCTGATGCTGGTCGAGGTGAACCGCCTGCTGCGCGAAAAAGGTGTGCAGGGGCCGAACCTGATGGGGTTCCTTGATCTGGTCGCGCTGGCCACTGTGGCCGATGTCGCGCCTCTGATCGGGGTGAACCGCGCGTTCGTGCGTCAGGGGCTAAAGGTGATGGCGAACCGCGACCGCATCGGCCTGACCGCGCTGGCGGATGTGGCGGGCATGGACAACGCGCCCACGTCCTATCATCTGGGGTTCCTGCTGGGGCCGCGCGTGAATGCGGGCGGGCGTATTGGTCAGGCCGACATCGGCGCGAAACTGCTGGCCACCAATGACCCGCGCGAAGCGCAAGTTCTGGCCGAACAACTGGACCAGTTGAACCGCGACCGCCGAGAAATTGAATCCGCCGTCCGCGAAGAAGCCATGGCGCAAGCCGAGGCGCGCGGGCTGGACGCCCCGCTGGTCTGGGCTGCCGAAGACGGCTGGCACCCCGGTGTTGTCGGCATCGTCGCCAGCCGCATGAAAGAGGCTACAAACCGCCCCGCCATCGTCATCGGGTTCGACGGCGACATCGGCAAAGGGTCGGGCCGTTCGGTCGCTGGTATTGATCTGGGCGCATCGATCCAAAAGCTTGCCATGGAAGGTTTGCTGATCAAAGGCGGCGGGCACAAAATGGCCGCTGGCCTGACCGTTGCGCGCGACAAACTGGAACCCGCGATGGACCGTCTGGCCGAACTTCTGGCGAAACAGGGGGCGGACAAAATCGGCCCCGCTGATCTGCGTTTGGATGGCGTGCTGATGCCCGGCGCGGCAACGGTAGAATTGGTCAATCAGATCGAACAGGCGGGGCCGTTTGGTGCCTCTGCTTCGGCCCCTAGATTCGCGTTTCCCGACATGCAGATCCATTTTGCGAAACGGGTTGGCGCGAACCACCTGAAAATCACGTTCGGTGATGGTCTGGGCACACGGATCGACGGAATCGCCTTTGGTGCATTCGATGGCCCGATGGGGCCAATGTTGGAACAGCACAACGGCAAACGGTTCCATCTGGCAGGCAAACTGGACATCAACATCTGGCAAGGCCGCCAATCCGTCCAATTACGGTTAGAGGACGCCGCCCCAGCGCATGACTAATCGGGCCATTTCATTATTTTTTGAAAAAAGATGATTTGCCCTCTTGCGCTTGGGCCGAACCAACAATAAAAGCCCCCTCACACCAAGAGTGGCCCGTTCGTCTATCGGTTAGGACGCCAGGTTTTCAACCTGGAAAGAGGGGTTCGATTCCCCTACGGGCTGCCACTTTTCCCTTATATTTCAACGATGTGACTTGTTCAATTTGAACACGCCCGTTGCCGTCGCGATCAGCGTATCGCCGTCCATCAATGTCATTTCCGAAAAGAATACCGACCGCCCCGATTTCACGCGGGTGCCTGTGGCAATCACGCGGCCCGTTCCGCCTGGGGACAGGAAATTGACGTTCAGGTTTAATGTGACGCCGTAAACGGGATTGTCGGGGTCATCGCTGTATAACCCGCACATACCGCCCACGTGGTCCAGAATGGCTGATGTCACCCCGCCATGCAAAATGCCCGCGCGGTTCATCAATTCGGGCCGCAAATCGAATCCGACCTGAATATACCCGTCTCGCCATTCGATCAGGTCGGGGCCAAGAAATGAAATAAAGGGACTGTCGCTACCAAATTTTTCCATGGGGCCAGAATGTCAGCGCCCCCAGCGACCACAAGCGAAAAAGGCGGGCCATGGCCCGCCTTTTGTTGTTATTCGTTCCAGGCGGTGTCGACGCCATGCAAGCCGCCAACGCGTTTACGGGTCGGCAGACCGATGCGGTCAAGAATGGTAAAGAACGGTTTCGGGTCCAGCTCTTCGACGTTTTTCATCGTCTTGGCGTCCCATTCACCGGTCGCAACCAGCATCGCCGCAGCCACAGGCGGCACACCTGCGGTATAGGAAATACCTTGGCTACCAACCTCTTCATACGCCTCTTTGTGGTCGGCCACGTTGTAGACAAAGACTTCGTAATCTTTGCCGTCTTTGGTGCCTTTGACTAAATCGCCGATGCAGGTTTTACCAGTGTAGTTCGGAGCCAGCGATGCGGGGTCAGGCAGAACCGCCTTGACCACTTTCAGCGGCACGACCTCTTGGCCCTCGGCGGTGACAACAGGTTGTTCGGACAACAGGCCCAGATTTTTCAGCACGGTGAACACGTTGATGTAGTGATCGCCAAAGCCCATCCAGAAACGCACGTCGGCTTGCGGATAGTTCGCCGCCAGCGAATGCACTTCGTCGTGGCCGGACTGATACGCGCGGCAGGTGCCGACGACAGGCAGTTCCCAATCGTGGCCCGATGCGAACATGGTGGTTTCTTTCCACTGCTGGTCTTCCCAATAGTAGACGACGCCAGTGAATTCGCGGAAGTTAATCTCTGGATCGAAATTGGTCGCGAAATATTTGCCGTGGCTGCCTGCGTTGATGTCGACGATGTCGATCGATTTCACTTCGTCCATCATATCAACAGCGAAACGCGCAAATGCGTTCACGACGCCCGGGTCGAAACCAGCGCCCAAAATCGCGGTCACGCCTTTTTCAGCGCAAAGATCGCGTTTTTTCCATTCATAGTTTGCGTACCATGGTGGCGTTTCGCAAATTTTTGCCGGATCTTCGTGGATCGCGGTGTCGATATAGGCAACGCCTGTTTCGATGCACGCATCCAGCACATACATGTTCACAAACGCCGACCCCACGTTGATCACGATTTCAACGCCTGTGTCGCGGATCAGCTGCGCCACTGCGGCGGTATCCATCGCGTCGACCTGATGAGCCTTTAGAACGCCATCATTTTTCATTGCGCCCTTTTCACGGACGGACTCAAGGATCGCTTCGCATTTGGAAACGGTCCGGCTCGCGATATGGATATCGCCTAGCACATCGTTATTTTGCGCGCATTTATGCGCTACGACCTGAGCGACGCCACCGGCGCCGATGATGAGTACGTTCTGTTTCAACTCAAGAGACCTCCTACAGTCCAGTTTCAGTGAGTTTGCGCCCACAAGGGCAAGGTTTTACGACAAAGCAGCCGAAAAATCATCATAGGTGAAATCTTTGACCAGACGGGTCGATCCGTCCAATTCGCGAATGGCAATCGCGGGCATTTTCACGCCGTTGAACCAGTTCTTTTTCACCATCGTATATCCGGCGGCGTCCTGAATGCTGATGCGGTCACCAGCCTTTAGCGGGGCGTCGAATTTGAATTCGCCGAAAATATCGCCCGCAAGGCAGGATTTACCGCAGATCATCCAATCCTGATCGCCGGATTCGTTCATTTTGGCGCTTTCGCGGTAGATCAGCAGGTCCAGCATGTGCGCCTCGATGCTGCTGTCCACGATGGCCAGATTTTTACCGTTGTGCAGCGTGTCCAGAACGGTCAGTTCCAGCGTCGTCGATTTCGTGATCGCAGCCTCACCCGGTTCCAGATAGACCTGCACGTCGTTTTGACCAGCAAAACGTTTCAAACGTTCGGCCAGTTTGTCCAATGGGTACCCTTCGCCCGTGAAATGGATACCGCCGCCAAGGCTGATCCAATCCATCTGGCGGATCAGGTGGCCGAACCGCTGTTCAATGCTGTTCAGCATCGCGTCAAAGCGTTCGAAATCCGCATTTTCACAGTTGTTGTGGAACATGAACCCAGTGATCTGATCCAGAACAGGTTCGATGTTGGCGGGGTCATGTTCGCCCAAACGGCTGAACGGGCGCGCAGGGTCGGCCAGATCGAAACCTGACGTGGACACACCTGGGTTTACGCGCAGACCGCGCGTGTGATTGCGGCTGACGTCATTGAAACGCGACAGCTGGCCGACGGTGTTGAAAATCACCTTGTCCGAATTGGCCAGAACGTCGTCGATTTCATCGTCTTTCCACGCAACGGAATAGGCGTGGGTTTCACCGGGGAATTTTTCGCGGCCCAGCTTTACCTCGAACAGGGAACTGGACGTGGTGCCGTCCATGTATTCGGACATGAAATCAAACACAGACCAAGTCGCAAAACATTTCAAAGCCAGCAGTGCCTTGGCACCGGACTCTTCGCGTAACCACGCGATTTTTTCCATGTTTGGCGTCAGGCGTGCTTTGTCGATCAGGTAATATGGCGTGTCGATCATGTGTCCCCCACTGGCGTAGAAAAACGCAACCTAGAACCACGCCACATAGGGCCTTTGACCCTACCCGACAACCCTGTTTCGCGATTAACCTTCGTCGTGGTCAGCCCAGTGATTCAGCGCGTCAGGGTCTTCGATATGGATGACACCCTTTTCGATTGTGACCACACCGCAGGATCGCATGCGTCCTAGGATTTTGTTGATCGTTTGGCGCGAACAACCGACCGCTTCGCCCAGAAACGCCTGACTGTGGCGGATCGAATTGTCGCTGTTGCGCAATTCCAACAAATAATGCGCAACGCGTTGCGACACCGGCAGATCCTTTTCCGCTGCGCGGAAGTTGTTATAGCGGATCATCACCTCGTGCATGTTGCGGGCGATATTGCGTAAAAACCGCAGATCACGAATGAGCCGCTGAACCGTCGATTTTTCAAGCATCAACAGGCAAGTGCCCGCGCTGGCGCGGCAGGACGCGGCGCAAGGCAAATCACCAATCGTTTCTGTCACGCCCAAGGTCATTCCGACATTGGCCAACAGGACCGGCGATCGTGCGCCGCGGTCGGTGATGAAAATGACCTCTGCTTGGCCTTGTGCGACGATGTACATCGCATCAGGAACCACGTCTTGATGTAGGAAATCACCCGCTTCGCGGAAAAACAGCAACCGCGCGTCGTTGATGATTTCGTATTTTTCCGAATCAGTAAAGCCATCCAAAATCGGCGCCCGCATCATTTGCGGAAACCGTTGCGTATTTTTCAGACCTTTCAATTGCGCCGCTCCCATCGCGGTTAATGCAACCATATCAATCCCCTAACACAAATTCACCCATAGACGCCTAGTCCCTCCCCGAACAGAATGAGCGCCCAATTCACATTTAAAAAGATTATTGCCCCTTAAATTGAACAGGTTTGTTCAAAAAATCATAGTGGGGAATACCCCCAAGTTAAGATTTAATTGACGTTAGGTCAACTTTACCCAAAAGGAAACCCCGGCAGGCGTTCTGCCCCCGGGGGTCCAAAAAATCAGGATGCGTAGTTGGCCAACGGCGGACAGATACACATCAAATTGCGGTCACCCCATACGTTATCAACGCGGTTCACAGGCGCCCAGTATTTGTCCACGCGGAACGATCCGGCGGGATAACAGGCCTCTTCGCGAGAATAGGGGCGGTCCCAATCGCCAATCAGGTCTTCGACCGTGTGCGGCGCGTGTTTCAGCGGGTTGTTATCCGCAGGCCATGTGCCCGATGCGATTTTGTCGATTTCCGTGCGGATCGACAGCATGGCATCGCAGAAACGGTCCAGTTCAGCCTTGGTTTCGGATTCCGTCGGTTCGACCATCAGGGTGCCCGCGACGGGCCAGCTCATAGTTGGGGCATGGAACCCGTTATCGATCAGGCGTTTGGCGATATCGTCTACGGTGACATGGTGGTCATCATTGAACGGACGCGTGTCCAGAATGCATTCATGCGCGATGCGGCCATTGGTGCCTTTGAACAGGATGTCAAAAGCGCCCTCTAGCCGTTTGGCGATGTAGTTGGCGTTCAGGATCGCGACTTTGGTGGCTTGGGTCAGGCCCTGACCACCCATCATCAACACATAGGCCCACGAAATCAGCAGGATCGATGCAGACCCCCATGGCGCGGCCGACACAGGCCCCGTGATACCGCCCGTTTCAGGGTGACCCGGCAGGAACGGCGCAAGGTGCGATTTGACACCGATCGGGCCCATGCCCGGGCCGCCGCCGCCGTGCGGAATGGCAAAGGTTTTGTGCAAGTTCAAATGGCTGACGTCACCGCCGATGTCACCCGGTCTGACCAGACCGACCATCGCGTTCAGGTTCGCGCCGTCGATATAGACCTGTCCGCCGAAATCATGCGTGATCTGGCACACTTCGCGAACGGTTTCTTCGAACACGCCGTGGGTGGACGGATAGGTGATCATGCAAGCGCCCAGTTTATCGCCCGCCTTTTCCGCCTTGGCACGGAAATCCGCGACGTCGATGTCACCGTTCGGCGCTGATTTCACCACAACCACATCCATGCCGCACATCTGCGCGGTGGCAGGGTTGGTGCCGTGGGCAGACATCGGGATCAGGCAAATTTTGCGCTGATCGTCACCGTTCGCGCGGTGGTAGGCCAAAATCGTCAGCAGACCCGCATATTCACCCTGAGCGCCAGAATTCGGCTGCATCGACATATCGTCATAGCCCGTGATGACGCAAAGTTTTTGCGACAGGTCCGCGATCATCTGCTGATAACCAGCCGCCTGATCCACAGGGGCAAACGGGTGCAGGAACGCAAATTCGGGCCACGTGATCGGCATCATTTCCGCCGCCGCGTTCAGTTTCATGGTGCACGACCCCAGCGGGATCATCGCGCGATCCAGCGCAAGGTCACGATCCGACAGACGACGCATATAGCGCATCATTTCGGTTTCAGCGCGGTTCATGTGGAAAATCGGGTGGTTCAGGTAATCGGACTGACGCACCATGTTTTCTGGGATCACATAGTGATGGGTCAGGTCGTCGTCTTGTTTGGTGATGCCAAAGGCGCGCCAGACGGCTTCGATCGTCGAACGGCGGGTGCGTTCGTCTAGGCTGATGCCGACCTTGGTTTCGCCGACTTTGCGTAGGTTAATGCCCTCTTCGACCGCGGATTTCATGACAGTGGCTTGCAACGCTCCGACCTCGACCGTGACGGTGTCGAAATAGGCATCAGGTTCGACGGTGAACCCTGCCGCCTCTAGCCCGCGCACCATGCGCACGGTTTTGCGGTGAATACGCTGGGCAATCGCCTTGAGCCCAACAGGACCGTGGAACACGGCATACATCGACGCCATGACAGCCAACAATGCCTGCGCGGTACAGACGTTCGACGTCGCCTTTTCGCGGCGGATGTGCTGTTCGCGGGTTTGCAGGGACAGGCGCAACGCTTTGCCGCCACGGCTATCGACGGATACGCCAACGATACGGCCCGGCATGGACCGTTTGTAGGCGTCTTTACATGCAAAATATGCTGCGTGCGGGCCGCCATAGCCCAGCGGAACGCCGAAACGCTGGGTCGATCCCACGGCGATATCCGCGCCCATCGCGCCTGGTTCTTTTAGCAGGGTCAGAGCCAACGGGTCGGCGATCACAATGCCCAGCGCTTTGGCAGCGTGCAGCGCGTCCATCTGCGCGGTGAAATCACGGACGTGACCATAGGTGCCCGGATACTGAAAAATCGCGGCAAAGACGTCTTCGGCGACCAGATCATCTGGGTTGCCCACGATGATGTCGATATCCAGCGGCGCGGCGCGGGTTTTCATAACCTCGATGTTCTGCGGATGGCAGTTTTCGTCGATGAAAAACGCTTTGGCTTTGGATTTGGCGGACCGCTGCGCCATGGTCATGGCTTCGGCAGCGGCGGTGGCTTCGTCCAATAGGGATGCGTTGGCGATTTCCATGCCCGTCAGGTCGCACACCATGGTCTGGTAGTTCAGCAATGCCTCTAGTCGGCCCTGCGAAATTTCAGGCTGATACGGCGTATAGGCCGTGTACCACGCTGGGTTTTCCAGAATGTTCCGCTGGATCGCAGGCGGCGTGACCGTGCCGTAAAACCCCTGCCCGATCAGAGACGTCATCTGTTTGTTTTTCTTGGCAACTTCGCCCAGAAAATACAGCAATTCGCCTTCGGATTTGGGTTTGCCGAAATCCAGCGGTTCGGCCTGACGCAAGGACGCAGGGATCGTTTGATCGATCAGATCCTCTAGGCTATCTGCCCCGACAACAGCCAGCATTTCGGACATTTCCGCAGGGCTGGGGCCGATGTGACGGCGGTTCGCAAAATCATAAGGGCGGTAGTCGGTCGGTTTAAAGGACATGATCGCAGCCTATTGGATACAAAGGGTCGATTGCGGCAGGTCGCCCCGCCGCAGCATTAGGTTTCAGATGCCCATCAGGGCGATGTCAGTGGATCAGCCGATGTGATCTTTGTATTCGGCTTCGTCCATGTAGTCATCAAGGGCCGACAGGTCCTCGATCTTCATTTTAAAGAACCAGCCGTCGTTCAACGGGTCTTCGTTTACCAGCGCGGGGTTGTCGGACAGAACGTCGTTCACTTCGACGATTTCGCCATCCAACGGTGCCAAAATGTCGGACGCTGCTTTGACCGATTCAATCACAACAACTTCGTCGTCTTTAGCGACTTCGGTGCCTTCTTCGGGCAGTTCAACAAAGACGATATCACCCAGCTGTTCGGTCGCGTGTTCGGTAATGCCGACAACAACCAGATCGCCTTCGACGCGCAGCCATTCGTGTTCTTCGGTGTATTTCATGTCCCTATGTCTCCTGTCGGAACTTCAGCGTTTATAGTTAGCAGGACGGAACGGCAGAGCCGTCACTTTAGCGGGCAGGCGTTTTCCGCGCACCTCGCCCCAAACGGTGGTGCCTTCGGCAGCCAGTTCCGACGGGATATACCCCATCGACATTGGCGCCTGAATGGATGGACCAAACGCGCCCGAGGTAACTTCGCCAATCTGGGCGCCACCTTCGGCGGCATCAAACAGAGGCGTTTGCGCACGCATCGGCGCGCGGCCTTCGGGGCGTAGGCCAACACGTTTGGTGGCCGCACCGTTTTCAAATTCGTTCAGGATAATATCCGCACCAGGGAAACCGCCCGCGCGGTCGCCAGTGCGGCGCGATTTCTGGATTGCCCATTTCAGATCCGCCGCAACGGGGGTCGTGGTTTCATCCAGATCGGACCCGTATAGGCACAGACCTGCCTCTAGCCGCAGGCTGTCACGCGCGCCTAGGCCAATCGGTTCGACCTCTTCCATCGCCAATAGCTGGCGGACGAACGCATCCGCACCTGCCGCAGGGACCGAGATTTCAAAACCGTCTTCGCCGCTATAGCCCGAACGGGACACCCAAACCTGATCGCCGTCGAACCACGCGTGATCCATGAAACGCATGTCGGTCACAGCTGGATACAAACGCGCCAGCGCCTGTTCGGCTTTTGGACCCTGCAACGCGATCAGGGCGCGATCGGTCAGAACCTCGATTTCGCAGGTATCGGACAGGTGGGCGCTCAGGTGTGCGATATCGGCATCTTTGCAGGCGGCGTTTACGACCAGAAACAGCGCACGATCGTCATTCAAGTTCACAATCATCAGATCGTCCAGAATGCCGCCCTTTGCGTTGGTGAAAAACGCGTACCGCTGACGGCCATGGGCCAGACCCAGAACATCGACAGGCACCAGCGTTTCCAGCGCCCGCGCCGCATCGGCCACATCACCCGATTTCGGACGCAGGTTGACCTGACCCATATGGCTGACGTCGAACAGGCCCGCGTGTTCGCGGGTCCATTGGTGTTCTTTCATCACGCCCAACGGATATTGGACGGGCATTTCATAGCCAGCGAAAGGCACCATTTTGGCGCCCAGTTCAATGTGTAGGTCGTATAGCCCCGTGCGTTTCATATCGGTCATCCCGTAGACAGCTTTCGGGCGTGAACCCGATCCAAGATGCCCCCTCTGTCCTTGTTGCCTGAGATCGTTATCCCGTCGGCGGACGCTTTCGCGCCTCTCTCCAGAGTTTTACACGTGCCGGTCCGTTTGCCTGAGAGTTTACCGGGGCGGTTGCTCCTTCGGCGCGAGTTTTTCTCGCTCTCCCGTGCACGTAGGTTTCCGATAAGAAACTTCTTCCGCTATGTAAATAGCAGAATTGCGACTATCCACGATTCATTTGCGTCTTAAAACGACAGGCGCGTCGCTATTGGGCCGCCATTGGCATCTGCGCCGACTGGCATTGCGCCCATAGTTCGTCCAGCGCGTCGATAAGGTGATCGATGTCTGCCGCGCTGTGCACGGGCGATGGGGTGATGCGCAAACGTTCGGTGCCTTTGGGGACGGTCGGATAGTTAATCGGCTGAATGTAGATGCCATAGCGATCCATCAACACGTCCGAAATCCATTTACATTTCACAGGATCGCCCACCATCACAGGAATAATATGGCTGGGGTTTTCGATATGCGGGATGCCAGCGGCGTCCAGACGCGCGCGGACCTCGGCCACTTTGGCCTGTTGGCTGTCGCGTTCGGTTTGGGACGTTTTCAGATGTTTGATCGCGGCGCAGGCCCCTGCCGCCACAGCAGGCGGCAGCGCGGTGGTAAAGATGAAACCAGACGCAAACGACCGCACGAAATCCACCAGATCGCGGGACGCGGCGATATAGCCGCCCATGACGCCGAATGCTTTGCCCAAGGTGCCTTCGATCACGGTCAGGCGATCCATCAGGCCTTCGCGTTCGGCAATGCCGCCGCCGCGCGGGCCGTACATGCCGACGGCGTGGACTTCGTCCAGATAGGTCATCGCGTTGTATTTATCGGCCAGATCGCAAATTTCGCGGATCGGTGCGATATCACCGTCCATCGAATACACCGATTCAAAAGCGATCAGCTTCGGACGGTCCAACGGCTGTTCGGCCAGCAGACGTTCCAGATCGGCCAAATCGTTGTGTTTCCAGATTTTCCGTTCCGCTTTGGAATGGCGGATGCCTTCGATCATGGATGCGTGGTTCAGGCTGTCGGAAATGACCAAACAGTTCGGGATTTTCGCGGCCAAAGTGCCCAGCGCGGCCCAGTTCGACACGTACCCAGACGTGAACAGCAGCGCCGATTCTTTGCCGTGCAGGTCAGCCAGTTCGCGTTCCAACAGGACGTGGTGGTGCGTGGTGCCCGAAATATTGCGTGTCCCGCCCGCACCCGCGCCGACGCGGTCAATCGCGTCATGCATCGCGTTCAGGACGGTTGGATGCTGCCCCATGCCTAGGTAGTCGTTGGAACACCAGATGGTGACTTTGCGAACGGCGTCTTTGATGTGATTGTCAGCATTGGGGAAATTCCCGCGCTCACGTTCTAGATCAGCAAAAACGCGATAGTTACCCTGTTCGCGTAGGTGATCCAGTTCCGACCGGAAATAGGTCTGATAATCCATGTCAAAGTCTCCGTCTGCTGTGCGCGCGCGGGATCGCTCCCCCTCGTGCATTCGGCTGTAGTTTAACGTCCACCCCCATAGGCGGCACCACACCAAAAAGTCTAAGGTTGCAGCCCCGATTTATGGTGTATTGGCCCTTTGCTACCCCGAGCGGGTTGTTACGGCTTTGACATGGATCATGAAATTACAGGTTACGGGCCAAGAACCCGATCCAGTTTTGCGATGTGATTTTTGTGGTCAGTTCTGTGCCAAAACCATGTGCCATCATTGCTTCGGCCAAATCCTGCAGGCCCAAAACATCGCCAATCGCATCAGGGATCACTGCCCCGTCGAAATCGGACCCCAACGCGACGCGGTCTTCGCCAAGGATCGACAACAGGTGATCCATATGGCGTAGAACAGCATCCAGCCCCGTGTCCGAATTGCGCTGACCATCGTCGCGCAGAAACGCACAGCCAAAATTGACGCCAACGATGCCATCGCTGTCCGCAATCATCCGCAGCTGGCGGTCGGTCAGATTGCGGGTGGACGGCGTGATGTGGTGCGCGTTGGAATGGGTCGCGATCAGCGGACGCGATGACACCGCCGCCACATCATCGAACCCCTTTTCGTTCAGGTGCGACAGGTCGATCAAAATGCCCAGCGCATCGCATTCGCGCACCAAATCTTTGCCCAAGGCGGTCAAACCGCCGCCATGATCGGGCGTTGATGGAAATGCAAATGGCACACCTTCGCCGAAATGGGTCGGCCGCGACCAAACCGGCCCAAGCGACCGTAACCCCATCTGATGCCACAGATGCAATTGCGACAGGTCAGTTCCGATCGCTTCGGCGCCTTCCATGTGCATGATCGCGGCGACGCCTTGGTTCGCAACGGTTTTCGATACCTGTTCCCCGGTCCGGCAGACGGTTAACGCGCCTTGCGACAAACGTTCCATTTCCAGCAAACAAGAGGCTTGGGCGATGGCGATGGGCAGTGCTGCATCCTGCTCCACCATCGGCGGCAGCGGCAATTCATATGGCAGCGTTGTCATTAACGCTTCGAAATCCAGACCAGATCCATCATCGGGGGACGGAACCCAAATGGCGAAAAAACCGCCTGCAAATCCCGCCATTTGCATACGAGGCAAATCTAAGTGATGCGCACCTTCGCCCGTCAACCACATGGCGCGGCGCTGATCGGCGGTTTTTGCATAATACCGATACAGAAAATCATTATGGCCGTCGAAAAAAGAAAAGCTGGTCATTGGATCACCTAAATATTGCGCGCTCACCCTAGCGCGACGATGCCTATGTGCAACGCAATATCATTCGTGATACGCGTAGCCGACCACCACAAGAGGCCCCAATGTTCGACCTCATCATTTTTGACTGCGACGGCGTGTTGATCGATAGCGAAATCATCAGCGCTGATACCTTGATCGACGAACTGGCGATTCTGGGAATCGACATTGATTATGACTATGTACGCACAAAATGTTTGGGGCGCAGCTTTCCTACGGTTGCAAAAAACATCCGCGAAAGTTTCGACAAACCACTGCCCGCGGACTTTGAACAACGGTACCGCAGTTCGCTGTTGCAGCGATTTGAAACACAGTTGCAAACAACCGATGGGATTGCCGATGTGTTGGCCGCATTGGACGTACCGTTTTGCGTGGCAACGTCATCCAGTCCGCCACGTGTTGCGCGGTCGCTGGAACTCACTGGTTTGAAAACCTTTTTCGGCGACAATGTATTTACGGCCAGTCAGGTTCAAAACGGAAAACCTGCGCCGGATTTGTTTCTGTTCGCGGCCGAAAAAATGGGCGTTGAACCATCCCGCGCATTGGTGATCGAAGACAGCCCACCCGGCCTAATTGCTGCACGTGCAGCAGGAATGCAGCACTACGCCTACACCGGTGCAAGCCACCTGATCGGGATGCCGTACAGCCCACCCCATGATGTGCAATGTTTTGACAAATGGTCGGATTTCGCGCACCTGATTGGAAAAGAATAAGTAGAATTGGCACTCATGGCGAACGGACGCTTTACCCCTGAAACCAGCCGTCTGGATGACGCAGCACGCGCAGGTTGGCTGTATTATGTTGCGGGCAATACCCAAGACGAAATTGCGCGCAAACTGGGCGTGTCGCGCCAGTCGGCTCAGCGTCTAGTGGCGATGGCCGTCAGTGAAAAACTGGTGAAAGTCCGTTTAGATCATCCGATTGCCCGCTGCATGGATTTGGCCCAAGCGATCAAGGATCGGTTCGGTATCGAATTTTGCGAAATCGTTCCGTCCGACCCTGATGCACCGAATTTGCTGACAGGCGCGGCGATCGCGGCCGCCGCCGTCATGGAACGCACGCTAAATTCGAAAGACGGCAAAATCATCGCCTTGGGCACGGGCCGCGCGCTGAAGGCAACAGTTGAACAAGTCCCGCGCATGAATTGCCCCCACCACCGTGTCGTTTCGCGGTTGGGCAACATGATGGCCGACGGGTCTGCAACGCCCTATAACGCGACGATCCAACTGGCCGACCGCGTGGGCGCGGTGCAATACCCCTACCCGCTGCCTTGCCTTGCGACATCGCCCGAAGAATTGCAGATGCTCCACAAACAAGAGGCCGTGCGTAACACGCTGTCGCTGTGTGAAAACGCGGATCTGACGCTGGTGGGCATTGGCCAGATGGATAAAACAGCCCCTATTTACGTGGACGGTTTCCTAACCGACGCTGAAATGGCCGAATGTCAGGCCTTGGGTGCTGCGGGCGAAATCACCAGCTGGATTTATGACGACAACGGCGAAATTCTGGACTGCGCGTTCAATTCGCGCGTTGCCTCTGCCCCGCTGAAAACGGTTCACCCTAGCAATTTCCTAGCGGTCGCTGTCGGTCCGTCAAAGGTACGCGCAATCAGTGCTGCACTGCGCGGTAATTTGATTAGCGGGCTCTTTACCAACGAATCTACCGCCGAGGCGATTCTGGCCGGCTAAAAACCATTTGTTACATGACGTTACAATTGCCAGGGGGCCGTCGACACATCGACGGCCCCCTGATTTCGTTGTCGACCAGATAAAAACGATATTTCCAAAAACACAAAATAAATAAATTAATTCAACCACTTACCCAAATGCGGCAGTGCGGCGGATAAGGGGTATTGACAAATTACCCCCGCATGGATGAACATTTGCTCACTAACGTAGCAATTGCCCAAACTTGGGCATTGGGAGGAAAATCATGAATAAATCTGTGCGCGCGCTTCTTGGCGCGACTGCCCTGTGTTCTGTTGCTGTTGCAGCAAATGCAGATACGCTGACCATCGCGACCGTTAACAACGGCGACATGATCCGCATGCAGGGTCTGGACGACGACTTCACTGCGAAAACCGGCATCGAGCTGGAGTGGGTCACTCTGGAGGAGAACGTTCTGCGTCAGCGCGTAACCACCGACATTTCGACCAACGGTGGCGCATTCGACATCATGACCATCGGCATGTACGAAACCCCGATCTGGGGCGCGAACGGCTGGCTGGTCCCGCTGGATGATCTGTCCGAAGAATACAACGCTGCAGACATCCTGCCAGCAATGGCTGGTGGTCTGTCCTATGACGGCACCCTGTACGCGGCACCATTCTACGGTGAATCGTCGATGGTTATGTACCGCACCGACCTGATGGAAGCAGCAGGTCTGGAAATGCCAGCGGCCCCAACTTGGGAATTCATCCGCGAAGCAGCAGCAGCAATGACCGACCGTGATGCAGACATCAACGGTATCTGTCTGCGCGGTAAAGCAGGCTGGGGTGAAGGCGGCGCGTTCATCACTGCGATGTCCAACTCGTTCGGCGCTCGCTGGTTCGACATGGACTGGAACGCTCAGTTCGACACCGAAGCATGGGCAAACACCCTGAACTTCTACAAAGGCATGATGGATGAATCCGGCCCAGCCGGTTACGCGACCAACGGTTTCAACGAAAACCTGTCGCTGTTCCAGCAAGGCAAATGTGGCATGTGGATCGACGCAACTGTTGCGGCATCCTTCGTAACCAACCCGAACGACTCCGAAGTCGCTGACTCGGTCGGTTTCGCACTGGCACCAGACAACGGCCTGGGCAAACGTTCGAACTGGCTGTGGGCATGGGCTCTGGCGATCCCAGCAGGTTCGCAAAAAGCTGATGCTGCGAAACAGTTCATCGAATGGGCAACCTCGACCGACTACATCGAACTGGTAGCAGCGAACGAAGGTTGGGCAAACGTTCCTCCGGGCGCACGTACCTCGCTGTACGAAAACCCGAACTACATGGAAGTTCCATTCGCTCAGATGACCCTGGATTCGATCCTGTCGGCTGATCCTCTGAACTCGACTGTTGAAGAATCGCCATACGTTGGCGTTCAGTTCGCAGCGATCCCAGAATTCGCAGGTATCGCAACCGAAGTAAGCCAAGAGTTCTCGGCAGCTTACGCAGGTCAGCAAACTGTTGAAGAAGCACTGGCAAAAGCACAGGCGATCACCAACGACGCAATGGAAGCTGCTGGCTACCGCTAAGCAATCCTCCAAAGCAGGGGGCGGTCAGCAATGGCTGCCCCCTGTGTTTTACTAACACCCCGCACAACTCAATAAATTTTCAGGTGGTGTCATTACTGCCAACAGAGGAAGTGTATCATGGCAACACAACACTCTCGCTCAGCTGCCCGCCTCATGATGGCGCCTGCGGTCACCCTCCTTCTGGGATGGATGCTCGTTCCGCTGACTGCCACGCTGTACCTATCGTTTCGCGACTACAGGCCAATGCGCGGCGGCGATCTAGGCTTCGCTGGGTTCGAAAACTATACCCGCTTTATTAGCAGTAGCTCTTTCTGGCCAAGCATTGTTACCACTTTGATCATTGTTGGTGGCGTTCTTGCCATCACTATTGTTTTTGGTGTCCTGCTTGCGCTGCTTCTTGACCGTCCGATGTGGGGGCAAGGCATAGTCCGCATCATGGTCATCGCTCCGTTCTTTGTCATGCCAACCGTTTCGGCACTGGTTTGGAAGAACATGTTCATGGACCCGACCAACGGTCTTTTGTCCCACCTGTGGCGCTTTTTCGGCGCAGAGCCGGTGGTATGGATGTCCGAACAGTCGCTGCTGTCCATCATCATCATCGTCAGTTGGCAGTGGCTGCCGTTTGCAACGCTGATCCTACTGACCGCGATCCAATCGCTGGACGGTGAACAACTAGAAGCATCCGAAATGGACGGCGCACCGACGCTGGCACGTTTCTGGTACATCATTCTGCCACACCTAAGCCGCGCAATCACAATCGTTCTGCTGATCCAGACGATCTTCCTTCTGTCGATCTTTGCAGAAATCTTCGTGACGACCGGCGGCGCCTTTGGCACCAAAACTCTGACCTACCTGATTTTCCAGCGCATTATCGAAAGCCAAGCTGTCGGTCTGGGCTCTGCAGGTGGCGTATACGCAATCATTCTTGCCAACATCGTTGCGATCTTCTTGATGCGCATCGTCGGCAAAAACCTGGACTAAGGGGGCGACAATGGCACGTTCTGTTACCAAACAGCAAAAAGCGCTGAATACCGCCATCGCATGGACAATTGGTCTGCTGATCTTTTTCCCGATCTTGTGGACCATCCTGACCAGTTTCAAAACCGAAGGTCAGGCCATCGCTGATCCGCCCATCTTCTTGTTCTTTGACTGGACGCTGGAAAACTATGCCGTTGTGCAGGAACGTTCGAACTACACAAGCTTCTTGTGGAACTCGATCATCATCTCTGTCGGGTCGACCGTACTGGGCCTGATCGTGGCAATTCCTGCAGCATGGTCGATGGCATTCACCCCGTCGAAACGCACCAAAGATATCCTGATGTGGATGCTATCGACAAAGATGCTGCCGGCAGTTGGCGTTCTGTACCCGATCTATATCGGTGCAACCAAAATGGGCCTGATGGACAGCCACGTTGCGCTGGTTCTGGTCATCATGCTGATCAACCTGCCGATCATTATCTGGATGCTGTACACCTATTTCCGCGAAATTCCGGGTGAAATCCTAGAAGCCGCACGCATGGACGGCGCATCGCTCAAGGAAGAGATCATCTATATCCTGACGCCGATGGCCATTCCGGGCATCGCATCCACAATGCTGCTGAACATCATCCTCGCCTGGAACGAAGCGTTCTGGACGATCAACCTGACCGTCACCAAAGCAGCTCCACTGACAGCCTTTATCGCAAGCTATTCCAGCCCCGAAGGCCTGTTCTACGCAAAACTATCTGCTGCCTCGACCATGGCGATCGCACCGATCCTGATCATGGGCTGGTTCAGCCAGAAACAACTTGTCCGCGGCCTGACCTTTGGCGCCGTGAAGTAAGGGAATACGAATATGGGACGCATTACTCTTGATAAAGTCACCAAATCTTTTGGCGACGTAAACGTCATCCCTCCGCTGGACCTGACAATCGAAGACGGCGAATTCGTTGTATTCGTAGGTCCATCGGGCTGCGGTAAATCCACGCTGCTGCGCCTGATCGCAGGCCTAGAGGACGTATCCTCGGGTCAGATCCGCATCGACGGCAACGACGCAACCGAACTGCCACCCGCAAAACGCGGTCTGGCGATGGTGTTCCAGTCTTACGCGCTGTACCCGCATATGTCGGTGCGTAAAAACATCGCCTTCCCTTTGAAGATGGCGAAGATGGATCAGGCCGAAATCGACAAACGCGTGAACAAAGCCGCCGAAGTTCTGAACCTGGACAGCTACATTGATCGCCGCCCTGGTCAGCTATCGGGTGGTCAGCGTCAGCGTGTGGCAATCGGCCGTGCGATTGTTCGTGAACCGTCGGCATTCTTGTTCGACGAACCACTGTCGAACTTGGACGCGGCGCTGCGCGTTGGCATGCGTCTGGAAATTTCGGAACTGCACGAACGTCTGAAAACCACCATGATCTATGTGACGCACGACCAAGTCGAAGCCATGACCATGGCAGATAAAATCGTTGTTCTGAACGCGGGTAACATCGAACAGGTGGGATCGCCTTTGGATCTGTACCGCGAACCACGCAACCTGTTTGTTGCTGGTTTCATCGGTTCGCCAAAGATGAATTTCATCGAAGGCGACGAAGCCGCCAAACACAACGCTGCAACCATCGGTATCCGCCCAGAACATCTGGACGCATCGGCCACCGAAGGCACATGGTCCGGCAAGGTTGGCGTTTCCGAACACTTGGGTTCCGATACGTTCTTGCACGTTCATGACACTGGTCTGGCAGAAACATTGACTGTACGCGTGAACGGCGAATTCGGTCTGCGCCACGGCGACACCGTTTACCTGACCCCACAAGCGGACAAAATCCACCGCTTTGACAGCGCAGGTCTGCGCATCGCCTAAGGGCAATTGGGTCGCGCCGATCTGTTTGGCGCGGCTCTCCTTCCCGTGCGGGGGCGATGCCCCTGTTTTGTTGACCCCCCACCGCTAGGCGCGCGCGTCGATGCGGCAGTAATTGGATGGCACACTATGGCTATCAACTTGAACTCCGCAGCTTTGGCCGACCTTGGTCAAAATGTTGCTGCTCCGAAATATGACCGCAGCGGATTGACCTGCGGCATCCTGCACGTTGGCATCGGTAACTTTCACCGCGCCCACATGGCTGTTTATCTGGACCGTCTGTTCGCTTTGGGGCGCGATCACGACTGGGCCATCCAAGGCGCCGGCGTTCGTCAGGGCGATGCACGCATGCGCGATGTTCTGGCGGAACAGGATTGGCTGACAACCGTCGTCGAACTGGACCCATCGGGCCTAACGGCGCAAGTCATCGGGTCCATGGCTGATTTCGTTGAAATCTGCCCAGACGCCACCGTTGCCGCGATGGCCAACCCGCAGATTAAAATCGTCTCTACCACCATCACCGAAGGCGGTTACTACGTCGATGCCCTAACCGATGGGTTTGACACGCAGCACCCCGATATCGTGGCAGATGCGGAAAACCCCGACAACCCATCGACCGTATTCGGCATGATCCTAAAGGCATTGCGCCTACGCCGCGACGCGGGCGAACAGCCGTTCACCGTGATGTCCTGTGACAACCTGCCGGAAAACGGCCACGTTGCGAAACAGACCGTCGTTGGTCTGGCGAAACTGTCCGATCCGGAATTCGCTGCATGGGTCGAAGCAAACGTTGCATTTCCAAATTCGATGGTTGATTGCATCACGCCCGCAACGTCGGAACGCGAACGCCATCTGGTGCGCGACAAATTCGGCATCTGCGACGCAGCCCCAGTGGCGTGCGAGCCATTCCGCCAATGGGTGCTAGAGGACAACTTCCCCCAAGGTCGCCCAGCATTGGAAGAAGTCGGTGCAGAATTTGTGGCGGATGTCGCGAAATACGAACTGATGAAGCTGCGCATTCTAAACGGCGGCCACGCGGCGATCGCCTATCCATCGGCTCTGCTGGGTCACCACTTTGTGCATGATGCGATGGCCGATCCGCTGATCAGCGGCTGGCTAGACGCATTGGAACAGCGCGAAGTAATCCCGACATTGGACCCGATCGAAGGCGTGGATTATCAAAAATACCGCAAAACGATCATCCAACGTTTTTCCAACCCAGAAATTGGCGACACCATCCCGCGCCTATGTCTGGACGGATCGAACCGCCAGCCGAAATTCATCCTACCAACCCTGCGCGACGCGCTGGCCAATGGCGCGGATGTCTACGGCCTAGCTCTCGAGGTCGCTTTGTGGTGCCGCTACTGCACCCGCGTGGACGAAGCTGGCAATGTCATCGAACCAAACGATGACAACCATGTCGCGCTAAAAGAATACGCCGAAGAGGCCAAAGAACGCCCAGCCGCGTTCTTGGAAAACACCGCCGTATTCGGCGATCTGGGGCAGAACGAAACCTTTGTCGCCGCATTCAGCAAGGCATTGAATAGCCTGTATGAAAACGGCGTCGCGGCGACACTGACGGCCTACATCAACGCATAAAGAAATCGGCGCCTACGGGCGCCGTTTTCGCATCTGGGGGATCATCGATACGGCGATACCGCCCAGAACCAACGCAGCCCCGATCATCAGGCGCAACGTGATTGGTTCATCCACGATCAGCAGCCCGCCAAAGGCCGCGATCACCGGCACAGACAACTGCACAATGCCCGCTGTGGCCGCATCGATCCGCGCGACAACCGTGTACCACGCGGCATAGCCCAAGCCCGACGCAATCGCGCCAGACAGCACGGCGCAGATCAGCCCCCCTGCCCCCAATTCACCGTTTGAAATCAATAACAACGGCGCAACCAAAGGCAGCGCAAAGGCAAAATTCACCGCGTTGTTCTGGATGGGGTCAGAGGCTCCGCGCCCCAGCAACGTATACGCGCCCCACGCCGCACCCGCGCCAATCATCAGCGCCACATCGATATAAGACACATCCGATCCATCAGGCCGCAGCAAATACGCCAGTCCGCCCAACGCGATGGCCGTGCCGGCCCATTGCAAACGATGAATAGACGCGCCGCCGATCACCACGGCAGCAAAGATCGTCAGCTGCACCGATCCAAACAGGATCAGCGCGCCCAGCCCCGTATCCAAACTGCGGTACGCAATCGAAAACCCGATGATATATCCGGCCAAGGCAACCGCGCCTTTGGCCACGCGGGCCGGCTTGGGCCATTCCATTGCGCGCCCACGGGTCGCAAGCGACATCAGCACCAACGCACCTGCCGCCACGCGCACCACAGCAAACTGCGCAGGGTCCGCGCCGAAATCTACAACGGCCATACGAATTAGGACCGAATTGGCAGCCAACGCACAAATAGCAAAGACTGCGATCACAACAAAAGGCATCTATTCCCCCAAAGAAAAACGGGGCCGCCAAATGGCGACCCCGTCCTTATACTGCCGGTTGGCGATGATTACATCATGCCGCCCATGCCGCCCATGTCAGGCATTGCTGGTGCAGCGCCTTCTTTGGCTGGTTTGTCAGCAACCATTGCTTCGGTGGTGATCAGCAGGCCAGCAACCGATGCTGCGTCTTCCAACGCGGTACGGGTTACTTTTGCTGGGTCGATCACGCCGAATTTGAACATGTCGCCATATTCTTCGGACTGAGCGTTGAAACCAAAGTTTTTGTCGTCGGATTCGCGAACTTTGCCAGCAACAACTGCACCGTCAACACCAGCGTTTTCTGCGATCTGACGCAGAGGAGCCTCTAGTGCGCGACGAACCAGTGCGATACCTGCGTTCTGGTCAGCGTTCACGCCTTCCAGACCTTCCAGGCCTTTTGCTGCCTGAACCAGAGCAACACCACCGCCAACAACGATGCCCTCTTGGACAGCTGCGCGGGTTGCGTTCAGTGCGTCATCAACGCGGTCTTTACGCTCTTTCACTTCGACTTCGGTCAGGCCGCCAACGCGGATAACCGCAACACCGCCTGCCAGTTTCGCAACGCGTTCCTGCAGTTTTTCACGGTCGTAGTCGGACGAAGTTTCTTCGATCTGGGTGCGGATCTGTGCAACGCGTGCTTCGATCTCTGCCTTTTCGCCAGCGCCGTCAACGATGGTGGTGTTGTCTTTGGAGATCTGAACTTTCTTAGCCGAACCCAGCATGTCCATGGTGACGTTTTCCAGCTTCATACCCAGGTCTTCGGAGATGACCTGACCGCCGGTCAGAATTGCGATGTCCTGCAGCATTGCTTTGCGGCGATCGCCGAAACCAGGTGCTTTGACAGCTGCAATTTTCAGGCCGCCGCGCAGTTTGTTCACAACCAAAGTTGCCAGCGCTTCGCCTTCTACGTCTTCAGCGATGATGATCAGTGGCTTTTGCGACTGGATCACCGATTCCAGCAGAGGAACCATTGGCTGTAGCGACGACAGTTTCTTTTCGTGCAGCAGGATGACAGCGTCTTCCAGCTCTGCGATCATTTTGTCTGGGTTGGTGACAAAGTATGGCGACAAGAAGCCACGGTCGAACTGCATGCCTTCGACGACTTCTACTTCGGTTTCCATGCCTTTGTTTTCTTCAACGGTGATAACGCCGTCGTTGCCAACTTTTTGCATAGCGTCTGCGATCTGACGACCGATGGTTGCTTCGCCGTTTGCCGAAATGGTGCCGACCTGTGCAACTTCGTCCGAATCTGCAACTTCGCGAGCCATTGCTTTGATCTGCTCAACAACTTTCGAAGTTGCCAGATCGATGCCGCGCTTCAGGTCCATTGGGTTCAGACCAGCTGCAACTTGCTTCAGACCTTCTTTGACGATTGCCTGTGCCAGAACGGTTGCGGTAGTGGTGCCGTCACCAGCTTCGTCGTTAGTGCGCGAAGCCACTTCTTTGACCATCTGCGCGCCCATGTTTTCGAACTTGTCTTCCAGTTCGATCTCTTTTGCTACGGAAACACCGTCTTTGGTGATGCGTGGAGCACCGAACGATTTTTCCAGAACAACGTTACGGCCTTTTGGGCCCAGCGTTACCTTAACTGCGTCTGCCAGGATGTTTACACCCTGCAGCATGCGGTTACGGGCTTCGGTGCCGAATTTTACGTCTTTAGCAGCCATTGCTGTAATCCTTACTTATTTTTCGTGAAAAGATGCGATCTCAGGCGATGATGCCGAGGATGTCGCTTTCTTTCATGATGAGTAGCTCTTCACCGTCAACGGTGACTTCGGTGCCGGACCATTTGCCGAACAGAATGGTGTCGCCTTCTTTCACAGCCATTGCGATCAGCTCACCAGAATCTTTGCGTGCGCCTTCGCCACAAGCCACAACTTGGCCTTCGGCTGGTTTTTCTTTGGCGCTATCTGGGATGATCAGACCACCCGCAGTTTTTTCGTCGCTTTGGACACGGCGGACCAGAACGCGGTCATGCAGCGGTTTAAAAGCCATTTCGGTAGCTCCCTAGCTATCTGTAATTTCTGTTACCAAGCCCCTCCTCTGGGGCTATTAGCACTCACTCGGTTCGAGTGCTAACGGCAAAGAGTTAGGCAACGTAATCAGACCTGTCAACAGGGCCCCTGATAAAAAAACCAACCGATTTTCGTCATTTTACCGCCGATCACTGCGGGCGCGGAAATTGCCGCTGGCAGCAGGGTGGGCTGAACCCTATGCTGCAAAATCAATAAGTATCGGAGTTTATTGATGTCCTTGCGTGCGATCGTAGCCGGATTTCTGATTTCAACCTGCCCTGTGGCCGTGCAAGCGTTTTGCATCGGCGACGGCATAGAAACCCATTTATCTGCGGAAACGCTGGCAGCCGTTGATCAGGCCGTCGACGCAATTCCATACGCCCAAGGCATCACGTGGAAGGCGACTCGGGACGATAAAGAGGTCATTCTGTGGGGATCCGTGCACATCTGGGACCCGCGCCTGTCGTTCATTAACGGGATGGTTCAACACGATCTGGCAACGGTTGATCATCTGCTTGTGGAAATGACGCTGGACGATCAGGCGGTCATGCAATCCGAAATGGTTGCCGATCCGTCGAAACTATTGCTGCCCGAAGGTCAGACCTTGATCGAATTGGTAGATGAACCGACGTGGGAATTGATAAAGGAGGCCGCCATCGCACGCGGGTTACCAACGGTGATGGCGGCCCGATTACAGCCGTGGTACCTGCTGGTGATGATCGGCACTCCGCCCTGCGCGATGCAGGATATTGTAAATGGCCTGAACGGACTGGACGCTATGGTCATGCAGGACGCGGTCACATTGGACATCCCGACGACCAGCCTAGAGGATTGGCGTACAACGTTAGAAATCCTGTCGGGGCCATCCGTCGAAGATCAGATCGATCTGATGAAATTATCACTGGTCGGTAGCGAATTTGAAAATGCGTTATTCATGTCCACGCTGGACAGCTATTTTAACGGTGAAACCGCGCGTGTTTGGGAATTGTCGCGCGCCGCGCTGGCGCTGACGCCAGACGGCACCACGCCAGAGGCCACTGAAACATTCGAAGCCTTAACCCAAGAGTTATTGGTCGACCGCAACATCGCGTGGATACCCGTGATCGAAGAGGCCGCCGCGAATGGCAAAACGCTGGCTTTGTTCGGGGCGGCACATTTGCCGGGGGAATATGGCGTGCTGAACCTGCTGGCGCAGAACGGGTGGACGGTTACCCCACATCCTTGGGCCGTGGATTTGCCTGCAAACCGTCCTGAGTGATCGCGTAGATCCCTTTTTCCACGCGTTCGAACCAACCGTAATGGTTTGCGGCCATAATTGCCGTGGCACGGGTGACGCCTGTTGCCTTGGCCACCGCCGCGCCTTTGGTCGGGCCGTGTTCAGCCAGATGCGCAGCACAGCGCACGGCGTCTTGCCTGTAGGCCGTGACGATCCCGCCGCGCGTGCCGCCCAGATTGGGATCACCCTGACGCGCCTGAAATTCACGGATCAGCGCGGCGGATTTCGGTTTGGATTTGCGCGGCGCATAGGGAACGGGATCGCAGTGCGGTTCGACCACGCCATCAGGCAACCGCACCGTCAGAACACCCAGCCCCAAACGGCGGCATAGTTTGATGTTGGCCAACATCGCCTTGTACCCTGCCCGCCCTTTGGGACGCGGCACGCAGACATAGACGGCATCCGTGACAGATAGCCGCGCCACCGCCTGATGCAGCAAGGCCAGCGAAAACCCCGTTTTCAGTTCGACAATCACAGGTGCATCGCCCGCGCGGATCGCCACAACATCGGCCGACGCGATTTCGGCCTTTACCTCATAGCCTTGCGCCTCAAGATAGGACTTGAGCGGCAGATACAGGTCAGTTTCGCGGATTGCAGCCATACCATCCCCTAGCTTGGCATCCTGTCCCATGCAATTAGACCATTTCTACGCCCCTTGCGGCGTTGCAGACAGGTGACAAGCGCCCAACCGCCCCCTATAAGGCCCGCGAAACATTATTCCGCAGAGGCATCCTCCCATGACTACGCTTGTTTTTGGCCATAAATCCCCTGACACCGATTCCACCGGCTCTCCTATTATTTGGGCTTGGTATCTGAACGAAATTAAAGGCATCGACGCCAAAGCAGTCCTGCTGGGCGAACCAAACACCGAAGCCGCATTCGTTGTTGAAAAATGGGGCTTTGAAAAGCCAGAGATCATTTCCGGCGTAGAAGCGGATCAGGACGTTGTCATCGTTGACACCAACAACCCTGCCGAACTGCCTGACGCGATCAATGACGCGAACATCACCGCGATCATCGACCACCACAAACTGGTTGGCGGTCTGGAAACCAAAGGTCCGATCGACATCACCATCCGTCCGCTGGCCTGTACTGCAACCATCATGCACGACCTGATGGGCGACGACGCTGCGAAAATGCCAGACAACATCAAAGGCGCGATGCTGTCCTGCATCCTGTCCGACACGCTGGAATTCCGCAGCCCGACCACCACCGACGTGGACAAAGCGCTGGCTGAAAAACTGGCGTCCGAACTGAACCTAGATCTAAACGCATATGCATCGGAAATGTTCGAAGCAAAATCCGACATCTCGGAATTTTCGGACGCTGAACTGATCCGCATGGATTCCAAAGAATACGCCGTAGAAGGCACCAAATTCCGCGTATCGGTTCTGGAAACCACCGCGCCGAAACTGGTTCTGGACCGCAAAGCGTCGATCATGGACACCATGACCACCGTTGCAACCGAAGACGGCGTTGATCAGGTTCTGCTGTTCGTCGTGGACATCTTGAACGAAGAAGCAACTCTGTTCGTTCCAAACGATCTGGTGAAAACCGTTGCTGAAAAATCGTTCGGCGCAACCGTAGAAGGCGACAGCGTTGTTCTGCCGGGCATCATGTCCCGCAAAAAACAGATCATTCCAAACCTGAAACTGTAAGGTTTGACTATTTCCAAAGGCCCGCCATCGCGCGGGCCTTTTTCATTTGGGGGCACCGATGTTTTCACCTGATTTCCTGCGCGAAATGCAACGCGGCGAAGAACCCGCAGTTGACGCCTTGCTTGCCCATGCGTTCGGCGGTCAGGACGAAGTCAAACTGATCGCCAAGCTGCGCAAATCCCGCGCAATGGCGGGCGAAATGGTGCTACCGTCCGAACATGGGATCATCGGCTATCTGGCCCTGTCCAAAATGATCGCGCCTAAAAACTGGCTGTGTTTGGCGCCTGTCGCGATCCACCCTGATGTGCAGCGCATGGGATACGGCCGCCGCATGGTCGGCATGATTACCGAATGGGCCAAAATGACAAACCAAACGCTGGTCGTGTTGGGCGATCCCGCGTTTTACGCCCGCTGCGGGTTTCGCACCGCGCCTGATGGGCTGACATCGCCCTATCCTGTCGATCACACGCTGGTCGCGGGTCCGGCCAAGGCTAAGTCACTAGAACTGCGCTATCCGCAGGCCTTTGGCTAAGACGCTTTTCTTTTACATTGGCGCTCTATAGGCAGGGGTTAAACCTGACCAAAGGGGCGACCAATGACCCAGATTATCGAAACCTTTTCCGAAATCGCCGACAATTACGACGCGCTGTTTGTGGACCTATGGGGCTGCATGCATAACGGCCTGACCGCCTATCCTGACGCCGTCAAAGCCATGGAAGATTACCGCGCCAAAGGTGGCAAAGTGATTTACGTCACCAACGCGCCGCGCGCATGGCATCTGGTATCCGAACAGATGCACGGCTTTGGCGTGACCAAAGACAGCTATGACGCCATTTCCACATCGGGCGATGCGGCCCGCGTTGCGTTGCACACAGGTGCCGCTGGCAAAAAGGTGTGGTTCATCGGCGAAGAGCGCGACAAAACCGTGTTCGAACCGATCAACGTTGTCGAAAACCCCGTATCGGTGGAAATCGTCCCATTGGACGAAGCCGAAGGCATCGTGAACTGCGGCCCGTTTGATACCAAAGCTGACCCAGCCGTCATGCGCCCCGAATTCCTGCAGGCCAAACAAATGGGCCTACCGATGCTGTGTTTCAACCCAGACATCATCATCGACCGCGGCGAAGAACGCGAATGGTGCGCGGGCGCTTTGGCGCAGCTTTATACCGAAATGGGCGGGGAAAGCCTGTATTTCGGCAAACCCCATCCGCCCATCTATGATCTGGCCCGCCGCCGACTGGCGCAGATCGATCCAAACGCGGATCAGGCCCGCATCCTGTGCATTGGCGATGGAATCAAAACGGACATCTTGGGCGCCGAAGGCGAAGGGTATGATTCTCTGTTCATCACCGGCGGACTGGCCGCGGCCGAGACTGCGACCAAAGTACACCCCGACGCAGACCTGCTAAAATCCTATGTTTCCAAAGAGATGCAGAACCCAACCTACGCCATAGGGTTCCTACGTTAACCGCAAAGGGGGTTGTTTTTTCTGCAGTCGCAAAGTAATAAAGTTTCAACCTGACCCAAATACTGGATCGTTTGTTACCTTATGGAGCGCGACATGCTGGATAACGCCCCCCGCGGCACGATTTGCATCGAAGACATCGAAATCGGTATGGTCCGGTCGTTGCGCAAGGTCGTGACCGACCGAGACATCGAACTATTCGCCGAAGTATCGACCGACCGTAACCCTGTGCATTTGGACGATGACTACGCCCAAGACACCATTTTCGAAGGCCGCATCGCCCACGGCATGCTGACCGCTGGTCTGATCTCGGCTGTGATTGGTGAACAATTGCCGGGTCACGGCACCGTCTATCTGGGTCAAACCCTGAAATTCATGGCCCCTGTGCGCCCTGGCGACATGGTTCTGGCCGAGGTCGAAGTCACAGGCATCGATCACGCAAAACGCCGCGTGGTGATGGAAACCCGTTGTCTTGTGAACAACAAAAAGGTGCTAATCGGCGAAGCAACCGTTCTTGCGCCGTCGCGTAAGTTCGACTGACCTTGCAACGGCCCGCGCGGGCCGTTACGCATCGCACATGCGTATTATCCGCGACACACTCTTTATCGATCCAAATGACCGCGGCGCTGCTGCGGCCATTGGCAATTTCGACGGCGTCCATCTGGGCCACCAATCGGTGATCGACCTTGCGCGCAAGGCGGCATTCGATGCGGGCGCGCCTTTGGGCGTGATGACGTTTGAACCGCACCCGCGCCAGTTTTTTGCGCCTGATGCTCCCGCGTTCCGCCTGATGAACGCCGAAGCAAAGATGCATCGCCTGCGCAAACTGGGCGTTCAAAAACTGTACGAAGTGCCGTTCAACGCCGCATTGGCCAAACTGACGCCCCGCGAATTTGCTGTGGATGTGATCATGAACCGTCTGGGGTTGGTCCATGTCGTCGTTGGCGAAGATTTCTATTTCGGCGCAAAACGCGCGGGCGACGTGAATACGTTGCGCGAATTGGGCGACGAACTGGGGTTCGGCGTGACTGTCGCGCCCCTGCTAAAATTCGAAGAGGAAGTTTCCTCGACCAACATCCGCAACGCGCTGACCGAAGGCCGCCCGCAGGATGCCGCAAAAATGCTGGGCCACCTGCACCGCATCGAAGGCCCCGTAATCCGTGGCGATCAACGTGGCCGCGATTTGGGATACCCTACCGCGAACATGTCGATCACCGGCCTGCATCAGCCCAAACTGGGCGTCTATGCGGTCAAAGTCGACGTGCTAGAAGGCCCCCATGCAGGCAGCTACAACGGCGCCGCATCCATCGGTGTCCGCCCGATGTTCGGCGAAGACAACGTGCCCAACATCGAAACCTTTATCTTTGATTTCAAAGGCGACCTATACGGCACGCATCTGTCGGTCGCGCTGGTCGAATATCTGCGGCCCGAACTGAAATTCGACGGCCTGGACGCGCTGATCACCCAAATGGACGCCGATTGCCAACAGGCCCGAGAGATCCTGCGCAATGCCTAAAATCGACCGCAGCGGCCTACGCCCAAAATTCTGGGAAAAGATCCCTCTGGACAAGATGACTCGCCCCGAATGGGAGGCATTGTGCGATGGCTGCGGCAAATGCTGCCTGAACAAACTAGAGGACGAAGACACAGGTCAGGTTGCCCTGACCCGCGTGGCTTGCCGCCTGCTGGATGACGAAACCTGCCTATGCAGCCAGTACCCCATCCGCCACCAATTCGTGCCCGAATGCATCGTCATGACTCCCAAAACCATTCTGGACCATATGTATTGGTTGCCAGAAACCTGCGCGTATAAATTGCTGCATCAGGGCGACACACTATATGACTGGCATCCACTGATTTCAGGATCGCCAGACACCGTTCACACCGCCGGCGTGTCGATGCAATATCGCACCGTGTCCGAAGCCGAAATCGGCGACGATGAATGGGAAGACCACATAATAGAAGAGCCAATCTAATGTTTTTCGCCTCTGACAACACCAGCCCCGTCCACCCCAAAGTGATGGAGGCCCTGTCAAAGGCGAACTCTGGCTACATGCCGTCCTATGGCAACGACCCCATCATGGACAGCCTGCGCACGAAAATCCGCGACCTGTTCGACGCGCCCGAAGCCGCCGTTTATCTGGTCGCTACGGGGTCGGCTGCAAATGCGCTGTCGCTGTCGATCCTAAACGCATCCTATCAAACCGTTTTTTGCCACCGCAACGCCCACATCGAAGAGGACGAATGCGGCGCCCCCGAATTCTATATGAACGGCGGCAAACTGGCGCTTGTGGACGGCGACCACGCCAAAATGACACCAGATACCCTGCGCGCCGTGATCAGCGCCACAGGCTGTGGCGGCGTTCACGGGATGCAACGCGGCGCCGTGTCGATCACCAACGTCACCGAACAAGGCGCTGTCTATAGCGCGGCCGAGGTTGCCGCCCTGACGGCCGTAGCCCGCGAATACGGTCTGCCCTGCCACATGGACGGCGCGCGGTTCGCCAATGCCATCGCCGCTTCAGGCGCAACGCCCGCCGAAATGACGTGGCAAGCGGGGATCGATGTTCTATCGTTCGGCGGCACCAAAAACGGCCTAATGGGCTGCGAAGCTGTCATCATATTCGACCCCAAACGCGCGTGGGAATTCGAACTGCGCCGCAAACGCGGTGGGCACCTGTTTTCCAAACACCGTTACCTGTCTGCGCAGATGGACGCGTTTGTGACGGATGGCCTGTGGATCGACCTTGCCACCCACGCGAACGCTGTGGGCGCAGAACTGGCGCGGGGGCTGTCGCAGATCGACGGCGTCACTCTCGCCCACCCAGCGGACGCCAATATGGTCTTTGCCTCAATGCCATGCGCCATGCACCGTCACGGATTAACCCATGGTGCGCATTATTATCCATGGCCCGATACCGCCAATTTTGACGGAGACGGCACCGCGGTCGGGCGGTTCGTCACCAGCTGGTCGACAACGATGGGCGATGTGCAGGCTTTTTTGACGATTATCGCACGATAATTACCGGCATACCTTACTTACTGAAGAAACTTCACTCCGACATACTCTGACAATTGGATGAGTAATTGGAGTAAGAGTAATGCCTATTTTTTCCGTAAAATCAGATGGCCATAGCCATTACGTGGTCGCACGCACATCAACGAACGACGTTGACGCGATCGGCGAAGGTCATCAATCGCGCAAAGAAGCGCAAAAGAAAGCCGACGAATTAAATAAAATTCTGACCAGCGAAAACGAAAGTGACAACGACAGCCCAATCAAGAACCCGAGCGAAAACAAAGCGTTTTGGGTAAGCAAAATGTTGAATGGGAAATTTGCCGTGGTTTCAAAAGGCGGCGTTAAAATTGGTGAATATAAGACACTTGAAAAAGCCGAACGTGTTGCCGCCCGCCTGAACAAGGCCGAAGAAAAGTTATTTGAAGAAATCGACAGACAAGAACCTGACCTAATGCTGGAGTCATCCGACCCACGAAAATGAATTGGCAACGGTGATTAGTCAAAGCTTTGGTTGACGCGATCGCAATTGCGTCAACCAGTCTGAGCAACCAATGGCGACCCGCACCAAGTGCTAACGCTAACATGACGCTGTTTGGCACAAATCGAAACGATTTCATTTCCTAGATGTTTGCCAAATGGCCCCGCTGTGCTACGGCACCCCTGCGTCACGAATCCGTCACATAGACGGGCCACATCCGGGGAACCCTGCCACATGCCCACGATCACTGAACCGAAACTGATTTCGGGGAACGCTAACCGTCCACTTGCCACTGCTATTGCCCGCCGCATGTCCATGCACCGCGGCATGAATGTTGATCTGGTCGACGCCCGCGTCGAACGTTTCAACGACCAAGAGATTTTCGTCGAATGCTACGAAAACGTCCGCGGCGAAGATATGTTCATCATCCAGCCAACGTCGAATCCAGCAAACGACAACCTGATGGAATTGCTGATCATCACTGACGCGCTGAAACGTTCGTCGGCTGGCCGCATTACCGCAGTTATCCCTTATTTCGGCTACGCCCGTCAGGACCGCCGCACCAAAGCGCGCACGCCTATCAGCGCGAAACTGGTTGCGAACCTGATCGCCGAAGCCGGCGTTGACCGCGTTCTGACCATGGATCTGCACGCAGCGCAGATTCAGGGCTTCTTTGATATGCCGGTGGACAACCTGTACGCCGCGCCGATTTTTGCGCTGGACATCAAACACCATTTCAAAGGCGCGATGGACGACATCATGGTCGTATCGCCAGACGTTGGCGGCGTTGCCCGTGCCCGCGAATTGGCGAAACGCATCGACGCGCCATTGTCGATCGTCGACAAACGCCGTGAAAAGCCAGGTGAAGTTGCTGAAATGACCGTCATCGGTTCGGTCGAAGGCAAAAAATGTATCATCGTAGATGACCTTTGCGACACCGCTGGCACCCTATGCAAAGCCGCAGAGCATCTGATCGACGCTGGCGCATCCGAAGTGCACGCCTACATCTCTCACGGTGTCATGTCCGGCCCTGCGGTCGAGCGTGTGAAGAATTCGCACCTGAAAACACTGGTTCTGACAGATTCGATCCAACCGACCGAAGCTGTTCTGGCAACGCCAAACATCCGCATCGTGCCAACCGCACCGATGTTCACTCAGGCGATCCTGAACACGTGGAACGGGACTTCGGTTTCGTCCCTGTTCGAAGACAACACATTGGTTCCGATCTACGAAGGTCTGTACAACACCTAATCAGATCGCACCGCTGAAATAACAAACGCCCCGTTCATCAGAACGGGGCGTTTTGTTTAGAAGATGTCCCAATCGTCGTCATGTGCCACTTCGCCTATGGCCTGCCAAGCGACCCGCACACGAGCAATTTTACTATCCGCCCACGTCTGAAACAGGATTTCAAATTGTGTTTCTGTGACTTTATGAGCCCGCAAATCCCAGCGGGTGAAGGATTTATTGGACATATCCAACATCCCCAGCCGAACCGTCACTGATGGTTCTTTGCGAAACGCGGATGAGAATTTGACGATCTTGCTGACCTCTCGCGGGCCTTCGTCTGCCCACATAGGCCCCCCGCTTTCAAAATCTGAAAACAGAATAACCTCGCCCTGATCGATGCCGATCAGGTGATTTTGCATTTTCTTCATACTCAACGCGCCTCTTGACTTTGGGACACTACGGCTAGGTTCTGCACCTTATAAGAGAAAAGGGGCCAAAATTTGGCCCCCTTTCATAATTTCACTCCGTGACGCCGGATTAGTCCTGATAGGACAGACCCATGTGCGTACCGACTGCGACCATATCGGCCAACAGGCGGGCTGCATCGTCAACCGGACCTGGTTCGTTCTTGAAGTTCTCCAGAGCTTTCTCGTGAGCGGCGCGGTATTCTGCAACCATCTCTTGGAACGCTTCCTGGGTTACCTCTGCGGTTGGCAACGCGCGTTCTGCCAGAACCGAAACGCTTTCAGCGCCGATTTCAGCAAAGCCACCCGATACGACGTATTCGTCGGTGCCACCCGCATGAACGACCCGCAGGATGCCGGGGCGCAGTGTGGTGATGGTTGGCGCGTGGCCAGCCATCGCCGTCATCGCACCTTCGGCGGCCGGGATCTGGATCTCGGTGGCCTGAACAGAAGCAAGCTTCCGTTCAGGGGACACTAGATCGAATTGCAGGTTATCAGCCATTACGCCTCTCCTTAGGCAGCTTCAGCTGCCAGTTTTTCGGCTTTGGCCAGAACTTCGTCGATGCCGCCTACCATGTAGAACGCCGACTCTGGCAGGTGGTCGTATTCACCAGCCACAACAGCCTTGAACGACGAAATGGTATCTTCCAGAGGAACCTGAACACCGTCCGAACCAGTGAATACTTTCGCAACGTCGAATGGCTGCGACAGGAAACGCTGGATCTTACGTGCGCGGGACACGGTCAGTTTGTCTTCTTCGCTCAGTTCGTCCATGCCCAAGATGGCGATGATGTCCTGCAGCGATTTGTAGCGCTGAAGAATGTTCTGAACGTCGCGAGCAACCTGATAGTGCTCTTCACCAACGATCTGTGGGTCCAGAATACGGGACGAGGAGTCCAGAGGGTCCACAGCAGGGTAGATGCCAAGCTCGGAGATCGCACGGTTAAGAACGGTGGTCGCGTCCAAGTGAGCAAAGGTGGTTGCTGGTGCAGGGTCGGTAAGGTCGTCCGCAGGTACGTACACGGCCTGAATCGACGTAATCGAACCGTTTTTGGTCGAAGTAATACGTTCCTGCATCGCGCCCATGTCGGTTGCCAGTGTTGGCTGGTAGCCCACTGCCGAAGGGATACGACCCAGAAGCGCCGACACCTCGGAACCTGCCTGAGTGAAGCGGAAGATGTTGTCGACGAAGAACAAAACGTCAGTACCCGAAGCGTCGCGGAACTGTTCTGCCAGAGTCAGACCAGTCAGAGCAACACGAGCACGTGCACCTGGAGGTTCGTTCATCTGACCGTACACCAGAGCAACCTGCGATTCTTCCAGGTTGTCAGGCTTAATAACGTTCGATTCGATCATCTCGTGGTAAAGGTCGTTACCTTCACGGGTACGTTCACCAACACCTGCGAACACGGAATAACCCGAGTGCACTTTTGCGATGTTGTTGATCAGTTCCATGATCAGAACGGTTTTACCAACGCCCGCACCGCCGAACAGACCAATTTTACCACCTTTGGAATATGGTGCCAGAAGGTCGATAACTTTGATGCCGGTGACCAGGATTTCGGTGCCAGTGGACTGGTCAGCGAATTCTGGTGCTTCTGCGTGGATTGGGCGGAACTCGTCAGCGTTTACAGGGCCTTTTTCGTCCACTGGTTCGCCAACAACGTTCAAAATACGACCCAGTGTTGCTTTACCAACTGGAACCGAGATCGGTGCGCCAGTGTCTGCAACGTCTTGACCACGGACTAGACCTTCGGTCGCGTCCATAGCGATGGTACGTACTGTGTTTTCGCCAAGGTGCTGGGACACTTCAAGAACCAGCTGTTTGCCGTTGTTGTCGGTGGTCAGCGCGTTGAGGATAGCCGGCAGGCCATCTTCGAACTGCACGTCGACAACGGCGCCAATCACCTGCGTGATTTTGCCTTTTGCGTTTGCCATGTTTCGTTACTCCGGTTCTTAGAGCGCTTCCGCGCCCGAAATAATTTCGATCAGTTCGCTGGTGATTACAGCCTGACGCGAACGGTTGAATTCGATGGTTAGCTTGTCGATCATATCGCCTGCGTTGCGGGTTGCGTTGTCCATCGCGCTCATCCGCGCACCCTGTTCGGATGCAGCGTTTTCCAGAAGAGCCGCAAAAATCGCGGTCGATACACTGCTAGGCAGCAGATCGTCCAGAATGGCCTCTTCGTTCGGTTCGTAATCGTAGTCGGCGACAACAGCGTCTTCTGCTGCTTCGAATTTTGCTGGGATCACCTGCTGAGCAGTCGGAATCTGCGAAATCACAGATTGGAACTGCGCAAAGAAGATCGTCGCAACATCGAATTCACCGGCTTCGAACCGCTTCAGCAGGTCTTGACCAATGCCGCGTGCGGTTGCGTAGTCGATACGCTTTACTTCCGAAAGGTCGACGTGGTCGACGAGCAGATCACCGAAATCACGGCGCAGCTGTTCGCGGCCTTTTTTGCCAACCGTCAGGATTTTCACCGTTTTGCCCTGGGCCTGTAGGTCCAGCGCATGTGTGCGTGCTTTCTTCACGATCGAAGAATTGAAACCGCCACACAGACCACGTTCAGAGGTCATGACCACCAGCAGGTGGACCTGATCGCTTCCGGTGCCGCGCAGCAGCAGCGGTGCAGTGTCGGACGAACCAACCGAAGCGGCCAGCGTCGATACCACAGCGTTAAAACGCTCGGCATACGGACGTGCTGCCTCGGCGGCGTCCTGGGCGCGGCGCAATTTTGCTGCCGCGACCATCTGCATCGCCTTGGTGATCTTGCGGGTCGATTTGACCGACGAGATCCTGTTTTTTAGGTCCTTAAGACTTGGCACTGCCTTGTCTCCTTATCCGGTGAACTTAGGCGAAGTCTGCTGCGAACTCGTCAAGAGCCGCTTTCAATTTGTCTGCAGCGTCGCCTTTGATCTTTGGATCCTCGTTTGCGATCCACTCCAGAATGTCCGAACGCTTGTTGCGCAGGAAGTTCAGCATAGCGTCTTCGAAACGAGCAACGTCGGAAACTGGCAGGTCGTCCAAGTAGCCGTTGGTGCCTGCAAAGATGATGCAGACGATTTCGGCGTTGGTCAGTGGCGAATACTGAGGCTGTTTCATCAGCTCGGTCAGGCGTGCACCACGGTTCAGCAGCTTTTGGGTTGCAGCGTCCAGATCGGAACCGAACTGAGCGAATGCAGCCATTTCGCGGTACTGAGCCAGCGACAGTTTAACAGGACCTGCTACCGACGACATCGCCTTGGTCTGAGCCGAGGAGCCCACACGCGAAACCGACAGACCGGTGTTCACAGCAGGACGGATACCTTGGTAGAACAGTTCGGTTTCCAAGAAGATCTGACCGTCGGTGATCGAAATCACGTTGGTAGGAATAAACGCGGAAACGTCGCCACCTTGGGTTTCGATGATTGGCAGCGCGGTCAGCGAGCCTGCACCGAAATCTTCGTTCAGCTTTGCCGAACGTTCCAGCAGACGCGAGTGAAGATAGAAAACGTCACCTGGGTAAGCTTCGCGGCCTGGTGGGCGGCGCAGCAGCAGCGACATCTGACGATACGACACAGCCTGTTTCGACAGGTCATCGTAGATGATCAGTGCGTGGCGGCCGTTGTCACGGAAGTGTTCTGCCATCGCGGTTGCAGCGTATGGCGCCAAGAACTGCATAGGTGCAGGATCCGAAGCGGTCGCAGCAACAACGATCGAGTATTCCATCGCACCGTTTTCTTCCAGCTTTTTAACCAGCTGAGCAACGGTCGAACGTTTCTGACCAACAGCAACGTATACGCAGTACAGTTTCTTCGACTCGTCGTCGCCTGCAGCTTCGTTGTACGATTTCTGGTTCAGGATCGCGTCCAGAGCAACAGCGGTTTTACCGGTCTGACGGTCACCAATGATCAGCTCACGCTGGCCACGGCCGATTGGGATCATCGCGTCAACCGATTTCAGGCCGGTTGCCATCGGTTCGTGAACCGATTTACGTGGGATAATGCCAGGCGCTTTAACGTCAGCAACCAGACGCTTGGACGCGTTGATTGGACCTTTGCCGTCGATTGGGTTGCCCAGACCGTCTACAACGCGGCCCAGCAGTTCGTCACCCGCAGGGACGTCCACGATCGAGTTGGTGCGCTTAACAGTGTCACCTTCTTTGATCTCACGGTCGGAACCAAAGATAACAACACCAACGTTGTCAGCTTCAAGGTTCAGTGCCATCCCGCGGATACCGCCTGGGAATTCGACCATTTCACCAGCCTGAACATTGTCCAGACCGTATACGCGTGCGATACCGTCACCGACCGAGAGCACACGGCCGATTTCGGCCACTTCGGCTTCCTGACCGAAGTTTTTGATCTGGTCCTTTAGGATCGCAGAAATTTCTGCAGCTTGGATCGCCATTATCCGACCTCTTTCATGGTGTTCTGGAGAGCGCTGAGCTTGGAAGCGATCGACGTATCGATCATTTTCGAGCCCACCTTAACAACAAGACCGCCGATAAGTGCGTCATCAACGGTCGCATTAATTTTTACGTCTTTGCCGATTTTTGCCGACAGAGTTTTGGCTAGTTTGTCCGACTGCGTCTTGGTCAGTGCTTTTGCGCTGATCACTTCGGCAGTCACTTCGCCTTTTTCCTCTGCAAGCAGAGCACGCAGCGACGACAGCAGGTGCGGTAGCACAAACAGACGACGCTTCTGGGCCAGAAGGCTCAGTGTGTTAGCAAAAATTTCCGAAAGACCCATCTTGGCTGCAATCGCCGAAATGGCGGTTGCTTGCTCTTCGCGGCTATACAGCGGCGAATTGATCAGAGCGTTCAGCTCTGCACTGCCTGCCAAGGCAGCGTCGATGGCATCAATATCGGACTCAAGAGCAGCGATCGCATTGCCGTCTTTGGCAAGGTCAAACACTGCAGAAGCATAGCGCGAGGCAATGCTGGTTGAAATCGAAGCTGGTTCGGACACGTCCACCCTTCCGATGTTTTGGGCCGTCACCACATGTCTAATAGACATCCAGTTCGGGCAGCTTGAACGGCCCCCGTTATACGTGGGCGCCAAAATCACGGGGGATGTAGCAGACAGGTATGCGTGTCGCAACCGCCTTAGCGTCAAGAAAATCGATTGTTGGGGGGTAGAATGCGCACATATATATATCGTGCGACCATTCGCCCCAATTTTTGGCCCGTATTTATGGGGTTTTGATCCGCTTGAGACAAAATGGCCCATAACCGAACGAATCTGTGGATATCGTACTTAAGTATGACGCCCGCTGGTCAGTCCCGGCTCTCGGACCGGTCGGCTCACGCCTTCTAACACGCGCAAGGGGCGTTTCACGGCCTCGCCCAAACCTGGGCGGCGCGACGCGGGAACCTGTTTGGTCACCTCGACAATCAAAACACCACCTGCGGCCAGATACGGGATGTCGTGGCCAATCTTTTCCAAAAACCCGCCCATCTTGCGCCAAATCTTGCGGATCGACGGCGGCTGATACAGGGCAGAGCTCGCCCGTTCGACAACAAAGTTGTGCTGCTTGAGCTGCGATTCCAACTGGCCCAGCGAATAAGGCCGCCCATAACCAAAAGGCGTACGATCCGAACGGCACCATAAACCCGCGCGATTTGGCACAATGAACACAGCCTTGCCACCGGGGCCCAGTACTCGCCAAGATTCGTCCAACAACGCGCTGGGGTTTTCGGATGTTTCCAACCCGTGCATCACCACCAGTTTATCCGCGATGCCGGTTTCCAGCGGCCACATCACTTCTTCGCACAGCACGCTGACGTTCGGCTGCCCGGGCGGCCACGGCATCACCCCCTGAGGGCCAGGCATCAACGCCACAACGCGGCGCGCGTCGGTCAGATACGGGCGCAACAACGGCGCCGCGAAACCGAAACCGACGACAGTTTGTTTGGTTGCTTCGGGCCATAGATCGACCAAATGATCGCGCACCACTTTCTGTGCGGCTCGCCCCAATGCGCTGCGGTAATAAAAGTTGCGCAGGTCTAACACGTCTAAATGCATTGCGGGTCTTGGTCCAATCGGTCACGCTACAGGTAGATTACCCAAACGCGACGACAATGCCATGCCTTTAAATTTGATCACAGTGCCCTGTTTGACCGACAACTACGCATTTTTGCTGCATAATGACGATACAGGCGAAACAGCCCTGATCGATGCGCCGGAATCTGCCCCGATCAAGGCAGAACTGGAACGCCGCGGTTGGACCCTGTCGGATATCCTCATCACCCACCACCACCATGATCACATCGACGGCGTGGATAATTGGCGCGGCACAGCGCGGGTTATCGGGGCCGCCGCCGACGCGCACCGCCTGCCTGATTTGTCCGAACAGGTTCGTGACGGCGACGAATTAACAATCTGCGGAGAGCCCTGCCGCGTCATGGACGTATACGGCCACACGATTGGGCATGTTGCATTCTATTTCCCTGTCAGCGGCATCCTGTTTTCCGCCGATAGCCTGATGGCCATGGGCTGCGGACGTCTGTTTGAAGGCACCCCAGATCAAATGTGGACGACGATGCAGCGCCTGCGCGCCCTGCCCGATAACACGATCGTGTGTTCCGGGCATGAATACACGGCATCAAATATGCGCTTTGCCCTTTCAATCGAACCGGACAATCCCCATCTGGTAGAAAGAAATGAACGCATCCAATCGGCCCGCGCGGCCAACATCCCCACAGTCCCGTCCGTTTTATCGGATGAAAAACAAACAAATCCGTTTCTGCGGGCAGATGACCTGTCCCTGAAACGTGCAGTCGGCATGGAAAATGCAACGGATGTTGAGAGTTTCGCAACCATTCGTAGCAGAAAGGACAACTTCTAACGAATAGGTGCCCAAACATTTCGCTTTTACGTACCGTAAATGACTCAACGAAGGCGAAAGTAACAGGAATGTATAAAATAGGCCTTGAAGGTTGGCGCGGAAAACCAATCATTAAGGTTAGGAGGCCACGGTCGGACGAGGCATAAGCCCCGAAAGACCCCCCGAAAGAAAGGAGCACGCAGGTGCCATCTTTTTCGACCACTCTAGAGCAGTCCATCCACGCGGCACTGGCATTAGCAAATGCGCGCCGCCACGAACTTGCAACGCTTGAACACCTACTGCTGGCGCTGATCGACGAACCAGACGCCGCCCGCGTGATGAAAGCCTGCGCCGTGGATCTGGATGAGCTGCGAAAGAACCTTGAAGATTATATCGAAGAGGACCTGTCCACGCTGGTCACAGACGTCGACGGTTCCGAGGCAGTCCCAACAGCCGCGTTCCAACGCGTGATCCAACGCGCCGCGATCCACGTCCAATCATCGGGCCGCACCGAAGTGACGGGCGCGAACGTTCTGGTTGCGATCTTTGCCGAACGCGAAAGCAACGCCGCCTATTTCCTACAAGATCAGGACATGACCCGTTACGACGCGGTCAATTTCATCGCGCACGGCGTCGCCAAAGACCCTGCATTCGGCGAAAGCCGCCCCATCGTTGGGTCCGAAGATGACGAAGATGCCTCCTCCTCTTCTTCGTCGGCATCGCCCGAAGGTAACGGCGAAAACCGCGAATCCGCGTTGGCGAAATACTGTGTCGATCTGAACAAAAAATCGCGCAAAGGCGACGTAGACCCGCTGATCGGCCGCGCCCACGAGGTCGAACGCTGCATTCAGGTTCTGTGCCGCCGCCGCAAAAACAACCCTCTGCTGGTTGGTGATCCGGGCGTTGGTAAAACCGCCATCGCTGAAGGTCTGGCACGCAAAATCGTCAACGACGAAGTGCCAGAGGTCCTGTCGGGCACGACGATCTTTAGCCTAGACATGGGCGCGCTGCTAGCCGGCACCCGTTACCGCGGCGATTTCGAAGAACGCCTAAAGGCGGTCGTCACCGAATTGGAAGACCACCCCGACGCCGTTCTGTTTATCGACGAAATCCACACAGTAATCGGTGCGGGCGCAACGTCGGGCGGTGCTATGGACGCATCCAACCTGCTGAAACCTGCGTTGCAGGGCGGCAAACTGCGTTGCATGGGGTCGACCACATATAAAGAGTTCCGCCAGCATTTCGAAAAAGACCGTGCTTTGTCCCGTCGTTTCCAGAAAATCGACGTGAACGAACCATCGGTCGAAGATGCGGTGAAAATCCTGCAAGGTTTGAAACCCTACTTCGAAGATCACCACGCGATCCGTTACACCGCTGATGCGATCAAATCGGCTGTTGAACTGTCGGCACGTTATATCAACGACCGCAAACTGCCGGACAAAGCCATCGACGTCATCGACGAAGCAGGCGCCGCGCAGCATCTGGTCGCAGAATCCAAACGCCGCAAAACCATCGGCGTAAAAGAGATCGAAGCCGTCGTTGCGAAAATCGCGCGCATCCCGCCGAAAAGCGTCAGCAAAGACGATGCAGAGACTCTTAAGGATCTGGAAAAATCGCTGAAACGCGTTGTGTTCGGTCAGGACCCCGCAATCGAGGCCCTGTCGTCCGCGATCAAACTGGCCCGTGCTGGTCTGCGTGAACCTGAAAAACCCATCGGTAACTACCTGTTCGCAGGCCCAACCGGTGTCGGTAAAACCGAGGTCGCGAAACAGTTGGCCGATACGCTGGGCGTGGAACTGATCCGGTTCGATATGTCCGAATACATGGAAAAACACGCTGTATCGCGTCTGATTGGTGCCCCTCCGGGCTATGTCGGGTTCGATCAGGGTGGCATGTTGACCGACAGCATCGACCAGAACCCGCACTGTGTTCTGTTGCTGGACGAAATGGAAAAGGCACACCCTGACGTCTACAACATCCTGCTTCAGGTGATGGACCACGGCAAACTGACCGACCACAACGGCCGGACCACAGATTTCCGTAACGTGATCCTGATCATGACGTCGAATGCAGGCGCGGCAGAGCAAGCCAAAGAAGCCATCGGTTTCGGCCGCGATCGCCGCGAAGGCGAAGACACCGCCGCAATCGAACGCACCTTTACGCCGGAATTCCGCAACCGTCTGGACGCGGTGATCCCGTTCCAGCCATTGCCGAAAGAGGTAATCCTGCAAGTCGTCGAAAAGTTTGTTCTGCAGCTAGAGGCACAGTTGATGGACCGCAACGTCCACATCGAACTGACCGTCGAAGCCGCAGGTTGGCTGGGCGACAAAGGGTACGATGCGAAAATGGGTGCGCGTCCGCTGGGCCGCGTCATTCAGGAACACATCAAAAAACCTCTGGCCGAAGAGTTGCTGTTTGGCAAACTGACCAAAGGCGGCGTTGTCCGCGTGGCTGTGAAAGATGGCGAACTGGATCTACAAATCCTGCCGCCCGAACAGGCCAAACTGTCTGGCAACAAACCACCGCTTTTGACCGCAGAGTAATGCGCGTCTTAGCGACTGCTATACTGTCGTCCCTCGCCATGCCTGTCATGGCGGGGGATATTCTTTTGGGACTACCAATCGCCTGCGATCTGGAAACCGATTGTTACATCCAACAGTTCGTTGATCTGGACGCGACCGATGGAATCCGCGATTTCACCTGTGGCACACTGACCTATGACACCCACAAAGGCACCGATTTCGCGCTATCGTCGCTGAACCAACAGGCACAAGGCGTCGACGTCATCGCCTCTGCCCCCGGTACAGTGCGCGGCGTGCGCAATGATATGGATGACGTGTTGCAGACAGGCACGTCGGCGCCTGATGTGTCGGGCCGTGAATGCGGCAATGGCGTGGTGATCAGCCATGGGGACGGATGGGAAACGCAGTATTGCCATCTGGCGAAAGGATCAGTGACCGTTCGCAGCGGTGACCGCGTTGCGATGGGGCAAATTCTGGGACGCGTCGGATTGTCTGGCCAGACCCAGTTCCCACATGTTCATCTGTCGGTTCGAAAAAACGGCGAAGTCATCGATCCCTTTGCGCCAAACGCCGACACCTGCGGCATTGCTGATGATACGCTATGGATCGATGTACCGCCGATTTCGCCGGGCGGGATCATCACATCGGGGTTTGCACCAAACGTCCCCGCATACGACGAAATCAAACAAGGCATGCCGGACCGCCCGACCCTATCGGCCTATCAGGACATGGTATTATGGGGCTACGCCTTTGGCGGATTGGCGGGTGATACGATGGATTTCGATATCACAGGGCCACACGGATCGATTTTCACGAACTCTGTGGTGATTGATCGCGCCCAAGCCCTGTGGTTCCGCGCGGGTGGAAAACGTGCGCCGATCACGGGCTGGACCGGCGGCACCTACGTTGGAACCGTCACCCACACGCGCGGCGATCAGGTCATCGACACCCAATCAGTCACCATCACCGTTCAGTAAGTTTCAGTTCGATCCGTCGGTTCTGCGCACGCGCGGCCGGCGTGTCGTCTGTATTCACAGGCTGATATTCACCGAACCCATTTGCAGACAAACGGTTTGGCGCGATGCCTTGGGTTTGGGACATATAGCGCACCACAGACAACGCCCGCGCCTGCGACAATTCCCAGTTATCCGCAAACTCCCCCTGCCCCGACAACGGCAGATTATCGGTATGGCCATCTACGCGGATGATCCAATCGATATTATCGGGGATGCTGTCCGAAATCTGGCGCAAAATATCGGCGACCTTGGCGATCTCTTGTTGGCCTTGGCCAGACAGGGTCGCGCTGCCGGGGGCAAACAGAACTTCGGATGAAAATACGAAACGGTCGCCTTCAATGCGAACACCTTGCTGACCCTCTAGAATGCTGCGTAGTTCGCCAAAGAATTCAGAACGATACCGCGCCAGATTTTGCGCTTCGGCTTCTAGGCGCGCGCGCTCTGCTTCTTCCAACTCTAGGCGGCGGCGGCTTTCTGCGGCGGCGCGCGCTAGGGCTTGGTTCAACTGCGATGATAGATTCGATATTTGGACCTTCGCATCGCTGTCTGCGATTTCGGCCAAATTCAGCAGGTTTTGCAATTGACTGACCTGCGCGCGCAATTCAGCAACATTGGCATTCAGGGCCGCGATCTGTCGCTGACTTTCTGCCGAAAGCGCCTCTTCTTCGGCCAGTGCCGCATTCGCAGTGGCCAGCAGGGCCGCCTGTCGTTCAGCTTCGGTCATTTGCTGGGTCAAATTGGCCTGCGCCGCGGCTTGGGCGGCCAAAGCTTCGGCCAAACGCGCTTCTAACGTGGCGCGATCATTTTCGGTTTCACTGCGATTTTCCGACAGCGATTGCACTTGCTGTTCCAGAGCCTGACGCGCGATCAATGCCTCGGCCAGTCGTTCCTCTAATGTCAGTCGCGCGGCATTCGCATCTGCGCCTGCATCTTGGGCTGCTTGCAATTCGGCCTCGGCGGCTTGTTTCGCCAGCAGCGCGGCGGCCAATTGTTCCTGAATATCGGACTGCGCCGCGTCACCGTCGGCCAGTGCTTGCTCTAACGCTTGCTGGGCCGCTTCTAAATCGCCTTGGGCCAATTCCTGTGCGGCTATGGCAGCGGCCAAACGGGTGGTCAAATCCTGATTAGAGGCTTCGGCGGCGGCCAGTGCATCTTGGGCGGCGGCAAGATCGGCATTCGTTGTGCGCTGCAAATCCAATGCGGCCAGCAACCGCGCATCTAAATCCTGACCGTCACTTAGCGCGCTAGTCAGATCATTTTCCAGCTGGGTTTTCGCCAACAACGCCGCGGCCAATCGCATGTCCAGATCATCACGTGCTGCCTCTGCCGCAGCAAGAAGCGTGAGCATTTCTTCGGCGCGGCGGCGCTGTTGTTCCAACGCCAGCGTCATCGCTGTGATTTCGGAATCCGCATTCGCCAACCGTTCGCGCAGGCTGTCCAATGCGGCGGCATCAACCAATTGCTGCGCCTCTAACGCATCGACCGAAGCAAGAGCATCCGATTTATCAGTTTCCAATTCGGCGATCATCGCCTCTAGCGCTTCGCGGCGCGCAGCGGCCAAACGCGCCTCTTCGGCAGCAGCGTCGATTTCATCACGCGCTTGGGCCAATGCAAGGTTCAGTGCTTCTTGCTGTGACATCAATGTATCACGGGCCGTTTCCAGATCAGCGACTTGGGTCCGCAAATCAGACCGATCCGACAACAATCCCGCGACCTGCGCTTCAAATCCGGTGATGCGGTTCTGTGCTTCGACCAACGCAGCGGCATTTGCGTCGCGTTCTTGGGTCAGGCGGGTGATCAATGCGGCCTGAGCGGACCGTTCATCATTCGCAGCCGTCAGATCGGTGGTCAATTGCCCGACCTGCCCAGCCAGCTGAGACGATCGGACCTGTTCCAATCCTAACGCTTGGGCAAGCGATGACACTTCGGCTGTCAGTTCATTTAACCGATCTTCTTGGCCTTCGATTTTTTCGCGCAGCACAAATTGTAAGACCATAAAGATGGTCAGAACAAACATCAGAACCAGCAACAGCCCCGTCATAGCATCCACAAAACCGGGCCAGATCGACGCGTTGAACCTATTCGTACTGCGGCGAGAGATCGCCATAGATCACTCCTGCCCCGAATTGCGTTTCATCTGGCGCAAGGCGCGACTGATATTGCCCAATTCGCCGCGCAATTCGGTGATCGTTTCCTGACGACCTGCCGACAGCTCCTCTAGGATGCGCAGCAATTGGACGTCTATCGACCGCAGGCGCATACGGCTTTCGGCATCGATCCCATCCACACCGCTATCGGCCAGCTTTTGGGCCATCGCCTGTTGCGCGGCGGCGGCTTGCGCCAACGCAGGCCTGATGTCCTGATCGTCCATCCGCGCCGCCAATTGGGCAACTGTTGCGCTCAGTTGGGCGATTTGTTCGTCGGTGCGCAACCGGCCTTCTTCGGATGCGCGGATCAGGGCGACCAGTTGATCATTCGATCCGCCGCCCGCAAATTCCACCCCGCCTTCGTCACCGGTGGCAAAGCCCAGCCGCGTGATCGACGATAGCCATTCTTCTAATTCGCGGTAAAATCGGTTCTGGCCGTGACCCGCAAATAGTTCCAGCAGGCCAACGATCAAAGACCCCGCCAGACCCAGCAATGACGACGAAAACGCTGTGCCCATGCCGCCCAGCTGGCTTTCTAATCCGACCTGCAGTTTGGCAAAAACATCCGCGCCTGATGCGCCTTCGTCCGCATTCAGACTGCGGATCGTGTCGACCAGCGCCGGAACAGTGGTCGCAAGGCCGTAAAACGTGCCCAGCAGCCCCAGAAAGATCAGCGTATTTCCCAGGTATTTGGTGATTTCACGGTCTTCGTCGATGCGGCTGGCAACCGAATCCAAAATGGACCGCGCCGAGGTGCTGGAAATTTGCATCCGCGCCCCGCGTGACCGCAGCAAAGTCGCCAAAGGCGCCAGCAAAACAGGCGCGCCCTGCACATCCAAATCACGCGCGAATTTTTTGATCCACCCGACAGACCGAACCAGCTGAACCACCTGCCCGAAACAGGACACAACACCGATCACAAAGACCGTCAGGATCAAACCGTTCAGATAGGGGTTCGACAGGAATATGGATTCCAGCGTCGAAAACGCAAAATAGATGCCCGCACAAATCAGACCCAGCGCGATCATCATAAAGGTGATCTGGCGTGTCGGTTGCGAAAAATATGGCTCGGCCTCGGGTTCCCTGATGTCCACCACGGGTTGGGTTCCTCGTCTTTATTCAGTTCCCCCAACCATATGCAGCCAAAAGGGCAGTTCGCAAATGAATTATGCCCCTATTGGGTACACAATAGTCTTACTCTAGACAGGAGCCATTCCATATCGGGGTCTTTGATCCCCATATCGATCAAATGCAGCGCCGTACGTTCCAGATATTCAACATTCGGCCCGCGACCACCAACCGCCGATGCGATCATTTGCGCCTGAGTTTCCAACGGGAAATGGCAATACTGTTCATGATCGGGATCGATAATATACGTCACCGCATTCACAGCTCGCCCATCCCGCAGCGTCAGCGGCAGCACCCGTTCCAAATAGGCCGATGATACCAATTCGCGTTCCCGCAAATCGGCGATGACCTTTTCGCGGTCGGGGTCTGCAACGCGGAACGCGATGCCGGTACACTGCGCGCCGACCTGTGCATCCAGTGCCAAAACCAGCCCAGGATGTTCGACCGTGCCACGATGGTGGATGGACAGCATACAAAACGACCGATGGAAATCGGGCAACGTTGCGGGGACCGCTTCGACGGGATCAAATCCCGGATTCCACAAAAGTGATCCGTAGCCAAAGACCCAAAGCTGCGATTGTTCTTTTTCATCCATAGCGCATTGACTAAACAGTTTCAGAATAAAGGTGAAGGGGCCGAAAATGGGTGCACGTCGTTGGGTGATCGGGTTGGGCATTGCCTATGCAACGATTTGGGGTCTGGGCAGCTATGGGTATTCTAAATTGGCGACCTCGGTCCTAACGGATTTATCGGCCAACGGCGATCTGGTGACCCATGATGATCCGCGTTGGATGCTGAACCCGCTGCGCGTCGGATCGACCGTTACCGACATGTCATTTCGCAGCGGCACAACGGTGGAAAACATCGGCATTTCGACCCCATTGTTCGCGCCAAATCACGTTCGCGCAGATATCACAGGCGCGGTGTCGATCGCAGGCTTCACGCAATCAGCCGATGATCAATGGATCGATGTTGGTTTTCGCCTAAACCCGAATGCCGAAATCGGCTCGCTGCGGACCCAGATGACAAACGCCGAAATCACTGGCCGTTTGCAGATGGCGTTCGGGGCGCTAATGATCGACCTACAGGGCACCGACCTGCCGACTTATGCGTTGAGCGCGTCGGGCACAGACATTCAATTGCCCGCCCAAATCATCGACAATCCGAACCTACAAAACGTTGAACTGGTCGATTTCGACGGAACGGTCACGTTTGATCGCGTGTTGTCGGCCACGGATCAGGCTCCTAACCCGCTGCAATCCATCGCATTTGCACCGCTGCAAATGAACTGGGGCGAATTGGATGTGACCGTGGCTGGCGATCTGGAAATCGACGCATTCGGCACCCCAACTGGACGGCTCGATTTATCGGCCAGCGGTTGGCAAATGTTGGTGAAGCTGCTGGCCGACGCGGGCGTGATCGATCGCGGAACGGTATTCGGATACAGCGCGATGATTGGCGGGATGGCCGATGAAAACGGGCGGGTAAATTTGCCGCTGATCTTTGCTGGTGGGCAAATCAAACTGGGGCCGTTCCCATTAGGCCCCGCCCCGCGTCTGCGTTAGCGGCAATAGCTGCCGCTGCGATAACGGGCGGTGTCAAAATGGAAATGGTTTCGATGTGCGGCGTTTGCCTCTGGCCCCAACACGGTGCCAAAAATTCCACAGGCTCCGCGGTGCATTTCGCGTAACTGGCGACCATCTGCGCGGGTACCCCAACCATTTAGAACGGAAATTACACTACCGTCGCGCAACCTGAAACCGCCGATATCAATCGCCCGACCAAAAGCATGTTCGGACAATCGTCCAGACGCCGCTCCGTTACGGTTGCGACAGGAATAATGGCCCATCAGGTTGAGCCGCTCTAACCCGCCACCTTCGCTGCCGATCGCGGGGATTGCGCTGCGTTCTACCCAGTTTTTCAACGCAACAGCCGTCGTGCAATCGATCGTCGGGCGGTCACTAAAGGTCACGCCAGCAACAGACCGCAGCCGCACGGGTTGATCCACGCCGCAGGCCCCCGCCCCGTTAATCGGCGCGATGTATTCCCCCTGAATATCGGGATCATTGCACACCATGCCGCGCGCACGGGCCGCGATCGCTTCGGCCGCGCGACGTTCGACGCGAGCCGTGCGTGCCATCGGCGGAGCCGACGTTTCAACCGCATATTGGCTAGCTGGGACGGCCATACTGTCGCGCGCGTTGTCCGTTTCCGGCGTGGACGGCGCAACAATTAACCCATCAGGCCGCGCGAACGGACGTGGCAACGCTTCCGGTGCTGACGTCGGGCGCACCGCGGGCGCGGGCGCGTCTACGGGCGCTTCGGCCTGTGCAATACTGGCCCAGAAGACCAGACAGATCAGCGCCCCCGCCTTGATCATTCCGATTTGGTCGGTGTGCGGCCAAAGTCCGGCGCCGAAGTATCCTGACCCGCCTCGATAATGCCGCGACGAATGGCGCGGGTACGAGTGAAATAGTCGAACAGAGTATCCCCATCGCCCGTCCGAATAGCGCGCTGAAGCGCGAACAATTCTTCGGTAAAGCGACCCAGAATTTCCAGTGTCGCGTCTTTGTTCGTTAGGAACACATCGCGCCACATCGTCGGATCGGACGCAGCGATACGGGTGAAATCACGAAAACCAGCGGCAGAGAATTTAATGACCTCTTGGTCGGTGACGCGGCGCAGATCGTCGGCCACGCCAACCATGGTGTAGGCGATCAGGTGCGGCGCATGCGATACGACGGCACAAACGAGATCGTGGTGATCGGGTTCCATAATTTCGATCTCCGCGCCAATCCCGCGCCAGAAATCGCAGATGCGGTCAACTTCGGCCTGATCGGCGTCTTCGGGTGGGACGACCAGACACCAGCGTTTATCGAACAACGTGGCAAAGCCCGAATGCGGCCCCGAATGCTCGGTACCCGCCATCGGGTGACAGCCGATGAAATGACAGCCTTCGGGCATATGCGGGATCACAGCGTCAAAGACGGACCGTTTGACCGACCCGACGTCAGTCACGACCGCGCCTTTTTTCAGATGCGGTGCGATCGCCTCCATCACGGGGCCCATCGCGCCGACGGGCACGGCCAGAACGACCAGATCGGCGTCTTTCACAGCGTCTTCGGCGGTATCACAGACGCGATCGACTAGGTTGATTTCGCGCGCGATGTCGCGGGTTTCTTGGCTGCGGGCATAGCCGACAATTTCGCCAGCCAGTTTACCGCGGCGCATTGCCAACGACATGGACCCAGCGATCAGACCCAAACCGATCAGCGCGACTTTGTTGTACATGACCATCAGCGCACGCCCTTTTGTGTGGCAATAACATGAACGACGCGGCGGCAGGCGGCTTCGTCGCCGACGGTGATGCGCAGACCTTCGGCGATGCCATAGCCCGCGACGCGGCGCACGATAATTCCATCGGCCTTTAGCGCGGCATCCATAGCGGCGGCTTCGTCGGCGTCGGCAAAACGGGCCAGAACAAAATTGGCATAGCTGTCATCGCAGCCCACGCCCATTTGACGCAACGCATTGGTCAGCCACGCCCGCCATTTCGCATTTTCGGTCCGACATTTTTCGACAAAAGCGCGGTCGCGAACAGCGGCTTCGGCGGCGGCCATTTGGGTCTGGCTTAGGTTGAACGGCTGGCGCAAACGGTTCAGCACATCGATGATATCGCGGGACGCATAGCCCCAGCCAATGCGCAAACCGCCCAACCCGTAAATTTTCGAAAACGTGCGGGTCATGATGACATTCGGGTACTGATCCACGAGTGCGCGCCCGCCATCAAAATCATCGACGTATTCGGTATAGGCCCCGTCGTGCACAAACAGCACATCTGTTGGCAGGTTTTCGATCAATCTGATCAATTCACCATTTTCAACCATCGTGCCCGTTGGGTTCGCTGGATTGGCGATAAACACGATACGGGTTTTATCGGTGACGGCGGCCAAAATGGCGTCAACGTCTACAACGCGGTCCTTTTCAGCGACAGTAACAGGCACAGCGCCCGCCTGTTTTGCCAAAATCGGATACATCGAAAACCCGTGTTCGGTGGTGATGATTTCATCGCCCACGCCCGCATAAGCGGTGGTCACGAATTGCAGAACTTCGTCCGATCCAACGCCACAAATAACGCGGTCAGGATCAACATTATGCATTTCGCCAATAGCGCGGCGCAGGGGGCCGTGATCCGTGTTTGGATAACGATGCAATTCACCAACCGTCCGCACAAACGCATCGCGAACAGAGTCAGAAAATCCAAATGGATTTTCGTTCGACGACAGTTTCAGAACATCCGATTTGCCAGCGACCGTGCTTTCACCGCTGACGTATAGCGCGATGTCCATGATGCCCGGCTGTGGCTGTGGCGATTTCGTCATTTTAGGCCCCTTGGGTTGGTGCCCTTCCTTACCCTTGCTGGTGGGCCGTTTCCAGACCGCAGTTGATTAGCTGCCCGTTTTCAGGCGGTATGTGTGCAACTGTGCCGCTATAATTGCCCCATGCTGTTTACTTTACCAGACGACAACACCCTGTACGACGCCCTACTGGCCCGCGATCCCAGTTTTGAGGGCCGCGCGTTCGTTGGTGTGCGGTCTACGGGGATATTCTGTCGGTTAACCTGCCCCGCGCGAAAACCGCTGCGGGAAAACTGTGAATTCTTTGAAACAACAGCCGCTTGCGCTGCGGCGGGGTATCGGCCCTGCAAACGGTGCCATCCGATTGGCACCAGCGCGGCAGCTGACCCTGTCATCACGCGGCTATTGGCCACGCTGGATACCGAACCTGACAGACGCTGGACCGAAGGCGACGTGGCAGACATGGGCCTGGATCCATCCACGGTCCGCCGCCTGTTTCGCCGTCATTTCGGCATGACGTTCATTCAAATGGCGCGGCAACGGCGGCTGCGCACAGGGGCCGCGACATTGGCCAAAGGGGGCAAAGTGATTGAGGCGCAATTAGACGCAGGATACGATTCCCCAGCGGCTTTCCGCAGCAGCTTTGCCGCGATGCTGGGGGTGTCGCCAGCCGATTTGCGGACGGATAGCGCGCTAAAGGTGGATTTCATAGACACGCCGCTGGGCCCGATGATCGCCATCGCGGATGATACCGCGCTGCGCATGTTGGAATTCCCCGACCGCAAATCATTGGCTACCAATCTACAGCGACTGGCGAAAACCGACGCGTTGTCATTTGGCCGGACGTCAATCACCGACCAAACGGAAACCGAACTTGCGGAATATTTCGCGGGCGGTCGAACGCAATTCACCGTTCCGTTGGCAAACACCTATGGCACCCAATTTCAACGGACCGTTTGGGCCGCCCTGCGCAACATTCCTGCCGGTCACACCGTCAGTTATGGCGATTTGGCACAAAGCATCGGAAACCCGACAGCCGTCCGTGCGGTTGCCGCGGCCAATGGGGCAAATCAAATCGCGCTGATTATTCCGTGCCACCGCGTCATTGGCGCAGACGGGTCCATGACCGGTTATGCTGGTGGGCTTTGGCGCAAACAATCGCTGATCGCCACCGAAGCCGCCTATGCCCAGAAATAGAAAGCCGCCCCTTGGGACGGCTTGGGTTATTCTATGTTGGGACAGGAAATTTGGCCCGTGCTCGCCCAGCTACGAATGGCCCGCTGAATGGGCTCGGATCCCCATCGGCCCGACACCTGCAAATCAGCCCCGCCACCAGCGGCAGGCGATGCGGTCGCGGTAACCCAAGTGCCCGTATTGTCTGGCCCCGCGCCGATCGCGCCCGTCAGCAAAGTCCGCTGCGTTGTCAAAACCGTCTGACCACCCGACGTTGATACCGACGTATCCAAACCGACAGTCCATGCACTATTACTGACCATGCCGCCGCCAGTCGTCATGCTGGACGCTGCAAAGGTCCCGTTCAGACACTGCGCCGCGCCCTGCGCCAATGAATTCGAAACCTGCGCATAGCTGCGCGTTGAAATGGTGGACCCACCCTCCATCGTGCAAGCCATAAGACCCACCGCACTGATCGCACCGAAAATCAGAACCTTCATACTCTTCTCCAAAATCAACTTTAGGATGAAGGTAGCACTGGATCGACCCTCGGCAAACGAAAAGGGCCGCCCAATCGGGCGACCCTTTCCTGAGATTCTGTAGATCGGCGAAGATTAGTTCTTCGCGTAGAATTCGACCACCAGGTTCGGTTCCATAACAACTGGGTATGGAACGTCCGACAGACCAGGAGTGCGAACGAAAGTCGCGGTCATTTTGTTGTGGTCTGCTTCGATGTAGTCAGGAACATCACGCTCGGTCAGCTGAACAGCTTCCAGCAGAACGGTCAGTTGCTTGGACTTTGCGCGAACTTCTACAACGTCGCCTTCTTTGACGCGGTAGGATGGGATGTTCACAGGCTTGCCGTTAACCAGAACGTGGCCGTGGTTTACGAACTGACGTGCAGCGAATACGGTCGCAACGAATTTCGCGCGGTAAACAACTGCGTCCAGACGGCGCTCCAGCAGGCCGATCAGGTTTTCACCGGTGTCGCCTTTTACACGCTCAGCTTCTGCGTAGATACGACGGAACTGTTTCTCAGTCATGTCGCCGTAGTAGCCTTTCAGCTTCTGTTTTGCGCGCAGCTGCAGACCGAAGTCCGAGATTTTCGCTTTGCGGCGCTGACCGTGCTGGCCTGGGCCGTATTCACGTTTGTTTACTGGCGACTTTGGGCGGCCCCAGATGTTTTCGCCCATACGGCGGTCGATTTTGTACTTGGCAGATGTGCGTTTGGTCACAGCTGATATCCTTCGATTTTAACGACGCCCGAACGGGCGACTATGAAGGGCGTTGTCCTCTTGGCCGAAGCCATGACAGGAATCCCCTTGCGGGGCCCACCAACACCAATGAATGGGCGGCTTATAAAAGCGCGGGCGTCAGAGTCAACAGCCCAATTACACGCGCCTTCCATAATCGTGGCTAAGGATCGCAACATCGCTAGAGGTCAGCACGCGGCGCGCAAATGCGCCATAGGCCTGTGGGTTGCCGCCCAATTCGGGCACACGATCAAACAGACGCGTCCGATCCATTTCCCCCAGATGCGACAGCGCGGCGCTGGCGGGGTGAAAGCTTTCGGTTTCGACGTTGTTGGCAAAGACCACTTCGTGCGATGGCAACAGCATGTGAATGTAGGTCACTTCGCGCACGGAACGATCCACATATATATTGTGGTCATTCACAAGATCGCGGGCCGTCACCAACACTTCGTCTGCATTAAACAACGCTCTGGCGCGCGGACCTTTCAGAACCATGCGGTGATCTGGGGACACCAGCAAACCTTCGTCGGGGACGTCTTTGTCCAATGCGCCTGCCGCCATACGAACGGGCGCGTAATGCGGCATCGCAAACAGGCGCGCGCCCGTGACGCGGCGGGTTCCGATCCACAGGATTTCCTGACAGCCGTTGTCTTTGGTCTGAACGCGGTCACCTTCGACCAGCGTTTCCACCTGACGCGGCCCGCTGTCTGTCAGGATCGTCGTTCCCGGCGTGAAACAAATAACGCCGCCCGGTGCATCACTGATCTGATCTGGGCGTTCCAGATCGATGTTGTGCGACACCACCCACATTTCGCGGTGTTTCGGTGGCAGTTCGCCCACAAACATCAACAAAGGCGGACGCGACCGACCCAAATCGATCACTGTGACCGTCCAAGTGCCCCGCCCATCGGTGATATTGAAACTTTTTTCGAACAAAGGTGCCTGGAGGTGTTCATCCAAACCTTTTTCGTTCGGCAACACTGCTGCCGATAACAAACGCCGCACGGATTGTGCCGCGCGTTTTCTAATGTCCGCCTCTCCGGTCGCTTCGCCCAATAGCAAAACAGAATTCGCGCCATCCACACGGATGGGCTCACCTGTCCACGCCCAGCTCGCCCCGACTCTTAGATGGTCGATCGGCGCAGCCCAGCTGCCGTCTAATTCACTTTGCGACCAGGAAATGACAAACGTGCCTTGATAGCCCGTTTTCATGCCTGCCTCATGCCTTCAATGTGTCCCGCGTCTTTGTCGCGCAGGTACGTAGGCAATCTAGACGTGCGAAAGCCGTCGAATCAACCCTTTAGATTTAAAAATATCAAAGTGTTGCAGCTAGAAGTTCAGATTGAGTTTAAGAGAGCCCACAAACTGGCCTTCGGACTGGCCTTCGTATTCTTCGGATAAATAGGTGATGCCGTAATAGGCTGACATTTCAGGCGTAAATTGCCACGCGACCCCTGCCCGTGCGCGCAGACGTTCATTTTCCATCACCGTGCCGAAATCCGGCGGAAAATATTCGCTGTCATCCACATAGGCATAATCGGCCCCCAGAATGACGCCAAAACCGGTCTGATGAGATTCGCCGATCTTGTACCTATGGCCCGTCACGGGATCGCGCCCGTAAACAACGTCTTGCCCTTGGTCGCCGATGGACACATCGACACCTACACGCAAGAAATCTTCGACGCCATAGGACGCTTCGCCGAATGGACGCACGGCCACGCCTTTGCCAACGACAAAGTCATGACCCAATTCTGCTGTGACTGTTGGAAAGACACCATTCACGACCTGATTGTCACTCACGCTTTGATCAATCGGTTGCGCACCCAGAATGTCGTGCAAGGTTTCCTGCATTCCCAAAATGCCTGTTTGCGGTCCGACAACGACCACATCAGCGCCAAAGCTTAGGTCGGTATTTTCGTTGTTTAGATGGCTATGCAGGCCCATTGACCAAATTCCAGCATAAGCACGATCTGTCGCCATCGATCCCGTGACACCGCGCGGCGCAATAGATTCGCCGCGCAGACGCAGCTCTAGCGAACGGATCGCTGTCGGCGCCTGCGGATTTTCGAACCCCAGACCGAGCAGATAGCTGCCTGTGCGCCAACGATCATGTCCGTCGCCAAAGAAATCATTGTTCAGCAACCGCCCCTGACCAACATAGCTGTATCCAGCCCACGCGCCATCAGCTGCGGCCGAACCCGCAAGGGCAGACAAAGTCATTGCAATAAACATACAGCGCATAGCGACATCCATTCGGAATTATTCCGCACCGAGGTACACATTAATCATGTCCAGAATTCGGCAAAGAAAAGGTTAAGCCCGCAAATTCAGTTCCTTTTGCACTCAAAGGTTGCATTGACTGGGGCGGGCTGACATAGATTTGACTATGAATTCAAAAAACGTGCCACTTTACTCAATCATCGCACTGGGTATCGGCGGTCTACTGACGATCATGACATTGCTGAATGGCATGGCCGCAGCTGGCGCAACGCCGTTATTTTCGTCTTGGCTCGCGCATGGCGTTGGAACGGTGACTGCACTGGTCCTGCTGGTCGCGATGGGGCGCAAACCCAAAGAACAGCGCAGCAAACCGCCCATTTGGGCCTATCTTGCGGGCTTGGCCGGCGCTGTGACGGTCATACTGACGTCGTTCACCGTAAACACACCGCTGGCCCTGTCGGGCACAATTGCACTGGGTTTGGCGGGGCAAATGGTGTTCGGGCTAGGCGCGGATATGATCGGGCTGTTCGGGTTAAAACGGCGAATGCCGACGTTTAACGAACTGCTGTCGTTTGCCTGCATCGTGTTGGGCAGCCTGATCATCATTTTCATGGGGAACGCATAGCCCATGATCCTATTTGCCATCATGGCCTTTGCGGGCGGTATTTTGGTCGGCCTTAGCCGTCAGATTAACGGGCGGTTGGCGCTATCGACCAGCGCAATGGAATCGTCGTTCTGGAATCACGCGGTCGGCTTTGTCTTTTTATGCGTGATCGTCCTGATCTTTGGCGGCTTGATGCCGACACAGCACGCCTTTGACGTGCCGTTGATCGCCTATGCGGGCGGTATGGTCGGGGTTATTTTCATTGCCGCCAGCAGCTGGATCATCGCCCGCATTGGGGCGGCACAAACCGCCGTATTGGTGATCGCGGGGCAAATGGTATCAGGCGTTGTGCTGGACATCATATTGGGAAACGCCGGCAACCCGATCGCGCGAACGGCTGGCGTTGCGCTGATCCTGACAGGAATTTTTTTAGGCAGACGCAAAAAGAATTGATTTTGTCTCTTGCGCTGACGCGCGACCAAGATTAGAAGCCGCCTCACACACAGTGGCCCGTTCGTCTATCGGTTAGGACGCCAGGTTTTCAACCTGGAAAGAGGGGTTCGATTCCCCTACGGGCTGCCACTTTTCCCCCGCATATCTCTAAATTTAATTGATCGCTTGATTAGAGCATCGTGGCATTGCATTCTCATCTGGAATAAATTTCCGCGAGCCGATGTTTAGAAAATTATTGTATTTCCTTGGACGCAATTTTGCCAAAGGACACCCAGTAGAGCGCAAACCAGACGTTCAGCCAAAAAAAATCACGACTTACCGCGAAACGCGTACGACAGTTACAACAACGGTAAGTCAGAACGAAACGCACTTAGCAGCCAGCACCTCAACAACAAAAGTTGTAGCTAAAACAGTGGACACGCGCCTAAGCGGCAAGTGTTATGTTGTCGACGGCGATACGATTAGGATTAACGGTCAATCGATCAGGCTTTTCGGTATCGATGCCCCTGAGCTGAACCACCCATGGGGAAAAAAGGCCAAATTTGAATTGGTCAAGATCTGCAAAGGACAAAAGGTCATCGCAGAACTACTACCCGAGGCATCCTATGATCGTGTAGTCGCAAAATGTACCCTAGAAGACGGCACTGACCTAAGTGCTGAAATGGTCAAACGTGGCTTAGCTTTGGACTGGCCCAAATTTTCAGGTGGCATATACAGCCACTTAGAAGAGGATGGCGTGCGCAAGAAATTATGGCGCGTCGATGCAAAGCATCGTGGCAAATTCTTTGAGAAAGAAACCACCTCTTGATCTTATCGACAATGTCACATATCTGACGCATCGAGAGGTTGGCGCGGGCGAGCGCCTCGCCAACCCGGTCAGGTCCGGAAGGAAGCAGCCGTAACGAGCCCCGCTTGGGTCGTTGTCCAGCCTCTCACCTTACCCCCCCTGTCTTATAGATCATCCCATTTGGGCAGTTCGGCGCGCGCTGCGCGGCGCAAGATTACATAGGCCGACCCCAAACCAAAAGTGACGCCCGCGACCATGATCGCGAAAATGATCACCGAAATCGGCATGGAACCGCGGCTCCACATAAAGACCCACATGAACAGGCCCCACATCACGCCGAATGTTGCGCCCTGAAAAATGGCCAGTTGTTGCAAATCCATAAAATGCAGTGGGCGCACGGGTTTGCCGAAACGGCGTAGTAGGCGTGCAACGGGCGGTTCATAAGCAGTGCGGGTAATTCCCTGCTGTTCCAGAATTTCAACAGCACGGGCGTATTTTTCGTCAAAGGTGGTCATTCAGCGTCCCTAATTTTTAATGGCCGCAGATTGGACGCGCCCGCCCGCAACATCAACCCGAAATGGGTGATCGGTGGTGGACCTTGGCGGCGCGGGGCCCTACTCTGCCCGCAACGACAGAATCCATAGGACGCCATGACTGACGCCCCGCAAAAGAACTATCAGGTTCTCGCCCGCAAATATCGCCCTGAAACCTTTGCCGATTTGGTGGGGCAAGACGCGATGGTGCGCACGCTGAAAAACGCGTTCGACGCGGGCCGCATTGCCCAAGCGTTCATCATGACGGGGATTCGCGGAACGGGTAAAACCACGACCGCGCGGATCATCGCCAAAGGCATGAACTGTATCGGCCCAGATGGAAACGGCGGCCCGACGACAGAACCCTGCGGTCAGTGCGAACATTGCACCGCAATTATCGAAGGCCGCCACGTCGATGTCATCGAAATGGACGCGGCATCGAACACGGGCGTCGCGAACATCCGCGAAATCATCGACAGCGTGCATTACCGCGCGGCATCGGCCCGGTACAAAGTCTACATCATCGACGAAGTTCACATGCTGTCGACCGGCGCGTTCAACGCGCTGCTGAAAACGTTGGAAGAACCGCCAGCGCATGTGAAATTCATCTTTGCGACCACCGAAATTCGCAAGGTGCCCGTCACCGTTCTATCGCGCTGTCAGCGTTTCGACCTGCGCCGCATCGAACCCGAAGTGATGATCGGCCTGCTAAAGAAAATCGCAGGCGGCGAAGGCGCGCAAATTTCCGAAGACGCGCTGGCCCTAATCACACGCGCGGCCGAAGGGTCGGCCCGTGACGCGACATCCCTGCTGGATCAGGCGATTTCCCACGGTGCAGGCGAAACCACCGCCGAACAGGTCCGCGCGATGCTGGGTCTGGCCGACCGTGGCCGCGTGTTTGATCTGTTCGACATGATTCTACGCGGCGACGCGGCAGAGGCATTGAACGAACTATCGGCCCAATATTCTGACGGCGCGGACCCGATGGCGATCCTGCGCGATCTGGCGGAAATCACCCACTGGGTGTCCGTCATCAAAATCACGCCCGACGCGGCCGAAGACCCCACCATTTCGCCCGATGAACGCGCACGCGGACAGGCGATGGCGGGCCAATTGCCGATGCGCGTTCTGACCCGCATGTGGCAAATGCTGCTAAAAGCGATCGAAGAAGTCGCCCAAGCGCCAAACGCGATGATGGCCGCCGAAATGGCCGTGATCCGCATGACCCACGTGGCCGAATTGCCCACGCCCGACGAACTGGTGCGCAAACTGCAAAACGCGTCCCCGCCCCCTTCGGGTGGTGGTGGCGGCGGCGGCCCGCGCATGGCGCCATCGGGCGGCGGCAACACAAACGCCTATTCAGGCACGCCTGCCCCAACCCACAGCGGCCCATCCGGCCCTATGGCATCCGCCGCACCGCAGTTGGCGGAACATGCGCTGGCCCGCTATGCGACCTTTGCGTCTGTTCTTGATCTGATCCGCGCACACCGCGATGTGCAATTGCTGGTCGAGGTCGAAAATTTCATCCGTCTGGCCGACTATCGCCCCGGACGGATCGAATGTGATCTGGCCCCGAACGCGCCGCAGGATTTGGTGCAAAAACTGGGCTCTCGCCTGCAAAGTTGGACAGGCAACCGTTGGGTGATCACTTTGGTCAGCGAAGGCGCTGAACCGTCGATCACCGAACAGAACATCGCCGCAGACAACGCCCGCAAGGCCGAGGCCGCAACCCTGCCGATCGTTCAGGCCGTTCTGGCGCAGTTCCCAAAGGCAAAGATCGCCAAGGTTCGCACCGCCAAAGAATTGCAACAAGAAGCCGCCGTAGAGGCATTGGAAGAAGTAGAGGACGAATGGGACCCCTTCGAAGAGGATTGATCCTGTCCCTGATCCCGACCGCGTCATTCGCAGAAGTGTGCCAATACGTGCGCCCCATGTGGGACGCCGACAAAGGCGCGGTCACGATCTGGACCGAACCGCTGTATACATTTGCCAACCCGATCCTAATGCTGCTGGTTTTGGCCGTGCTGCCCGGATCGTTTTTCCGCCCCATCGCATTTCAGGTGCTGGGGGTGATTTCGGCGACGTTCCTGCTTATGTTTACATCAACGCGGCTATGGGCGGCGGATACGGACGGCATTTGGGCATTGGCCCGCGCCGAAGGCTGTATCGCTCCGCCTTATGTGTCCGCTGGATTTGCCGCGATCGTTGCGGCGTTTGCCATCATTCGCGCCATTCGGCGCATCAGAAAACCAAGGGTTTAGACAATGTTCAAAGGTATGGGCGGTCTTGGCGATATGGCCAAGATGATGAAAAAAGCACAAGAAATGCAGGGCAAAATGCAACAAATGCAGGATGACCTGAACAACATCACCGTCACCGGCGAAGCAGGCGCAGGTCTGGTCAAAGCCGTGGCATCGGCCAAGGGCGAGCTGAAATCGCTGGACATCGACCCGTCGATTTTTTCGGGCGACGACAAAGAAATGGTCGAAGACCTGATTTTGGCCGCGATCAAAGACGCGCAGTCGCGCGCATCCGAACGGTCGCGCCAGGAAATGGAAAAAATCACCAGCGAACTTGGCCTGCCTCCGGGCATGGACCTGCCGTTCTGATTTATGGCTGACGGGCCACAGGATATCGAAGACCTGATCGGTCTTTTGTCCAAACTGCCGGGGCTTGGGCCTCGGTCGGCGCGGCGTGCTGTTTTGCATCTGATCAAGAAACGCAAACAGCAGATGATCCCATTGGCGGACGCGATGATGCGCGTCGGCCAATCCGCCCGTGAATGCCTGAACTGCGGCAACATCGGCACGTCCGATATCTGCAAAATCTGCGACGACGACCGCCGCGCCACTGGCGAAATTTGCGTGGTCGAAGACGTGGCCGACCTGTGGGCGATGGAACGGTCTGGCGTGTTCCGCGGCCGTTATCATGTGCTGGGCGGGACCCTATCCGCGCTGGACGCTGTCGGCCCCGAAGACCTGCACATCCCCAAACTGATCGACCGCGTCACATCCGAAAACGTGACCGAAGTGATCCTAGCCCTATCCGCCACCATCGACGGGCAAACCACGGCGCATTACATCGCCGATCAACTGGGCCATGTGACGGTGACATCGCTGGCCCAAGGCGTGCCTGTGGGCGGCGAATTGGATTATCTGGACGACGGCACCATCACCGCAGCCCTACGCGCCCGCCGCAGCCTGTAAACAAAAAACGCCCCGCACATTGCGAGGCGTTTTCTAATTCATCGATCCAACGACTTATTTGTCGTCTTCGTCGTCACCAGCATCACCTGGCAGGTTAAAGAAGCTGTCCGCATCAGCGAAATCTTCGTCGCCGCGTGGATCTTCGTCGTTGTTGTCTTCGCTCAGGCTGAACGCTTCCAAACCTGCGATAGCGGCAGGGATTTTCGGCTCTGCAGGCATATCCAGCGACTGTTCGGTCGACACCAGTTTGCGGCGTTCATCGTCGGTCATTGCGGTACCTTCGGCAGCGCGTTTCGCATTTGCCTTTTGAACAGCAGCGTCCAGTTCGGATTGTTTACACAGGCCCAGCGCAACAGGGTCGATCGGCTGCATGTTCTGGATGTTCCAGTGGGTGCGTTCGCGGATCGCCTGAATGGTTGGTTTCGTGGTGCCAACCAGTTTCGCGATCTGGGCGTCTGCCAGCTCTGGGTGGAATTTCACCAGCCACAGGATCGAATTCGGACGGTCCTGACGTTTCGACAGCGGAGTGTACCGTGGGCCGCGGCGTTTTTCTTCGCCTGCTGCGGATGGGTTAAACTTTAGCTTCAGCTTGTACAGAGGATCCTGTTCAGCTTTGTCGATGGTTTCTTGGGTCAGCTGGTTGTTTGCAACAGGGTCAAAACCTTTGACGCCCGGCGCAACATCACCATCAGCGATGCCCTGAATTTCCAGTTCGTGCATGCCAACGAAATCGGCAATCTGTTTAAAGCTGATCGTTGTGTTGTCGATCAGCCAAACAGCGGTGGCTTTCGCCATAATCGGTTTATCAGCCATCTCAGCTACTCCTAACGCAAATCTTCCCCGCTGCCCCGCTAAGGGCGGACTGGGAATTTTCCAGTCCAGTTCACATTGTAGGGGAACTCTGGTCCTATATAGTCGCGCTGACCCTTTAAGAAAAGATCAAATATGAAACGACTGATTTCTGCGCTATGCCTTGCCCTAACCCCTGCTGCTGCAATCGCGGACGGGACAGCAGGCGATTTCGATTATTACGTGATGGCGCTGTCGTGGTCGCCAAACTGGTGCGCGCTAGAAGGCGACAGCCGCGATTCCCCCCAATGCGACGAAAGCGAAGATTTCGGATGGGTTCTGCACGGGTTGTGGCCGCAGTATGAAAACGGCTGGCCTGACTATTGCCCGACGACCGTCCCTAACCCGACCCGCCGCCAGACATCCGACATGGCCGACATCATGGGGACGTCAGGTTTGGCGTGGTATCAGTGGAACAAACACGGCGTCTGTTCGGGGCTGAATTCAACGCAATATTACGCACTGGCCCGCGAAGCCTATGAAACCTTTGTCATCCCGCAGGCTTTCCGCAAACTGACCAATCAGGTCAGCCTACCCGCGTCCCTGATCGAAGAGGCATTCATGGATCAAAACGAAGGTTTGGACACGGATGAAATCACCGTTACCTGCCGTTCTGGTTATATCCAAGAGGTCCGCATCTGCCTGACCACCGATCTGGAATTCCGCCGTTGCGGCAGCGACGTCATCCGCGACTGTTCGCTGGATGACGCGCTGTTTGATCCGGTGCGTTAAACCGCCAGAACGATTTTCCCAATATGGGCGCTGCTTTCCATCAATTCGTGGGCGGCGGCGGCCTGCTCCAGTGGGAATTCTTTGAAAATCACGGGCGCAATTTGACCTGATGCGATCAGCGGCCAGACGTGGTGATTCAGCTGTTTGGCAATCTCGGCCTTGGCTGCGTCAGACTGCGGGCGCAGCGTGGATCCTGTGAACGTCAGGCGGCGCATCATGATCGCGGCCAAGTTCACTTCGACCTTTGATCCTTGCAGGAATGCGATCTGGACCAATCGGCCCTCATCCGCCAAGGCTTTGATATTGCGTGCGATATAGGACCCGCCAACCATATCCAGAATGACATTGGCGCGGCCCAGCTTTTTCATTTCGTCCACGAATTCGGTGGTGCGATAGTTGAAACAAGCCTCGGCGCCCAGATCGACGCAGGCCGCGCATTTTTCGTCCGACCCTGCCGTTGCGAACACGCGGGCGCCGCGCGCCTTGGCCAACTGAATCGCGGTCGTGCCGATGCCAGACGATCCGCCGTGCACCAGAAATGTTTCGCCGCGTTTCAGGCCGCCGCGCATGAAAACATTCGACCAGACCGTGAAAAAGGTTTCGGGCAAACAGGCCGCATCGCGCATCGACATCCCCGCAGGGATCGGCAGGCAATGCGCGGCTGGGATCGCCACATATTCGGCATAGCCGCCACCCGGCAACAGGGCGCATACCTCGTCGCCGATTTCAACGTCTTTGACGCCTTCGCCAACGGCCGTGACAACGCCCGATGCCTCTAGCCCCGGTAGATCGCTGGCTGTGGGGGGCGGCGCGTATAGGCCAGCCCGTTGCAGCGCGTCAGGGCGGTTAACGCCAGCGTAGGCGACTTTGATCACGACCTCGCCCTTGTTCGGGGTGGGCACAGGACGCTGAGTCGGGGCCAACACGTCTGGGCCGCCCGATTGGGTGATTTCCACCGCGCGCATCATTTCAGTCATGGAAATATCCTTAATCGTTTATCGTCCAGCGACCGGGCAAATCATCCCGCGTCGCCGCCGAAGGGCGTTTGATCCCCGACAACATTTTTTCCAACCCGCTGGCAAACTGCCCCACAATGGGCGTCGATTTAACCGAGGTTTTGAATTTTTCAAATTGCATCACGTTTTCAATACGGCGGTCGATGAATTCGCGGGTGGCTTCTCCGCCCGTATCATCGCCCAACCAGAACAGAACGCATGACCCATAAACGCCAGATAGGATGGTGCGTTTCGAATACCAGTTATAATCGTCCGACGTGTCGCCCAGCGCATTCCAGATCGCGTCAGCTGTGCCCCAAATCAACTGACCGCCCACAGGCGCCAAATGCGGCAGCGAAAACAACGTCGTGCCGCGGCGCACCAATTCTTTGTCCGCGACCTCTAGCCGAAAACGGATCGCGGCGGCGACCTTTTCGCTGTAGCGCAGGGCGGACATATCGGCATCCGCAATCCGCGCCAGCATCAGGTCATCGCCGTGTTTGTGATAGGCCACCGCCAGATCGGTCGCGCCGCGCGGACAAACAGCGCGTGCAGCCTGAACGGACACGCCGACATCTTCGGCGGCGCGTTCAAATGCGGCATCTGTCCAGCCATCAAACACTACGTTCGGAATAATCGCGTCTAGCAATTGCTGCTGCAAATCGGTCATGGCGGTCTCCTTTGGGGGTACACTAGACAAATCTAGGACGGTTTGCTATACGCGCCACTCCTGCAACTATTTGCAAATCCAACTTAGAAAGGTGGTGAAAACCACATGCAGGTTAGTGTTCGCGATAATAACGTAGAACAGGCACTTCGTGCCCTTAAGAAAAAACTGCAGCGTGAAGGCGTATTCCGCGAAATGAAGCTAAAGCAACATTTCGAAAAGCCATCCGTTCAGAAAGCCCGTGAGAAAGCTGAAGCGATTCGTCGTCAGCGCAAACTGGCTCGTAAGAAGCTGCAACGCGAAGGTCTGCTTTAATTAGCACCCCATTGCGATGAATTAACCCCCGCTGTTTTCAGCGGGGGTTTTTTTATTGGGCGAACCGGATATCGTGCAAACATGGTTCGGTTGTGTTTCCTATGTTCATTGGTGTTTGCATTGCTTCGATCCGTGGCAGTGGCAGAAACCGTCTATATCGACGGGCCCGACGGACCATTGGGCGGTGAATTTACACCCGTCGATGATGCCGACGATTTGGTCATCATCGTTCCCGGTTCTGGCAATATTGATCGCGATGGAAACGGGCCGATGGGCGGGCTGAACAGCGATCTATACAAACTTTTGGCCATAGAACTGTTTGAACGCGGCATACCGTCGATCCGCATAGATAAACGCGGGCTATTTTCCAGCGCAGACGCTATCGCCGACGCAAATAACGTCACCTTGGCGGACTATGCCGATGATGTGTTGAACTGGGCCGACTATGGGACCCGACACGCGGATTGCATTTGGGTCGCTGGCCATTCCGAAGGCGCGTTGGTCGGTCTTATCGCGGCAACCCAGCAGCCCGAGGCATTGTGCGGTCTGATATTGCTGGCCGCACCTGGGCGAAAACCCGCAGAAATCCTGTTAGAACAATTGGCAACCAATCCAGACAACGCGCCATTCATGCCCGATATTCAAAACGTTATCGATCAGCTATCAGACGGAATATTGGTCGAAAGCCACGACATGCCACCCGAGCTCCGCGGTTTCTTTGCCCCAGCGATCCAGCCGTTTATGATCGATCTGTTTGCAACTGACCCCATCGCGCTGGCGGCTGGATGGAACGGCCCGATGATCGTCATCCAAGGGGATCGCGATATTCAGATCACCATGATCGACGCGACAAATTTGACCGACGCCGCCCCAGATGCGCAACTGGTTGTCCTGCCGTCAGCGACCCATATGCTGAAACCAGACGTGTCGGGCCAGCCTATGGCAACGTATTACGATCCAAATATCCCGCTCCACCCTGATTTAGCCAATGCGATTGCCACCTATATCCAGTCAGCCGACTAGATTGGCAGCGCTGTGGTCTGGCGCACCTTTTTCAACGAAAACGACGATTGCAGGGTTTGCACCCCCGGCAGGCCCGCCAGATGTCGGCGGTGGATGCGGGCGAAATCTTCGGCGTCTTCGGCCACGACTTTCAGCAGGTAATCCGCAGACCCCGCCATCAGATGGCATTCCAACACATCGGGAATCAGTGAAACCGCACGTTCGAACGCGCTCAGCACCTCGTCCGATTGGCCCGACAGGGTGATTTCCACGAACACGGTCGTCTTGCGCCCGATTTTACGCGGATCGACCAGCGCGACATAGCCCACGATAAACCCGTCTTTTTCCAACCGCTGCACACGGCGATGGCAGGCGGATGCGGATAGGTTCACCCGTTCGGACAATTCCGCGTTGGACAGGCGGCCGTCCTTTTGCAGTACCTCTAGGATTCGGCAATCTATCGAATCCAATCCGACTTCTTGGTAATTCATCGCGCTATACCGATCATCATTCGAATATTCTTCGAAAATTAATACCAATGATCATGCAAATGTCCAAACATTTGCGTCAACGCTGGGCGATCTTATTGGAAAGACAACAGGAGACTTCCAATGATCATCGGCTGCCCGAAAGAAATTAAACCCCAAGAATTCCGTGTCGGCCTGACCCCAGCGGCTGCGCACGAAGCAATCGTTAACGGTCACGAGGTGATCGTGGAAACCGGCGCTGGCATCGGCGCTGGCTTTGCCGACGAAGATTACATCGCCGAAGGCGCGACCATCCAGCCGACCGCAGCGGATGTTTTCGCCAAGGCCGACATGATCGTCAAAGTAAAAGAGCCTCAGGCCGTTGAACGCAAAATGCTGCGCAAGGGCCAACTGTTGTTCACCTATCTGCACCTTGCCCCAGATCCAGAACAGACCAAAGACCTGATCGAATCGGGCGCGACCTGTATCGCTTATGAAACTGTGACTGACGACCGTGGCGGTCTTCCCCTGCTTGCGCCAATGTCCGAAGTCGCTGGCCGTTTGGCACCACAAGTTGGCGCCTACACGCTGCAAAAAGCGAATGGTGGTCGCGGGGTGCTATTGGGCGGCGTGCCAGGCGTCGCTCCGGGCCGCGTGGTTGTGATTGGCGGCGGTGTCGTCGGCACCCACGCGGCGCGCATTGCTGCTGGCATGGGCGCGGATGTGACCGTTCTGGACCGTTCGATCCCGCGTCTGCGCTATTTGGATGACGTATTCGGCAAAGAATTCAAAACCGCTTACGCATCGGCCGCAAATACCATCGAACTTGCCCGCGAAGCCGACATGATCATCGGCGCCGTCCTGATCCCAGGTGCAGCCGCGCCAAAACTGATCAGCCGCGCGCAGTTGTCCGAACTGAAACCAGGCGCTGTTCTGGTGGACGTCGCCATCGACCAAGGCGGTTGTTTTGAAACGTCCAAAGCCACAACGCACCAAGACCCAATCTACGAAGTCGACGGCGTGATGCATTACTGCGTGGCGAACATGCCGGGCGCTGTTGCGCGCACATCGACGCTGGCGCTGGGTAACGCGACGCTGCCGTTCATGATCGCGCTGGCGAACAAAGGTTGGAAACAGGCCTGCAAAGACGACAAACACCTGCTGAACGGTCTGAACGTCCACGACGGCAAACTGACCTACGCCGCCGTTGGCGAAGCGTTGGGTATCGAAACCGTCGATCCTGCGACCCTGCTGTAATCAGCGCCCCAGACAAACAAAAAAGGCCCGCCAATTTAGCGGGCCTTTTCCGTGAGTGGCGTTAACCTTATTTTTTCAGGCTGTCGCGGATTTCCAGCAGAACGTCCAGTTCGCTTGGACCCTTTGGAGCCTCTGGCGCTGCTTCTTCCTCTTTTTTGGTTTTTTCTTTGATCGCGTTGACCTGACGAACCAGCATGAACACAACGAATGCAATGATCAGGAAGTTGATCACAGCCATCAGGAACGAACCGTATGCGAATACGGCAGCGCCTGCTTCGCGTGCTGCCTCTAGGCTCGAACCTTCAGGCACGTCGCCGCTTAGGACGACGTATAGGTTCGAAAAATCGATGCCACCGATGATCAGACCGATGAATGGGTTGATCAGGTCGTCGACCATGGATTTCACGATTGCGGTGAACGCTGCACCGACGATGATACCAACGGCCATGTCCATGACGTTGCCTTTGGCGATAAACTTTTTGAATTCTTCCAGCATTTGAATGCCCCTTTATGTCCCAATCCCTGCACAAATTGTCGCAGCTGCGCAGGTATGCACACTCATACCCCAGTTTGCGGCGGTTTCTATGGAGTATTTTTCGCGCTAGTTCCCCCTATATGTTTATTTGCAGCACGAGGGCACCATGGCCGATTTATCCCAATTCCCAGTGACGAAACGCTGGCCCGCACAAAACCCTGATATTTTGCAGGTCTACGCCTATGGCACGCCAAACGGCCGCAAGGTGCCCATCGCGTTAGAGGAAATGGGCATCGCATATGAATATCACTCCACCGGCGGCCTGTCTGACGACATCATGCGCAGCCCCGAATTTCTGTCGGTCAGCCCGAACAACAAAATCCCTGCGATCCTAGACCCGAACGGACCGGACGGCGCACCGATCACCCTGTTTGAATCGGGCGCGATCCTGCAATATCTGGCGGAAAAGTCGGGCAAATTCGCGGGCAGCACAGCGTCTGAAAAATTCACCGTGTACCAGTGGCTGATGTGGCAAATGGCAGGTCAGGGCCCAATGTTCGGGCAGTTGGGTTTCTTTTACAAATTCGCTGGCGCCTCGATGGAGGATCCGACCGCGCGCAATCGTTACATCGGCGAAGGCAAACGCATCCTGAACGTTCTAAACACGCAGCTAACTGGCCGCGATTGGGTCGCGGGCGATTATTCCATCGCGGATATGGCGATTGCCCCATGGCTGAAAACGCTGGAATTCTATGACGCCAAAGACGTTCTGGAATACGACACCTACAAAAACGTCGCAGCCTATGAACAGCGTTTCTACGATCGCCCAGCGGTTCAGCGCGGCGTCGAAGTTACCGTCTAATCACACCCGTTGGCGGCGCATTTGGTAAATCTGCGCCGCTAACCCCCACGGAGGCACAGCGCGGCACATATCGCGGATCATTTTGACGTCCGCCACAACGCCCGCACGCCATCCGTATTTCGCGTTTTTAAACGGGCTTTCAACGCCGGGCCATTTCACCACCGCCACGCGGGCACGGTCACGCACCAGCAGCGAATTCATAAACACCTCTAGCCCGAATTTCGGCAGCGCTCGCATTTCATCGATACGCGAAAGCAGCAAATCGCGCGACATCACCCGTTCGCCCGAGATGTAATCGATACCAATCCAATGCCAAAAGCGCGGCGCATTCGTGCGCAGACTGATCGAAATATCAGCATGCCCGCCCACAACGGGTGTGATCAGATCGGTCAAATGCGATTGTTCTAACCCTAGCAAATCAGCGTCCACAAACATCAGATGGCTGCCCTGCGCCTGTTCGATCCCAACGGTCACAGCCCATGTTTTCCCGCGGTTTTCAGGCATGCGGATCAGGCGCACACCGTCGATGGATTCGACCACTTCGGCGGTGCCATCGGCGGACCCGTCATCCACCACGATAATTTCGTCGATATGCGGATGGCCGATGACCGAATCCAGAACAGCGCGGATACGGCTTTGTTCGTTATAGGCGGGGATAATACAGCTAAGTTTCGTCATTTCGCATCTTCCTGCGATTTTGTCGGCCCCCAGTAATACCAGATGCCAAATCCGACCAACGCAACGACCAACAGGATCAGCGACGCGCGGAAAATATAATGATCAATCGTCGAATAGGCATAGCCGAACACATACCCCAACACGACAAACAGCAGCGTTTTCGGCAAGGTTCCCAATAGATTGTACCACAGGAATTGCCCGATCGGCATTTTGCCAGTGCCCGCAGCGAACAGCACCGCAGCCCCCGCCGAATGGGTCAGTTTGCCGATGATCAATGTCCGGCCACCCGTTTCGTTGAAATGGGTCCGCAACCCACGGCGGCGGGTTCGGTTCAGGCCCAAACGCACTTGCCATCGGCCTGGCAGGCTTTTGGGACCGAAACGGCCAATCGAATAAATGATCGCATCACCCACCAGATCGCCCAATACGCAGATCACATAAACAGCGTAAACGTTCAGTAATCCCAACGACGCCATATAGGCCGCGATCACGGTCACGATGGGCCCTTCGATCACAGATACAGGCGCCAATAACCATAACCCGTGGTCCTGAACCAACTGCTGAAGCGTCGAAAAATCCATGGCTTATCCCGTCGTATCGTCCGACGACATCGCGTTGCCGCGCCATTCAAATTCTTTGCCGCGCCATCCTGCGATCCACACGGCAGGCAACAGCGCGTCACGCCAGATCATCGCGCCCACATCACGCAGCCCATGCGGCCAACGCGCAGCCCATGCCAGCAGCCATTCCAATCCGAACCAGAACACGGCCAAAGCCAAAACGCAGCCCCAAGGGATCGCGCAAACAGCCGCCAGAATGATGGTCAAGATCAACGGCACAGCCGAGGACGACAGTATTTCAGCGGCATATAGCGCAGGGAACCCCATACGCCGCACCATGGCCCAGCGCACTTGCCGTTTCCAAACGTCTTTAAATGTGCGCTCCCCAATCGGTTGCGGCATTAGATCACCCAATAGACGCACATGCAGGCCCTGCCCGCGCACCGCTTTGGTCGATGCCACGTCTTCGGCCATATCGCGGCCCAGTTTTTCCAACCCGCCTGCGGCCTCTAGAACATCGCGGCGCCAGAACAGAATTTTACCTTGGGCAAATCCATTTCCGAACACATCCGACGTCAGTTGCCAACGGTCCTGATAGGTGTTCAGAAACGCAGCCTCTAGATGCCCCGCTGCGTTTGTTGGGCGGATACCCACAGGCGGCGACGTCACTAGCCCCGTGTCTGGGGTCCAACGCGCAAACAGCCGCTGAATGTAATCATGCGGCAGCAAAACATTGCTGTCTGCCATCAGGACGTAATCGTGACGCGTCGCATTCCAGCCTTTGACCAGATTGTTCAGTTTCGGGTTGCCACTAACGGTATCGCGACCAATCAATAGCTGTGCATCGACGTTCGGAAACTCTGCAATCAGGTCGTTGACCAAAGGGACGACAGGATCATCGGCATCGTCACAGCAAAAAACCAGCTGAACCGCACCTTCGTAGCTAAATGTGAACGTGCTGCGCAGCGTTTCGGCCAGATTGTTTTCCAACCCACACACAGGACGCAGAACCGTCACGCCTGGCTGGCCCGAAATGTCGGTTTGCGCCAACGGGCGGTGCACAGCCCAGATTGATGCACCAACAGTCGCCGCATGAACCGCCGCGACAGAGATCACCGTCCCTGACGCCAGAATTTCCAAAAATGTCATCTTACGCTAGGCCTGAACAGTCGCTGGGGTGTCTTCGATTTCAGCAACTGTATCACCAGAGACCCCGCGAACGCTATGCCCTGCCCAGTCAATCATCACCAAACGACCACTGTCTGTTTCCGCCAAAGCCGTGCAGTTTTCAGTCCAATCCCCGCAGTTTGCGTAGATCACACCAAAATCGCTATGCAGGGCTGATTGGTGAAAATGGCCGCAAATGATCCCATCGGCTTTGTGGGCAACGGCAAGATCGGACAGGCGTTCCTGAAAACGGTCCTGCGACCGGATCATTGAATTTGCGTAGCTTAGAACGTGATCGACACCAGACCATTCAGGTTTGTCGAATGCGCGCAAAACGTGGTTCGTCATCAATTGGACACAGCGCAGCAGGCTTTCGCAATGGGCGCCGATTTTCGACAAAATGGGTGCACGGCGTTCAAACACGTCACAGGAATCGCCATGGATCACCAGAAAACGGGTGCCATCAGCTGTCGTGTGGTACACGTGATCGGCCACAATCAAATTGTCGAAATATTCGCCGAAATATTTGCGGAAAAAGGCGTCGTGATTGCCCGGAGTATAGATCAGTTTCACGCCGCTTTTCATGCGTTCCAGCAGCAGGTTAACGACTTCGTGGTGGGCTGGTTTCCAATTGGCGCCCATCGGACGCCAGTTATCGAAAATATCCCCAACCAGATAAATCGCATCGGCCACATGGGATTTTAGGAAATCCAGCAACGCCTCTGCCTGACAACTATGCGCGCCCAGATGCATGTCAGAGATAAACAACACCGGAAAATACCGCGCGTTTGGATACTGCGTCGATTTCAAAGCATCCTGATCGGAAAACGGCGACATCGCGCGCGCTAACAAATCTGCGGGGATAACTTGGGCGGGGATTTCAGTTTCGCGTTGCGTGTTCATGCCTGCGGTTCCACGAATAATTCGTCCGTTACGCAGGTCGCTACCATCCGAATGTGACAACTTCGTCTCGATTCCAAATAACTGTTCGAATAAAATCGGCCACACAAAATAAACGGGGCCCTACCAGTTCAGTTAGTATACGAACGAGCCAAATCAATCCGTCGCTAAAAAATGAAAAAAGGTGCCGAAGCACCTTTTGGTTTATAGAACCGACTGAGCAGCGGTTCGGATGTCTTTGATATTTTGTCCATAGACATCTGGTTTATCGACCGACCCGCCTTTGAAAACGGCGGAACCGGCGACCAACACATCGGCACCAGCCGCCGCCACCAGCGGCGCAGTTTCAGTGGTCACGCCGCCATCAATCTGAATATGGATGTCCCGATCACCGATCATTTCGCGGACCTTGCGGGTTTTATCAACGCCCGAATGGATAAATTTCTGGCCGCCAAAACCGGGGTTCACGGTCATAACCAGAACCATGTCCACCAGATCCAGCACGTCGGCCACAGCCTCGGCGGGGGTGCCTGGGTTTAGGGCAACGCCTGCTTTGACGCCTTGCGCCTTGATCGCTTGCAATGTGCGGTGAATGTGCGGGCCTGCTTCGATATGGGCAGTGATCATATCGGCGCCCGCTTCGGCGTAGGCTTCGATATATTGATCAACAGGCGCGATCATCAGGTGCACATCCATGAATGTTTTGACGTGCGGGCGGAACGCTTTGACGGCGGGTGGGCCGAATGTCAGGTTAGGCACAAAATGGCCGTCCATAACATCTACGTGGACCCAATCAGCACCTTGATCTTCGATCGCGCGGATTTCAGCGCCAAAATTGGCGAAATCGGCGGACAGGATCGATGGGGCAATCTTGATAGAGCGATCAAACGTCATAGCGTGTAGTCCCTTTTACAGCAGCGTGTCGCCTTCTAGCTAGAAATCGCGATCACGTCACCCGTTTGTTTGCACCTGCGGCATTTCGCTAAAGACCGATCGCCGAATCCATGCTAAGATACAACCTATGGAAATTGTTGATATTCGCCATAGTGAGTTTTTACCTGATGGCACTGCGGTCCAACTGACGCGGGCGGCCTTAGCGAATAGTCGACCCAAAATGCTGCACCAGCACGATTTCTATGAATTGCTGTGGGTGCAGAACGGTAAAATCCGCCATTACAAACAGGACGGCACGCAGGACGACCTAACCGAAGGCGCGTTGATTTTTGTGCCTCCGACTGCGGCGCATGCGATCCAAGGCCGCGGCAAAGATGCGATGATCGTATCCGTCGCATTTGCCCCGCAATTCATTGCCGAATTGGGGCGCGATTACCCTGATTTGGATGGGCATTTTTTTTGGGATGCGCCAGATACAATCGCCGAATATCAGCTATCCATTCAGCAACTTGCGACGTTGAACCATGCCGCCGTTGCGATGGAACGGCGCACGCCTAACGCGTTGACCGCATCGGCGCTGTTGGTGCCATTGCTGACGGATTTGTTAGAGGACGTGCAGCCGATAGCCGACTCTGCACCCGCATGGTTGATCACCGCCTGTCACGCTGTGCGCGATCCAGAGGTGTTCCGCGATGGCGCAGCAGGGTTTGTCCGGGTTTCGGGGCGCGCTCATGCCCATGTCAGCCGCACGTGCCGCCAGTATTTGAAACAAAGCCCATCCGAATACGTAAACCGCATCCGCATGGAATACGCGGCCCGTCAATTGGTCGGCAGTTCGGAATCACTCGGCGAAATCGCGGCGGAATGCGGGATTCCCAACCTGTCGCATTTCCATAAACTATTTTTGGCACACCACGGCCAAACGCCTGCACAGTTCCGGCGCGCCAGACAGCGCAATGTGATCCAACCAGCGATTTAACCGCGTTTCACGTCGATGATGCGCGTTTCGGTCACGATCATGTCCAACGGCTGATCCCAATCCTCAATTGGCAGATCTGCGTCCTCTTGCGCGTCATATGCGAAACCAATCGCCAACGTCGCACGTTTGGACCGCAGCAATTCTAGCGTGCGGTCATAAAACCCGCCGCCGTATCCCAACCGACCGCCATCGCGGGAAAAACCGACCATTGGGACGATGACGATTTCAGGTTCGATCCAGTCCCCATCCACGGGTATTTGCGCGCCGAATGCCCCTGTTTCCAATGCGCAATCGGGTTCCCATTGGCGAAACCGTAATGGCGCGTCATTTTCGATGATGACGGGCACACAGACGGGACCATGGGCCGCAGCTTCGGCCATCGCGGGCAGCGGGTCGATTTCGGTACGCATCGGCATGTAGCCCGCGATAGGAACACCGCGGTAACCGGCCAGAACCTCGGACAAATGCGCTGCGGTGCCGACGCCTGCATCGTGGGCCAGTTTTCGGCGCACAAAGGCGGCTTTGCGTGCAGCGTTTTTGTCGATCAAGGTCATAATATCATCACCGCAGCCAGTCCAAGGAAGGCAAAGAACCCAACGACATCCGTCACGGTCGTCACAAAGGCACCAGATGCCAGCGCAGGGTCAACGCCTAGTTTTTCCAATACCACCGGCACCACAGTCCCCGCGAGCCCCGCCACGACCAGATTGATCACCATAGCGACGGCCAGCACAACGCCCAGCATCGGCATTCCGAACCAGACCCAGCCCACCGTGCCCATCAACACAGCGAACACTAAACCGTTGAACAATCCAACAGCCAATTCGCGGCGAATAACCCGCCAAACGTTTGACCCTGTCAGGTCGCGGGTCGCGATGGCGCGCACGGCAACGGTCAACGATTGCGTGCCAGCGTTGCCGCCCATAGACGCAACAATCGGCATCAAAACGGCCAAAGCAACCAATCCTGAAATGGTCGTTTCAAACAGACCAATCACCATCGACGCAAGGATCGCCGTCACTAGGTTTACGGCCAACCACGGCAAACGCTGTTTGGTGGTTTCCAGAACGGTATCGGACAGGCTGCCTTCGCCCACACCAGCAAGGCGTAGGATGTCTTCTTCGTGCTCTTCGTCCAGCAAGGTCATCGCATCGTCGATTGTGATGACACCAACCAAACGATCATCATCATCCACCACAGGCGCGGAAATCAGGTGATAGTGGTTGAACGCATGCGCCACATCTGCGGCAGGATCTTCGACGTGAAAACTGCGGAAACTTTCTTCGGCCAGATCGGTCAGTTTCTGCCCCCGACGCGCGGACAGAATACGACCCAAGGTGACATAGCCCACAGGTTTCAGCCGCGCATCAATCAGGATCACGTGATAAAACTGATCGGGCAATTCGACATCGGACCGCAGAAAATCGATCGCTTCGCCCACGGTCCAGTGGTCCGGCGCGCGGACGACTTCGACCTGCATATGTCGGCCAGCCGATTCTTCGGGGTAAGAAAGCGCCTTTTCAACGGCCAGACGTTCAGCACCGTCCAGCACATCCAGAACGGCCTCTTGCTGGTCTTCGTCCAGATATTCGACCAGATCGACAACGTCATCCGATTCCAGATCGCGCACGACCTCGGCCAATTCGGCGGGCGCCATCGTTTCGATGATTTCTTCGCGAAGCCCTTCGTCCAGTTCGGACAGAATTTCACCATCGACGCCTTTCCACACTTCGATCAGTGCAGTTCGGTCGCGTGGTGGCAACTGTTCGATCAGGTGCGCAATATCCGCGGGGTGGATCGGGTCCAACAGTTCGTTAATAGCGGCAAGGTCGCCGGAGGACGTTGCTTCGACCACATCATCAATCAGCGTTGGGGCAACGCCGAATGCTTCGTCATCGTCCATTTCAAACTGTTCGGACATAGCACCCCCTTTGATCTTTGCGCTCAACATACAAAGATAACGTCGCGCGACAATGGCAACAGAACCAAAATCATCGATTTACGACCAGTTTCACGCCCCCTAATGTCACCCCTATGAACAAACATATTCTGACAGGCCAAACTCTGGCTTTTACAGCAAATCCATTTGAAACAGATTGGAACACTGCCTTTGAACACCACACCCACGGGGCCGTGTTGATCGAAGGCGACCGCATCACCGATGTAGGCGCAGCGGACGCAATCCGCAGCGCCAATCCAGATGCTCAGGTCACAGATTACGGGGATGCGCTAATCACTGCGGGGTTTATCGACGCCCATATGCATTATCCGCAAACGGGCATCATCGCGTCATGGGGAAAACAGCTGATTGATTGGCTGAATACATACACTTTCCCCGAAGAGTCCCGTTTTTTTGACCCCGATTACGCCGCTGACATCGCCAATCGTACAATCGATTTGGCCGTCGCCCACGGCACGACAACATTAACCAGTTTCTGCACAATCCATCCTACATCGGTGGATGCGTTTTTCACCGCCGCAGAGGCGCGGAATATGGCCGTCGTAGCCGGAAAAACCTGCATGGATCGAAACGCGCCTGATACGTTGCGCGATACGGTCCAATCCGCATACGACGACAGCAAAGCATTGCTGGATAAATGGCATGCCCGTGGCCGCGCCACCTATGCGATCACGCCTAGGTTTTCGCCCACATCGACAGCAGAACAGCTAAGGGTTTTGGGCGATCTATGGGCCGAACGTCCTGACGTGATGATGCAAACGCATCTCAGCGAACAGCTGCCCGAAATCGAATGGGTCAAATCCCTGTTCCCCGCCGCGCGGGATTATTTGGATACCTATGAACAATTCGGTTTGCTGGGCGAAATGGGACTATACGGCCACGCAATTCATTTGACCGACCGCGAAATTACGCGTCTGTCCGACATCGGCGCTTCGGTCGTCCACTGTCCGACATCGAACACGTTCATCGGATCTGGATTGTTCGACCTGATGGGCCTGTCCAAAACGCAAATGCGCATCGGTTTGGCCACAGACACCGGAGGCGGATCGAATTTTTCGATGCTGCGCACGATGGGCGCCACCTATGAAATTGCCCAACTACGCGGAGAAGCCGTGCATCCATCACAGCTGTGGTGGTTGGCGACCGAAGGATCGGCAGCGGCGCTGCATAAAACGGGTGAAATTGGCCGACTGGCTGCGGGATCAATGGCCGATATCACGGTGGTAGATCTGAAATCCACCGCAGCGATCGCGCAACGGGCGGATCGGGCTGAAAACCTATGGGATGCGCTGTTCCCAACGATCATGATGGGCGATGACCGTGCGATCACCGCCACATGGATCGCGGGTCAAAACGTGCACGCACCCCCCAGCATCAGCACCCATTTGTCGCCATAGCGGCCCAAACCGTACCGAACGAAATTCGGGTTCAGGATATTTTCGCGATGCCCCGTAGAGCTCATCCAATCCTGCATCACCTGAATTTCCGAAGCTTGCCCGTAAGCAAGGTTTTCACCAACGTATTGGTCGCAGTACCCAGCGGCCAATGCGCGATCCGATGGTTTTGATCCATCAGGCGCAACGTGATCAAAGAAACCTTCGGTATCCAAACGCCGTGCATACGCGTTCGCAGCGGCGGTTAGTTGTGCGTTTTCTTCGACAGGACCCACGCCTGCCGCCGCCCGCTGAGACACCATCAATGCGCCAAAGCCCGTCGTTGCCGGTGTAATCGATACCGACGAAGGATCAGGCATCGACGATCCAACGGGAATTGGGATCGGCTCGACAATACAGCCTGCCATCAAACCCATCGCCATCGCCGCGCACATCGAACGTAACTTCATACCATTAACCCTTTTGCTAACTTATTTTGTTGGCGCACCAGCGCTTGTAAATCCATTGTAGCCAACTGACCGCTTTCTACCACGATACGGCCTTCGACCAACAAATCACGAACGGTTGTCGGGCCTGCCAATAATATCGCCGCTGGGTCCCAACTGCCCGCGGATTCGATACCAGACACATCCCAGATGGCGATATCTGCCCGTTTGCCTACAGCGATCTGCCCACAGTCATATCTGCCCAAAACTTCGGCCCCGCCACGGGTTGCAATATACAATGCCTCTCGGGCGCTCATGGCGTCTGCACCGTTGGCCACGCGCTGTAACAGCATGGCTTGCCGCGCCTCTAGCACCAGATTGCCCGCGTCATTGCTGGCTGATCCGTCGACGCCCAACCCAACCGGCACGCCCGCGTCCCGCATGGACCGCAGCGGCGCTATGCCCGACCCCAAACGGCAGTTGGAACACGGACAATGCGCTACGCCCGTTTTCGTGCGTGCGAACAGCTCAATTTCCTCAGCGTCCAATTTGACGCAATGGGCATGCCAGACATCAGACCCCGTCCAACCCAATTCTTCGGCATATTGACCGGGACGACAGCCAAAGTTGGCAAGGCTATAGGCAATGTCTTCGTCGTTTTCGGCCAAATGCGTGTGCATCATCACGCCTTTGTCGCGCGCCAGAACGGCGGCATCGCGCATCAGGTCACGGGACACCGAAAACGGAGAACAAGGCGCAACACCAACGCGCACCATTGCGCCGTCGCTATCATCGTGAAACGCATCAATCACGCGGATGCAGTCGTTCAAAATATCCGCTTCGTTTTCCACCAGACCATCAGGCGGCAGCCCGCCGTCGGATTCGCCTATGCTCATGGCGCCGCGAGTTGGATGGAACCGCAGGCCGATATCTGAGGCCGCCGCGATCGTGTCGTCCAATCGGCCGCCATTGGGGAACAGATACAAATGGTCTGACGTCAACGTACATCCCGATAGCGCCAGTTCGGCCAATCCTACCGCCGCCGAGGTATAAAATTCCTCTGGCCCGAACCGCGACCAAATAGGGTAAAGCGTTTTTAGCCACCCAAACAGCAGTGCATCCTGACCGCCCGGCACAGCCCGCGTGAGAGTTTGGAATAAATGATGATGCGTGTTCACCAACCCCGGGGTAACAACACAGCCCGCAGCATGAATGGTGCGATCAACATCGACGGCATCGATCTGCCCGACCGCTTGGATCACCCCGTTTGAAATCAAAATATCACCGACGCATTCGTGCAGATGATCGTCCATCGTCAGAATGGTCGCGCCCTTGATTAGAATACGCACCGCTACGCCCTCAGTTGCCTAATGCCAACCGTAGCCGCGCGCGGAACAACTGCAACCGTTAAACCGCGACCTTTGCTGCGGCCTGATCGAAACGGAAAACCGAAACAGTGGTGAATTTGTCTGTCTTGCACACGAAACTTTCGCGCAGTTCCTCTAGCACAGCATCGCCGTATTTATTGAAACGTTTCATTGCCGCCATTGAGGTCGCGCCAACGTGAATCAGCAAACTGCCTTCGGAATCGAAAAAGATTTCGATCGACGCCACAGGCAGCATGTGTGCGTCTTTCTCAAAGGTCTCGGTAAAGAATGCTGCGGCCAGCTTTGCATTCGCCAAACTTCCGAGTTTGACTGTATAGATTCGATAGAACATGTGACCCAAACCTGTCTGATACTTCTCACATGTTATTGGACGGCCCAAACCGCCAACTGTCGAGCAACCCTAACCCTTCGCGCGAGCAAACTATACAAACGAAAAGGCCGCCCCTACGGACGGCCTAAACATTAAGCGGTTTGAAAATGCGTTATTCGCGGTTGCCCAGCAATTGCAGCAGGAACATGAACATGTTGATGAAATCCAAGTACAGGTTCAGTGCGCCCATGATTGCCGATTTCGCCAGCCATTCCTGATCCATCGCATGTGCGTGCTGGATGTAGTCGTTTTTGATTTTCTGCGTGTCATATGCCGTCAGACCCGCAAAGATCAGAACGCCCAGGATCGACACAGCATATGCGATTGCTGGCGATTGCAGGAACATGTTGATGATCGATGCGACCAGCAGACCGATCACACCCATGATCAGGAACGAACCCATCGCGGACAGGTCTTTTTTGGTGGTGTAACCAACCAGCGACAGACCCGCAAAAGCGATCGAGGTGACCAAGAATACCTGAGCAATCGAAGTGCCGGTGAACGCGACGAAAATCCACGACATCGACAGGCCCATAACGGCCGCGAATGCGTAGAAGAACAGTTGGGCGCCAGCAGCCGACAGACGATTAATCGCGGCGCCGAATGCGAACACCATGATCAACGGCGCGAACATCACGATCCAACCCAGAATGGTCATGCCACCTTGAGGGTTACGCAGGATCGAAAAAAGTTCCGCGCTAGAACCAAATGCCCACGCAACGATAAATGTCAGCAGGGTGCCGACCGACATCGTCGCGTAAACTTTGTTCATGTGGGCGCGCAGGCCCTCGTCGATAGCAGCGGTGCGTGCGCCTGTTGCGGCATGCATCGTGCGAAAGTCAGCCATTGAAAACCTCCAAAAACGCTGTGTTTTGGCCCCACCATAGGGGCTTTGCTTTAAATATCGGAAATGCGGCACAGGTTTTCAAGGGCTAGTAAGGTATCAAAACGTACGTTTGACCCAATATTCGTGCCCATCCCATGGCGCGCGCTGGCTTTCGGCCATGGCTTGATCGCGCGAAACACCGATATCGGCCAATTGATCATCGGTCAGCGCGGCCAACTGTGCCCGGCTTTTGCGCAGCGCGAACATCATGCGCAAACGCTTTGCAATCGATAAGCGGCGACCAGAAACGCCGCGCAGGGAAGAAGACTGAACAAAAGCCATCGGTCATTTCCTTTCGTGATGAATTGCTGTGTTCGTTCAATATCCTTGATGTAACTCGCTGGACGTGCATTATGGAAACGAATGATTGTCATCCCTAACATCACAGATTTTGATAATGGCCCGTAACCTAGACATGACCGCCCTGCGCGCCCTGGTGACCGTTCTGGATTTGGGCGGGGTGACTCGCGCTGCGACGCGGCTGAACCTGACGCAATCGGCTGTTTCCATGCAGCTCAAACGGCTAGAGGAAAACCTTGGGTTGATCCTGCTGGACCGTTCGGGCCGCCAGATCAAAGCAACCGCCGCCGGAGAGCAGCTGTTGGGGTATGCACGTCGTTTGCTGGACATCAACGACGAAGCATTGGGGCGGCTGACCTCGAACGCTTTCGAAGGCGAAATCACGTTGGGCGTGCCGCATGATATCGTCTATCCCGTTTTGCCGCCCGTTCTGCGCCAGTTTTCGTTAGACTTTCCGCGTGTCCAAGTCCGCTTGATTTCGTCCTACACGCGGCAAATGAAACAGCAGTTCACCAATCAGGAAATTGATGTCCTGCTGACCACGGAATACGAACAACCTGTTGATGCCGAAACGCTGGCTGATGTGCCGCTGGTTTGGATCGGGGCGCCGAATGGCACCGCGTTTCGCAATCGTCCCTTGCGTCTGGGCCACGAAGCCCACTGCATTTTCCGCAACGTCTGTCAGCGCACGCTAGAGGACGCCGGAATTTCGTGGGAAATGGCGCTGGACACGGATTCCACCCGATCAGCCGAGGCGACGATCGCCGCAGATTTGGCCGTCCACACGATGCTAGAGGGCACAGCCCCGACAGAATTGGAACAGATCGACCACGGCGGCACCCTGCCTGAACTGCCCAGCACGTATATCAACCTGTATCTGTCCCCCAACAGGAACGACCCCGTAGGCCAGCATCTGGCTGATATGCTGCGCGAGGCATATCGCGCTAGGGCGTAACCACCACTTTGCCCGTCGATTTGCGTTTGGCCAAAATATCCAACGCATCGGCGGCCTGATCCAACGGGACGATGTGGCTGACATGCGGCTTGATGCGGCCAGCGGTGTACCAGTCAAACAATTCAGCCATGCTATCGGTCAGGGCTTTGGGATTGAATTTCAAATAGCCGCCCCAATAAAACCCGATCACGTCGATGTTTTTGACCAGCAGATGATTTGACGGAATCTGCGGAACATCACCGCTGGCAAAACCGATCGGCATCAGCCGCGCTTCGCGTTTGGCGGCCTTCATCGCCGCCTTGAACATATCACCGCCGACGGCATCGTAGGCCACGTCGATCCCGCCCAACGCCTTTAGTTCGGCAACCAGATCGGCAGAGGCATCGATCAGATGATCCGCGCCCGCCTGACGCGCGATTTCCAATTTTTCCGCGCCACGTGCCACAGCAATCACAGTTGCGCCCAACTGTTTGCCGATTTCAACGGCGGTCAGACCAACGCCGCCGGCCGCCCCCATCACAACCAGCGTTTCGCCCGCCTGCAACCGCGCCCTCCGCGTCAAGGCAAGGTGCGATGACCCATAGGCCACCATGAAACCCGCCGCTTCGGCGCTGGACATAGCATCAGGCACCGTGACGCAACGTTCTGCAGGAAAAACGCCAAATTCGGCCATTCCGCCCTGCCCGCCATAGACAGCTACGCGGTCACCCACATCGAATCCAGTGACATCTGCCCCCAGTTCACGGATCGTCCCGCACACCTCTAGGCCCAGCGTAAAGGGCGGTTCAGGCGTGTCCTGATAGGTGCCTTTGGTCATTAACAAATCAGCAAAATTCAGCCCGCATGCATGAATTTCCAGTAAAACTTCGCCTTTTTGCGGCGACGGAACGGCAATATTTTCCAGCGACGGCGCAGTATCAAACGCCGAAACACGATAGGATTTCATCAAACGGGCCCATGTTACGATCTGTATTCAACCGAAAGGATGGCAGAGCCCAATACGGATTGCAAAACAACAGTCTCCAACTGCGACACCAATGACCTTTTGCAGCTCAACCTGTCCTAAAGGGCAGGTTTTATGCGCAACCGTTACGTGTTCTATTAGGGCGCGAAAAACAGATCCTAAATACGTGATAACGACCTGTGGGGTGGTCGGTGATCGTCAAACGTTACCAGTGACCCGAAAGGAACATGTGTCCATGAGCCATCCAGTAGATGTGCATGTAGGTAAACGCATCCGCCACCGTCGGTGGATGATTGGCACCACTCAGCAGCAGCTTGCTGAAAAAGTTGGAATTAAATTCCAGCAAATCCAAAAATATGAAACCGGCATGAACCGCGTCTCTGCTTCGCGCCTGTGGGATATCGCTCACGCATTGGGTGTGGATATTTCGTTCTTCTTTGAAGGACTGGAAAACGCAGCAGCCCAGACCGAAGGCGACATGCCAAACGACATCCTGTCGGACAAAGAAGCACTGGAGCTTTTGCGTTCTTATTACGCAATTCCCGAAGCACAACGTCGCCGCCTGTTCGATTTGGCACGCGTCCTGTCCGACTCGGCCGCCTAACAGCTTGACCATGTGACGGGTCCCGCGCTACCGAAAACGGAAGCGAATTCAGGGGCTGGTCATGACCGATAAAATCGATACCGAAACAATGGGCGATCTGATCCGGGTCGCCCATTTGCTTGCCGATGCGGCCCGTCCTGCGACGTTGGAACATTTCCGCAGTGTTGGCCTGTCGGCAGACAACAAACGCCCCGCAGATTTTGACCCCGTGACCGAAGGCGACCGCGCCGCCGAACGCGCAATGCGCGACGTATTGGCAGCAGAGCGCCCAGACGACGCAATTATCGGCGAAGAATATGGAATCACAAACGGCACTTCGGGGCTGACATGGGTTCTGGATCCGATTGACGGCACGCGCGGGTATTTGTCCGGCACGCCAACTTGGGGCGTGTTGATCGCTGTAGGCCCCGCAAGCGGCCCTGTGGTGGGCATCATTGACCAACCCTATATCGGCGAACGTTTCATCGGCGCACCCACCCACGCGACCGTTACAGGGCCACACGGCACACGCGCATTGCAGACCCGCGCAGCGCGTCCGCTGTCACAGTCTATCCTATTCACAACATTCCCCGAGGTGGGCAGCGATGCCGAACGCGCGGCATTCACTGCCGTGGCGGATCAGGCGCAATTGGTGCGGTATGGCTGCGACTGTTATGCCTATGCCCTGCTTGCTGCGGGCCAAATCGATCTGGTGATCGAAGCAGGACTGAATTCCTATGACATTCAGGCGCCTATCGCGTTGATTCAGGCAGCCGGCGGGATCGTGACCGATTGGGATGGCAACCCAGTCCACAATGGCGGTCAGGTCATCGCCGCCGCGAATCGCGACATTCACCAAGAGGCGATGGAAATTCTGCGCAGCAATATGCGCTAAAATTCCCGCAGCATACGAACCATGGGAATTTTGTCATCGGTGACGGTGTCAGAAAGAAGGTTCATTTCCCCTTCGACGACGAATCCGCGATTCCGAAAGAAACCCACCGCATTCAATGTCGTCACGCATTCAAAGCCTCGTAGGCCTTCGACCCGCGCAGCGGCAATGCATTGATACAAAAGTTCGGACGCAATGCCGTATCGCAGCGCCATAGGCGATGTTGCGAACCGACGTAGCAAACCAAATTGGGGTTTTGGGTCCAACTGTTTGGGTGCATCACGCATCCAACCACCGCAGCCCAAAACTTTGTCGTTTTCCACAGCCAAATAAAACCTGCCAGAATCGATCAATTCTACAGGCATCTCTACGATCTCTTCCCTTAGCCTTTCGAATGTCGAAGGGGGATAGGAATCGCGTAGTTGCACGTCATAGCTCGCCTTCATTAGCGCGACGACGGCAGGTAGATCAGCTGAATTGGCTTCACGAACATAAAACATAACAGAACCAAAAGAAAACGGCCGCACGGGTGTCCCGTACGGCCGTCTGTATCACAATACAAGAACGTAAGATTATTTAATCTTACCTTCTTTGTATTCAACGTGCTTACGAACAACTGGGTCGTATTTACGTACAACCATTTTTTCGGTCATCGTACGCGCGTTCTTTTTAGTGACGTAGAAGTGCCCGGTACCCGCGGTGGAGTTCAGGCGGATTTTGATAGTGGTCGGCTTCGCCATGTCTCATCTCTCCTGATCGCGGGCCGTGAGATAGCGGCACATCGCGTGAATTCGTATGAAGCCCGCCTTTTAACGAAGGGTTGGGCCGAGTCAACAGCGTTTCAGAAGATTCCTGAAACATTTATGCGCGGACGGCCTATAAGCCGGATTTTGTCCAGGGTTTGACCCCTTGGATGACCATTCATCTTGAGCAGCTGTTACCAACCGCCCTCTAGCTGCCAACCCGGACCTCTCGGGGTTAGGCGTCCCTGCCCTAACGGGCACGAGGTCCCTATTTGGCATTGCACCAGGTGGGGCTTGCCTTGCCGGTCCTGTTGCCAGTCCCGCGGTGGGCTCTTACTCCACCGTTTCACCTTTTCCCTGCATGCAGGGTAGTCTGTTCTCTGTGGCGCTGTCCCTAGGGTTACCCCCGCCGGGCGTTACCCGGCACCTTGCCTTTTGGTGTCCGGACTTTCCTCAGGTCAAACCTGCGGTCATCCAGCCATCCGCGCGACGCAGTGCCTATGCCAAGCCTGTCATTCGGTCAACGGCGAATAAACACAGGCCGCAGCACCACGCCCGCCGCAAACAACACGACGGCTGCCACGACAATTGGCGGGCCCGCAGGCGCATCAAACCACAAAGACGCGTGCAACCCACCGATCGCCGACGCCCCGCCGATCAGTGCCGCAATGACGGCCATCATTTCGGGCGTCCGCGCGACGTTACGGGCAGCGGCGGCAGGAATAACCAGCAGCGCGGTAATCAGCAGCGCCCCGACAACTTTGATCGACACAGCCACCACGCCCGCCAACAACAGCGACAAAATCAATTGTTCGCGCCTTGGGTCAATGCCAGCAGCAAAGGCCAAATCAGGCGATACGGTCGATGTCACCAGCGCCGACCAGCGCCACCACAACACCCCAGCAACCACAGCCGACCCGCACCAGATAACGATCAGGTCCATTTTGCTGACCGTCAGGATATCGCCGAACAGATACGAATCCAGACTGACTCGCGGACCGGGGACCATCGCCACTGCCAATAGGCCAATTGCCAAAGCGCCATGCGAAAGGACCCCCAACAGTGTATCCACTGAAAACCCGCGTCCATGCAGCGCCCATAGCAGAACGGCCATACCGCCAGCAGTCAGACACACCCCGATCAGGATCGAAATCTGGAACCCCAGCGCCAGTGCAACCCCCAGTACCGCAGCATGCGCCGTAGCATCCCCGAAATACGCCATGCGGCGCCACACAACGAACGTGCCCAACCAACCCGCCGTGATAGCCGTGCCGACACCCGCAATCAGCGCACGGATGAAAAAATCGTCCAACATCAGTGGGCTCCTTCGTGGTCGCAGGTGTGATCATGTTCGTGCACATGGTCATGATCGTGGTTGTGATCGTGCCGGTACAATGCCAACGCGCCTTTCGTCCCCGTTCCGAACAGCTGGCGGTATTCAGGCGCGGCCGATACAACGTCTGGCGCCCCTTCGCAGCACACATGCCCATTTAGGCAAATAACGCGGTCAGAGGCGCTCATGACGACGTGCAATTCGTGACTGACCATCAAAACGGCACAGCCCATTGTGTCGCGCAGTTCTTCGATCAGTTGATAGAACGCTGCAGACCCCGGTTGGTCCAAACCTTGCGTTGCTTCGTCCAGCATCAAAATGTCTGGCTTCACCAAAATCGCGCGGGCCAACAGAACCCGTTGGAATTGCCCACCGCTTAGACCGTTCAGGGGTTGGTCCGCCAAATGCGCGACCCCTGTCCGATCTAGCGCGGCATCTGCCTCTGCATTTTTGACGCGTTTCGGAACATCCAGAAAACGCCGCACAGTCAGAGGCATTGCCCCATCCACAAATAGTTTTTGCGGTACATATCCGATACGCAGCCCAGGCTCGCGCAGTAACTTACCTTTTTCAGGGGCAATCGCACCGATCAATGTCCGCAACAAAGTGGATTTCCCCGACCCGTTCGGACCGACAATCGTCACGATCTCGCTTTTGCGAATTTCGAAATCAACGTTTTGCAAAACCAGTTTATCGCCCTGGCGGACGTTTATGTTGCGCGCTGTAATCAGGCTCATATCAGGCGCTTTCCTTGCACGATGAACACAGGCCTTCGGCCTCGATGACGGTTTGTTCGATGGTGAAACCGCTTTGTTTTGCTGGGGAATTCAGCACGCCATTTCCTGCATCCGCTTCGGCGACTTTGTGGCAGCTACGGCAAATCATGAATGCAGGATCGTGCGACGCGCCCGGATGGTTACAGGCGACAAAGGCGTTCAACCGTTCGATACGATGAACAAACCCCAGTTCCACCAAAAACGCCAATGCCCGATAGGCGACAGGTGGTTTTGATCCCAAACCTTCGGCGTCCAGACGCGCCAGCACGTCATAGGCACCCATCGCAACATGCGATTCGAGCAATATTTCCAAAACCCGACGCCGCACAGGGGTCAGCTGCACCTTGCGCGCTGCACAGGTTTCTTCGGCCACATTCATCGCAGAATGGATGCACGACTGATGATCATGTGGCGCAAAGCTTTGGATTTTCTCGGTCATATGGGATCCAGAGTTATGTGTTATAGTATTATATTATTGGGGTTGTTATGTTATAACATCATAAGTATAGGGGTCGGCAAATACATTCTCAAGAGGTCACAATGTATATCAAAGCCGCCGCAATATTGTCCGTCTTTGCCTCTGCATCCAATGCAGAGCCGCTGAAAATTGTCACAGACATTCTGCCTGTTGGATCATTGGTCCAATCTGTTGCGGGGGACACCGCAGAAATTACAACGCTGCTTCAGCCTGGTGATAACCCACACAGCTTTGCGCTGCGCCCATCCGATGCACGCGCGATCGCAGAGGCCGATTTGGTCATCTGGACGGGCGAAGCGTTGTCCCCATTCCTTGCCGATCCAATCAGCACCCTAGGGGCGAACGCCACGATTATCGAACTGTTGGAAACCGAAGGTTGGACACCAATCGCGTGGCGCGAAGAATCTCACGATGATCATGACGATCACGACCACGAAGAAGAGCATGATCACGACGAACATGATCACGAAGCGCATGACGATCATGCCGACGATGGTCATGACGAACACGACCACGATGATCACGAGGATCATGACGATGATGGCCACGACGAACACGACCACGATGATCATGAAGATCATGACGATCATGGCCACGACGCACACGACCACGGCGAATTCGACCCACACGCATGGCTGTCTCCTGCCGTTTTGACCGCTTGGACGGGCACCATCCAGACCGAGATCATCGCAGCAGCACCAGAAACCGAAACAGAAATTGCACAGAATGCGATTCAAACTTTAGCAGATATCGACTATGCGAAAGAGGCCGCAAACAACGCCCTAGCCGGCGTTCGTGGCATCCCATATGTCGTGTCGCATGATGCGCTGGGCTATTTCGAATCCGCCTTTGACATCCCATCCGCAGGGCGCATTGCATTGTCCGACGCATCCGCACCTAGCGCCGCGCGACTCGCTGAAATTAAAGAAGAAATCGAACACGAAGGCATCCAATGCATCTTGACCGATAGCCAATCCAGCCCTGACTGGGTGACCATCGTGACCGAAGGCGTGGACGTGCGTATCATCACAATTGATCCGCTGGGTGGCCAATTGGCTGGGTCTCCAAAACTGGCGTCAGAGTCGATTGTTCAGATCGCGACAGCCTTGGCTGACTGCCTAAAAGGATAGAGCCCAGCGCATTCGTATCGGGCCTCAACGGTTTGTCCATTTGTATCCGTATATTCGGGTACAGATCAGTGAAACCAGAGGCCCGAGCATGAACGAAGCCAAACAATCTGACCGCCGTCTACAGATCGAAACGGCAGCCTATGGCTTACTCGCACTAAAAGGTTACAAGGCGACTTCGATGCTCGAGGTCGCCAAACGTGCAAAAGCGTCAAACGAAACGCTGTACAAATGGTACGGCAACAAACAGGGGCTGTTCCTGTCGATGGTCGAACGCAACCTATCCGCGTCGCGCGATTTGCTGACAGCGGCGATAGATAACGGCGACAGCCTGATCGACATTCTGGACAACTTTGGGCCCCAACTGCTGTCCATCGTAACAGGGCAACGTTCGGTCGTACTGGACCGCGCTGCGGCAGGCGATGTCCATGATACAGGTCTGCTGGGTCGCACAATTGTCGAAGGTGGACGCGACAAAATCATCCCGCTGCTTGCCAAAGTCATCGACAAAAGCGGACCCCATCCGATTGATGCCACAGAAGCCGCAGAAACCTATTACGATCTGCTGGTCGCAGACACGCAAATCCGCCGAGTCATCGGTGTATTGCCCATCCTACCCGAAGCCGACGTCACAAAACGCGCGGAACGGGCCAAAAACGTTCTGCTGAAATTACTGGATCAGTCCTGACCTGCGATCCATTCCGGCAGCGCGGCAATTGACGGCAGAACTACATCAGCATGAGGGGCCAATTCGTTGGCCTCTGCCATGCCTGTTAAAACGCCTACACACCGCATCCCAGCGGCGCGTCCAGCCATCAGGTCATGGGTGCTATCGCCGACCATAACACATTCGGCAGGCGCCAACCCAGTGTGGTTACAAAACCCGATCAATTGCCCAGGCGCAGGTTTGCCACCATACCCGCTGTCGTAACCCGCGATAAATTCGAACTGATCGCTGATGCCTGCTTGATCCAAATGTGCCCGCGCAGGCATTTCAGAATCGTTCGTCGCGACCCCCAATACAAATCCACGCGCTTTCAGATCTGCCAGAAACGTTTTCAGCGGCGCGGCCTCTACCTGCGGCGCCTGAGCCGCGCGGGCGTTCATTCGATCAATCAAAGCCGAAGGCGTGGTATCTGGCAGGTAGGGCAAAATGACGTCCGCGACCTCTTCGGCCGTCGACGCAATGACGATGCTATGTTTTTCGAACCGTTGGCTTTGCATATCAAAAGCCAGTTCCGCCGCCAGCGCCTGCTGCAACACCGTATCGTCACCGCATTCTTCGGCAATCAATCCGCCCGTCCAGCACCCCCACGTCGCGTTGAAATCGAACAGAGTGCCATCTTTGTCGAAAATGATGCCTTTAATCGCCGCCATTTTATGTCCAATGCACGTTTTGTGCCCCTGGCAATGCATAGCGCGCTTGCAGTGGGGTTTCGTAGGGCCAACCAAAGGTATCGCACAGCGAAATCACCCACTGGTCGTCCATTGTGATAAATTCCAGAACCGAGGCTAAAAACTCTGGCTCGTTGGCTTGGGCTTTCAGGTCGTCGACGCTTGCGCCCGTTGATCCCAAAAATATCGGACAAAGTTCATCATTGCCGACCAACCAGCCCAAGGATTGCAGCGCAATGGTTTCCGCCTGTTCACGTTTCATTCTCTTTTCTTAAGCTCCGGAAAGAGTTTTTTAACTATTCGAGGCCAAGTTGACACAAACAGGCAACGCCCTTGCCGGAGTACCTTATGTCAGGCCAAATTCTTATCATAGACACAGTTGCAACAAACCGCATCGTGTTAAAGGTCAAATTGATGACCGCCCAATACAAGGTCACGCCCTGCGCCACGATTGCAGAGGCGCAAAAATGCCTTGCCGATGGTGATGCCGTCGATCTGATCGTCGCAGACGTATCCAGCGCGCCGCAGGATATGAACAATTTCTTTAAATTTATGCAGACCTGCAGTGAAACCGCCCGCATTCCGGTCATTGCGACAGGACCATTCGAATCTGCCCTGTCACGTATCGAAACGCTTCGTTCCGGCGCGACAGAGGTCATTTCGAAACCCGTGTCGGATATGATGTTGCTTGCGCGTATCCGCAGTTTGTTGCGCAGTCGTGCGGCCGACAACGAAATCAAAATGCGTGACGATACCAGCCGCGCGCTGGGGTTCGCCGAAGGCGGGGATCCCTTTATCGCCCCGGGCAAAGTGGCGTTGGTGTCCAGCGCACAGTCGCTTGCCCTGCCGTTGTCCCGTGAACTTAGCGCGGCAATGGCCAGCCGCGTGCAAACGTTCACACATGAAGACGCGTTAAACACCGAAACGCTAAATCCGCCACCTGATCTATACGTCATTGATGCACGAAACGCTGGCGCATCCGGCGAAGATGGGCGGGTATTTCGGCTCATCGCAGAATTGCGCAGCCGCAATGAAACCCGCTATGCGGCACAATTGGTTATTGCACCGGAAAATGGCGACAATTTGGGGGCGATGGCGTTGGATCTGGGGGCAAATGATGTCGTGCCCCACAACGCCACAGCGGCAGAAATCGGCCTGCGCGCACGCGGATTGGTCCGTAGAAAAATCCGCATGGAAAAACTGCGCGATACCGTTCAAACAGGCCTAAAGGCAGCCGTCACCGATCCCCTGACCGGGCTGTACAATCGCCGTTATGCGATGCCGCATTTGCAGGCCATGGCGGATCGCGCACTGCGGACACGTCGCAGTTTTGCATTGATGGCATTGGACATCGATCATTTCAAAGCTGTGAACGACACATACGGCCACACCGCTGGCGACAAAGTCATCGCTGCGGTGGCTGATTTGATCCGCGACAGCCTGCGCCCCATCGATCTAGTTGCGCGTATCGGAGGCGAAGAGTTTCTGGTTGCCCTGCCCGATACCTCGGTCGCGTCGGCACAAAAAACCGCAGAACGGTTACGATTTTTGGTGCAGAACACACCTATAGATATTGGAAATATGCCGCCCGCGACGGTCACAATGTCTATCGGGCTGGCGGTATCGGACTGCAGCGCCAAATGGTCTACCGACATCAATCAACTGATCGATTACGCGGATGCGGCCCTGTACGAATCCAAAGCCGCCGGACGAAATATTGTCACGCTACGCAATGCAGCGTGACAATAAGATCAATCGCGGTCTTTACCGCGGTCACCGCCGTCACGATCGGGGCGGCGCATCGCTTCCCTCATCAAGCGTTCGGTAAATTCTTCGCGTTCTTCGACGGACATTTGTCGCAGGCGGTTTAGCACAACCTCTTGACCGATCCGCATGGCTTCTGCCGCATTTTCGCGCTGATTTTCGAACTGATCGATGACCGCTTCTTCGACAAAGGGATCAGCGCGCATGGCGGCAATCAGGGTCTGCATTGATGCGCTTTGATCCTGCGGCGTTGGGAATTCTGCCATACGCGCACGCAAATCGTCGCGAATTGCGCGGCGATCTTCTTCGTCGAATGCACGCGAAAACGGACCGACCGAGATATCAAAATTACCCTTGGGGCTATACTGGCGGCCTTTGGAAATACCGCCGACCAAGACACCCGCCACCAACAAGTTTAGTGCCAACGAAACAATCAGCAGAACCCGCAGCGCTGGCCGCATCGAAGATTTCTTTGTTTCAGCCATATTACCCCTCCAACCCCAAAATATCGTCAGGCACCATCACGGATACCGACATGCTATCCCCCCAGAACGCATCGGTCACTGTGGCCATGCTTGTTGGGGATGCAACGCCAATCCAAATGCCTGTTGCCGCCGCAGCCGCCAGCCCGCTTGCGCCAGCCCAGCCGCCCAAAGCGGCCCAAACAGACGCTAGGACAGAACGGCGCGGTGCATCCGCCACGACCGGTTCGGCCTGCGGCAGTTCGACATCAATATCCGCGAACATGCGCGTCATAAAATCTGCGTCCGGCACAGGGTCTGACGTCCGCGCAGAGGCGAACATTTCCTCAAGCTGTGCATCGGTCAGGTGGGATAGTTTATCACTCATCGTTAAACCCCAGTTCCGCTTTCCTGCTGGCCAAAATCGAAGCCAACGTCCGTTTTCCCCGCGCTGTCAGGCTTTCTACTGCCTCAACGCTGATATCCATGATCTGGGCAATCTCGGGATTTCCCAGACCTTCTAAATGTCGCAAAGACACGGCCTGCGCCTGTCGTTCTGGCATTTCGGCCAAAGCAGCGGCCAAAGCATCGTGCCGCGCTTCGTCTTGCATCTTTTGCGCAACGCTAGGTGCGCTGTCTTCGGGTTCGGCGATTTTGTCGAAATCGACGTTTCGCCGCCTGACACGCAATCGGTCAGTGCATAAATTCGCGACAACACGATACAGCCAGGTCGATACCTGTGCTTCGCCTTGGCGCCATTCGGGCGCAATTTTCCACAGACGTAAAAACGCCTCTTGCACCACATCTTCGGCGGCTGCGCGATCGTTCAGCATGCGTTGGGCTTGACCCAAAGCACGCGGAGACAATCGCACCACCAGCAAACGCGCGGCTGCGCTGTCGCCATTTGCAAAGGCGACCAAAAGTGCGCTGTCAGGCGCGCCTGCATATTCGTCAAAGGCCATGTCCATTACCTGTCACAGGTACAGATTCCTTTGTGTCTGTTCAATCGGGGCCCGCACCCAAAAGCACGGGCCCGTCCAATTCATTAGTTATTGTTGCGCGGGCCGCCGTCACGACCGCCGCGATCACCGTGATCACCACCGCGCATCTGGCCACGTTGTGCCATAGCGGTTTCAAACGCTGCGAATTCTTCGGCGGTTACGTTGCCATCAGAATCAGCGTCCAGACGTTCGAACATCGATGTCAGACGGGTGGTATCGGTTGGCTGCAGCTCTTCCAGGCTCAGCACGCCGTCGCCATCTGTGTCACGCGATGTGATCTGCTGTTCGACACGTGCCGCAGCACGTTCTGCCATCTGCGCAGTGACCTGAGCGGTCAGTTCTTCTGCGCTTAGAACGCCATCGCCATCTGTGTCGGCTTCGGCGAATTTTGCGGCAGGCAGGGCTTGCAGCTCTTCTAGGGTGATCGAACCGTCTGCGTTTGCGTCAACGGTTGCAAAATCCATCGCGGCAATCCCGCCGCGCGGGCCAAAAGATCCTGCTCCCTCACCACGACCAAATCCGGCGGCAGTTACAGAAGTCGCAGCAACGCCAGTGATCAGTGCAGCAATCAGTAGTTTGGTTTTCATGTTTCGTCCTTTGGTTACGAGGTTCGCCTCAGGCCCTCAACTGCCCAAGACGCCTTTAATACGGACCGCGCCAAAGTTTCCGTCGCCGTGAATTTAACTTTTTCCCTTCGCCGCGCGACATGCAGCCGCAACAGGGCAAAGTCCTCTTTTAAATCTACGCCAAAAGTAGCATGTGAAATTCAACTAACCGGAGACAGTCATGACAGACATCGCAGAAAACACCAATGCGCCAGAGCGTGATGGCAAACTATCCATGCTACGCGGATTTCGCCGTCGTTGCCCGTCCTGCGGAGAAGGCAACATGTTCACCGGTTACCTAAAGGTCTCTGATAGCTGCCCGGTGTGCCGCGAAGAACTGCACCATCACCGCGCTGATGATGGCCCCGCCTATCTGACCATTTTGATTGTCGGTCACATTCTGGGCTTTGCCATGCATTTCGCATTTGTCTATTTCCGCCCGGAACCGCTGGTCATGGCCACGATATTTACGGTCGGCTGTGTCGGACTGTCATTGTATTTGCTGCCACGCCTAAAAGGCATGATTGTCGGCATTCAATGGGCGAAACGCATGCATGGATTTGATAACGTCACAGGATGACGCAAAAACCAGTCGATTCGACGCCTATCCGCGATGCCTCCACGATCATTGTGGTGCGTGATCGGCATACCAATCCCAAAGTATTGATGGGCCAGCGCGGCGCTAGCGCCACGTTTATGCCGAACAAATTCGTCTTTCCAGGCGGAGCGGTTGATGACGTTGATCAATCCGTGGACATGGCCGCGCCCATCAATCCAACATGTTTGACCCGCCTATCGGATCACAGCACCATATCCCCCACCGCATTGGTTGCGGCAGCAATCCGCGAACTATGGGAAGAAACAGGTCTGATCATCGGAGACCCCGCCGAATGGACCGCCCCGCCCAAGGGGTGGCGCGGATATGGCGCCACCGGTCATAAACCCAGTGGCCGTGCCATGTCGTTTGTTTTCCGCGCCATCACCCCACCCGGGCGCCCGCGCCGATTTGATGCGCGGTTCTTTTTGGCGGATGCAGACGCGCTATCATCGGACCCAGACGATTTTTCGCGGGCCGAAGATGAATTACGCCATCTTCAATGGGTTCCCATCGCCGATGCGCGATCCTTTGATCTGCCGTTCGTGACCGAAGTCGTCTTGGCCGAATTAATGGCCAACATTGAAAAAAACGGCCCGCCCGAAAACGTGCCGTTTTTCCGTGATAACGACGAAGCCCAATTGGTGACCCGATTGGGTGGCAAGCGCCCATTGGACGCTTACTGAACTTATTAGAACGGCATCGGGTGGTCGCGATGCGCGGCGTCGATGTCTTTGATCACGTCGTCGTCCAGTTCCATATCTTTGCCCTTCAGCAGGTGTTCCAACTGATCTGACGTAGTGGTGCCAAAAATGGCCGAGATCGGGAACGGACGGCTGCGTTGCCATGCCATCGACATGTGATCCAGCGCGATACCATGTTTATCGGCGATCGCCTGATAGGCTTCGACGGCGGCGTGCGCACGAGGGTTCGAACGACCAGACAGACCGGGAACCAGCGACATGCGCGATGCCTCTGGCACGGCGCCATTGCGGTATTTGCCGGTCAGCAGACCCGTTGCCAGCGGCGAATAGGACAACAGCAGCACGTCTTCGTGGATCGACACTTCGGACATGTCGGTGTCGTACAGACGGCACATCAACGAATATTCGTTCTGCATGGACGCAACGCGCGGGCCGATGCCCTCTTCGGCCAGTTTCAGCCACTGCATCGTGCCCCATGCGCTTTCGTTCGACAGACCGATCGCGCGCAGTTTGCCTTCGGTCACCAGATCGTTCAGCACAGACAGAACGCCGCGCAGGTTGTCCAGTTCTTTGGCTTTGTCCTGATTGGACGCATCAAATCCCCAGTTTTGGCGGAAATGATAGCTGCCGCGGTTCGGCCAATGCATCTGATACAGATCGATGTAGTCGGTTTTCAGACGGGTCAGCGAATCTTCGACCGCGCCGCGCACGGAGTCTGCGGTGTAGCCGCCAGGGCGGAACCCGCTGTCGCCTGACACTTTGGTCGCCAGCACGACCTCTTCGCGGCGGCCCGTTTGTTCAAACCAGTTGCCGATCACCTTTTCCGAATTGCCCATCGTTTCCTTTTTGACGGGATTCACGGGGTACATTTCCGCGACATCAAAGAAATTGATGCCCGCATCCATCGCCATATCCATCTGGCGGAATGCGTCATCCTGCGGCGTTTGGTTGGAAAAAGTCATGGTGCCTAAACACCAATCGGGCACCGAAATGCCAGTACGGCCTAGCTGTAGCGTTTTCATAAATGCGTCCTGAATAGAATACGTTGGCCATGAACCTAGTTGTTCAACGCCCCAGTGCAACCCCCGCATTCCGCCTGTGCAATGCCGAACAACACCTGCGCGTGATCTGCCTCAAAGACAGACAATTCCAGACCTATATGATGGACACAAACATTTCAGAAAGGAGGCCAAAAATGGCCCATGATTTCAAAGGAAAAACCGCAATTGTAACAGGCGGTGGTTCTGGCATTGGCAAATCGATTGTCACCCAATTGGTAGAGGCAGGCGCCAAAGTATTGATTGCCGATCTGGATATGGAACACGCCGAAAAACTGGCATCCGAGCTGGGCGATAACGCCAAAGCGTTCAAGGTCGACACATCTGATGCAGAACAGGTTGACGCAATGATGCAGGCGGCGACCGAATTCGGCGGATCGCTGGATATGCTGGTCAACAACGCAGGGATCGGCGGCGCGGCGGCTCCATTGGGCGAATACCCAATCGATAGCTGGCAAAAGGTGATCGACGTGAACCTGACAGGCGTCTTTTACGGCGTGCGCTATGCAATCCCGAAAATGATCGAAACAGGCGGCACAGGGTCTATTGTGAACATCGCGTCCATTCTGGGATCCGTCGGCATCGCGAATTCTGGCGCATATGTCGCTGCGAAACACGGGGTCGTTGGTCTAACGAAATCCGCCGCCTTAGAATACGGCGACAAAGGCATCCGCATCAATTCGATCGGGCCGGGCTTTATCAAAACGCCACTGCTGGATCAAAATCTGGATCAGGACACATTGGCTTATCTGGCAAACCAACACGCCATGAAACGTCTAGGCGATCCGGACGAAGTTGCCAAACTGACGCTGTTCCTACTGTCCGATGACGCAAGTTTCATCACAGGCAGCTACCATCTGGTCGATGGCGGCTACACCGCACAATAAACGAAACGGGGCGCCTAAATTGGCGCCCCTTTCAAATTAGAAACCGTAGATCGCCCCGAAACGGACGTTGGTCACCAACATGTCGTCGTTTCGCGCATAATCGCGGATGATTTCAGCGCGCAAATCGATCCGGTCGGTCAGGCCGTAATCCATACCCAAACCATAGTTCACGCCGTCAATCGCAGAACCGCCTTCGATGTCGTAGTTGCTGTAACCGATCGACGCCATCAACGCGACGGTGCCAGTGTCGTGGCGGGCGATCCCGCGCACGCGCAGCGCGTTGTAGTCGCCGCCGTTTGTCAGATTCATTTCCAATTCAGGGCCAAACGTCACCGGACCCGCGCCAAACTGCGCACCGCCCAAAATCGTGGATGCAACGGTTTGTTCGCCGTCGTGCGGTGTCTGCAAATCGATACCGCCGCCGATGTAGAAATCTTGTGCTGCTGCGGCGCCTGAAATCGCGGCAAAGGCTGCCGCTGCGATAATGGTTTTCATCAGGGTTATCCCTTTTTTAATGCTCGTAGCCCCATATAGCGCCCGTTTCGCGGTTGCGATAGTCGGTCTGTGCTGGCATCACGCCCCATGCGCCGCTAAAAGGCGGATAACCGCGCACAGGAAATGACAATGGCTCGACATCTGATTACTTCGGCGATCCCTTACATCAACGGGATCAAACACCTTGGAAACTTAGTTGGATCGCAGCTGCCTGCGGATCTTTTTGCCCGCTACCAACGTGGTCGCGGCAACGAAGTGATGTTCCTATGCGCCACCGATGAACACGGCACCCCCGCCGAATTGGCAGCAGCCAAGGCAGGCAAACCCGTTGCCGAATATTGCGCCGAAATGCACGAGGTTCAGGCCAAAATCGCCGAAGGCTTCCGCCTGTCGTTCGATCACTTTGGCCGTTCGTCGTCGGAACAGAACAAAAAACTGACCCAGCATTTTGCGGGCGTTTTGGCCGATAACGATCTGATCCGCGAAGTGTCGGAAACCCAGATGTATTCGCACGCCGACGGCCGTTTCCTGCCTGACCGTTATATCGAAGGCACCTGCCCCAACTGCGGTTTCGATAGCGCGCGCGGCGACCAGTGCGACAACTGCACAAAACAGTTGGACCCTGTCGACCTGATCAACCCGCATTCGACCATTTCGGGGTCCACCGATCTGGAAATGCGCGAAACCAAACACCTGTACCTGCGCCAGTCCAAGATGAAAGATCAACTGGACGCGTGGATCGACAGCAAAACCGATTGGCCTGTGCTGACGACGTCGATCGCGAAAAAATGGCTGCATGACGGCGACGGCCTACAAGACCGCGGCATCACCCGCGATCTGGACTGGGGCGTGCCTGTGAAAAAAGGCGGAGAAGACTGGCCCGGCATGGAAGGCAAAGTGTTCTACGTCTGGTTCGACGCGCCTATCGAATACATTGCCGCGTCCCAAGAATGGGTTGATGCCGGCAAAGGCGACGATTGGGAACGCTGGTGGCGCACGGATAAAGGCGCCGATGACGTGACCTACACCCAGTTCATGGGCAAAGATAACGTGCCGTTCCACACCCTGTCGTTCCCTTGCACCATTTTGGGATCGAACGAGCCGTGGAAATTGGTCGATTACATCAAATCGTTCAACTACCTGAACTATGACGGAGGCCAGTTCAGCACTTCGCGCGGACGCGGCGTGTTTATGGATCAGGCGTTGGAAATCCTGCCTGCGGATTACTGGCGTTGGTGGCTGCTGTCGCACGCCCCAGAATCGTCGGACAGCGAATTCACTTGGGAAAATTTCCAACAATCTGTGAACAAAGATTTGGCCGACGTTTTGGGCAACTTTGTTAGCCGCGTCACCAAATTCTGCCGTTCGAAATTCGGCGAAGAGGTCCCGACAGGCGGCCCTGATCTGGCAGTGGATGCCGACTGGGTTGCGCAGTTGGAACAAAACATTCGCCAGTACGAAGAGTTCATGGAAGCCAAAGAGGTTCGCAAAGCCGCTGGCGCATTGCGCGCGATCTGGGTGATGGGCAACGAATACCTGCAAGAGGCCGCTCCATGGTCTACATTCAAAGAAGACCCCGAATTGGCCGCATCGCAGGTGCGTTTGGCGCTGAACCTGATCCCGCTATACGCCGTTCTGTCGGAACCGTTCATCCCTGATGCAGCCGCAACGCTGCTAGAGGCGATGAAGGTCGACGCAGAGTGGCCAGGTGCAGCGGCTGATGCGGTCACCCGCCTGCCCGCTGGCCACGCATTCACCGTACCTGACAACCTGTTCGGCAAAATTTCGGACGAACAGCGCGAAGAATGGCAATCCAAATTTGCCGGCACGCGCGACTGATCAGGTCCGGTTATTAAATTGAAAAGGGCGGCCATTGGCCGCCCTTTGTTGTTTTATGCGTCTGCCCATTTCCACGGGCGGGTGTGTGACCCCAGACAGTGCGCCACAGCATCCGCGTCGCAATCGCCCGTTTTCGAAAGAACCGCGACCAGACCCAGTTTTTTATCCTCAATCACTTCGGTCACTTCGGCGGCTAGGCCTTCGGCGGCAAGCGTTTCGTTGTAGATCCGCGTGATTGCCATGCGGCGCAGGTCAGGTTTGAAAATTTTGCCCACTGCGGTTTTTGGCAGTTCGGGCAGGATTTCCAGATACTTTGGATGCGCTGCGCGTTCGTGGATATGCGCCTTGGCGTATTCCAGCAGCTCCTCGGAGGTTGCTTCGGCCCCGTCGACCAATTCGACATAGGCGCAAGGCAATTCGCCTGCGTAGGAATCAGGCTGACCGATGGCGCCCGCAAAGGCGATCTTTTCGTGGCCTGCCAGTGCTTCCTCAATTTCGGCGGGGTCGATGTTGTGACCTGCGCGGATGATCAGATCCTTGGCGCGGCCCGTGATCCACAGATAGCCATCGCTATCAAAACGGCCCAGATCGCCGGTGCGAAGGTATTGGGTTGGCCCCAACGGGCCCGGGTAATACAGATCCGCGTTTTTGCGCGCCTCAGTATAGGTTTCGCCCATATACACACCCGGGCTACTGACGCAGATTTCACCGATGGTATCGGTTGGGCATTCTTCGTGACTGACCACGTCGAAAATTTTCACGTCCGTGTATGGGAACGGGAACCCGATGGAGCCTACCTTTTTCTCTCCGTCCGGTGGGTTGATGGACACAAGGCAGGTTGCCTCGGTCAGGCCGTACCCTTCGCAGATGGTGATTTTGGCGGCGTCTTCGAACCGTTTGTACAGTTCGACAGGCAAAGGCGCGGACCCGCAGAACGCCAGACGCAGCGACGAAATATCGGCGTTCACAGGGCGCTGCATCAGGGCGGCGATTGCGGTCGGAACGGTGATCATGAACGTCACGTTGTAGCGTTCGATCAGTTTCCAGAAATTGTCGAACACGCCGTCACCGCGATACCCTGCGGGGGTCGGCAGAACGAAATGCGCACCCGAGCCGAGCGACGCGCCCAGCGACACAATGGTCGCGAACACGTGGAACAGCGGCAGCGGACAAATCTGAACATCCTGTTCAGTGAACAGCAGACGATCGCCCAGCCACGAGTTATAGACGATCCCCGAATATTTATGCTGAACGATTTTCGGCAGGCCCGTGGTGCCACCCGTATGGAAATAGGCCGCGATGCGGTCGCCTGTGCTGTCTGCGAAATCCAGCGTTTTGTTTTGCTTTGCGACCTCGGTCGTGAAATCGATGACAGAGGCGTTATGGGTCGGTTTGACCTTTGGGCGGATCAGCGGAACGATCAGTTTTTTCAGGCCCGACAGGTGGCGGACCAGATCGACTTCGACCACGGTTTTGACGTTGGGGGCCATTGCCACCGCTTCGTGCGCTTTTTGCGGCACATCGGTTTTTGGAAAACCTTTGAGCGTTACGACGACCTTTGCGTTCGTTTCGCGTAGGATTCCTGCAATATGTTCTGCGTCCAGCAGCGGGTTGATCGGGTTCACAATGCCCGCGATCTGACCGCCCAAGTACGTCAGGACGGTTTCGGTCGCGTTCGGCAGTACATAGGCCACAACGTCATTTTCGCCGACGCCCAATTTGCGGAACAGGTTTGCCGTTTGGCAGGTCTGCTCCAACAGCTGCGTCCACGTCAGCGTTTCTTTTTTGGACGTTGGATCCGATAGAATTTGATACGACACCGCTGGGCGCGGGCCATGTGCGGTCGCGGTGCGTGTCAGCAGTTCAAACGTCGTTTTGGGCTGATTGCGATCAGTCCAAGGTTTTTCCGCGACGATCGCTTCGCGATCTGCGATTGTTGCATAAGTCATGCAGGCTCCTCCCATGTCGGCGCGTCCCACAGCGCCGTTTGTCTCAGGATGTGTCAGAACAGCGCATGTACGCAAGTATGACGCAGCGAAACGAAGAGTCTATGCCGCAGCGGAACCTTCGGTAAATTGGAGCTTGGCCAGACGTGCGTACAGCCCGCCTTTGGCCACCAGATCGTCATGGGTGCCTTGTTCAACAATCTGGCCATCATCAAACACAACGATGCGGTCGGCCTGTTTGATCGTCGCCAAACGGTGCGCAATGATCAGGGTTGTGCGGTCTTGGGCCAGTTGTTCGACGGCGCTTTGGACCAAACGTTCGCTTTCTGCGTCCAATGCGCTGGTGGCTTCGTCCAGCAAAAGGATCGGCGCGTCACGCAAAATGGCGCGGGCAATCGCGATGCGTTGTTTCTGGCCGCCCGACAGCATGACCCCGCGTTCGCCCAGATAACTGTCGTACCCATTTTCCAACGCGACGATAAAATCATGGGCAGCGGCGGCTTTGGCTGCTGCCTCGACCTCGGCATCGGTCGCATCGGGGCGGCCAAAGCGGATGTTTTCGCGCGCAGTATCGGCAAAGACAACGGCGTCTTGGGGAACGATCGCGATCTGTTGGCGGAAATCACCGCGGGCCATATCGCGCAGATCCACGCCAGACAGCGTGATTTTACCCGACTGAGGATCAAAGAACCTCATCAGCATTTGGATCACGGTCGATTTACCCGCGCCCGATGGACCAACCAGCGCGATGGTTTCCCCAGGCTGCACTGTTAGGTTCACAGCATTCAACGCAGGCAGATTTTGGCGCGATGGATAGCTAAAGGTCACGTTCGAAAATTCGATGACGCCGTTTTTCATATCGGGCACCTCAACGGGCGACGCGGGATCAGCGACCGAATCTTTGGCGTTCAACAGTTCTGCCAAACGTTCGGTTGCGCCTGCTGCACGCTGTAGTTCGCCCCAAATTTCGGTCAGCGCCCCAACTGCGCCCGCAACCATGACGGCGTAGATGACGAACTGCACCAATTCGCCGACGGTCATTGCGCCGTTAGCCACATCTTGTGCACCGACCCACAGCACGCCAACAACGCCCGAAAAGATCATAAAGATCACGATCACGGTCATCGCGGCACGGGTTAGAATACGGGTTTTGGCACTATCAAAACTGCGTTCGGTCACATCGCTGAATTTCAGGGCGGTGCGGACCTCTTGGGTGAATGCCTGAACGGTTTGCACGGATAGCAACGCTTCGGATGCGGAACCGGACGAATTGGCGATCCAATCCTGATTTTCACGGCCCAATTTACGCAGACGGCGGCCCAAAACGACGATCGGCACGATTACAACAGGCACAATCAACAGCACCAGCGCCGCCAATTTGGCCGAGGTAAAGAACAGCAAAAACAGCCCGCCAATGAAAATGAACAGGTTACGCAGCGCGACCGACACAGACGATCCGATGACCGACAGGATCAGGGTTGTGTCCGTTGTAATGCGGCTTAGCACTTCACCCGTCATAATGTTTTCATAGAACGCGGGGCTCATCGTGACCATGCGGTCGAACACGGCCTTTCGGATGTCAGCAACCACACGTTCGCCCAGACGCGTCACCAGATAATACCGCAGGCCCGTGCCCAGCGCCAACAGGCCGACCACGATTAATGCGGCGCTGAAATACTGGTTCAGCAGCGGTGTTGCCCCGCCTTCGAAATTATCGACAACGCGGCGCACGGCCAGCGGTAGCACCAGCGACACCATCGCGGTCAACGTCAGCGCAACAAACGCCGCAGCCAGCATCAGGCGGTATGGGCGAATGAACGGCCACAATTCAGCCAAGGCCGAGATTCGTTTCGATCCTGCGCGGTCTTGTGCGTTATCGGTCGGAGGTTTTGCCATGGCTGCCATCGTCGTCAGTAAAGTTGACGTGTGATAGCCAGACAGGCCGTTGATAACAAGCGCACCATCGTCGCAACACGGCAATCATAGGTATGAAACTGAGGATTGATGGAGCGGGTGACGGGAATCGAACCCGTATCATTAGCTTGGAAGGCTAAGGTCTTACCATTACACAACACCCGCGCTGCGCAGACATATAGTCTGCACTGCAGGGGAGTTTCAAGCCCAGTTTTTCTGTCTTTTTCCGGCCCCAATTTTGACGAAATATCAGGGTACGCCTGTCCCAAAGCCCGATTCAGGGTGTGAAAGACTGGGAATAGGATTGGTTCATGCTTCGTAATCTTACGATTGCTGTCATTGCGGCACTTTCAACAGCCACTGCGGCCCTTGCCGAAGATAGCGTAACACAAACTGTGGTGATCACTGATTTCGGATATTTTCCGATGGTGACGTATCTGAATGCTGGCGACACAGTGATTTTCAGCAATCAAACCGACAGCGCCCAAAGCGTGATGGCTGTGCGCGAATTGGAAACCGATGAGCCTCAGTGGGAAACAGGTTCTTTGGCGCCATTGGAAACCTATTCGTTAGTCATCACAGCGGACACCGTTCTGCAGTTCGAAACCAGTTTTGGTAACGAAGTGAACGGCGAATTTTCGTTCGACGAACCGGTTCTGAACTAATCATTCATCTTCGACGAGCGGGTCGATCAATTCAGGCCCGCTGGCCCGATTCGAATTGACCGCAGTTCCGGCCCGCCGCAGGGAAATGATCCCCTCTGCGGTGGGTTTCATTAATGTGGCGGCCCCGTGCCCCTGTTCGCCCAGCCATTTGGCCCATGTGTCAGGTTCCAGAATCAAAGGCAGCCTGTGATGCACCGCCGCCATTTCCGCGTTGGCATCGGTCGTGACAATGGCGCAGGTCAATTCATCTTGCCATTGTTGCCAGATGCCACCGAATACCATCGGCTGGCCATCCGTACGCGTCACCCAAAAGGGTTTGGGCGTGTCCCCTTCGGCGCGGTGCCATTCGTAAAAACCGCTGGCCGCGATTAGGCAACGGCGCTGGCGGCAGGCATCGCGAAACGCAGGTTTTTCCGCAATGGTTTCCGACCGCGCGTTGATCAACAGCGGACCACCGTTCGGCGTTTTGTACCAATGCGGTAGAAATCCCCAGCGCATAGGCCGCAGATGGCGCACCCCATCCACACTGGTCGCCACGGCCAAAGTATTCGTCGGGCAGACGTTATAATTGGGCGAAAATTCCGGCAGGTCATTGGCGGGCGCAGCATCAAACATTTGCGCCATCGCATCATGCGGCAGCGTGATCGCCATACGGCCGCACATTTATTTGGTCCACGCCTTGCGGGCGATGTCGATGCGGGCCTCCATCATCGACATATTTTTCATCAGTTCGCGGCGGCGCGTGCGGTCGGATTCGCCTATCAGGTCTTCGCGCATTTTGCGCAATTCGCGTGACAGGGTGACGAATTCAGGTTCGGCCCCGTTTCGTTCCGCGACCTTGTTCAGCAGATAATTTTCAGGGTCCGCGCATTCAGGCAAAGGTTTCCCCTCCCCTTCGAGGTTATCAAAGGCGCCGTCTTTGTCCGCCGCAGCAATGCGGGCGTTGATCAGGTCAATCAGCGGGTGGTCCATGGGCATGAATATAGGCGGACAGGCACAAACAAAAAACCCCCGCCGTTTCCAGCGGGGGCCGATATCGCATGGGGTACGATATTATTCGCCAACAACCGTGATGCGGCCATCGGTGTATGGGGTGAATGGCGATGCAGCCGCCATGTATTCCGCCAACACGTCAGCCAGGTCAGGGCCATAGTCATAGGCGTTTGCAGCATCTTCGAACATCGAATAGCCGTCGCCGCCGTTACGGACGTAGTTGTTCGACACCGCGCCATAGGTCGCCGCCGGATCGATCGCTTCGCCGCCGACCATCGCGTCAACAATGCGTTCGCCCGCTGGTTTCGATGGATCAACGGTGTAGGTCATGCCAGCAACCTGAGGGAAACGGCCTGCGCCTTCCTCCATCTGGCTGACACCGTTTTCCAGTGCCGCCAGCAGAGTTTCGCCAGTGATTTCAAACGTCGACAAAGTGTTCTGGAATGGCAGAACGGTGACGACTTCGCCCATGGTGACTTCGCCTGCATCGATGGATGCGCGGATACCGCCGCCGTTCTGGATTGCGATGTCGATGCCTTGGCCTGCGACGCGGTCCAGCATTGCGTCAGCGATCAGCGATCCCATAGCACATTCACGTGCGCGGCATTCTTCGCGGGCACCGATGATTTCGTCGGCAGCATCAGCCACAACGCGGGCTTTCATTTCCTCAATCGGGCCAGCCAGTTCAGCGATGCGAGCCTTAATCTCGGCGTCTTCTTCGACCGAAGCATCCAGCAGCATGGTGTCGCCCGACGCGTCCAGCAGGTTGCCGTCGTCATCGAAATTCAGGACCAGATGGCCCACGTATTTCGAATAGGCATAGGCCTGCACGACAGGCACGTTACCAACCATGGTTGGGTATGCGTATTCGGACCCTTCTTCGTTCGAAAACAGGGTGTGCGAATGGCCGCCAACAACGGCATCCAGACCGCTGACGGATTCTGCGATTACCAAATCTTTGGTCACGCCCACGTGGTTCAGCGCGATGATTTTGGTCACGCCCATTTCGGTCAGCATATCCACGTCATGCTGCAGGTTTGCGATTTCATCCGAAAAAATCACAGCGTCCGATGGGCTAGAGGTTTCAACCGTATCAACAGCCAAAGCCGACACGATGCCGATTTTTTCGCCGCCGACCTCTAGGATCACGTGGTCGGCAACTTTGCCCGCCAGAATGTTGGACGACGACACGTCGATGTTGCCCGAAATGACTGGGAACGACACACCATCAGCCAGTTTGGCCAAACCTTCGTCGCCATCGTCAAATTCATGATTACCAACGGCCATTGCATCGAAACCGATCTTTTCCATGAATTCGATTTCAACATCGCCTTTGTAGGTCGTGTACATCAGCGACCCCTGATACTGGTCGCCGGCATCCAGAACGATGACGTTTTCGCCTGCCAGCTCTTCGCGCAGGTTGGCGATTGCGGTGGCAACGCGGGCCACGCCGCCGAAACATTCGCCTTCTGCGTTTGCTTCTTCGCTACAGGTGCTGTCGTATTTGCTGACGGGTTCGATGCGCGAATGTAGGTCATTGATGTGAATGACGTGCAGCGAATAATCGGCCATCGCCGCCGTCGCAGACAGCGCAACCGCGCATGTCGATACAAATAGTTTGTTTAGCATTGAATGCTCCCTGTTTTTATCCATTCAGATTGGCCAGCCTTGACCAACGAGTCAAATCTTGTCTCATTGGACTTCACGTAAACCAGCCGTGTGACAACTGAATGTCAGTCGATTGCCTGTTTTGCAGGCACTTGACCCGCTGCAATGACAAAGGCATGACAACGCTATGCTGATTTATAAAATTTTCCGCGCCGCCGAATGGGATCAATTATGCACCGATGGGGAAACCGTTGGGGCTCCGATTGATGTGACGGATGGCTACATTCATATCTCCACAGCCGATCAGGTCGTTGAAACTGCTGCAAAACATTTTGCTGGCGAAACGGATTTGCATTTAATCGCATTAGACAGTGACGCGTTGTCGGATGACCTGAAATGGGAACCGTCGCGCGGTGGGGCGCTGTTTCCGCATCTTTACCGCAACCTAAAGATGCAGGATGTTATTTGGGAAAAACCTTTGCCGCTGGTCGACGGTGCGCACCAGTTTCCGGAGCTATAATGAACCTAATTGAACAAATCGGCCTGTCCGCCCTACGCCAGATTGATCCGGAAACGTCCCACGGACTGGCGATCAAGGCGCTGCAATATGGCATCGCCCCAAAAACCGAAACCTACAGTTCGGACCGTTTGAAAACATCGATCGCGGGCATTGATCTGGCCAACCCTATTGGTTTGGCTGCAGGATTTGATAAAAACGCGACCGTTTTGTCGCCTCTGACCCGCTGCGGTTTCGGCTTTATCGAAGTCGGTGCAATCACGCCGCGCGCGCAGCCGGGCAACCCCAAACCCCGCCTGTTCCGCCTGACCGAAGACCGCGCCGCGATCAACAGGTTCGGGTTCAACAACGAAGGCATGGAGGCCGCCGCGACCCGTCTGGCGAAACGCCCCCAGAACGCCGTGATCGGTTTGAACCTAGGCGCCAACAAAGACAGCGAAGACCGCGCTGCCGATTTCGCGACCGTGCTGAAACACTGCGGCGCCCATCTGGATTTCGCGACCGTCAACGTGTCCAGCCCGAACACCGAAAAACTGCGTGATCTGCAGGGCAAAGACGCGCTGTCGGCGCTGCTGTCCGGCGTCATTGAAACCAATGCGGCTCTGGATCGACCGATCCCGATTTTCCTGAAAATTGCCCCGGATTTGACCGAAGCAGAAATCACCGATGTCGCCGAAGTCGCAAACGCATCGGGTATTTCTGGTATCATCGCCACAAACACCACATTGGACCGCGCCGGATTGCTGAGCCAGCACGCCCACCAAAAAGGCGGCCTATCCGGTCAGCCGTTGTTCGAAAAATCCACCCGCGTTCTGGCAAAACTATCCACGATGACCGATTTGCCCATCATCGGCGTCGGCGGCGTTGGATCGGCAGAACAGGCCTATCAAAAAATCCGCGCGGGTGCGTCTGCGGTTCAACTGTACACCGCGTTAGTCTACGGCGGCATGGGGTTGGTGACCAAAATCACCCGTGGATTGGATGAACTGTTGAAGCGTGACGGTTTTGAATCGGTTAAACAAGCCGTCGGATCAGGCCGGAGCGATTGGACATGATCATCTGGCACAACCCGCGATGCAGCAAAAGCCGTCAAGGATTGGCGCTGTTGCAAGAAAACGGTGTTGATCCGACCGTACGTTTGTACCTGACTGACACCCCGACCGAAACCGAACTGTCTCAGGTTATTGCGAAATTGGGCATGACCCCGCGGGATCTGTTGCGGACGGGTGAAACGATCTATCGCGAACTTGGGCTCAAAGACGCTGATGACAGCGCGATTATCCCCGCGATGGTCGCGAACCCAAAACTGATCGAACGGCCCATTGTGATTTCCGGCGACCGTGCCGTTGTGGGCCGTCCGCCTGAAAATATCCTTAGCCTTTTGTAGCCGATACGGATCTTTCCAACGCGGGGTAGCGCATACCCAACGTCACCCCGCGCGCGATCCAACTGACGATCATCGCCAACCAGACACCGTGGTTTCCAAATTGGTCAATCAACGGAATCGCAGCGGCGATATAGATTGCGAATGAAATCAGCATCATATTCCGCATGTCACGCGTGCGGGTCGCGCCGATGAAAATCCCGTCCAACATCCACGCAGGCAACCCGATCAACGGGCCAACAACCATGTAGGGCAAAAATACCCGCGCGGCATCGCGCACATCGGGGGCAGTAGTCAAAAAATCAATGATTGCTGCGCCGAATAACCAGAACAACGCGACCATAGCCACGGTCGTTATCGCGCCCCAAAAAGACGACAGAATGGCCGCGCGGCGCAGCATTGCGCGATCCCCCCGCCCCATCGCCTGCCCCACCAGCGTTTCGGCCGAAAACGCAAAGCCGTCCAAACAAAACGCCACCAGCGTCAGGAATTGCATCAGGACTTCGTTCGCGGCCAGCTGCACATCGCCCATCGCCGCACCCCAAAAGACGAACATGACAACAATCGCCTGCAACGCCAAAGTCCGAATAAGGATATCGCCATTCACCATCGCCATGCGTTTGATCCGCGCAGCATCCAAAATGGCAGGCCATCCGATCCGCGTGCGCACGGCATCGCGGCAGAACCATAGACCCACAGCCAATCCGGTCCAATCCGCCACGAATGTAGCCCACGCCACGCCCTCAACGCCCCAGTTCAAAACCAGAACGAACAGGATATCCAATCCAATGTTGACGATATTCATCGCAATCTGTTGCACCAGAACGCCGCGTGACCGTTCACGGGCGATCAACCAACCGATCACTGCGTAGCTGGCAATTGCAGCAGGGGCCGACCAGACGCGGATGGACATATATTGTCGCGCCAGAGTTTCGACGTCTTCCGATGCGGGCGACAGATAAAATGCCCCCCAAAACAAAGGCCATTGAGCAACGATCACGAACAAACCGAACCCGAACCCAACCAATAGGCCACGTTTTAGCAGGGCAAAGGCTTCGTCCATATCGCCTGCGCCGATGGCCTGACTGGTCAGACCTGTTGTGCCCATGCGCAAGAACCCACAGACCCAATAGATCGCCGTCAGGATCAGCGCACCCAACGCCACTGCGCCCAACGGCGCGGCTTGCCCCAGTTGCCCGATTACGCCCGTATCCACCAACCCCAACAAAGGAACCGTGATGTTGGCCAAAACAATAGGAACGGCGATATATAGAACCCGCCGATGGGTCAGATTATCCATCGCGGGACGGCATCAAAAAATGACCCGTAGCCTGCGCGAATGGACGATCACGGTTGTCTTGCCATGCTTCGACCTGAACACTGGCATAACGGCGTCCTGCGCGGGTGATCCGCGCCCGCGCATAGGCGTCACGCGGCAGGCCTGATCGCAAATAATCCACGGTGATATCGATGGTTTTGGGCAGCCGCACTTTGACATCTTGGGGCTCTGCGCCTTCGATATCGGACCAGATCATCGACCAAGCCAGCTCAACAATTGCTGCGGTTTCCAAAAATGCGGCAGTCGCGCCGCCGTGGATCGCGGGCAAAATCGGGTTCCCGATCAATTCGTCTTTGAACGGCAGAACAGCAGTCAATTCATCGCCGCGGCGATCAAACTGAATCCCCAAAAAACGACTATAGGGCATCGACTGGATCAACCGTTCCAGCGCAGCATCACGACGTTGTTTTACGACCTGTACGGGTTCGGGTTTGCGCATTTTATGTCCTATGCCTTGCGTTCAACGGTAAAGGCGCCGGTCGATGTTGCAACGGGCCGATCCCGATCATCGTCGTAGGCCGTGGCGCGCACAAAGGCGACGCTGCGCGTGACGTGATAGCATTCCGCGCGGGCAACAATGGTCTGCCCCGGTGTTGCGGACCGCATGTAATCAATACGCAAATCCAACGTCGCCGTTCCCAATGACGCCTGAGGGTGACACATCACGGCCGCACCCGAACACGTATCCATCAGGGCCGAAACGGCCCCGCCATGGATCACGCCCGTTTCAGGATCACCCACGAACCGTTCATCATAATCCATTTCAATCGCAGCCAATCCATCGCCAATTTCCACCAGCCGCATGCCCAATGACTTGGCATGTGGAAGGGACGATATAAATTGATTGGCAATCAGCGTTTGGCGATCTTTGGTTTCGTGTGACATTGGGCCTCCTGCGGGGGCAGTATTCGGGAAAAATACCCAATTGCGCAAGTGGTTGTACGTTCGTACACCGTTACGTCAACTGCGGTTGCCGAACCCATGTTTTATTTCTAGTGTGGCGCGAGAGGAGGTCGACACATGACAGAACCGCGAATTTCTTTCAAAGAGATGTGCGCCAAATTCGATGTAACACCGCGAACCCTACGGTACTATGAATACATTGAATTGCTGGCCCCAGACCGCGAAGGCCGCGCCCGTTTCTATGGCCCACGCGAAGTGGCGCGTATGACGTTGATCATGCGTGGACGCCGTTTTGGATTTTCATTGGAAGAATTGCGCCAGTGGCTGGAAATGTACGACCAACTGGGCACCGATGCGCAAATGCGCAGATGGGTCGAAATGGCTGACGAACAATTGGCCCAGCTTGCCGAACAAAAGACTCAGCTAGAGGAAACGATGAAAGACCTCAAAAAGCTGCGGGATGAAACACAGGCGAATCTGAACAAAGCCTAAGCCCAACCAAATCACCCCAAAAAGAAGGCGCTACGCCTTCTTTTTTCGTTTCTGGGCGCCCATTTTTTCAATTCTTGGAATTTGACCTTTCGTCACACTCGGAAATGACGCAGCGTTTCGTTTACGTTATGGTCAACTTGAGCACTACATTAGCCGTGTGCCGACGATTGCACCGCAACGTTGCCGACACAAATAGGACTGCAAATGACGATGACGACAGAACAGACACTGACGATCCGCGAAATGTGCGACGCGTATGATGTAACGCCGCGCACTTTGCGGTTTTACGAGGCGAAGGAACTATTGTTCCCGATCCGCGAAGGCCAAAAGCGCCTGTTCACGAAACGCGACCGTGCCCGCCTGAAATTGATCCTGCGCGGCAAACGGTTTGGTTTCACCTTGGAAGAGTTACGCCAGCTACTGGACCTGTATGAACTGGATGATCAGCAGGAAACCCAGCTGGCCGAAACCTATGAGATTGCGAAACGTCATTTGGCCGAAATGGAAGATCAAAAAGCCGAGCTCGAAAGCGCCATCGAAGATCTGAAACAACAGATGGAATGGGGCCGACAGCATCTGGAAAAACTACGACTGCAAAACGCGGGTTAACCGCACTCGGAGGAGACCACCATGCCTAGCTATACAGCACCGACAAAGGACATTCAGTTCCTGCTGCACGATGTTCTGAAAGTATCCGAACAATCCGTGCCTGGTTATGATGAAATGGACCGTGATTTCACATCTGCCGTTGTAGAAGAGGCAGGTAAAATCGCATCCGACGTATTGGCCCCGCTGAACGCCGTTGGCGACACCGAAGGCTGCACCCTGGAAAACGGCGTTGTTCGCACGCCTACAGGTTTCAAAGACGCCTTTGAACAAATGAAAGAAGGCGGCTGGACCGCGCTGGATTGTGACCCCGAATACGGCGGTCAGGGCCTGCCCTATCTGATGATGACCGCAGTGAACGAACCGTTCGTATCCGCGAACATGGCGTTCAACATGTATCAGGGCCTGACCCACGGTGCTTATTCCGCGATCCACGCCCACGCGTCCGACGAACTAAAGGCGAAATTCCTGCCGAAAATGGTGACCTGCGAATGGACAGGCACCATGAACCTGACCGAACCGCACTGCGGCACCGATCTGGGCCTGATGCGCACCAAAGCCGAACCTCAGGCAGATGGTTCGTTCAAAATCACTGGCCAGAAAATCTTTATCTCGGCTGGCGATCACGACATGTCGGACAACGTGATCCATCTGGTTCTGGCGAAAATCGTCGGCGGCCCAGAAGGCATCAAAGGCGTGTCCCTGTTCATCGTTCCGAAAATCATGGTCGATGACAACGGCGATCTGGGCGAACGCAACGCTGTGTCCGTCGGCAAGATCGAAGAAAAAATGGGCATCCACGGCAACTCGACCTGCGTTATGAACTATGACGGCGCGGTTGGTTATCTGGTCGGCGAAGAACACAAAGGCATGCGCGCCATGTTCACCATGATGAACGAAGCGCGTCTGGGCGTTGGCCTGCAGGGCTACGCACAGGCCGAAGCGGCATACCAAAACGCGCTGATCTACGCCAAAGACCGCCTGCAAGGCCGCGATGTCACCGGCGCGAAAAACCCAGACGGCCCAGCCGATCCGCTGATCGTGCACCCAGACATCCGCCGCAACCTGATGGAACAGAAATCGTTCGTCGAAGGCGCGCGCGCTCTGACCTATTGGGGCGCGAACCTGATCGACAAACACAGCCGCGAACACGACGAAGCCGCCCACGGTCTGGTGTCGCTGCTAACCCCTGTGATCAAGGGTTTCTTGACCGACAAAGGTTTCGAAATGGCGGTTCAGGCCCAGCAGGTTTACGGCGGCCACGGCTATATCGAAGAATGGGGTATGTCCCAATTCGCCCGTGATGCCCGTATCGCCATGATCTACGAAGGCGCGAACGGCATTCAGGCGCTGGACCTTGTTGGCCGCAAACTGGCCCAAGACGGCGGCAAACACGTCATGGCGTTCTTTGAAATGGTCAAAGCGGAATGCAAAGCCCACGAAGACGAACGCATGAAACCGTTCACCGATGCACTGAAAAACGCATCCAAACAGCTGCGAGCGGCGGGTATGTATTTCATGCAGAACGGCATGAAAAACCCCAACAACGCGCTGTCTGGGTCGTATGATTTCATGCACATGATGGGCCACGTATGTCTGGGCCTGATGTGGACCCGCATGGCGGCGGCTGCCTACACCGCGCTGGATGCCGGCAACACCGACACTGATTTCCTGAATGCGAAAATCAAAACCGGTGAATTCTACATGGCGCGCAGCCTGCCGGCATGTTCGATGCACCTTGCCCGTATCGAAACCGGTGCGGACACTGTCATGGGCCTGACTGCGGACCAGTTCTAAGCGATTTAGGATGGGGGCTATGCCTCCATCCTGACCACCCTAACGATTGGTATCGCAATGAAATTATACTGTTTTGGCGAAAGCGGACATTCCTACAAGGCGGCATTGGCGCTGACCTTTGCCGATGTTGAATGGGAACCTGTCTGGGTCGATTTTTTCCGCGGCGGTTCGCGCAGCCCTGAATTTTTGGCCCTCAACGAAATGGGCGAATGTCCTGTTTTGGTTGATGGGGATCTGACGCTGACACAATCAGGCGTCATTCTGGATTACCTGACTGAAAAAACGGGAAAATTCGGCGGAACGACAGCTGAAGAACGCCGCGAGGTTCTACGCTGGGTTCTGTGGGATAACCACAAACTATCTTCCCAAGCAGGCATGCTGCGGTTTCAGATGAATTTCTTGCCCGCCGACAAACGCAGCGCCGATGTGATCGGATTTATTGCGGGCCGTCTAAAGGCCGCGCTGAAAACGCTGGATACCCATTTACAGGGTCGTGATTGGATCGTGGGCAACGCCCTGACCAACGCTGACCTAAGCTGCTGTAGCTATCTGTTCTACACCGAAGATTTCACCTTTGACCGCAGCGATTACCCGAACATCGACCGTTGGCTGGACAACATCAGCTCCCTGCCCGGTTGGAAACACCCATACGAATTGATGCGTCGCGCATTGCCCGACGCCTGAGGAGGAAACCATGACCGAAGCCTACATCTATGACGCCGTACGCACGCCGCGCGGCAAAGGCCGCAAAGACGGCAGCCTACATGAAATGACCAGCGTTCGTTTGTCTTCAAACGTTCTGAACGCGCTGAAAAACCGCAACGGTCTGGACGGGCACGCCGTCGAAGACGTGATCTGGGGCAACGTGACCCAAGTCGGCGAACAGGGCGGCTGTTTGGCGCGGACTGCGGTTCTGGCGTCCGATCTGGATGAATCGATCCCAGGCCTTGCGATCAACCGTTTCTGCGCATCCGGCATGGAAGCCGTGAACATCGCCGCGAACCAAGTCAAAGGCGGCGCAGGCATGGCATACATCGCGGGCGGCGTCGAAATGATGAGCCGCGTTGCCATGGGTTCGGACGGCGCAGCGATTGCCGTTGACCCATCCATCGCAATGGACACCTATTTCGTGCCTCAGGGCATTTCGGCAGACATCATCGCCACCGAATACGGTTTCACCCGCGAAGCCGCAGACGCATTGGCCGTTGAATCGCAAAACCGCGCCAAAGCCGCGTGGGACGATGGCCGTTTCGCGAAATCCATCATTCCTGTTCTGGATCAAAACGGCCTGACCGTTCTGGATCATGACGAATACATGCGCCCCGGCACCACCACCGAAATGCTGGGCAACCTAAAGGCATCGTTCAAAGACATGGGCGAAGTCATGCCCGGCTTTGATAAGGTCGCGCTGATGAAATACCCGCATCTGGAACGTATCAACCACATCCACCACGCTGGGAACTCTTCTGGTATCGTGGATGGGTCCGCTGGCGTTCTGATCGGCAACAAAGAGTTCGGCGAAAAATACGGCCTGACACCGCGCGCGCGCATCCGTGCCACCGCAAAAATCGGCACCGATCCGACCATCATGCTGACCGGTCCTGTGCCCGTCACCGAAAAGATTCTGGCAGACAACGGCATGTCGATTTCCGACATCGACCTGTTCGAGGTGAACGAAGCCTTTGCATCCGTTGTGATGCGTTTCATGCAGGCATTCGACGTCGATCCATCGGTCGTGAACGTCAACGGCGGTTCGATCGCAATGGGTCACCCGCTGGGCGCAACGGGCGCAATCATTATCGGCACCCTGCTGGATGAACTGGAACGCACAGGCAAAGGCGTAGGCCTTGCAACGCTGTGCATTGCATCCGGAATGGGCGCAGCAACCATCATCGAACGAATGTAACAATTTGTGATCAACCCAGAGTTTGTAAATTTCTCTGATTAATTGGGCATTTGCCAGTCATTGCTGACCTATGCCCACCCGACCCGCACGGAACAGAAGACGAATCATGTATCCAAACCGCTTTGAAAAACTTATACACAGGGAGACCGGCGCTTGTGGACAAACGGCGCCGATCAACTGTGATTTGTTTTTTATTGGGGACACTTTCGTCTTTTGGGGTAACGCAGCGGCTTTCGCTGTCGTTAAGGACGAAACCACCGAAAATGCGAACGTCTACCAACGTTCCATTGACGTGGCTAAAGGATATGACGAGTGCAAAAATGGGTATGACACAAACCAAAACGTTTCAAAGTTCGCAGCCTCGGCCTGTGCCGAGTCAGAACGATTGCACGCAATTGGCGCAGCGCGCCATGGATCTGCTGGATCGCATGACCAAGGATGTCCTGTTGGGCAAAATGGATCGGATGACCGACTATTTTGCGATGCCTCATGCGCTCCAATACACGGACGAACTGATCACAATCACCAATCACGACGAAATGCTGGCGGAATTCAATCTAATCACATCCGTTTTGCGAATGATCAACGTGGCCAAGGTCGAAGTGAATTTCACCCGTCAAAGTTCAGCACGAGACGATCACCTGCCCGTATGGGTTCAGTTTCGTTTGCTGGATATCGACGGAAAGACATTGGAGGAAAGTGGGGCGACCTATTTCTGCGGGTTGGCGGACGATCAGATCAAAATCAAACTTGTCCAGTATCAAACGCCGCGCGCGCCAATGATCGAATTGCTCAGCGCACTGCAAACCGCGGGCAAGTAAACACCGACCACACTCTAAATCTGTTAAAGAGCCTGCCGCGACGTTTCGCGGCGGGCCAAACTGCTATGGCACTATGCCAAACCCATTTATCGGGAGGAAACAAATGACCGACTTTACTATGGCCATTGACGCCGATGGCGTCGCCGTCATCACGTGGGATGTTCAAGGCAAATCCATGAACGTCATGAGCCTAGAAGGCTTTGCCGAACTGGACGCACTGGTTGATCAGGCGCTGGCGGATGACGCCGTCAAAGGCATCGTGATCACATCCGGCAAAGACACCTTTGCTGGCGGGATGGACCTGAACATCATCGCAAAGATGAAAGACAGCGCAGGCGACAACCCCGCCAAAGGCCTGTTTGACGGCGTGATGAACATGCACGGCATCCTGCGCAAAATCGAACGCGCTGGCATGGACCCGAAAACCAACAAAGGCGGCAAACCGATCGCCGCAGCCCTGCCTGGTACGGCGTTGGGCATCGGTCTGGAAATCCCGCTGTCCACGCACCGCATTTTCGCAGCCGACAACCCCAAAGCCAAAATCGGCCTGCCTGAAATCATGGTCGGCATTTTCCCGGGCGCTGGCGGCACCACCCGCCTGTCGCGCAAATTGGGCGCGATGGCTGCGTCGCCTCTGCTGCTAGAGGGTAAACTAAACGACCCGAAAAAAGCCAAAGCAGCGGGCGTCGTTGACGAAGTCGTCCCAGCGGACGAACTGCTGTCTGCGGCCAAAGAATGGGTTCTGAACGCCAAAGACGCTGACATCCTGAAACCTTGGGACGCCAAAGGGTACAAAATGCCGGGCGGCGCACCGTATCACCCCGCTGGTTTCATGACCTTTGTGGGCGCATCCGCAATGGTCAACGGCAAAACCCAAGGCGTCTATCCAGCCGCCAAGGCGCTGCTATCCGCCGTCTACGAAGGCGCATTGGTGCCATTCGATCAGGCCCTGAAAATCGAAGCCCGCTGGTTCACCAACGTTCTGCTGAACCCGTCGTCCTCGGCCATGATCCGCAGCCTGTTCATCAACAAAGAGGCACTGGAAAAAGGCGCAAACCGTCCAGCCGTTGACGACCAGACCGTGAAAAAGGTCGGCGTGATCGGCGCGGGCATGATGGGCGCTGGCATCACGCTGGTTTCCGCGCAGGCAGGTATGGAAGTCGTGCTGATCGACGCCAACCAAGAGGCCGCAGACCGCGGCAAAGCCTATACCGAAGCGTTCCTGGACAAAGGCATCGCCCGCAAAAAGACGACCCCAGAAAAGAAAGAACAGGTTCTGGGCCAGATCACCGCGACCACCGATTACAACGCGCTGGCTGGTTGCGACCTGATCATCGAAGCCGTGTTCGAAGACGTATCGATCAAAGCGGACGTGACAGCCAAAGTAGAGGCCGTTGTCGGCCCCGACTGCATCTTTGCGACCAACACATCGACCCTGCCAATCAGCCAACTGGCCAAAGCGTCGAAAAACGCGGAACAGTTCATCGGCATTCACTTCTTCTCTCCGGTCGAAAAAATGATGCTGGTCGAGATTATCAAAGGCAAAGAAACCGGTGATCGCGCGGTGGCCAAGGCGTTGGATTACGTCCGCCAGATCCGCAAAACGCCTATCGTTGTGAATGACGAACGGTTCTTTTATGCGAACCGCTGCATCATCCCATACATCAACGAAGGCATCCGCATGGTCCGCGAAGGTGTCGAACCTGCGCTGATCGAAAATGCGGCGAAACTGGTCGGAATGCCGCTGGGCCCGCTGCAATTGACGGACGAAACCTCGATCGATTTGGGCGTAAAAATCGCCAAAGCGACCAAGGCCGCGATGGGCGACGCCTATCCGAACGACGCCGTGGACGAAGTGCTGTTCTGGATGGCAGACGAAGGCCGCATGGGCCGCAAAGCCGCCGCTGGTTTCTATGCCTACGACGAAAAAGGCAAACGTCAGGGCCTATGGGATGGTCTGGCCGCGAAATACCCTGTGGCAGACGAACAGCCTGATCTGACAACCGTTCAGCACCGCCTGCTGTTCGCCCAAGTCCTAGAGGCCGTGCGCGCATTAGAAGAAGGCGTTTTGGAAGACATCCGCGAAGGCGACGTTGGTGCGATCCTAGGCTGGGGCTTTGCGCCGTGGTCGGGCGGTCCGTTCAGCTGGTTGGACATCATGGGCGCGCCTTATGCTGCGGAACGTTGTGATCAACTGACCGAAGCCTTTGGCGATCGTTTCGCCTGTCCACCGCTGTTGCGCGACATGGCGGACAAAGGCCAATCGTTCTATGGCCGCTTTGGCGCAGGCAAAGCTGCTGCATAAATGAACATCAGGTGGCGGTGTTACATCGCCACCTGTTTCCCATCTGCAACATCTTTTGGTTGTGCGAACCGCAAGTCAGATTAGCGCATTCCATTGCGGCAGCCGAACCGTAAGTTGACCCTACGTTATTGTTATGGGGTTAACTATGAAAACGATAATTTCTTCTATTCTATTTTTAGGCTTAGCCGGTGCAGCAGCCGCTGAAACTGGCGATATCCAAGCAGGCGCGGGCCTGTCGACCTTTGGCGCGATGATCGAAGGTTCCTATGAAATCACACCACAGATCAAAGCGCGCGGTTTCTACCTAGGCGGTATCAACGTATCGGAAACCGACAGCTATGAATCCGATGATGGCACCGATTATAACGTCACAGCGGACCTCAGCTTGGGCGCTTTGGGTGTCGTTGCTGATTACTATGCATATGGCGGCTGGCGTGTGTCGGGCGGTTTGTTCTTTTCCAATTCGTCCATTTCGTCCGAATTTGACGACGGAGCAGACACGTTCGAAGCCGAAATCGCATTCAAAGACGATGTCGCGCTGATGCTGGCGACGGGTTACCAATACACATGGGACAGCGGCGTTTACCTTAGCGGCGAACTGGGCGCGATTTTCACATCGCTAGAAGCATCCACAAACGCGGCCGATGCAGATTTTCAAAACGACATTGATGATCTGAACGCCGAACTGTCTGATTTGCCAGCGGTGCCATATTTGTCGCTGACTGTTGGCTATACATTTTAAAACGCAAAAGGGCGGACCTAGGTCCGCCCTTTTCGCATAGGGTAAATTGAAATTTAGCCGAACATGATTTCCAGACTGGCGACATCGTTCATGGTTAGGCCTTTCAGGGTAACCAGAGCGAAAATTTCGGTGCCTTCTGGTTCGACGACGGCCATCGTCACGCCATCGTCCGTTTCGTTGAATTCAACATAGTCCATTGCATCGTCGCCATTCAGGAACGACAGGCCCAGATCCAGCGCCAGAACATCTTCGGCTGGGTCGAAATCTTCGACGGTGACTTCGGTGCACATGCCGGTCATTGCCAGAACGTCCGCACCCGCCCCCATAATCAGGCTATCAACGACCGAACCAAAACCGACGTTGATGACATCATCGCCAGCGCCCAGATCGATTTCATCTGCATGCGAACCATGGCCACCCGATAGTTCGACATAGTCGTCGCCATCATTGGTTTCGATGTCTTCGTCTGTGAAATCTTCGCCGTCCAGAACCTGATTGCCTTCAACGATCACAACATCGTCTCCGCCTGCGGTTTCGACATCGTATCCGTCGTCATCACCGTCAACAACGGTGGTATCGCCCAGCAAATCGATCAGCGCTTCGGCGGAAACATCTACATCGTCTTCTTGGGTTTCTTCCGAGGTATCAACGTCGCTGTCCGACCCGTCCAGATCCAGATCAGCAAAGGCAGCCATGCCAGCCGCACCAAGAAGAAGGAACAAGAAACCCATTTGGAAACCCTACGTATGCACGTTCGTTACACTGTATGTCAGGGTGAGTATCTTATTTATCATTACAGGGTAATAGGGGCTATCCTTTTGCCCCATACCTTACCCCATTTGGGTAATCAGATACCCCAAATCGTCAAAAAACCGTCAGTGATTTTGCGTGCCACTGACGGTTTTCTAGTTAAAATCGCGCCGAATTCGATGAATCAGTGCTGGCGCGTTAAATCAGTCTTGTTTCGCGTCTTCGTATTCCAAAACACTGATCAACAGCTCTGCCTTATCCTTTGGTAGGACGTGATAGCGCGGCTCTTTGGGTTCGGAAAACAGGTCCTGCATGATGTCAGACGGCGGCGGACAATAGAACAAAAATCCCCCTTTGCCGAACACGACCTGATCTTCTTCGAACTGCAGCGTAATGACCTCGACGTAGTCCGCTGGTCGTACAGGTTCGATGCCCCGAAACCCTTCTAATGCTGCGACAGGTACCAGAGTGAATGCGTCCCCAAACATTTCCTCTGCGACATCGCTTTCGATTAGGATGGCCTGACGGCGCGGTAGGCTCATTTCTTCTAGGTTGCCCAATGCGCCCTTTGGTACGCGCAATGGCCAATTGGAAACGCCGCCCAATGCCCCGCTGGTCTGCACATGTTCACGGCGGATGGCCGTCACTGTCTGCATCCCTTTGTCAAACGTTAAAACCTGATCACCCACACTGACTGCTTCGATCGGTCGCCACCCCATCGCGGTGGCCACACGTGTTCCAGCAATCATACCATTACCAACATCAGCCAAACTGGCTGCAAATTCTGGTGCCCCTTTAGCCGGGCTCCATGTCTGGTTGTTCCAGGCATACATCGGCACTTCCCCTATCCTGCAAGCGTTGCGCTTTGATAGGAACAGACCACCTGATTCATGAGACAAGGTTTAGGACGAAACGCGGCGCAATTGGGGCATTGTCACATCAGCGAAGTGTAAACGCGTGTACACAACATCATTTCGCCAATTTGGTTAACAATCAAAGCTGTATTTGAAACGCAGAATATCGGGCGCGCATAAATTGCCAATCAAATCACGGGTTTGACTGTTGTAATATCCGCGCCAATCCGAATCGCGGTTTGACGCATTCGCGATCGGCACATCTGGCGTGAACCCCAAATGGTCCGCCAAAGGCGACATATCTGCGGCCAAATACTCTAATCGGATGTACAGACTGCAATGTTCTGTGCCTGCGCCATCTCTCATGTAACTGTCATAACTGTTGGCGGCTAAACTGGTTTGCGTGTGTGATTCATTCACAAACTGATCAAATGGCAGGGTCTGCGCCAATCGAACGGCAGGATGGTCGAACGTCTGATCCTGCAACCAATGGTAATAGCTGACCACACGGTCCCACGGGTTGCGCACCAATGTAAATGTGAACATCCGTTCCATTTCGTCACGCGACACCATCGGTTCGACATCACACAGGCGCGAATGTTTCCACAAACGCCCAGCCGTCTGCACGCCCTTTAGTCGTTTTTTACGCTTTAACGCTTTGGGAGTATCCCCGATCAAGATGTCGTCGGCTTTGGCACGATCCTCTAGCGCCAACGCCATCGCGGTGCCGCCAGTTTTGGGGATGTGTACAAATATATAGTCGCGCCCACGGGATATGATCATGCCTCAGCCTACTCTGCCGCAAACGGATACGCGACCCCCGTTCTGATCGCGACAACACAGGCTGGCCCAAAGGTTTTGAACTGGCTATATTGCCAGAAAAAGAACGAGCATATGACAGCATTAGATCAATTCGCAAAACTGGAAAGTCTGGGGATCTGGCGACCGGACCCCGACGCGCAACGCCGCGAGGTGGTTGTTTCCTTTGGCGATGCGACATTGATCATCCGCGATAGCGCAGATCGCCCGCTGGCCCATTGGTCGTTGCCAGCTGTCGTCCGCATGAACGCAGGGTCTCGGCCTGCGATTTTCGCCCCCGACGAAGACGGCACAGAAACTATCGAGATCGAAGATGATCTGATGATCGATGCGATTGAAAAGGTACGCAAAGCAGTCAATCGGTCGCGCCCCCGCCCCGGTCGTTTGCGCGGCGCTGGCGCGATGGTATCCATTGCCGCCGTTGTGGGATTGGGCGTTTTTTGGGCACCAAATGCGTTGCGCGACCACACACTGAACGCCGTCACAGATGCAACGCGCAGCGCAATTGGCGCAACTCTGCTGGGGCATGTGCAACGCCTCACGGGTGCCGTTTGTGATAGCCCGCGTGGTGCGCTGGCCCTAAGCACCCTGAAAGATCGGGCTTTGGGGGCAGATAGCGACGTGCAGGTTCTGATCGTTCCTGATGCTGTTTCAGAAACGTTGGTTTTGCCGGGCGGGATCATTCTGCTGAATCGGTCATTGGTCGAAGACTACGAAGATCCAGCCGTCCCTGCTGGCTATATTATTGCAGCCAATCAGGCTCGGATTGAAAACGATCCTTTGGGCGATGTCCTAAACGATGCAGGCATACGGGCGACTTTCCAACTGCTCACCACGGGCGAAATGTCTTCGGAAATTTTGCGCAGCTATGCGGAACATACGGTCGGACAACCTTTACCCACCATCAGCACCGAACAACTGCTTGCACGGTTCGAAGCCGCCCAAGTCTCTAGCCGTCCGTTCGCCTATGCCATCGATATAACGGGCGAAAGCACGCTGGCCCTGATCGAAGCGAACCCAGTGAACCCAACCCAAGCGCCTCTGATTTTGGGCGATGGGGATTGGGTCGCGTTACAGGGTATCTGCGGGAATTAATTCAGGCCACGATTTGGGTTCAGGCGATCATCGTCCCAAACCACTTCGTATCCGTTTGGCACAATCGGTTCGCCATTCGCCACATACGGCGGATTCGATGCTGGAACCGCGCGACCAAACAATCCGCCTGTCGACGGGTTGAAATCTGAACGACCTGCCTGAGCCGAAGACCGAGCAATGCCCGCCGACGGTGATTGCGTCTGCGGGCCACAGCGTACATTTGCACCGGCCATATATTGGGCGCTGACGCTGTCGAAATTGCATGACGACGGCACGGGTGCTGCGGCAGGTGCCACTGTCGGCGCAGGGGCCGGCGTAACAACAGGTGCAGGCGCGGACAAAACGGCCGTCGCGGGGCGATCAACAGGCACATAGGTCGTACCGGTGTTGGTTGCCACAGGAACGGGATTGCTGGCTGGAATACGGTTTCCGCCCCAAATGGATTGCGTTTGCGGACCACAGCGCACTTCGACATTGCGACCAGAGGTGGTGACGGTCTGGCTTAGGTTTGTGCAGCGCGCATCGCCCACAGGGGCTGTTGGCGCAACTGTTTCGGCGACAACCACAGGCGCAGGGCCGCAGTCAATGAATTCACCCGTCGCCGCATTTACGTACTGACGCTGAACACCGTATTTGCCCTGACACACCTGCGACAATGTCATGCGAACGGGTTCAGGTTCACGCACGACAGGTGCTGGTGTTGGCGCAGGCGCAGCTGCGGCAGCATCGGCAATGACGCGCGACGCAACAGATTGCGGCGACGGCATCGTTGTCACAGATGCGACCGTTTCAATGGGGTCTTTGTTCGTTGTCGGCGGAACAATGGTTTCCGCAATGATACGCGGTGCGGCAGCGGCTGGCGCAGCAGGCTGATCGATTGTGATGATCGGCACGTTCGATGGCAAAGGCGACGGGATCGCAGCGCCAATAGTGGGTTCAAACCCGCACAGCTGCTGACGATCACGGGACAGACGCGGCACCCAATTGACCGTTCCAGCCATACCGGCACGCACAAAAACGCAGCCCTGACTGTCAACATATTGGTTCGCGTCATAGCTGGCTGGGGGGAATTCGGCAGGTACAGGGGTCTGCGATTGGGCGTACCCAATCTGCGCTACGCCGCCCAAACACGCCGCGATAAACCCGATAATCCGAGCGCTCGACATCTGCACCTCATACTCTTTTAGGTGAAGATGCCCGAATAACCCTTATCTGTAAAGCATTTGGACACGCTATAGGTGCCAGACATGTGGCTATTTTGTGCCAAACATCCGATCACCCGCATCCCCTAGGCCTGGTGTGATGTACCCTTGATCCGTCAAACCATCGTCCAAAGCCGCCGTAACAATGGGCACATCTGGGTGCGCCTCTTTCATTTTTGCGACGCCTTCTGGGGCTGCCAGCAAGCACAAGAAAATGATATTTTTTGCGCCCGCGTCTTTGATCATGTCAATCGCCGCAGCCGACGAATTGCCCGTTGCCAGCATAGGATCGACCACGATCACCACACGATCTTCGATCTCGGCGGGGACTTTGAAATAATATTCGACGGGTTGCAGCGTTTCTTCGTCGCGGTACAGCCCCACGAAACCGACCCGAGCAGATGGAATCAGTTCCAGAATACCGTCCAGCAATCCGTTGCCCGCGCGCAGGATCGACACCAGCGCCAATTTTTTACCGTCCAACTGCGGCGCATCCATTTCGCACAGCGGCGTTTCGATTTTCTTGGTCGACAAAGGCAGATCGCGGGTGACTTCGTAGGCCAATAGTAACGAAATTTCCCGTAACAGCTGACGGAACACTGCGGTCGACGTTTCCTTTTCCCGCATAATGGTCAATTTGTGCTGTACCAGTGGGTGCGACACCACTGTTAGATGGTCGGTCATTTCGTGGTCTCCAATCGTTTGGCGATCTTATCTCTGGTTTCAGCGTCACAGAATGCCGCGTCCAAAGCTGTTTGATTCAATGCGTTAAAATCAGTTTCATCCCAGCCGAAAGCAGCGGCCAGATCATCATATTCTTTGGTCATCGTCGTCTGGAAAAACGGCGGATCGTCCGTCGAAACGGTGACCTTTACACCAGCGTCGCGCAGGGCTTTGATCGGGTGATCGTTTAGATCACCAGACGCGTTCAGGAACACGTTCGATCCCGGGCAAACCTCTAACACGATGCCTGCAGCGGCGATGCGGTCAACCAAGGCGCGGTCTTTGATCGCGTTGATGCCATGACCGATCCGTTCGACGCGCAGGTCGTTGATCGTGTCCGCCACCATATCAGGGCCGCCCCATTCGCCCGCGTGGCAGGTCAGTTGCAGGCCTGCTTCGCGCGCCATATCGAAACTATAGGCAAAATCGCCGGGCCGATGCATCATTTCAGCACCGCCCATCCCGAACCCCGTCAGAAAATCCCCCGCCGTTTCGGCCGCGCATAGGGCGCTGCGTTTCGCCATTTCAGGCCCGAAATGGCGGATGCAGGTGGCGACGCCTTTGATCGTGATTCCGTGCTGGGCTTCGGCTTTGTCTGCGGCCTCTTTGATCGCGGCCAGATAGTCGCGCCATGCGGACACATCCGATCCACCGCAAAAATCGGGCGATATAAATAGTTCGGTGTAGACCACGCCATGCTGCGCGGATTGTTCGGCCACGGCCGTGCACAGACGCGCGAAATCTTCGGGCGATTTCAGGACCGAAGTTGCGCCCTCGTAGACCTCTAGGAAATGATCGAAATCGCGATAGGCGTAAGTGCCGTCGGGATTGAAAATCTTGGACAAATCCACCTTTTTCTCATGCGCCAACTGGCGAATGAATTCGGGCGGCGCGGCGCCTTCGAAATGCAGGTGAAGTTCGACTTTGGGCAAGGATTGATAGGTCATGTGTTGCCTCCTGAGGATATGGGCGGCAAGCCCAGATGATCGGCGACCAAATCCGCCACATCGGTAAAGGCCATGTGGCCCAATTCTTTGTGCCCCAACCCATGAACCAGAACAGGCACACGTTCACGGGTGTGATCCGTTCCGATCCATGTCGGGTCATTGCCGTGATCCGCGGTGATCACCAACAGGTCGCCTTCGCCCAAGCGGGGCAGGATGTTCCCGATTTCCGCGTCGAACCATTCCAGATGGCGCGCGTATCCTTCGACATCGCGGCGGTGCCCGTATTCACTGTCGAATTCGACGAAATTGGCAAAGGTCAGCGACCCTTCCTCGGCGTTATCGACCCAGTCCGACAGATGCTGCATCAGGGCGTTATCGCGGCCTTTGCGCACGTCCGTGATGCCGCGCATCGAAAAGATGTCACCGATTTTGCCAACCGCATGCACAGGACGCCCCGCAGCCGCAGCCACATCGCACAGCGTATCGGCAGGCGGCGCGATGGCGAAATCTTTGCGGTTAGACGTGCGGGCATATTGGCCGTTTTCGCCAACAAACGGGCGGGCAATCACGCGGCCAACGCGCATGTCATGCAACATCGGCGCAACCGCGCGGCATAGGTCCAGCAAACGATCTAGTCCAAAGTGTTCTTCGTGCGCAGCAATCTGCAAAACGCTGTCCACCGACGTGTAACAAATCGGCCAACCCGTTTTGACGTGTTCATCGCCCAACCGTTCAATGATTTCCGTCCCCGAGGCATGACAGTTCGCCAAAATCCCGCCGGTCCCAGCCGCCTTGCACAGCGCATCAACCACATTTGGGGGAAACGAATTTTGCTTTGCTTCAAAGTACGACCAATCCCACGGCACAGGAACGCCAGCCAGTTCCCAATGGCCGCTTGGGGTATCTTTGCCGTTCGAAATTTCGGTGGCAGCACCCCATGCGCCCGTCACGGGGCCATCCAAACCAGTAGCGGTTTCGCCTGACGCCAATTCGACGGCACGCCCCAACCCCAGCGACGAAAGCGTCGGTAATAGCAAAGGCCGGATAGGCGCCATTGCAGCGGCGATATGAGCGACCGTATTTGCGCCGGTGTCAGGCTGACCATCGTTGAAAAATTTATCGGCGTCCGGCGCGCCGCCGATGCCGACGCTATCCATCACGACCAGAAACGCACGCGTCATGGGTCAATCCTTTCATGCACCACAGGATGATCGGGGTCAGCGCCCCCAATCGTCAAGGATGACAATATGTTAGCCGCAGCACGATCTGCGTCGCTATCATTTTTCGCATGGACCCAGCCAATAGGATCGCCCTTTTCCACCCGCCTGCCTAATGGGATGACATCCGTTATACCGACCGACGGATCGACCCGATCCGTTTCGACCATGCGCCCGCCGCCTAATTCCACCACAGTTAGACCCAGACGTTGACCATCCCAACCGCTGACAATCCCGCCTTCGGGCGCTGCGACAGGCCGAACAACGGGGGCAACCGGCAAATGCGTGCGCCAATCTTTGTCCATATCGGGCGGGCCGCCCATTTCGAATACCATCTGCGCAAAGCGGTCCATCGCGGCACCCGACGCGATGGCTTCGGCGATCATTTCTTCGCCTTCGCCTTCGGATCCGCCCGACAACGCGATGATACGCCCACCCAAAGCGACCGTTAGGTCATGCAACCGCGGCCCTGCCAAACGGTTGCCCGACAGGATTTCCATACAGGTCGCAACCTCGACCGCGTTACCCAAATTCGGAGCAAGCGGTTCATTCATATCCGTGATAAACGCAGCCGTGTTGCACCCTGCCCCGTTTGCGGTCTGCACCAACGCCCGCGCCAAATTTCGCGCGTCATCCGCCGTTTTCATAAACGCGCCAGAGCCGACTTTGACATCTAAAATCAGCCCATCCAGACCAGCTGCCAGTTTTTTCGACAGGATGGATGCCGTGATCAAATCAATGCTTTCAACCGTCGCGCTGACGTCACGGATGGCATATAACCGTTTGTCAGCAGGCGCGATCCGCCCCGAAGCGCTGACAATCGCGCAGCCGACTTTGTCCAGCAGCCCATGTAAACGCGCACTATCAACGTCAGTGACCAGACCTGGGATCGATTCCAATTTATCCAGCGTGCCGCCCGTATGGCCCAAACCACGCCCCGAAATCATCGGCACATAAACACCGCAAGCCGCCAAGGCAGGTGCAAGGATCAGCGACACACAATCGCCAACACCGCCCGTCGAATGTTTGTCCATCACAGGACCATCCACCCGCCATTTCAGCACGTCACCAGAATCGCGCATCCCCAAGGTCAACGCGACGCGGCCTTCGTCGTTTAGGCCATTCAGCAAAACCGCCATGGCAAACGCGCCAGCTTGGGCGTCGGTGACAACACCGGTCGCCAGACCATGCGCGAACCAGCCAATCGCGTCGCGCGATGGCACCTGTCCATCGCGCAGCTGACCAATGATCGTCCGAGCATCCATCAGGTGTTGCTCATGTGGTCGGTCGTAAAGACGCCAGGCAATAAATCGCGCGCTTTCATTTCCAGAACATCGCCGTTCAGATTGTACATTTTTACAGGGGCATCGGGGTCGGCAAACTCTGATAGCTTTTGACGACATCCTCCACAGGGCGTGACTGGCGTCGGGCTATCTGCGACGACGGCGACCTCAACAATCTCACGTTCACCAGCGGCGCACATGGCGGCAATTGCGCCCGCTTCGGCACAGGTGCCTTCGGGGTAGGCGACGTTTTCGACGTTACAGCCCACATAGACATTGCCGTCTTTGGTTTTTATCGCCGCGCCAACATTGAAATTCGAATACGGCGCATAGGCATTTTCCCGCACCTTGATTGCGTCATCAAACAAAGACATCGAAACCCCGTTTTATCATTTGGTAAAATGTGCCCTGACATTGGACCAGTTGCAACCCGCAACCGTGGAAACACCCTGACTGTGCTGAATTGAATTTGCAACATGCGCCCATTTTACGCTAAGGAAGGCGTAACGACGCAAAATTGTTTAATATTAAACAATCACAGGATGACCAGATGACCGACAAGAGCCAAGACAATCTACGCCAAGCGGCGCTGGACTATCATGAATTCCCAAAACCGGGGAAATTGGAAATCCGCGCAACGAAACCTTTGGCCAACGGTCGCGACCTTGCACGCGCCTACTCCCCCGGCGTGGCCGAAGCCTGCGTCGAGATTAAAAACGACGCGGACACCGCACGCAAATACACATCGCGCGGCAATCTGGTGGCCGTTGTGTCGAACGGTACGGCTGTTTTGGGTCTGGGCAACATCGGCGCACTGGCGTCCAAACCTGTAATGGAAGGCAAAGCCGTCCTGTTCAAAAAATTCGCCAACATCGACTGTTTCGACATCGAAGTGAACGAACCAGACCCTGAAAAACTGGCCAATATCGTTTGCGCGCTGGAACCAACCTTTGGCGCGATCAACCTAGAAGACATCAAAGCGCCAGACTGTTTCATCGTCGAAAAAATCTGCCGCGAACGCATGAACATCCCTGTGTTCCACGATGACCAGCACGGCACCGCGATTGTTGTTGGCGCAGCCGCTACCAACGCGCTGCATGTCGCAGGCAAAAAATTCGAAGACATCAAAGTCGTCTCTACAGGCGGCGGCGCGGCGGGTATCGCCTGCTTGAACATGCTACTGAAATTGGGCGTGAAACGCGAAAACGTCTGGCTGTGCGACATCGCTGGTCTGGTCTACGAAGGCCGCGAGGCAGAGATGACCCCGCAAAAGGCAGAGTACGCGCAAAAATCGGACCTGCGCACCTTGGATGACGTGATCGACGGCGCGGATCTGTTCCTTGGCCTGTCTGGCCCGAATGTTCTGAAACCGGAAATGGTCGCCAAAATGGCCGATCGCCCTGCGATTTTTGCTCTGGCGAACCCGAACCCAGAAATCCTGCCCGAAGACGCGCGCGCTGTGAAACCCGATGCGATCATCGCGACTGGCCGTTCGGATTTCCCGAACCAAGTGAACAACGTCCTGTGTTTCCCGTTCATTTTCCGCGGCGCGCTGGATGTGGGCGCGACCGAAATCAACGACGAAATGAAAATCGCCTGCGTTCAGGGCATCGCCGAACTGGCCCGCGCCACCACCAGCGCCGAAGCCGCAGCCGCCTATCAGGGCGAAAAACTGAAATTCGGCGCGGATTACCTGATCCCGAAACCGTTTGACCCGCGCCTGATGGGCGTTGTTGCGACCTCGGTTGCGAAGGCCGCGATGGAAACGGGCGTTGCCAAAACGCCGCTGGATGACATCGACGAATACAAACGCAAACTGGATGGGTCGGTGTTCAAATCCGCCATGCTGATGCGCCCCGTATTCGAAGCCGCCCGCAGCGCGTCGCGCCGTATCGTATTTGCCGAAGGCGAAGACGAACGCGTTCTGCGCGCGACCCAAGCCGTCATGGAAGAAACCACCGAAACCCCGATCCTAATTGGCCGTCCTGACGTGATTGCGGCCCGTTGCGAACGTGCAGGCCTGAAAATCCGCCCCGGTGACGATTTCGAAGTCGTGAACCCAGAAAACGACCCACGTTATTACGAATACTGGTCTACCTATCATGAACTGCTGGCACGTCAGGGTGTGACCCCAGACAGCGCAAAGGCGATTTTGCGCACCAACACCACCGCCATCGGCGCGATCATGGTCCACCGCGGCGAAGCCGACAGCCTGATCTGCGGCACATTCGGCCAATATCTGTGGCACTTGAACTACGTTAGCCAGATTTTGGGCCGCGACACGCTGCACCCTGTCGGCGCGCTGTCCATGATGATCCTAGAGGACGGCCCCCTGTTCATCGCGGACACCCATGTGCATCCAGAACCAACCCCCGAACAAATCGCCGAGGCCGTCACAGGCGCCGCGCGTCACGTTCGCCGTTTTGGCCTGAAACCGAACATCGCGCTATGTTCGCATTCGCAGTTCGGCAACCTTGATATCGACTCGGGTCGCCGTATGCGCGCTGCGCTGAACATTCTGGACAGCGAGCCGCGCGATTTCTGTTACGAAGGCGAAATGCACATCGACTCGGCCTTGGATGCTGAATTGCGCAGCCGCATTTTCCCGCACAGCCGCATGGAAGGCACCGCCAACGTGCTGGTCTTTGCAAACTCTGACGCGGCATCCGGCGTGCGCAACATTCTGAAAATGAAAGGCAGCGGCCTAGAGGTCGGTCCGATCCTGATGGGCATGGGCAACAAGGCGCACATCGTCACCCCGTCGATCACCGCGCGCGGCCTGCTGAACGTGTCGGCAATTGCGGGCACCCCAGTGTCGCACTACAGCTAAGAATCTGGGCCGGACAGCCAATTGGTTGCCCGGTCAACAATTTGCAAATTTCGCGAAATTTTAACTCGTCGTGTAAAATACGCAAAACTTTGCAAAGTCTTCACACCCACCTATCCGAAATATCCACCTATTTTGATCTGTTTGCGGCAGTCTGGACGCTAACATCATTGCGCGGAAATACCCCCTCCTCCTAAGTTTTGTTCAAGAGGAGGAGCCCGCCATGACATATAAAGACGTATACGACGCTTGGAAATCGGACCCAGAGGGGTTCTGGATGGAACAAGCGGGCGCAATCGCATGGGACGAAAAACCATCCAAAGCGCTGTTTGACGAAAACGCACCCGATTACGAATGGTTCGCCGATGCAAAGGTGAACACCTGCTACAACGCCGTTGACCGTCACGTTGAACAGGGCCGCGGCGAACAGGCCGCTATCATCTACGACAGCCCGATCACGGGCACGAAACGTCAGATTTCCTATGTCGAACTGCGCAATCGCGTGGCATCGCTGGCGGGGGCCCTGCGCGCGAAAGGCGTCGAAAAAGGCGACCGCGTCATCATCTACATGCCGATGATACCTGAGGCGTTAGAGGCGATGCTGGCCTGCGCACGTTTGGGCGCGATCCATTCGGTGGTTTTCGGCGGCTTTGCGGCGAACGAACTGGCGGTGCGTATCGATGACGCAAAACCCAAGGCGATCATCGCTGCCTCCTGCGGTTTGGAACCGAACCGCGTGGTTCACTATAAACCGCTGCTGGACGGCGCGATTGAACTGGCCGAACACAAACCTGATTTCTGCGTGATCTTTCAGCGCGAACAAGAGGTCGCCGAACTGATCGAAGGCCGCGATTATAACTGGCATGGGTTCCAATACGGCGTCGAACCCGCCGAATGCGTTCCGGTCGAAGGCAACCACCCTGCGTATATCCTGTATACCTCGGGCACCACGGGTCAGCCCAAAGGCGTCGTGCGCCACACGGCGGGCCATCTGGTTGCGCTGAACTGGACGATGAAAAACATCTACAACGTCGATCCGGGCGATGTGTTCTGGGCAGCATCAGACGTGGGTTGGATCGTTGGACACAGCTATATCTGCTACGGCCCGCTGATCCACGGCAACACGACCGTCGTGTTCGAAGGCAAACCCGTCGGCACCCCTGATGCGGGCACGTTCTGGCGCATGATCCAAGAATACAACATCCGCGTTCTGTTCACCGCGCCCACCGCGTTCCGCGCCATCAAACGCGAAGACCCCAAAGGCGAATACGTCAAAAAATACGATCTATCGTCGCTCAAGGCGCTGTATCTGGCAGGCGAACGTGCAGATCCTGACACCATCATCTGGGCGCAGGACCAGCTGGGCGTGCCTGTCTACGACCACTGGTGGCAGACCGAAACAGGCTGGACTATCGCAGGCAACCCCGCAGGGATCGAAGCGCTGCCCGTCAAAATCGGATCGCCAACCGTTGCGATGCCGGGCTACGACATCCAAATTCTGGACGACGCAGGCCACCCCGTCAAAGACGGCGAACTGGGCGCGATTGCGGTGAAACTGCCGCTGCCTCCGGGCACGTTGCCGACACTGTGGAATGCGCGGGACCGTTTCCATAAATCCTATCTGAACAATTTCCCCGGCTACTATGAAACTGGGGACGCAGGGATGAAGGATGACGACGGGTATCTGTACATAATGGCCCGCACCGACGACGTGATTAACGTGGCTGGCCACCGCCTATCGACCGGCGCGATGGAGGAAGTTCTGGCATCCCACCCTGACGTGGCTGAATGCGCCGTGATTGGTGTGACCGATCAGCTAAAGGGCCAGTTGCCGCTGGGTTTCTTGTGCCTGAACGCTGGCTGCACCCGTGATCACCGCGATGTCGTGGCCGAGGTTGTCAAACTGGTCCGCGATCAGATCGGTCCAGTGGCTGCGTTCAAATTGGCCACCGTCGTGGATCGCCTGCCGAAAACCCGTTCGGGCAAAATCCTGCGCGGCACCATGGTGAAAATCGCCGACAACGAAGATTTCAAAATGCCCGCGACCATCGATGATCCGGCCATTCTGGATGAAATCCGCGAAGCGTTGTTGCCGATGGGCTATGGCAAATAATCAGTTGGAGTAAATTTCCAGCGGCAAACCATCCGGATCGGCAAAGAATGTGAATTCCTTGCCGGTCTGCGCGTCAACGCGGATCGGTTCGACCTGCACGCCTTTGGCCGTCAGGTCCGCCACAACGGCGGCCACATCCGCGACGCGAAACGCCAGATGCCGCAGCCCACGGGCTTCGGGGTAGCTGGGTCGAACGGGGGCATTGGGGAATGTGAACAGTTCGATCTGGCTGCCGTCTGGCAATCCCAGATCCAGTTTCCAACTGTCCCGATCCGCGCGATAGGTTTCGGCAATCACGCGCAAGCCCAGCACATCTATATAGAACGATTTGGACCGATCATAATCGGACGCGATGATGGCGGCATGATGAATGCCCAGCAGCATCAGACGAACTGTTCGGAAATCAAACGTTCCTCTAACCCGTGACCCGGATCGAACAGGATACGGTGGACGATGGATTTGTCGCTTTTGATTGTGACCTTGGACACGTCGCGCACCGATTTGCCGTCCGAATCCGCCATCACGGGGCGTTTTTTCGGGTCGATCACATCGAATTGCACCACAGCCGAATTCGGCAATAGCGCCCCACGCCAACGGCGCGGACGGAACGCAGCCACAGCAGTCAGCGCCAGAACGTCCGATCCAATCGGCAAAATCGGGCCGTGCGCGGAATAGTTATAGGCGGTCGATCCCGCAGGCGTCGCAACCATCACGCCGTCACAGACCAGTTCGGCCATACGCAATTTACCATCCACGGTGATCCGCAGGCGGGCGGCTTGGGGGCCTTCGCGCAGCAGGGATACTTCGTTAATTGCCAGCGCATGATGTTCGCTACCGTCATTGGTGATCGCAGTCATGGACAGCGGGTTGAAATGTTCCTCTTCTGCGGCGGACAGGCGGAACATCAGGTCTTCTTCGTGGTATTCGTTCATCAGGAACCCGACGGTGCCGCGGTTCATGCCGTAAACGGGGATATCCAACGCTTGGGTCGCGTGCAGCGTTTCCAGCATAAAACCATCCCCGCCCAAAGCGACGATGATCTCAGCCTCTTCCACGGGAACGGGTTTGTGGCGCGCGACCAACCGTTCCAACGCGTTCTTTGCGGTGGGGGCGTCACTGGCAACAAATGCGATCTTGTGCATATCCGGTCTCCGATCTTTGACCTAATGGTTAGCACCCAAAAATTTCCCCTGCACCCGTCAAAGTCGCTTATCGGCGAAAAATTCACCTCATCGGCACCAAGATTCAGAACTATGCTTCGTTTTCATGATGATTATGACGTTTTCGCGGCTTTCCTCATTGGCTCAGACCACATAATAAGCGGGCAACACCAACCCCTCAGCCAGAGGAAGCGACTATGACTGCCACTGACGCCGGCTTTTTCACCGAAAGCCTAGAAACCCGCGATCCCGATCTGTACGCCGCTGTTCAATCCGAACTGGGCCGTCAGCGTCACGAAATCGAACTGATCGCATCGGAAAACATCGTTTCCGCTGCTGTAATGGAAGCCCAAGGTTCGGTTCTGACCAACAAATACGCCGAAGGTTACCCAGGTCGTCGTTACTATGGCGGTTGCCAGTACGTAGACATTGCTGAAAATCTGGCAATCGAACGCGCGTGCAAACTGTTCTCGTGTGAATTCGCAAACGTTCAGCCAAACTCGGGTTCCCAAGCGAACCAAGGTGTATTCCAAGCGCTGCTGCAGCCAGGTGACACCATTCTGGGCATGTCGCTGGACGCAGGCGGCCACCTGACCCACGGTGCAAAGCCTAACCAGTCGGGCAAATGGTTCAACGCTGTTCAGTACGGCGTGCGCCAGCAAGACAGCCAGATCGACTATGACGCGATTCAGGCACTGGCAACCGAACACCAGCCAAAAATGATCGTTGCAGGTGGTTCGGCCATCCCACGCATCATCGATTTCGGCAAAATGCGTGAAATCGCAGACAGCGTTGGCGCATACCTGCTGGTCGACATGGCACACTTTGCTGGTCTGGTCGCTGCTGGCCTGTACCCATCGCCATTCCCACACGCGCACGTCGCAACCACCACCACGCACAAAACGCTGCGCGGTCCACGTGGCGGCATGATCCTGACCAACGACGAAGCGCTGGCCAAGAAATTCAACTCGGCTATTTTCCCTGGCATTCAGGGCGGCCCGCTGATGCACGTCATCGCAGGCAAAGCTGTTGCTTTCGGCGAAGCACTGCGCCCAGAGTTCAAAGAATACCAGAAACAGGTTGTTCTGAACGCACAAGCATTGGCTGACCAGCTGATGAAAGGCGGTCTGGACATCGTGACCGGCGGCACCGACAGCCACCTGATGCTGGTCGACCTGCGCCCCAAATCGGTCAAAGGCAACCAGACCGAAGAGGCACTGGGCCGCGCGCACATCACCTGTAACAAAAACGGCATCCCGTTCGACCCTGAAAAACCGACCGTGACGTCGGGCATCCGTCTGGGCTCGCCTGCAGGCACCACCCGCGGTTTCAAAGAGGCCGAATTCCGTCAGATCGCTGACTGGATCGTCGAAGTTGTCGATGGTCTGGCTGCGAACGGTCCAGAAGGCAACGGCGACGTCGAAGCCAAAGTCCGCGCCGAAGTAGAAGCGCTGTGCGAAAAATTCCCACTGTACCCGAACCTGTAATCGGTCAGTGACATGACATGAAAACGGGGGCCATTGCGCCCCCGTTTTTTATGGCGCCCACCCTGCCGCGCGCTATATTCGCCGCGATAGATGACAAAGGTATTTCCCATGCTGAACATGATCCGCCACGGCACCCCGACAGACCGCCCGCCCCTGCTGGTGGTCCACGGATTGTTCGGATCGGCCCGCAACTGGGGCGTGATCAGCAAACGCCTGTCCGACGAACGCGAAGTCATAGCCGTCGACCAACGCAACCACGGCGACAGCCCGCGCTATGACAGCCACACCTATTTCGACATGGCCGATGATCTGGCGCAGGTGATCGACGGCAAATGGGACGTGCTGGGCCATTCGATGGGCGGCAAAGCGGCGATGGTTCTGGCGCTGAAATACCCTGAAAAAGTGAACCGCCTGATCGTGGCAGACATCGCGCCCGTGGCCTATACCCACACGCAAACGCAAAACATCAACCGTATGCGCCGCGTTGATCTGGCAACCGTCAAAGACCGCAAAGAGGCGGGCGAACAGATGGGAGATCTGGACGACGGGCTAGAGGCGTTTTTCCTGCAGTCGCTGGACCTAAAAGAACGCCGCTGGAAACTGAATCTGGACGCGTTAGAGGCGAACATGGCCGACATCGTCGGATTTCCTGACGTGTCGGGGCAGTTTGACGGCGAAACGCTGTTTTTGTCGGGCGCAAAATCGGACTACGTGCTGCCCGAATACCGCGCCCGCATCCGCGACCTATTCCCCAATTCGCATTTCGCCAAATTGCCGGGGACGGGACACTGGCTCCACGCGGAAAAACCGCGCGAATTCGAAGCCGCCGTGCGGACGTTCCTGAACCTAGAGTATAGCTGACGAATAGATCGTCACGATGGCGAGGATGGCGATAGAGACAAGGTAGATAGCGGGCAAACGGGTCATTTCGGGCTCCTTTGCCATGTCTAACGCCCGCGCCCCGCCTTTCCGTCGCGCCTAATTGCTATACAGCGCCTTTGCCACGAAATAGGCGACAGGCACGGCGACCACCGCGCCGAAAACCGCCGCTCCGACCAAAGGCCACAGCCCAGATATTCCCGCAACCAAGGCCGCAATCACAGCCGTCGACGCCAGTGTCGATGCGATCAGGGAATACAGCGTGAGGGCAAGGCGGATCATGGCGAGACAGTGATGCTGTGAACGGTTCGTCATCCCTATCGCAGCCCGCGCCCCACATCATTGATATGCATCAAGCCCCCCGATCAGATTTGCGGGCAGTGCCCGAACCGAGGGCGGAAAGCAAAGCGCCCGCCCGTGGGGGCGGTTCGGGCGCTGCCTGCTACGCGGGCTATTTGGCGGCTCTTCGCTCTTTCCTACGTTGTTCCGCAAGTTCCAGTCTCTTTGGATCCGTATAAACTCTTATCAAAAGCTCTGTTGTGAAATCTGCGAGTTCCTCAGCATCAATTTCTGTTAGAGTGCCATCGTGTGCGGCATCATTCCCATCGAGCCTGATACTGGTCGCGAGGTCTTTCAGCCCGTTAGGAAAGTGTCCTTCATCCACCAACCATTCAACCCGCGCATAAATTGTATTTAATTTGCTCGACTTGGATGCAATCAATCTGTCGATTTCTTTTTTTGTGACTTGATCAAGTACTAGGCGGTACATCGCACCAGCAGCATTGAAGCAATTATTAGCGAGCGCGGTGTTTCCTTCAGATAGCAAAACCTCAATCTCGTCGGGGAGGTGCTCCGGTGGTTTTCGTCGGTTCCTGCGCCCCATCACGATGGGGCCTTTGTCGTTAAACTTATACCGGGACGACAAATCGATATCGAGTGCAGCAAGCGCATTGCTCTCGACCACTTGGGAGGGAACGGACGAAACCTTAGCTAAAATGCGTCGAACGTGCGTCAACTGACAGTTCCGACACATCACGAAGCACTCCAGCAGGTAATTGTTATTACCAAAATCCACCCCGCTGCACGCCGAGCCCAAAATATCGTGAGTTGAATTCGTTGCGTCACACCGAACGCAGTCTGTTACATACTGATTCATGGTCACCACAGAAAAAGCCGCCCCAAATTGGAGCGGCTTTAGTATTCAACACGTTAGCGTGTTTATCAATCATCCATTTTCAACGCAGAGATGAACGCCTCTTGCGGGATTTCGACGCGGCCGAATTGGCGCATCTTTTTCTTACCCGCCTTCTGTTTGTCCAGCAGTTTGCGTTTACGCGTCGCATCGCCGCCGTAACATTTCGCCGTCACGTCCTTGCGCATCGCCGATAGGGTTTCGCGGGCGATGACTTTGCCGCCGATCGCTGCCTGAATCGGGATTTTGAACATGTGACGCGGGATCAGATCCTTTAGCTTTTCACACATCGCGCGGCCACGCATTTCGGCGCGGTCACGGTGCACCAGCATGGACAGCGCGTCCACGGGCTCTTCGTTGACCAGAACGGACATCTTGACCAGATTGTCCTCTCGGTAGCCGATCACCTGATAGTCAAAGGACGCGTAGCCTTTGGTCACGGATTTCAGGCGGTCGTAGAAATCGAACACCACTTCGTTCAACGGCAGGTCGTATTCCGTCATCGCGCGCGAACCCGCGTAGGTCAGGTTCAGCTGGATACCGCGGCGGTCCTGACACAGTTTCAGAACGTCGCCCAGATATTCGTCGGGCACCAGAATGGTCGCTTTGATGCGGGGTTCTTCGACGTGGTCGATCAGGGTCACATCGGGCATGTCGGCGGGGTTGTGCAGTTCTTTGACCGTACCGTCCTTCATGTGCATGTGATACACAACCGACGGCGCGGTGGTGATCAGTTCGATGTTGTATTCGCGTTCGATGCGGTCGCGGATCACCTCTAGGTGCAGAAGGCCCAAGAAACCGCAGCGGAAACCGAACCCCAGCGCGGCCGAGGTTTCCATTTCATAGCTGAACGACGCGTCATTCAGCGCCAGTTTTTCGATGGCGGTACGCAGGTCTTCGAATTCGGCAGAATCGACTGGGAACAGGCCACAGAACACCACAGGCTGCGACGGTTTAAAGCCCGCCAGCGGAGTCTCGGCGCCCTTTTTGTCGTGGGTAATCGTGTCACCAACGCGGGTGTCGCGGACCTGTTTGATCGACGCGGTCAGGAACCCGATTTCGCCCGGTCCCAGATCGTCAACAGGCAGCATACCCGGTTTAAACACGCCAACACGGTCGACGTGATGGACGGTGCCGTTCGACATAAATTTAATCTTGTCGTTCTTTTTCAGAACGCCATCAACAACGCGAACCAGAACAACAACGCCCAGATAGGCGTCATACCACGAATCCACCAGCATCGCCTTTAGCGGCGCATCGCGATCGCCTGTTGGCGCGGGCAGACGTTTGACGATCGCCTCTAGCGTTTCTTTGATGCCGATGCCCGATTTCGCGGACACTTGCAGCGCTTCGGACGCATCGATGCCGATCACGTCTTCGATCTGTTCGGCCACGCGTTCGCAGTCTGCTGCGGGCAGGTCGATTTTGTTCAGGACAGGCACGATTTCGTGGTCTGCCTCGATCGCCTGATACACGTTGGCTAGGGTCTGCGCTTCGACGCCTTGGGTGGAATCGACGACCAACAATGATCCTTCGACGGCGCGCATGGACCGCGACACTTCGTAGGCAAAGTCGACGTGGCCGGGGGTGTCGATCAGGTTCAGCACATAGGTATTGCCGTCATCCGCCTTGTAATCGATGCGCACGGTGTTCGCTTTGATCGTGATGCCACGTTCGCGTTCGATGTCCATGGAATCCAGCAACTGCGCCTTCATATCGCGGTCCGCAACGGTTGCGGTGGATTGGATCAGACGGTCGGCCAAGGTCGATTTACCGTGGTCGATATGTGCAACGATCGAGAAGTTCCGGATAAGGGACAGGTCGGTCATGGGATAGGCAGCCTATATGGGGTTCAGCGCCTGTCTATGTAGGGGTTTTGGCCATTTTGCAAGAGGCAGATCAGGATTGACGTCACGGGGTTGTGATCCGCGCATAAAGTGCCCAAATTAACCATAGGTTGAGCGAGGGTGAAATGAAGGTAAAATTCGATTTTGAGTCTTGGGCGGTAGACCAAACGCCTGAGGTGCGCAGCGCATTTGCAGGTATAACGGTGGCGCGCGGATTGCCAACAATTGGTACCGACGGCATTCATTCAGATTTTCAGCTTGATCTTATTCTATGCCGGGCGATCCTAACCGCACTTGTTCGCAGCGTATTTTCTACGAAATCTATTGAGAACGCCGCCGGTAATTCTGCGTACGACAATGCAAATGCATTTGTTGCAATTTCGTCTGAAGAGCCCATCCGCGAATTAGCATTTTCTGCGGCATCAGCCTGCAAGGCTGCTTCGGATTCAACCGCTGTTCATAATGCTGTTACGTTTGCTGACCGTTCGTCCATTGCCTATTCGACAGCATTTATGTCCACGATCTCGGCTGTGACTGGAGGACCAGAAAAGATGCTCTCAGAGCCGCTTTGGCCCCCAAACGATATGCCTAAACGTTTGCGCGCCAAATGGGTTTCATTACAAATGGCTTGGCGCTCGGACCCTGCAATGGCATTCTGGATCGACTGGTACGAAGGCCTGTTAGAGGGCCGCGCACCCGATTGGGAACTCTGGCGCCGCATTGCTGAAATTGATAACGAAAAATGGGAGAGCGGACCAAAGGCCGTCGCGGCAGAGATTGAACGGATCAAGGCCGCAGAATGGATGCCACTGGCCAAATCCGTGATCGCTCGCGCAGAAACATTGGCCCCGCTTGCCAAGCTTCAGGCACAGGTGATTGAGGACACTCTGACCGCTATCGTCAAGCAGTTGGACAGTACGGATAAGGTGCCAGACGAATTAGAACCTGTAGACCGCCTGCGTTCGAAACTCAATGGGTTGTCGATCGCACTAAGCGCAACGAAGTCGGAAGAGGACAAAGCCAAGGTTGTCGCGCAGATTATCCGTGAGATGTACCTAACAATTCGCGAACTAAATGACCGACTGAACAAATCACGCAGTTGGGCCCAACGTCATCCTTGGAAAGCCGTCACAATATCGGGGACTGTTGCGGCAGGGTTGGGCGGCATCGTGACAGGCGTCGCGATGAGTTTCTTAGGCGGCGCAGACGCAGAAGTTCAGCAGGTCATCAACAATACCTACAATAATCACATTCAGCTATGCACCGCCGATGATCTAACCGAACTATCGGAAATTCCCGAAATCGTTGATACCTAGCCGTGCACCCCGACATCACATCGTCGACATGGCCTCTCGGTCGTAGTTGAACACGGCGACGGCGGACATTTCTTGGAGTTTGATCGTAAAGGATTTGCGCAATCCGTCGAACACCTCGCCTTTGGCCGCACAGAATTTTTTCATTTCGGACGCGCTGTCGAAACGGACGGTGACGGATACTTGGCCCTCTTTGTCCAGCAGGATCGACAGGTTCGCAATATTTGCGTCCGCAATGGACCCTCCGATTTCTTCGGATAGGAACGACACCGCGATTTTGGCTTCGTCGATGCCCGGGAATTTTAGGTTGTAGACTTTGGTAAACATTGGCTTTGTTCCTTAGAAATCCAGATCGTCCAGCATCGCGCCCAACAGTTCATTATCCTTGAGAGGTGATGCAGCGACCTTGTAGCTGGATGGTCCCAGTCCGTGGTCGGTTTTGATGGTGCGGCCCTTGGGTGTCAGGTCTAGGCCCGCGTCCGTTTGTTCGACCAGCCCTAACGCGCCCAGCAGCGTGACCTCTGACGACGATAGAGTTTTTCCCGAACATATTTTCAAAAATGCCAGAGCTTCATCAACGGATCCCATGCCATTCTTTTTCAGGGCCGACATGACCTCTAGCGCTTTGTCGGCGATCAGTTCCTGTTGATCGGCCTGCAATTGGACCGACATGGTCATGTCCGCAGCCACGCCCGACAACAGGTCGATCTGTTCGTCCGTCAATTCGCGCGGTTCGAAATCCACGGCGCATAGCGTGCCCAGAACGTAGCCTTCGGACGTGACCAACGGGAAACCGGCCCAGAACACCCAGTGGGGATCGCCAATAATCAACGGGTGGTTTTCGAACGTTGGGTGCAGGCGCATGTCATTCACGATGATCGGTTTCGTGCTTAGCAATGCGTGCTGGCACAGCGTCTCGTTGCGTGCGACCTCTTTGGCGCCCAGCAGGCAGCCGGTGAAATTTTCAGACAGGAAATACTGGCGCGCTTCGTCCAATAGGCCTGTGTAGGCGATTGGGACACCTGCGATGTGTCGAAACAAGCGGGTGTAGATATCGAACCGCGATAGGTTTTCGCTGTCCATCAACCCCGACCGTTTGACCGAGGCAAGCCTACGATCTTCGTTCGCGGGGATGGCGGCGACGACCGCCTCGGGGGGGCGTTCTGCCGTTACGTTCATGTTTGTAGCTTCGGTCATGTGCTCTCCTCTTACACATATGACGATGTTACGCTTCTTTTTCAGCGACGGATCATGCCGCTATGCTTTTCACCTTGGCGCTATCCCGCAGAATAGCCGCAGCACAAATGCGCGAAATCCAGCCGACGGGGCACGTAGACATCGGGCGCGTGTTCTGGCACCTTATACGCAACCAGCCCGCGACGCGGCATAGATCAGCGCCGGGCCAGAGCAGAGGTGAAAACATGATCCGTTTTACGATGGCAGCTGCGGCATGCCTTGTTCTAGTGTCTTGCGGTGCGGGACGTGTTTCTGGCGAAGTCGGCAATGCCTGCATGAACGGCGGTCGGTCGGCTGCAAATCCGGCACTGTGTTCTTGCGTTCAACGCGCGGCGAACCAGACGTTACGCGGATCGGATCAGGCGCGCGCAGCTGAATTTTTTGCTGACCCGCATCAGGCGCAGGAAACACGCCAATCGAACCGTTCAACGGACGAAGCATTCTGGGCGCGATACCGCAATTTCGCACGCACGGCGGAATCTATGTGCCGCGCGTAACCAGCGCCTGCGCGGCTGCCTGGATGATATCCAAACAGCCGTCAAAATCACGGGTGTAGTACGGATCGGGCACTGGCCCGTCTGCAAACAGTCGAACCGGAGTTTCGTTTCCCGCTGGCCGCATCCGTTCGACATTCGCCAAATTATCGCCATCCATACAGCAGATCAGATCAAAGCGGTCAAAATCGGCGCGGCTGAATTGGCGCGCACGTAGATCCGACATCTGGATACCACGGGTGCGCGCCGCCTGCTGCATGGGACCATAGGGTGGCTCTCCGACGTGGTAGCCTCCGGTGCCGCAGCTATCGGTCACCCAATCAGGCGCAAGGTCACGCACCACTGCCTCTGCCGCTGGCGAACGGCAAATATTCCCCAAACAAACGAACAGAACCGACGGCATGGTTATTTCGATTTCCAGCTGTCCATCCAGCGGCCAAGGCGGGATTTGCGTTTCGCAACGCCGGCTTCGACTTCGTCCCATTTATGGCCAACGCGGTCCATAGCAGGATCCAAAGACCGTTCGCGGAATTGGAACCATGCGGCGCGGACAAACAAGATACCTGCCATCAACGCGATAAAGAACACAATGTTAAACCACGGAATAATACGCATATTCGGGTCTTCGATCGGTTTGATCGAAATCGCGTTGGGGTAAATGCTGAATACTCGGTTTCGCCAACCATAGTGCGTGATCATGTAATACTGACCGTCCGCTTTGGCGTAATCGGCGGCCTCGGCCTGCAGGTCAGAGCTATCGAATTTGAAATAGGGCGGCCAAATCCAACCCGTGTCTTCGTTGCGGAATACCATCGTATCGTCGCCGCCGCGGATCAGACCCAACAGATAGGTCTGTTTGCGCACGGTGTTGATCAATCGCAAATCGCGGGTGGTTTGTTCGACGCTGCCGCTGTCGGCCTGTGCATAGAACAGACGGTTAAAACCGGAAAAATCCTGACGAATGATTTCTGTCGATGTAATCCGCGCAATGTCATGCTGCGGCAGCACGTAATGAAAGAACGGCAACAACAGTACAGCGACAACCAAACGAAAGAACGATTTTAATTTCATCTTATTCTCAATTCACCAGATACATGATCACGCCAACCGTCACGATCGGCACGACGTAGACCAAAAAAATCAGTTTTTTACGAAAACCGGTTTCGTATTTTGCCATTCCAGCGTTGATATAATCCGCACGCGCGGCAGGATCACCCCCTGGATTGTCGTGATCCCAATGTTTTTCCAACCGTTCGCGCCGAACCGATCGCGAATAGATCGAAACTACGAAATAGATGGCCGTCAAAACGACAAAGCCCAAAACCATCGTATACACAAAACGCATCACCGCCCCCGTCTGACCGCACCCCAAGGGCCAACCGCATCTACAATACCGCGTTTTTCGGTTTTTGGCACGTTCGGCAACCCGTGATGCCCAAATAATTTGGCGCGTGTGCCCGCTTTGTCTGCGGCATATTCACGGGCCAGAAAATCCGCGACGTAATCTTTTTTCGCATCCGACCATTTGGCGTAGTCCGCATAAAACGCATTTTTGTGGCAGATGAACAGCTGCCTGACATCCAGTGGGGACAATTCGGCCAAAAGCATATTCACCAGATCGGCGTTTTTGGTATCGGATGCCCGCAGAGAATAGAAATATGCAGGATGATCGCTGTCGATGCGGGGCCATTCCCCTACACCTTCGGCCCAGCGCGCCAGAGCGGCCAAACCTTTCCATTCGGGCGGCAGGTCAGCCGCAAACTTACGGCCCAAAATGCGCATGTCGCGCCGCGTTGCGCCCACCAAAGTTTCACCGTGACGCGCGGCGACCTCGGCCACGATGAAATCCATTTTCTGATGCAAAATCGAGGCCGCATCGACGCCGCGCGCATCTGCCAATGGTTCAGCCAGTCGGTTCTGGCGCAGGAATTTCGCAATCGCACCCCGATCCGACAACGTGATCGATTTGGCATCTACATCCAGCCGATCATGCGCAATCACGACCGGATCGCCGTAACTGCGAAACAGATAGACGCCGCCGAAATGCGCTGTCCAAAAATCATCGGCGTCAAAACTGTCTTGGGTCAATGTCACCGGATTGCGCGTTACATCACCCGTTTCTTTGGCCAGCCCGATCATTTCGCCGATCAGCACATCATCCCACCATGCGTCCGGTTCTGATTTGAACCGATCAATCATCTTGCCCAACTTGGCCGCTGTTTTCACGGTGCCTTGGGTCGTGTCGGCTTCGATTGTGATGCGGCGAATGTTGAACAAATCATCTGGCGTGTCGGCATGATAAACCGAATTCACCATTTCGCCCGCAACGGCATCACGGGCAGTCAGTGCAAACAGTTGTTCGTGGTTTGCGTCGATAAATTGGCGCAATATCCCGCGAGAGGTTGAAAACTTTGCATCCAGCAAAGGCGCGGTTTTCTGTTCGGTCGTCAGCAGGATAAATTGCCGGTTCACGCCTGACTGGTTCAGATACAACGGATCGCCCAATTCGTCTGCGACCTCGGGTGAAAAACCGGAAATGTCGATGTGAAATTCGGTCTGTTCTGTCTGTCGTCCCGTCAACGATTTCAGGGCACGGTTGTAGCGTTCCACCAAAACAGGGCTGTCGATGCGCACCAGATTGCCGAACATCAATCCTTTTTCAATCAGGCGATACATCACTGCCCCCTATCGCGAAAAAGCAAGATACCGACCCAGATCGCCAGTATGAACATGCCGGCAAAACAGCCCAAAACCAAAAACGCCGAAAACACTTCGGCAGGGGTATCTGTTGCCGCGCAAATGCCATCGGTCATAGGGGACACCAGCCCCTTTAGCCCGCACATCTGGATCGTCATCGCAGTTGCGATCCCAAAGGCCGTGACCAAGGCCGCAATAAAAGGCGCTGCGACACGTTTCATCACCACACCTCTTTCGTCCATTTGCGTGGCAATCCCGCCAGCGACAAAATCATAATGGGGGCCCAGATGAGGGCCGAAATCATAGATAGCCGTCCGAAATACCCGATCGCGGGCCCGACCCCGTCCATCAGCATCGCAGACAAAGGCATGCCTTGGATCACGTATAGGACCATGAAATATCCGATGCCCAGACAGCCCATGATCAACGTGGATAGCAAAGCGTTCAACAAAAGCGGGCGGACGCCTTCGGGTAGAAGTTTCCCCAAAAGGCGCGGCACGAACCAGCCGATCAGCGCCAATATCACGGCGGGGATGAAAATAGTCATGCCTTGCCCTCTAGGTAGCGGCGCTTTGCTTCTTCGGACAGGCGCAGATCGCGGACCATTTGGTCGATGGCGGCTTCGTCGGATTTGCCCGAATAGCGGAATTCACTATCGGCGTAGCGGTTGATTTCCTGCAGCACCATATCGGTCGTGATCGCCTGGCGCAGGTCGGCAATCATATTGCGTTTGGTGTCATAATCTTTGCGCAAGAACAGATCGGGGTTTTCCATCCATTCGTCGGGCAGTTCAAAATCCATAGCGCGGACTTTGACAGCGTCGGTGATGTTTTTAATCGCGCGGCCCGTGAACCTAGGATCGGCCTCTTGGATCGCTTTTAGATAGCTACCCAGTTTGGCGATGGTATCAGGCTGCCCGATCTGACCGTGCAGACGGTCGAAAACCTGTTCCAAACGCGGCTCTTTCGGGCGGTTGTGGGATTCAAAACTGCGGGCGACGGCCCGTTTGATTTGCTGCGCCGAAAACAGATCATGCTGGCCCAGCGGGATATCGTGATTTTTGCCCAGCAGCAGCGATAGAATATCGATGTAATCTTCGCGCGTTTGGGGGCCGTCCACCAAAAACCGCGCCCCTGCCCGTTGGCGCAGCGCATCATCCACGTTTTCGGGGAAATTCGAAAACATCCCAAACGTGCAGTTCCCGCGCACAACGGTGTTTGCGCCGGCGAATGCCTCCATGAATACGGCGGTGACCTCTTGTTGGCCAGCGCTGGACTGACGGTCGCCGCGTTTGCCTGCGATCTGGTCGATGTCATCAATCGTGCCGAACCCGATGACAGATGGGTCCAGAACGGTGTTGATAAACGCTTTGGCATTTTGGCCCGATTTGCCCTGATAGCTGTCGATATTGTCGATGCCGAAATTCTGATACCGGAACGGATAGCCCGCGATCTGGCAATAGTCATGCACCATCCCCGCCATCATCTGGATCAGCGTTGTCTTGCCCGTCCCCGGCGCGCCATCCCCCATAAAGGTAAAGATGAAACCGCCCAATTCGGCGAATGGGTTCATTTTGCGATCGAAATCATAGGCCATCAGCATTTTGGCCAATTTCATCGCTTGATATTTGGCGATGTGGTTACCGACGACTTCGTGCGGTTTCTTGAACTGCATCGTTAGGGTCGTTGATTTCGCGGCGCGGGCAGCCGTGAACCCGTTAACCACGAACCCGTCGTCGCTGCGCCAGCTGCCATCAACAAAGGCCCCCAAACGCGGCGCATTGGCGGCGCGGGCGGCGACCTTTTCCATCAACACTTCGGCAAAGCTGACAACGCGGGCGACCAGATGTTCGTCGCTGTCTTCGCGGCCTTCGATCTGGCGTTCCAGTTCCCACAGCGCACCCTGCATCGCGAGCAAGGCGTTGTCAGTCAGCACCTCGACCACGTCGGGCTGATCGACGGTCACGTCAGACACACGGTCGGCCAAGGCAAAGGTCAGATAGGACGCAAAAACGTGCAACGTGGCCAAGGCTTCGGCGGATAACGCTTCGGCGAATTCAACGGATTTCGACGGGGCCATGCCGCCCTGCAGATTGGCGCGTTTCAGGTCGGCCAGCCCGCTGTGTTCTGCAAATTGATCGCCAACCGTGCGGGCCACGGCAATCGCGCGGCGCAGCGCGTTCAAAACAGCCGACTGCGAAGGCGACATAAGGCCGTCGTTTGAATTCAGCTCTTCGATCGTTTCGATCAGGTGGACGCCTTCGTTGCGGGTGGACCGCGATGCAGCCAAACCGGGCGTCGTGGCCCGAAACGCGCGGCGCGCCCCGATGCCAGGCGACCGTTCCGGCAAAGACGCCACAGGTTTGCCGATCCGCGGGGCGTGATCGAACCCTTGCAACAGCGCCAGCGCGGCAGGGTAATGTTTGCGAATGTCCGCTTCGCGCAGTTCCATCTGTCCAGTGTTCTGGCTCATGTTCTACCTATAACTCAGCACGCGGCCCGTGGGGCTGACCACAAATTTACGCACATCCCCGAAACCCGCGGGGTTCAGTTCGGCCAGCGCCTGATAGGGGCGTTCGGGCATGATAATCGACCGTGTCATCGACGTCGCGCCCGTATCCGCGCCCTGCCCTGCGAATGGATCCAGCGCGAAAATCTGACGTTCAACGCGGCCAAACCAGCCCGATTTCACATCCTCGACCCGTTCGGATTTCAAATCTTCTTCGGTCCAGACCAGCGCCCAATCTTCGCCAACGGGCGATTTTGCCTTTTCCAACACGTCGCGCAGGGGGCCGGATTGTTGAGTGAACGCGTGGGAATACATCGGGCCGATGTGAATGCGGCGCAGACGTTTGGGGTGCAGGTCGTCGAAATCTTCGTCGAAACCTTTGGCTATGGTCAGCAGTTTCAGACCGCCAACCGATTGCGCCATCAGATGCTGCATGACCTCGGGCCAGCGGCGTTCGTCTTTGGGCAGGCCGGTTTTTCCTGTGTCTTCGACATCCATCAGATAGACGGTCGGCAGGTTGATCTGGCTGTCATAGACCGCCCAATGGATCAAATAATTGCGCCGCCCGTTGCGATCCCCGCGCCAGATCACATCGGGATCATTGCGCGACCAAAACAAACCGCCCTGCGCCAATTCCTGATAATACATCCGCTGAGACAGCGCGTATTGCAGTTTCGTCGGGATCGCCTGATCGGTCAGGATTTGACGAACCATCTGGTCCTTTAGCTCTGGCTCGGACGGCATGCCGTCCAAATGGCGCTGCGCCTGCTGCGCGTCATTCGCCATTTCCAGCAGTTCGGGATAGACTGGGAAACCGCTTTCTATGCGGTCAAAGGTCAGGTTGCCCGCATGGGCGAACCGCCCCGAAAACAGGTATTTGTACCGCAACGCCCGAAACGACAGGTTCAGCGCCACCAGATAGCGGGCGATCACATCGATTTCGTGGCGTTTGTAACGACCCTCTACCTCCATCACGGCGGCGACTTTGCCCAAATAGCCAGTGATTTTCTGGAATTTGTCAAAATAGCGCCGCGTGATGCGGGTGTCCTCTAGCTGGAAATGATCCAGCGTCAGGTCGGATTTTGCGTCGGTCATGCAGTCCCCTATCGGTTACTGCTGACCATAGGCGTTTTTGTCGTGCTTTTCGACGATCTTTTGGAAACGGCGCAGGAAACGTTCGTCGGCTTTTGCCTTTTCCTCTAGCACCTTACGGGCGAATACCATGTGGTCTTCGTGCGCCTCTAGCATGTCGGCCATACGCGAATTCGTGGCAGACCCGATGGCGGCCATGGCTTGCTGCGCCTCTTTGTCCGTCTGCACACCGATTTCGTTGATGCGGTGCGCGATGTCCTGCTGCTGCGCCGTTTTCAACGATTTGGTCAGCGCATCATACAAAACAACGCGCTGTTTGGTGTCTGTCATCAGTTTGTTGATCAGAACCATCTGCGTAGCCGCCTGGTTTTGCAGCGAATCCAGCCAGGTTTTGCCTTTTTCGATGTAGCGTTCCAGCGTCTGGGATTTCGCCAGTTTCACTTGTTCGGTCTGAACCAATTCGTTGTATTGCGCATTCAGATCAGCCAGTTGCGTTTCCAATGCTGTCCGCGCCGCCGCATCGGTTTCAACGGCGATTTTGTTTTCCAATTCGATGATTTTCGGGTCCATCGCCAGAATATCAGCGCGGACCTTTTCCAGTTCCTGAACGGTGAATTCGCGTTCATCCAGAGTGGATTTCAGGTTGTCATCCACCTTGGTTTTCTGGTCGTTCAGGATGGCCAATTGGCCTTCTAGCAGTTGCTGGATGGTGTTGGATTTGGCGATCAGGTCCTGCAGTTTGTCGTCAATCGACGCGGTGCGCATCCGTTCCTGACGCATGGATTCAGATTTGCCGCGCGAAAAGATACCAACGATCTTTTCCATCGCGGTTTTCGACCGCATTTCATCGAAATCAGATTGGAACCCTGCGGTGACATCATCCAAACCCATGATCAGTTCGGCGATGTTGGCGTTCATTGCCTCGGTATGGGCATGAACGTCGTCCAGCGTAGCGTTTTCGATATCAACGGTGACATCGGTGCCCGTCGCCATTTTCGCGCGGGCATCTTCGATCCGTGACGTCAGTTCCGAAATTTTGGACTGCGCCTCGGCGACTTGGGCCTGCGATTCACGAATTTGCGCGTCGAAATTGGACATTTTACACCTGTATCAATCAAATCTAATTCAGATGTAGTAAAGCCTGCGGTTGTAACAAAGAGGCAAGGGGAAATTTCCTTGCCTCTTTATTAATTATGCATCGTCCTGCGGGTCTTCGTCGTCTGGCTGTTCAGCGGGCGCAAGTTGATCTGCCAGTATTTCGGCAATTGGGCGATCTGCCAAAACAGCGGCCTCGCCGTAGATATCATCGGGATCGATGTGCGTGGCTGGCAATTCAATACCGCGATCATAGAATTCATCTTCGATGCGGATCGAATCTTCTTCGCTGCGCATGACGACATCGGTTCCCAGCGGAACCATGTCGAACAGGTGAATGATGTCATGGTTGAACATGCGGATACAGCCAGCCGATCCAGAATTGCCGATGGACGCCAGATCATTGGTGCCGTGGATGCGGTAATAAGTGTCGCGGCCGCCCTGATACAGATAAAGCGCGCGTGCGCCCAGCGGGCTGCGCAATCCGCCCGGAATACCGCCTGCGAAATCGCCATAAACGTCTGGTTCGGTGCGCAGCATGTTCGCGGTTGGCGTCCAGCCGGGCCATTCGACTTTGCGGCGGATGACAGTGTCGCCACGGATCGCGCGACCCAAACGGCCAACCGCGATAGGGTAACGCCACGCGGTCCCGTCATCCATGATCCAGTACAGGAATTTGGCATAGATATCGACTTCGATCGTGCCGGGTTCTTCGTCACCCGAATAATACACCAAAACGCGGCGGTTCGGCTCTGCTAGGTAGGACGCATCGATTGCCGGCAGGGCATAGCCGTTATCAATAATCGTATCATAACCGGGAACGATCACAGGTTCAGGCGGCGCGGTTTCAATGGGTTCTTCTTGCTGACACGCAACCAAAGCCAAAAGACCAAACAGCGCGAAAACCGAACGAATAGACACAAAAGCCAAGGGTCGCATTACATTATTCCAATATTTTCTGACCAGACACTTAGCACCGCGGACCAAAATCGCCAATCTTTGACAAAGATTGCACAGATATGTGACCTAAAGGACAAAAAGGTCGAAAAAACACTGTGATCTGCGGAGTTGCCTGCGTATCGTTAACCTGAAACCTGAACGAGGCGACAATGACAGATCGTAGAACCGCAATTAAATCCGCTGCCTTGGCAGGCTTTTTGGAAAACGGATATGCGGCGACGACGATCACCGAAATAGGTCGCAAAAGCGGATCGACAGTCGGATCGATTTATCACGCGTTTTCGGGCAAAGCGGCCATAGCCTATGAAATCTGGATGGACGGCCAGCCCGAAGATTTCGCAACCGTCATATCCAACGCGTCAAACAAACCCCGCAAAGCGATTGCCGCGCTGATTGAACATTACCTGAATTGGGGCTGGTCAAACCCTGACCTGTACCGTTTTCACCGCGATTTGATGACGCGATCAAAATCCGATCCTGACTTTGCGCCTTTGACCGTGGAAATGGAAACGCAGATGCGGGAATGTGCGGCGATTTTCCAAAGCTGGATTTATGAAGGCGCCATTCAAGATGTCGACTGGACGGTAGCGTCGGCCCTGATATTCGGACCAGCAGACCATTATCTGGAAACAGGCGCGGGCCGAAACGATGAATTGGCAGACACTTTGTCAAACGCCGCATGGCAGGGTCTAAAACCGTCGAAAAACAACGATGCCTTGGCAGGTAAAAAAGACAAAAAAGAAAAAGGCGGCAAAAAGTCCAAATAACCTGATGACTCATTCGAACATTTCTACCGCTGTCCTTTATGGGGCGACGTCCAGTGTCGCGCCGAAAATCGCAACATACCTGAACCAACAAGGCATCAAATTCGCCGTCGTGGACCCCGATGGGGATGTCGCGCAATCTGTGGTCATCGGAACGGATGGCATTTCGATGTCGGGCGATTTGGCCGACAATGGCAGCGCGGCGGGTCTAGCCTATGATCTGGCAGATCAGCTGGGCGATATCGATATGATTATATGTCTATCGGATTCCCCCAGCCGCCAAGGTTTTGCCGTGCCGGTTGCGCATTTCGACGCGCTGATGCAATCGCAAATGCGCCCTGTGTTCATGATCGGTCGGCATTTTGTGCCCGGCATGGCCGCTGCGAACGGTGGAAAAATCGCCGTACTGACCAGCGCCCCCACGAAAGGTGATGTCTGGGCAGCCGCAAGCGCGGCCTTTGTGCGCAATGCTGTGGATGCCATATCCAATGATCCATTGGCAGATGACATTACGTTTGAATACGTGCAGATTGATGCAGACACAGATTTCGATGCGACGCTATCATCCTTGATAGGCAACGCGCAGGGATAGGAACCATCATGCTTAGCATTTGGCGCAGCCTGTTTGACCCCGCTATGCCCAGCGATAATGACGACACAGATGATCATCCCGCGATCCCCGCAGGCATGACGCGCGTCCATATTTTTGCCGGAAATTTCGATACCGAAGAGGCTCTGCTAACCTACTGTTTCGATAGCCCCGACGACGACAGCCCCGAACCCATCAACGTCGATTTGCCAGGTGCCTTTGTGGACACGACTTATGTGGCGACGGGATATGCAGCTGCGGTTCCTGTGGTTTTGGCTGAATTTTTCTCTCCTGCGGAACAGGAACGGTTGCGCCGCCAGATCGGCACGCGCAATTCCATTGTTGTGATGTCCGAATACGCCTTTGGCGGCTTTCCTTATGAATTGGATGACACACCTATGTTGGAATATCTGGGCGCTCAGTTGGTTCCTTTGCCGCAATAGGCAAAAGGGGCTTTACGATCTGGTGCCCTCGTGATTGAAATATGATCAAATTTCCAGACGGAGAGCCCGATGACCGACACCAATCTGAAATCCCTGCTGAAAAATCCCGATCTGGTTTGCGAACAGACCTATCTGAACGGCGCGTGGGTGGAAGCGTCGAACGGCGCGACCTTTGACGTGGTGAACCCAGCCCGCGGCGACGTGATCGCATCGGTCCCTGACCTGCCCCGCGCCGATTGTGCCGCGGCGATTGACGCGGCCTACAACGCGCAAAAAGACTGGGCCAAAAAGACGGGCAAGGACCGCGCGAAAATTCTGCGCAAATGGTTCGACCTGATGATGGAGAACCAAGAGGATCTGGCCATCATCATGACCGCCGAACAGGGCAAACCATTGGCCGAAAGCCGAGGCGAGGTCGCCTATGGCGCGTCGTTCGTTGAATGGTTCGGGGAAGAGGCAAAACGCGTCTACGGCGAAACCATTCCGGGCCACATGGCCGACAAACGCATTACAGTTATCAAACAACCCATCGGCGTTGCGGCGGGTATTACGCCGTGGAATTTCCCAAATGCGATGATCGCGCGCAAAGTCGCGCCTGCACTGGCAGCGGGCTGTTCGTTTGTGATCCGCCCTGCGTCGCAAACCCCGCTATCGGCGCTGGCCATGGCGAAATTGGCCGAACAGGCGGGCGTTCCTGCTGGCGTGTTCAGCGTGATTACGTCCGAGGACGCATCGGGCATCGGCAAAGAATTCTGCGAAAACCAAAAGGTGCGCAAACTGACCTTTACCGGATCGACCGAAGTTGGCCGCATCCTGCTGCGTCAGGCGGCCGATCAGGTGATGAAATGTTCGATGGAACTGGGCGGAAACGCGCCTTTCATCGTGTTTGACGACGCCGATATCGACGCCGCTGTTCAGGGCGCAATTGCCTGTAAATTCCGTAACAACGGCCAAACTTGCGTGTGCGCAAACCGCATCTACGTACAGGACGCTGTGTATGACGAATTCAGCGCAAAACTAAAGGCAGCCGTCGAAGCCCTAACCGTTGGTGACGGCCTGAATGACGGCACCGATCTGGGCCCGCTGATCGAACCCAAAGCGTTGGACAAAGTCCGTGACCACATCGAAGATGCCCTATCCAAAGGCGGCAAGGTTATCACCGGCGGCAAGGCATCGGACAAAGGCGCGCAATTCTTTGAACCGACCATCGTTTGCGATGTGACCAGCGATATGAAAGTCGCGACCGAAGAAACCTTTGGCCCGTTCGCGCCGCTGTTCCGTTTCAAAGACGAAGACGAAGTGATCGAACTGGCGAACAACACGATCTTTGGTCTGGCATCCTATTTCTATGCCAACGACCTGTCCCGCGTGATCAAAGTGCAAGAGGCGCTGGAATACGGCATCGTCGGCGTGAACACGGGCATCATTTCGACCGAAGTCGCCCCGTTCGGCGGCGTCAAACAGTCGGGTCTGGGCCGCGAAGGATCGCACCACGGGATCGAAGATTACCTCGAACTGAAATACATCTGCACAAACGTCTGACGTTTTACAAAACCGTCATGGCCGCTTCATACGGCGGTCATGACAATCATTCATGCGACATGCGTCTTTTTATTTAAACCGCATGAGAACAGCATGACCTTTAAATCCGTCTGCCTTACCTCGATCTTTGCCTTGGCCGCTGGTCAGGCGATGGCCGATATGAATTTCAACCGCATTTCGTCCTTTGCCACGCCGCACAACATGGCCGAAGGCGAAGATATGGGTCGCGAAACCTCGGCCGAGATTATTTCGGCAACCGCAGACGGCATGACAGTGGTCTACACCGACAGCCCGCTGGGCGTCATCGGCCTGATCGACATCACTGATCCAGCTAATCCTGCCCCGCTGGGCAACATCGCGATGGACGGCGAACCTACGGCTGTATCCGTCATCGGCAACACCGCCTTTGTTGGCGTGAACACATCCGAATCCTACACCGCGCCGTCCGGCAAACTGGTGTCGATCGACCTAACCAGCCGCGATATCACCGGAGAATGCGATCTGGGCGGTCAGCCGGATTCCACCGCTGTGGCTCCTGATGGGTCGTTCGTCACAGTCGCGATTGAAAACGAACGCGACGAAGATCTGGGTGACGGCCGCGTAGGCCAAGCCCCAGGTGGTTACGTTGTCAAAGTCGCCGCAACCGACGGCGCGCTGGACTGCGACGCCATGATGAAAATCGACGTCACGGGTCTGGCCGAAATCGCGCCCGAAGACCCAGAGCCTGAATTCGTGGACGTGAATGGTTTGGGCGAAATCGCCGTAACCATGCAGGAAAACAACGAAATCGTTGTGATCGGTGCAGACGGCGCAGTGATGAACCATTTTTCGGCTGGATCGGTCGATCTAATGAACATCGACGCAACGGACGAACGCGCAACGCTGACGTTCACCGAAAACCAGATGGGCCGCCTGCGCGAACCTGATGGCCTGCAATGGATCGACGACAACCACTTTGCCATCGCGAACGAAGGCGACATGGACGGCGGTTCGCGCGGTTTCACCATTTTCCACAAAGACGGCACCGTGGTTTATGAATCCGGCACCGCGATGGAATACGCTGTGATCCAGTCGGGCCACTATCCTGACAAACGGTCGGACGCCAAAGGCAACGAACCCGAAGGCATGGAATTCGCCGTGTTCGGTGACACGCCATACCTGTTCGTTCTGTCCGAACGCGCGTCTGTGGTTACGGTTTACGATGTGACCGATCCCGCTGCGCCTGTTCTGGCCAACATCCTGCCATCGGGCATCGCCCCCGAAGGCGCGATTGCCATCCCAGAACGCAACTTGTTCATCACCGCGAACGAAGCCGACCTGATCGAAGACGGCGGCGTGCGCGCCCACGTCATGATCTATAAACTGCAAGACGCGCCAGCCGCCTACCCACAGCTAACCTCCGAAGGCGCCGATGACCTGATCGGTTGGGGTGCTATTTCGGGCATGGTCGCGGGCGACAACGGTACGATCTACGCCGTGAACGACAGCTTCTACGCGTATCAGCCGACCATTTTCACCATCGACACCACCCAGACCCCTGCCCGCATCACTGATGCCACCCTAGTGACTCGCGGTGGTTTCCCTGCGCAAAAACTGGATATGGAAGGCATCGCGCTGGACGGCAACGGTGGTTTTTGGATCGCCTCCGAAGGTCGCACCGACCGCATGGTTCCGCACGGCATTTACCACGTCAACGCGGACGGAGAGATCGAGGCAGAAATCGCGCTACCCGCCGAACTGCTGGCCGTGGAAAAACGGTTCGGTTTCGAAGGCATCACCATGATCGGTGACACCCTGTGGATGGCCGTTCAACGTGAATGGGCCGATGACGCCGAAAACCACGTGAAACTAGTGGCCTACAATACGGATACCGAAGAATGGGGCGCAGTCCTGTTCAACAAAACCGCACCTCAAACGGGGTGGGTTGGTCTGTCGGAGATCGTAGCGCATGGCGATTATGTCTACCTGATCGAACGCGACAACCAGATCGGCGCGGCTGCCGTCACCAAACAGATCGTCCGCATCCCAGCGGCTGAAATGGTGCCTGCAGAACTGGGCGGCGACCTGCCTGTTGTATCTTCGGAAATTGTCTATGACCTGATCCCAGATTTGGCGGCAAACGGTGGTTACATCGTGGACAAAATCGAAGGTCTGGCAATTTTCCCAGACGGCACCGCGTGGGTTTCGACCGATAACGACGGCGTCGACGACAGTTCGGGCGAAACGTTCTTTTGGTCGATCGGCCAGCTGTAAAACAGACCAAAGGCGCCCTATGGGGCGCCTTTTCCTTTGGGCGGGCGCGGGTCGTTTTTGATGCGGTCCGATTGGAAAAAATCCCGCAAGGTTTTGCCCCGTTCATCGCGAAACCCATCGCCAATCTGCAAATCCACAACGCGGTCCAAACGGAACATCCGAAAATCGTGGCGCAGTTCGCACCAGCACACCATCGTCCAAACCTTGCCCCAATACCAAACGCCCAACGGCCGCACGGTGCGATCTGACGACTGTGCCTTTTCATCGCTGTAGGACATACTCAAACGCAAACGCGCGTGGGCCGCGTGTTCGACCGTATCGACATGTTCGCGCACCGCATCGGTCATATCGTTCATGTCGACGGTATTGACCTGCACGCTATCGATCCGCGATTTCAGATGATCCGGCAGGACAGAGGCGATTTTCACGATGGCTTCGGTCGCGTTCAGGCCCATTTTCTTGCCGCCCCACACCTCGATCATGCGGGCGCCAGCGACCAATGCGATAATTTCGGATTCAGAAAACATCAGGGGCGGCAGATCGAAACCCGCGCCCATGACGTATCCCGTGCCTGCCTCGCCCGTGATGGGGACGCCGCTGGCCATCAGGTCAGCGACGTCGCGGTAAATGGTGCGCTTTGATACTTCGAGCCGATCCGCCAGTTGCGCAGCAGTGGTTAGCCGCCCGCCGCGCAGCAGTTGAACAATTTCAAACAGGCGATCAGCGCGGCGCATCAGGCCGCAGGTTCGAAAAGGCCGACGCGGTTGCCATCAATATCCCGCGTATAGGCGATTTTACCGAACGGCATGGTCAGGATGTCGCCATCTAACGACCCGCCGTTTTGCTGCGCGCGTTCAACGGCCGTTTCAACCGACCCCGCGACCATCACGTGGATCACCGATTGGTTCGCCACGTGATTTTCGGCCGGGATCAACTGAAATCCAGTCACCGAATCATCGCCAAACACATAGGTCGTGGTGGCGGCCATATCGCTGACATGGGCGGGGCGGTTCAGAACGGCCTGATAATAGGCCACCGATTTTTCCAGATCAGAAACGGCAAGTTCGGTCCAAACAACGGCTGGCATAGTGGTCATTTTTGTATCTCCTAGAGTTGTGATGCACTCTATGTGACACACCCCTGCTGACAGCATACTGTCAGCATGCTGCCAACCATCGCCAGTTTTTTATTCCGGCTTTCGCCAAACCGCGCCGATCACGGACGACATGCCATCATGTCCAGCCCCTTCGGCCATTTCCAAATCGTCCTGTGACATGCGTTTCAATGTGAAATCACCAAAGGCGTCATTCAGCAAATCAGCGGTATATAGGTGATCAGGATGACGCGGGCCGCCTGAAGTGTTGTTCAACTGTTCCACGCGGTAGCCAACAATCAACAGCGTGCCACCGGGTTTCAATGCACGGCGCATCCCAGCCCATTTACGGGCTCTTTGTTCTGGATTGGAAAATTGGGTGAACACCTCGACCACGACATCGAATGCGTTTTCAGGGTAATCCCAGTCATGTGCATCGCCGATCATCAGGTTCAGCGACACACCACATTCCGCAGCCAAATCCGCCGCGCGTTTCTGGGCCGTCGGTGACACGTCAACCGATGTGACGTCCAATCCGTGACGGGAAAGCCAAACACCATTGCGCCCTTCGCCATCTGCCACAGCCAAAGCGGACCCACGGGTCGGCAACAGATGGGCCACTTCGCCCAAGAAATAATTCGCCGTCGTTCCGAACAAATAACCGTCTGATTTCGCGAAACGATCGTCCCAATCTAATGGAGGTAGGGTCATATGTGGCTCCTGTTTTGCGGAAAACCTAATGCCCCTGACCGCCAAAGAAAAGGGCGGCACAACGGCCGCCCAACATTGAAGGTATGGATCGGGTTTATCCCATGCGTTCGGACGCATAGGCGCCAGGCGACGCTGGGAACACAACGGTTTTGTTTCCGTTCAGGAAAACGCGATGCTGAACGTGAGCGTGGATTGCACGGGCCAAAACTTGGCTTTCGACATCGCGGCCCAGCGATACATAATCCGTTGCAGATTGCGCGTGCGTCACCCGCACGATGTCCTGTTCGATGATTGGGCCTTCGTCCAGATCGGCGGTCACGTAATGCGACGTCGCACCGATCAGTTTCACGCCGCGTTCGAACGCCTGTTTGTACGGGTTCGCGCCTTTGAACGATGGCAGGAACGAATGGTGGATGTTGATGATCTTGCCCGACATTTTCTGGCACATCGCATCCGACAGAACCTGCATGTAACGCGCCAGAACGATCAGTTCGGCGCCGGTGTCTTCGACAACCTGCATGATGGCCGCTTCGGCCTGTGGTTTGTTTTCTTTGGTCACTTTGATGCAGTGGAACGGCAGGTCGTGGTTCACAACGACCTTTTGATAATCCATGTGGTTCGAAATGACCGCCACGATATCAATCGGCAAAGCCCCGATTTTCCAGCGATACAGCAGGTCGTTCAGGCAGTGGCCGAAACGGGACACCATGATGATGACCTTCATTTTTTCGGCTTCGTCATGGAATGCGAAATCCATAGCGAACTGTTTTGCGGTCTCGGCAAAACCTGCCTCTAGCTCGGCCTGTTCTTTGCCCGTTTCAGCGGTAAAGCTAACGCGCATAAAGAAATTTCCGGTCTGCGCGTCATCAAACTGCGACGAGTCAGTAATGTTACACCCCTGATCGGCCAGATAATTGGCGATCGCAGCAACGATGCCGCGGGTCGATGGGCACGTAACGGTAAGAGCAAATTTGGACATGGATCACTCCGGATTAGATTTACCCTGTGATACACACCAATTCGTCAGGTGAAAGAGGCGCGAAACGTCATTTTTCGTCTTGAAACGTCATTTGCACCGACAAATTACAACTTTGTTTCCCTGTCGCGGCCCGCGTTCACGATAGGAACCAGATTATTCCAACGCGTCCGCCGCCATCAGCGGAAAGAATTCTCCGCCAGAGGTCACGCCGAAATGGTCGCCCTGCACGTCGCCCAAATCAACCAAACGGTAAAACGATTTGCGGTCGATCAGCGCCCACAGGTTTCGGCGGATCAGGACGTAGGGCGATGGTTCGCCCGTTTCGGGATCGGTTTCCATGCGGATGGGATGGTCAGGCCCCGCCAACGCCTGATCGCCGACGTTATTGGTAAACAACAGCCCATCGGGCGTTTCGTCGAAATCCACGGCGACGAATGGCGCGTCATCAACGGTGATCCCCACCTTTTCGACAGGGGTCACCAGAAAATAATCATCCCCATCGCGCCGAATGATTCCTGAGAATAGTTTCACCATCGCGTGTCGCCCAATCGGCGTGCCCATGTAAAACCACGTCCCATCCCGCGCGATCCGCATGTCGATATCCCCGCAAAACGGCGGATTCCATTTTTCGACAGGTGGCAGGCCCTTTTTCGATGCAGCCTGCGCCGCCGAAGCAAGGCTTTGTGCCGATGGGGTCACAATCTTTTGTCCAGTCATGTTTTTGCCATTGGGATCAGTAGTGATATCTGGTTCTGTAACAACATAGAGTGACCTAGGAGCATTGTCATGGCCGCACCCGCCGATCTGGTTGTTGAAATCGAAAAGCTAAGCGAAAAGCTGGTTCAGGCCCGTGATAGCATTTCCAAACGGTTCATTGGACAGGAACGTGTCGTCAGTTTGACTCTGGCCGCACTGGTTTCTGGCGGTCACGCGCTGCTGGTCGGCCTGCCCGGTTTGGGCAAAACCCGTCTGGTTGATACGCTGTCCACCGTGATGGGGCTGGACGGCAGCCGCATCCAATTCACGCCCGACCTGATGCCTGCCGATATTCTAGGGTCCGAAGTTCTGGAAACAGCCGCCGATGGGTCGCGGTCGTTCCGTTTCATCGAAGGCCCCGTTTTCTGTCAGCTCTTGATGGCCGACGAGATCAACCGCGCGTCCCCGCGGACCCAATCCGCGCTGCTACAAGCGATGCAAGAACGCGAAGTCACCATCGCAGGTCAGCACCGCCCATTAGGCAAACCGTTCCACGTACTGGCCACTCAAAACCCGCTGGAACAAGAAGGCACCTACCCCCTGCCAGAGGCGCAGCTGGACCGTTTCCTGCTGCAGATCGACGTGCCCTACCCGACCCGTGATGTGGAACGCGACATCCTGATCGCCACCACCGGCGCAGCCGAAGAAGACGCTCATGCCGTTTTCACCGCCGATGAATTGATCGCCGCGCAGGCCCTGCTGCGCCAGATGCCCGTTGGCGAAAACATCATGGATATGATCTTGGATCTGGTGCGCGCCTGTCGCCCTGGCCCTGATGCGCCGGCCATCGTGAACGAAAACATCGCGTGGGGCCCTGGCCCTCGTGCGGCGCAGGCGCTGATGCTATGCGCTCGGGCCGAGGCATTGATGAACGGCCGCCTTGCCCCATCGCCCGAAGACGTCCGCGCATTGGCCGCGCCCGTTCTGACCCACCGTATGGCCCTGACGTTCGCCGCCAAAGCGCGCGGAACCACCTTGGCCGATATCATCGACGCCACCGCCGATCAGTTCACAGGGACCGAGGCCGCCGCTTGACCGACCCGATCGCCCTACGTGCCAATGCGGAAACTGTTGCCGCATCCCTGCCCGCGCTATTGGCGCAGGCGGATCAATTGGCATCGACCGTTATCATGGGCGAACACGGACGCCGCCGCGCAGGCATGGGCGACCATTTCTGGCAATACCGCCCAGCGCAAACATGGGACGAAGCACGATTGATCGACTGGCGCAGGTCAGGCCGATCCGACACGACCTATGTCCAAGACAAAGAATGGCAGATCGCCCAGACCGTGATGATGTGGATCGATCGGTCCTCGTCGATGTCGTTCAGTTCAGCCGACAACCACCCGACCAAAGCGGCCCGCGCAGGCGTATTGATGACGGCCTTGTCGCTGTTGCTGTTGCGGGGCGGCGAACGCGTTGGCGTGATTGGCGCGGATATCCCCGCCCGCCGCGGCGAAGCGCAATCAATGCGGATCGCCGAATGGGCGGCGCAGGCTGATGGCTCCGATTACGGATCGCCAGATGATGCGGGCATCCTGCCGAATTCACGCGCCGTGTATATGTCGGATTTCATGGGCGATCTGGCCCCGCTGGAAACGGCGCTAACCCGCGCGGCAGATCGCGGCGTGGGCGGAACCCTGTTGCAAATCCTTGACCCCGCCGAAGAAGATTTCCCATTCGACGGGCGCACCGTATTTCAGTCGATGGGCGGCAGTCTGCGGTTTGAAACGCAAAAGGCAGGCGATCTGCGCACGCGATACCGCGAACGTCTGGCCGAACGCAAAGACCGGATTGCCGCTCTGGCCCGCACGGCGGGTTGGCAATACGGCACGCACCACACAGGCGATAGCGCGCAATCGGCCCTATTGTGGCTCTACACCGCGACGGAGCAGACACGCTAATGGTACTATTCGGCACATTAGGTTTTACAGCCCCGTGGTTACTGGTCGCGTTGATCGGCCTACCCATTTTATGGATTTTGCTACGGGCCGTGCCGCCCGCGCCCATCCAACGCCGTTTTCCTGGTGTGGCGCTGCTATTGGGTCTACAAGAAAAAGAGGTCGAAACAGACCGCACGCCTTGGTGGTTGCTGGTGTTGCGCGCTTTGGCGATTGCCGGGCTGATTATCGGCTTTGCAGGACCGATCTTGAACCCCGAAACCCGCTCTGGCGGATCGGGGCCATTGTTGATCATCGCCGATGGCACATGGGCGGATGCGCCCGATTGGTCACTGCGGCTGGATCAGATCGAATCCAAACTTGCCGAAGCCGCGCGCAACGAACGGACTGTCGCTGTAACAACGCTGACCGACCTGCCGACAGACCTGACATTTGTGACGTCCGATGTCGCCCTGCGGTCGGTTGCAAACCTGTCGCCAGCCGCTTGGGACGTTCCTGAAACGGCGGCGGAATGGGCCGCCATGCAGAACGGATCGTTCGACACCTATTGGCTGTCTGACGGTATCGACCGCGATGTGCGCGACGACATTCTGGTCGCATTGCAAGATCGCGGTGCCGTCACCGTGTTCGAAACCAATCGGCCTGTTGTGGGGCTCCGCCCTGCGGTGATTGACGGTGCGACCGTGACCCTGCGCGCGACGCGAACGCATGGCGCGCAGGATGAATATACCGCCCACGCAATTGGACTGGACCCAGCGGGTATCGAACGCGAATTGGCATCAGCGCCGATTGTTTTCGCCGACACCGAAACCGAAACGACCACGGAATTCGATCTGCCCCCCGAACAGCGCAACCGCGTCACCCGTTTTGCCATCTCTGGCGTAAACAGCGCAGGGGCTGTGACATTGACGGATGACAGCCTGAAACGCCGCGAAATCGCGTTGGTATCGGGCGGGACCAGCACCGAAAGCCTGCAACTGCTATCGCCACTACATTACCTACGCGAAGCGTTGCGCCCCAATGCCGACCTGATCGAACTGCCGCTTACAGATGCCATTCCCGCGAACCCCGACGTCATTGTGTTGGCGGATGTGGCAACGATTTCGCCCTTGGAAAACGAACTGCTAACCAACTGGATCGAACAGGGCGGGATGTTGCTACGCTTTGCCGGCCCGCGACTGGCAGCGGCCGAATTTTCCATCGAAGCGGACCCCTTGTTGCCCGTGCGCCTACGGTCGGGCGGCCGCAGCGTCGGCGGCACAATGAGCTGGGGCGAACCTAAAACCCTTGCACCTTTCGCAGAAAACAGCCCCTTTGCAGGACTGCCGATCCCCAAGGACGTGATCGTATCAGCACAGGTGGTCGCAGAACCCGATCCAACGCTGGCCAGCCGCGTTATCGCGCAGTTGACCGATGGCACACCGCTGGTGACGCGCGACACGTTGGGCGCGGGCCAAATTGTGTTGTTCCATGTCACCGCAAACGCGGAGTGGTCGAATTTGCCCCTGTCGGGATTGTTCGTTCAAATGCTGGAACGCCTGTCGATTATCAGCGGCAATACCGAACCCTCGGCAGAGATTTTAGCCGGATCGTTTTGGACACCCGCGCAAATCCTGATGGCCGACGGAACATTGCGTAGTGGCGCCGATCTGGCTGGAACAACAGGCGAAGATTTGGCCGCATTCACCCCCTCCGCGGATATTCCGCCCGGATTATACACCAGCGAAGACCGCGCGCTTGCACTGAATGTCATTGACGCCGACCGCCAGATTGCACCTGCCACATGGCCAGCCAATGTCACGGTCGAAACAATCACAGATGCACCAGAGACACCTTTGATGGGCTGGTTTTTGGCAACTGCGCTGGCGCTATTATGCGTCGACATCATCGTTACATTGGGCCTGTCGGGGCGCCTGCGGGGCGGAATTGTTGCCGCGTTTATTGCTGTGATGATCCTGCCCAATGATGCACGCGCGCAATCTGATGCCGCCGCGATTGCAGCCACGTCCAACGTTGTTTTGGCGCATGTTATCACCGGCGACGCTGACGTTGATGATGCCGCCTATGCAGGGCTATTTGGATTGTCGGATACATTGACCCGCAGGACATCCATCGAACCAGATGATCCCGTAGGCGTGAACATCGAAACGGACGAGCTGTCGTTTTTCCCGCTGATCTATTGGCCGATTACGGCCAACCAACCGATGCCCAGCCGTGACGCTTATGCGAAACTGAACGACTATCTACGGTCTGGTGGGATGATCGTCTTTGACACCCGCGACGCGGATTTTGCGCAATACGGCACCACCACAACCGAGGCTCGCAAACTGCAGGCGATTGCGGCAGGCCTAGATATTCCCCCCATCGAACGGCTGCCCACGGATCACATTCTGACCCGCACGTTTTACCTGCTACAGGATTTTCCGGGGCGCTATAACGGGCGCGACATCTGGGTCGAAGCATCCGTGAACGCAGGCAACGAAATCGATGGCATGCCATTTCGCAATCTGAACGACGGCGTGACCCCAGTGGTGATCGGCGGGAACGACTGGGCCGCGGCTTGGGCGATGGATGAAACAGGGCGCTATTTGTTCCCTGTCGGACGCGGGAACGCGGGCGCAAGGCAACGCGAAATCGCGCTGCGGTTCGGGGTCAATCTGGTCATGCACGTCCTAACCGGAAACTACAAATCGGATCAGGTCCACGTGCCTGCATTGTTGGATAGGCTAGGCGAATGACCGATATTGTTTTTGATCCCCTGCTACCTTGGGTTGCGATTGCCGGCCTTGCGGCAGCCGCGATTGCGTTTTGTCTATTTTCGGCGTTGCGCGGCAGCGTGGGCTGGTGGCTACGCGCTTTGGCAGCTGTTGCGATCCTGACGGCGCTGGCGAACCCAGCGCTGAAATCGGAAAACCGCACGGCATTGTCCGACATCGTTCTGGTGGCAATCGACGAAAGCGCAAGCCAACGCATCAACGGGCGCGACGACCAAACGCAGGCCGCGCTGGAAAATCTGCGCGAACAGATCGCGCGGCTACCCAACACAGAACTACGCGAAATCACGGTCCGAGACGGCGAACAGGACAGCGGATCGCGGGTGATGACCGCATTATCCAGCGCTCTGGCGCAAGAACCCACTGGCAGGATCGCAGGGGCCTTTGTCATTTCCGATGGCCGCATTCACGATATGGACCGCGCCCCAGTGATCGAAGCGCCGGTTCATTTGCTGCAAACCGGACAGGAAACCGATTGGGACCGCCGGTTGATCGTCCGTAACGCACCCGCATTCGGCATTATCGATGAACCGATCACCCTGACTCTGCGGATCGAAGACCAAGGCGCCGCGCCAGACACAGGCGGTTTGGCGCAGCTTGCTATCGCGATTGATGGCGGACGACCGTTCCTATTCGATATTCCCGTTGATCAAGATATCGAAGTCCCCATCACCCTGCCCCACGGCGGAATGAACGTTTTGCAATTTACCGTCCCAACAGAAGACGGCGAATTGACCGACCGCAACAATGCTGCCGTGATCCAGATAAACGGCGTGCGCGACAGGCTGCGTGTGCTGCTGGTATCGGGCGAACCGCATGCAGGGGAACGGACGTGGCGCAACCTGCTGAAATCCGACAGCAGCGTCGATCTGGTGCATTTCACAATTCTGCGCCCACCTGAAAAACAGGACGGCGTTCCTGTAGATGAACTTTCGCTTATCCCGTTTCCGACCCGCGAACTGTTTTTGGAAAAAATCGACGAATTCGATCTGATCATCTTTGACAGGTATCGCCGCCGTGGAATTTTACCGAATTCATATTTGGAAAACATTCGCTACTACGTCGAAGACGGCGGTGCTTTGCTGGTCTCCTCTGGTCCTGAATTCGGCGGTGCCGACAGCATCTATCGGTCGGCCTTGGGCGATATTATTCCGGGTGCCCCAACAGCGCAGGTCATCGAGCAGGGGTTCACCCCTACCATCACCGAACTGGGCGCACGCCACCCCGTCACCGAAGGATTGGAACAGTTCACCACCCTGGCCCCTGATGGCACGCCCGAATGGGGGCGGTGGTTCCGATTGGTTGATGTCGTTCCCACGCCTGATGCGACCGTTGCGATGTCGGGCGCAGATGATCGGCCATTGTTGGTCCTAAACCGCGTCGGCGAAGGCCGCGTGGCGCTGATGACATCCGATCAATCGTGGCTTTGGGACCGCGGGTTCGAAGGCGGCGGGCCGCAGCTGGAACTGTTGCGGCGGTTGGCCCACTGGATGATGAAAGAACCCGAGCTTGAAGAAGAAACGCTATGGGCCGAAGTGAACGGCGACACGATCCGCATCATTCGGCGCACAATGTCGGATGCGATTGGCGATGCAACCGTGACCGCGCCCGATGGCAGCGATCAGACCTTCGCGCTGCGTCAGACCACCCCCGGTAGGTTCGAGGCCGAATATACTGCGCCCGAACTGGGCCTATACCGCATCACCGAAGGCGATCAGGAAACGGTCATCGGCGTTGGTCCCGCCGCACCCAAAGAATTTGAACAAACCATCGCGACCGACAGCGTGATTGCGCCCTATCTGGATCAAACAGGTGGCGGTGCATTTCGACAAGAAACGGGTGAATTCACCGTCCGCGCCGTCCGCGAAGGCCGCATTGCAGCCGCCAGCAATTGGTTGGGCGTCACGCCGCGCGGTGCCTATCTGACCGCCGATGTATCGATCATGCCCTTGGTGCCTGCGTGGTTGTTTTTGATGATGGCCGCGGCACTGGCTGTCGGCGCATGGCTGCGCGAAGGGCGCCGTTAATCGTTCATCAAAATATCACGCGGTGCCGAGGCGAATTCGCGGCTCCACAATAGATAAAGCACGCCCAAGGTTGATAGGATCAGCATGATCGGTCCCATCAACCACCCCAACGCCCCCAGCGCAAAATACATCGCCCGCAATCCGCGCGTAAAATTGATCGATGCCCTGATATTCAATTGCGCGGCTTGTTCTGACCTATGCGCGCCGCCTTCGGTGCCGGGGCGTTGGACGGTTCCCATGACCACCGCACAGTAGCCGAACAAACGGTGCGCCCAGACAAATTTCAAAAAGGCAAAGGTCAGGAAAAACCCGACCAAAACCAATTTCAACTGCCAGACAAACACCGGATCATCGGCGTTTGCGAATTCTTGTGCGACCCCGCGCAACTGATCCGTATTGCCGATCAGCGCCAAGACACCACCGATAGCAAGGATCGATGTAGAGGCAAAAAACGATGTCCCCTGCCGCAACGTCCCCATCATCTGCGCGTCAAAGATACGGTTATCGCGGGCTTCAAATGCGACCATCCATTCGCTGCGATAGGCGGCCATCAACGTAGAAACCGATGGTTTGGACGTTGGTGGATGTTCGATGGTCCACCCCACAGCGGCCCAAGCAAGCAAAATGAAAATAGCGGCGATGCCGTCGCCTAAAGTGAGCAAAGTCAGGTGATCAATCAAAGTCATAAAACCTGATTATCGCGCAGCCAAATCTTAGGCAATAATCCGTTCCAAATACCTGCCATGTGCCATAAAGATGCCTGATATCCCTGCGATAGAATGCTCATGATGAAACGCGCCAAAAATATCTGGAAAATTCTTTGCGTCTTTATGGCGATTGCAGGGGCTAGCGGGGCATGGGCGCAATCGACTGCGCTGAACGAATTGACCAGCCGCCAAGACGGCATGCAGTGGGCGTCGGTCGGGCGTTTGGATATCGCGGGCAAAGGGTTTTGTACCGCTTCCTTGATCCGCGAAGACCTGATTTTAACGGCTGCGCATTGTATCTATGACCGCGATAACGCGGCCATTTCTGCCGACCGTTTCACATTCAGTGCCGGACTGCGCGAAGGCCGCGCCGAAGCCTACCGCAGCATTGCGGCCGTTGTCGCGCATTCGGATTTTCGTCCGGGCGGCGCGATCGAAGCATCAGAGGTCGCGCATGATTTGGCAGTGCTACGGCTGTCGCAGCCCATCCGCCTACCGTCGCTTGCACCTTATCCCATTGCGGGCAGCCCCCGTCGCGGCGACATGGTTGGGGTCGTGTCCTACGCCAAAGGCCGCGAAGAAGCCCCATCTTTGCAGGAAATTTGCGATGTATTGGGCCAGCAGGACGGCGTTGTCATTCTGACCTGCGATGTTGATTTTGGCGCATCGGGATCACCCGTTTTTCGGTCTAACAACGGAATTTTGGAAATCGTGTCGGTCGTTTCTGCGATGTCCGAAACCAATGGGCAACCAATTTCGCTGGGTGCCAGTCTCGGGGCGCCTTTGGACGCGTTGGTGCAAGAAATTGACGACCTGCAGACGGGTTTGCCACAGTCCATCACCCCCGGTCAGCGCCGCGACACAGGCGCGAAATTTATTCGCCCCTAATGGGGTTGAAACCCTGTTTCCCTATACACAAATAAATTCCACAGGATGCCAAATGGGTCCTGTTATTTCACCGCCTGTCCATGATGGAAGGCATAATTATCTGTTGTCGCTCATTGGAGGATGACCCATGCGAAGCTTTGACCTTGCACCCCTTTACCGCGCCACCGTTGGCTATGATCAGATCGCCGATTTGATGGACCGCGTGATGACAAACGATAGCCCAAACCAAAGCTATCCCCCCTACAATATCGAAAAAACCGACGAACAGGCATGGCGCGTGACGCTGGCCGTCGCAGGTTTTGCCGAAGACGATCTGACCATCGAATTACGCGAAAACACTCTGTTTGTTTCGGGCGCGAAAGACAAAGAACCTGAAACAACCTATCTGCACCGCGGGATTGCGACGCGCGCATTCAACCGCCGTTTCCATCTGGCCGACCACGTACAGGTGACCAATGCCGCGCTGGAAAACGGGCTGCTGCACATCGACCTGAAACGCGAAGTGCCCGAGGCGCTGAAACCGCGCCGCATTGCGATCAGCAAACCATCGCAGACGATTGACAACGAACCGCTGAATTAAGGCGCAGCTGGGCAAAGGCTCCTCCCCCTACTTTGCCCGCCAAGCCTAATTCAAAGGCCCGCCAGATAATCTGGCGGGCCTTTTGTTTTAATGTGCTTCGGCCCAGTTCGCGCCGGTGCCTGCGTCGACGCTTAGCTTTACATCCAGTTTCACGGCGGGGTCGCTGGCGTTTTCCATCACGTCACGGGCCACGGCGATCAGATCATCTTCGGCGCCTTGGTCAACCTCGAACAGCAATTCATCGTGGACCTGCAACAGCATTTTCGCGGGCAGTCCGCTGATCGCGTCATCCATGCGGATCATGGCGCGGCGGATGATATCAGCGGCGGTGCCTTGGATCGGGGCGTTGATCGCCGCGCGTTTTGCAAACCCTGCCTGCGGGCCTTTGGCACCGATTTCGGGCGTATGGATTTTGCGTCCGAACAGGGTTTCGACGTACCCGTGTTCTTTGGCAAAGGCGACGGTTTCATCCATGTAGGTACGGATGCCAGGGAACCGTTCAAAATAGCGGTCGATGAACCCCTGCGCCTCTGCCCGCGGGATACGCAAATTCCGCGCAAGGCCAAAACCAGAGATGCCGTAGATCACACCAAAGTTGATCGCTTTGGCCTGACGGCGGATATCGGATGTCATCTGATCCATCGGCACATCAAACATTTCCGACGCGGTCATCGCGTGAATGTCCTGCCCATCGCGGAACGCCTGTTTCAGTGCGTCGATCCCCGCAACATGGGCCAGAATGCGCAATTCGATCTGGCTATAGTCCAGCGCGACAATGGTTTTGCCCTGTTCGGCAACGAATGCTTCGCGGATGCGGCGGCCTTCTTCGCTGCGGATCGGGATGTTTTGCAGGTTCGGATCGGTCGACGCCAAACGCCCCGTAGCAGCGCCCGTTTGCAGATAGGACGTGTGCACGCGCCCCGTATCCGCATTGATGTGGTTTTGCAGCGCGTCCGTGTACGTCGATTTCAGTTTCGACAGCTGCCGCCAATCCAGAACTTTGCGCGGCATTTCGTGTTCGGTCGCCAGATCCTCTAGAATATCAGCGCCGGTGCTATAGGCGCCGTTTTTGCCTTTTTTGCCGCCCGGCAGGCCCAGATCGTCGAACAGGATTTCACCCAGCTGTTTGGGCGACCCCACGTTGAAATCACGGCCCGCAAGCTGTTTGATTTCATCCTCTAGCCCCGCCATTTTCTGGGCAAAGGCATTGGACATGCGCGACAGGGTATCGCGGTCAACCTTGACCCCTGCCATTTCCATCCGCGCCAGCACGGGCATCAACGGACGTTCCAGCGTTTCGTAAACGGTCGTGACCTTTTTCTGGTGCAGTTGCGGTTTGAACAGCTGCCACAGACGCAGGGTGATATCCGCATCTTCGGCGGCGTATTTCACGGCGTCATCGACAGGCACGCGGTCAAAGGTGATCGCGGATTTACCTGTGCCCAGCAGCGATTTAATTTCAATCGGTTTGTGCGACAGATACTGTTCGGACAGCGCGTCCATGCCATGCCCATGCAGACCCGCATTCAGCGCATAAGACATCAGCATCGTGTCGTCGATCGGGGCCACATCCACCCCATACCGCGCCAGAATTTTCGCGTCATATTTGATGTTCTGACCGATTTTCAGGATGCTTTGATCCTCTAGCATCGGTTTGAGGATTTCCAACGCCGCGTTCATCTCCATCTGACCTTCGGCCAGCGCGTCACCGCCGAACAGATCATCCGCCGCAGACGATTTATGGCCCAGCGGCACATAACACGCCTGCCCCGCGACCGAAGACAATGACACACCAACCAGATCAACGACCATGTCATCTAGGCCCGTGGTTTCGGTATCGAAGGCGACATAGCCGACCTCGTACGCCGCATCGACCCATTTACGCAGCGCATCAGCGTCCCGCACGCATTCATAGGCATCCGCATCAAACGGCACCTGCGCGGGCGCGTCGGCGGCAATTGGGTCTGCGCCTTCGGGCGTTTTGTCGGGGATCACAGGGCTATCGACGCCCATTTTATCCGCGATGCGTTTGGATACGCTGCGGAATTCCATGGCGGACAGGAACCCCAGCAATGCCTCTGGTTCTGGGTCGCGGACCTCTAGATCATCAATGCTGAAATCCAGCGGCGTGTTACAGTCCAGTTGAACCAGACGTTTGGACACTTCGATCTGTTCGCGGTTGTCGATCAGGGTCTGACGGCGTTTGGGCTGTTTGATTTCGCCCGCACGGTCCAGCAGAGTTTCCAGATCACCATATTCATTGATCAACAAAGCTGCAGTTTTGATCCCGATCCCAGGCGCGCCCGGCACGTTATCGACGCTATCGCCCGCCAGCGCCTGCACATCGACCACACGTTCGGGGCCGACGCCAAATTTTTCTTCGACGCCTTCGACGCCGATGCGTTTGTTTTTCATCGGGTCCAGCATTTCAACGCCGCCGCCGATCAATTGCATCAGGTCTTTGTCCGACGACACGATGGTCACGCGGCCGCCCAGTTCGCGCGCCTGACAGGACAAGGTCGCGATGATGTCGTCAGCCTCGTACCCTTCGATTTCGTGGCAGGCGATGTTGAACGCGCGGGTCGCATCGCGGGTCAGCGGGAACTGAGGCACCAGATCTTCGGGGGCTGGGGGACGGTGCGCCTTGTATTGGTCATAGATTTCGTTGCGGAACGATTTTCCGGAATAGTCAAAGATAACCGCGACGTGGGTCGCTGCATCGGGGCCTGAATTCCCCTCGACATAGCGTTGCAACATGTTCACAAATCCACTGACGGCACCAACAGGCAGACCGTCAGATTTGCGGGTTAAAGGGGGCAGCGCATGGTAGGCGCGAAAAATGAACGCCGATCCATCGATCAGATGCAAATGGCACCCTTTTCCAAATCCGCTCATGACCTGCTCCTATTTCCAGTATTCGTTAAAGGGTTTTTGACATGTTCCGCGTCCTGCTTCTAGTCGGCATTACGGCTTCTTCGGTTGCAAATGCACAATCACGTACGTCGTGCCACCTGACGGACGACAATGACAACTGTAACCGCGTCGTCGCCTGCGTCGGGAACGAAGGCACATGGTTCAACGGACGCGCCTTTGGCCGCGGGTCGGGCGAATTTTCAGGAAAACTGTCCGACGGCACGCTGTGCAGCGGCACGTGGATGTCGCAAAATTGGATGGGACTGGGTCAAGCGGACGTGACATGCGAAAACGGCGACACGGGCCGCGTTTATTACACGTACCAAGACCCTTATACGGGCACCGCTGTTGGGCGCGGATCCATGGCAGACGGCACGCCCATACGGATTTGGTCGGGCACGCATGTGCTCGAATATCTTCGGGGGGATACGGGGGAACGGATCGCCTACCTGCCGTGCGCGGGTGGCGATATTCCAATCAGCTGATTATTCAGCCAGTTCCGGACGCGATGCGTGAACGTATTTCGCATCGCAGTACGGGCATTCCACATAACCGTCTTCGTGTGGGATTTGCAGCCAGACGCGTGGGTGGCCCAAGGCACCTTCGCTACCGTCACATGCGACTTTCCAAGTTTCGACGATTTTGGTTTCTGGTGCAGGAATTGTCATCACTAAGCCTATATTGGTTGTCGCTGGACACTCTCCGCTTTAGATCGTGATTGAACCTATATCAACCCCGTGCGCTGAAAATGCAGGACCCGAACATGACAGAAAATGCCATCGAAATCACCGACCTGCGCAAAACCTATGCCGCGACAGGCCGATCAGAGGCGAAAGAAGCGCTAAAAGGGATCAACCTGAACATCCCGCGCGGGTCCATTTTCGGGCTACTGGGGCCAAATGGCGCCGGAAAATCCACGATTATCAACATTTTGGCGGGTCTGGTAAACAAAACCGCCGGCAACGTGAAAATCTGGGGATTTGATCAGGACGTCAATCCGCGCCAATCGCGCGCCGCCATCGGCATCATGCCGCAAGAGCCGAACCTTGATCCGTTTTTTACCCCGCGCGGCAGCCTAGAGGTACAGGCGGGCCTATACGGCGTGCCGAAATCACAGCGCAAAACGGCAGAGATTCTGGAACTGATCGGCCTAACCGACAAAGCCGAAGCCTACGCGCGGTCCCTATCGGGCGGTATGCGCCGCCGTTTGTTGCTGGGCAAAGCGTTGGTTCACGCGCCGCAGATTCTGGTGCTGGACGAACCGACAGCGGGCGTCGATATCAACCTGCGCAACATGCTGTGGGCCAATGTGCGTCGCCTGAACGAAGAACTGGGGATGACCATCATCCTGACGACCCACTATTTGGAAGAAGCGCAGGAAATGTGCGACGAAATCGCCATCATCAATAATGGCGAACTGATCACGCGCGACACCACCGCCAACCTGCTGGGCCGTTTGGATAATAAAACCATGGTGATCATGCCCAGCCATGATGCCGAAATCCCTGCCCTACCCGCTGGTATCACGGGCGCAAAACGGGCCGACGGGTCCATCGCGCTGACGTATAAACCGCGCGAAGTGTCCGCCGAACAGGTTTTGTCAGCGGTTCATGCCGCCAATATCAAAATCAGCGACATCAAAACCGAAGAGGCCGACCTAGAGGACGTGTTCCTCGCCCTCACCTCGGCCAGCTGATTACTGTTCCAGCATTCGGCCCAAAACGCGGCCCGCAACGATGTGCAGGTGGAAATGCGGCACCTCTTGGATGCCGTGTTCGCGGCTGTTGGCAATCGCGCGGAACCCATCATCCACGCCCGCGATTTCGCAAACTTTGGCAACGGCCTGCATGAAACCAACCTGTTCGTCGGCGGATGCGTCACGGGCAAAATGATCCAGCGACATATACGGGCCTTTGGGGATCACCAGAATATGGGTCGGAGCCTGCGGCGCGATGTCATGAAACGCCAGCGCATGATCGTTTTCATACACGGTGTTATTCGGAATTTCGCCGCGCAGGATTTTCGCGAAAATATTCTGGGGGTCGTAGTTGAATTCCATGGGTCGCCTCAGTCAACGAATAGGTGTGGAGTTTGCGCGATTTGACGCGCGATATCTTCGGATACGGTCAGGAATGACGCAAGTGCGGTTGCGTTTTCTTCGGGCGGCAGGGTTTCGATAATCCGGTTGTAGGATTCGAAACCGCTGTCGCGAATGCGGTCGCTTTCGTGTGCCAGATCATTGCGAACCGTCGGAAGCAGACGCGCAGTGGTTTCGGCGTCTGTTTCTTCGCCCATCAGACCAACCCGTTGCGCGTGCCCGCGGATGTAGTCATCCGAAAAATTACACTGAATTTCCAGAACCTTGGTAATGGAGCGATCGTTCGAAAAATCCTGCATCAGATCCAGGTTCGCCGTATCCATACACACGACCATGCGGTCGGTTTCGTGATAGTCAAACAGCATCCGCATCAATGCGCGGCGGTGACGGTGACGTTTGCCCAGCGTCGCCTGAATACCGCCCAGATCGGGCAGAGGCGTCGATTCTTCGTTAAACAAATAGGCCGTCACGGGTATGTTGGCGTGCTGTTCGATGGATGCGATCAAACGTTTGGCCACGTGCCATTTTTTACACGCCACAATCAGCAATTCACGGTCACGGCCCAAAGATGCCTCTGATTCCCAGAAACGTGGGGCGTACCGACGACCTTCGCGTCCGCGGCCCGTCAGGAATTTGAACAGGTTGCGGCCTTCGTTCGAAATGGGGAAATCAGACCGATCGGATGCGTACAGGCGGCCCAGACGTTTGCGCAGTTCGGTGGCTTCGGGGCTGATTTTACGGGCGAACAGCGAATCCTGCGCCAGCAACATGTCATAGTGATCGTTATAGAACGTCACAGGCATCCCGTAGTCGGTGAACATCAAAAACGTCAGGGTGCGCGTATCAATTTCCTTTTCGGGCACCAGATGACGGACAAGCGTTTGGAAAAAGGTTTCATCGGGAATCCACGTGGTGGAAAAGAATTTCATCACGTCTTTGCGTTGGCGCGTAAAATCAATGATCCATTCGATCGTGCGGCGACGCAGGCACCACCATTGGCTGCCGATTTGCACCTGAATATCTTCGGGGATTTGCCGCGTGAAACCGAACCGGCGCTGCGCCCAGAACGACCAGTAGAACCGCCGCTTTTGCGTGCGTTCGTTAAACCAGTGACGATAGATCAGGCGTTCTTCTTTCATGCCTGTCTTGATCCAGTCGCTTTCGAAAAAATCGAAACTTTCGACGTAGTCTTTGTCGTGCGAATCCAAGAACCGATGCGCGTATTTTGCCGATTTCACGGCCATACAGTCGCCGGACACCATGTAAAAATGGGTCGCGCGCGGAAAGGCGTCAACGGCGGCTTCAATCGCGTAAAGCGATGCTTGGACCAGGCTCCATTCACCCCAGCCACATTTGATCCGTTTTTTCGCAAAGGTGACGTTTGGGTTGTCTGACAGTTCCTGAACGATCAGGTCATAGGCCGCTTGCGGTGCGCTGGCATCAAAGTGAATCGATATATAATCGCCCACAGCGGTCAGCTGTTCGGCCTGCTGAATGATCGCTTCGGGGTTTTTATGACAAAGTAGAATAAAGGCGATTTTTGCCATATCGGAAACAATAACCCAGCTTGGTTCTTTTCGGTTTCTTCTAGATAGCCCAAAGAGCCATTGAAAAAACAGTGTTTCTTTGCTTTTTATGGGCGATATTATTTCGCGTCGACTATCTACAGGCGAACGACGTGCAAAAGAAGGGAAGAGTATGGGGTTTCCGGGCACTTGGATGACCGAAAGTGAAAGCATGGTATATCGGGTCGTTCCGAAATGCGCATGTTCGTCCATCGGTCAGATTATGTTCTATTCGGATCACGGCCGATTTTTCGATGGCGACATTCACGATGCCAACGACGGCATGCACAAATGGGCGTTCGACAGCAGCCAGCAGGTGATCACCGACAACGTGAAATCGCACAAAAGCTATGCCTTTACCTGCGTGCGCAACCCGTACACCCGCATTCTGTCGTCGTTCTTTGACAAAATCTGCGGCATTCAGCGCAACGGCAAACGCTATCGCGGCAATCTGGTCCCGACCCTGATCCAGAAATACGGGATCGAGGTTGGCAGCCCAGAGGACGGTTTCGATTTCGACCAGATCCAGTCGTTCCGCCGTTTCCTATTGTTTGCGCGTGACACCATCCGCTGGAAACGCCCGATGGAACCGGACATCCACTGGTCCGCGATGTCTGGCCATATTTCCACGTTCATCGTGAACGGCGGTCAATACGACCACATCTTTTTCACAGAAAAATTCAACGAAGGCATGCAGGTCGTTCTGGATAACTGCGAAACGGCGCATTCGATTGATCTGTCGAACATCCCACGTTTCAACGAATCCGAAGGCCACGGCCCGAAACGCGCGCATCCCGTCGAAGACTACTTTGACGATCTGTCGATGCATCTGGTCTATGAGATCTACAAAAAAGATTTCCAGCTGTTCAAATACGACTTTGAAAACCCTGGAAATAAAATGCCAATCGGCGAAGTCGATCTGGAAGAAGTTCACGCCAAACTGGGCGACTAAAGACAAAGCCGACCTACTGGGGTCGGCTTTGACATATGGGGCAGTCGTCACGCGGTTTCGTTTTCATGATCCGCGTATCGGCATATAGCGCATCATACATCATCAAACGCCCTCGCAGCGGATCGCCCGCCCCTGTGATGTATTTCACGGCCTCTGCCGCCATCATCGACCCAACGACGCCCGGCAATGGACCCAAAACACCAGCTTCGGCGCAGGATGGAACCAGTTCGGGCGCGGGCGCCTGTGGGAAAACGCATTGATAACAGGGGCCGCCGCGCGCGGGGTCGTATAGTGAAATCTGGCCTTCCCACTGGGTCATGGCGGCGGCGATCAGGGGTTTACCCAGTTTCACAGCGATTTCATTGACCAAATAGCGGGTCGGGAAATTGTCGGACCCATCTAGGATCAGGTCATAATCGGCGAACAGGGTTTCTGCGTCTTCAGCAGTTAGGCGGCGATTGTAGGGGCGCACCTCGATCCACGGGTTCAGGGCGCGCATGGTTTTGGCCGCGGAATGCACCTTTGGCATACCGATGTTTTGGTCGGCGTGGATGGTCTGGCGTTGCAGGTTGGAATTATCCACCTCGTCATCGTCGACAATCCCGATGGTGCCTACGCCAGCGGCGGCAAGGTATTGCAGCACGGGCGACCCCAGCCCCCCTGCCCCAATCACCAGAACCCGCGCGTTTTTCAGTTTCTTTTGCCCCGGTCCGCCAATTTCGCGCAGCATCATGTGACGCGCGTAACGATCCAGTTCGGCATCTGTAAAACTGCCCGTAGGCAAGGCGGGCGCGTCGGCGGCATCGCGGGCCGCGATCCGCGTTTTCAGCGCCCGCAGGCCGTAACGGTACGCCCAGACGAGCCCTGCAAAGCCGATCACCAGCGCCCATAAACGCGGCTCTCCGCCTGTGGCTTGCCGTAGTGGGTTACCTTCGGGCAGGACGATGTTGGCCAGCAAAACAGCGGCCATCAGAATTCCGATCATGACCCAACGCGCGCGGCGAGGCGTGCCCATAGCGGCCCCGACACCCCACATCACGCCAGCCATGATCAGAACGATAATCATGCGCGGCCCGTCGATCCAAATCCGCCCTGACCGCGTACGGTGTCGGACAGTTCTTTGCCAGCGGCCACGAAACGGCCCTGAACAACGGGGGCGACGACGAACTGCGCAATGCGATCGCCGTGGGCGATGTGGAAATCCTGATCCCCAGCGTTCATGATGATCACGCCAACAGGGCCGCGATAATCGCTGTCGATGGTTCCGGGGGTGTTGGGTAAGGTGATGCCATGTTTCAGCGCAAGGCCCGAACGGGGGCGAACCTGAACTTCGTATCCTTCGGGGATTTCCATACGAAACCCTGTGGGGATCAGGCTGCGGCCACCGGCGGGGATCGTCACGCCTTCACGCGCATCCGCTGGAAAATTCGCGCGCACGTCTGCGCCCGCTGCGCCCACGGTTTCATAGCTAGGCAGCGCAACGGATTGATCGGCGTCATCCAACCATTCGATTTGAATATCAGGCACAGAGGCGTTCCTTTAGTCTTTGTCTAAGATAGCGCTGGCGATGCGTTCCGCCAGTTTTTGGGCAACCGCGTCTTTGCCCATGCGGGGCCATTCGTCGGCGCCCGCGTCCGAAATGATCGTCACCGCATTTTCTGATCCGCCCATAATGCCCGTTGCGGGGGACACATCATTGGCGACGATCCAATCACAGCCTTTGCGCGCGCGTTTCGCCGTGGCATGGGCGATCACATCATCTGTTTCAGCGGCAAAGCCGACAACCAACGGCGGACGGCCAACGGTCATTTGGCTGACGGCCGCCAGAATGTCGGGGTTTTCCGCAAATTCCAGCATAGGCAGCGCGCCGTTTTGTTTTTTAATCTTCGACGTCGAGGCCGATGACACGCGCCAATCAGCCACCGCAGCGGCGAAAACGGCGGCATCGACGGGCAAATTCGCCTCGACCGCGTGTTTCATTTGTTGGGCTGTTTCAACAGCGACGACCTGCACACCAACGGGCGGAGGCACATCGGCGGGGCCCGTGACGAACACGACCTCGGCCCCTAATTCGACCAACGCTTTGGCAATTGCGGTGCCTTGCGCGCCCGACGAACGGTTTGCGATGTAACGCACGGGATCAATCGGTTCATGGGTCGGGCCCGACGTGACCAGAACGCGTTTTCCGCGCAACGGCCCATCCGACAGCGCAACGCGGATCGAGGCGATGATATCGGGCACTTCGGCCAGACGACCGGGACCGTATTCGCCGCAGGCCATATTGCCCTGATCGGGTCCGACGATCATGATCCCGTCGCCTTGCAGTGTTTTCAGGTTTCGCTGCGTCGCGGGGTGTTCCCACATGCGCACGTTCATGGATGGAGCGATCAGAACGGGCGTATCGGTCGCCATCAACAGCGTGGACGCCAGGTCATTCGCCTGACCGTTCGCCATTTTCGACATCAGGTCGGCGGTCGCAGGGGCCACGACGACCAGATCGGCGGAACGGGATAGTTCGATGTGGCCCATTTCGGCTTCGTCCGTCAGGTCAAACAGATCCTGATACACCTTTTCCGCAGCCAGCGCCGACACAGACAAAGGCGTGACAAATTCAGCACCCGCTTTGGTCAGCACAGGCGTCACGGCCGCGCCCTGTTCACGCAGACGGCGGATCAGGTCCAGCGTTTTGAACGCCGCAATACCGCCGCCGATGATCAGAAGAATTCGTTTATTTGCCAGCATATCGGCCTCTTCCCTAGGATAGGTTGGACCCTAGCGAAAGCCGAAAGGACAATCAATTGAACGCGTCACAGGGATCGGGGCGTTCAAATGCACCAGTGACAATGGTCACATCATACAGATCAGTGTCGGCGGACGATTCCAAGATGCCATAAGACACAACATCCACATCAGGCGCGGCCTGCGCGATGATCGCAGGGATTGCGCGGTCATTGCGTGCGTGTCCATTGCCAGTGATCACGGCAACCGGGCCACCTGTTTCACGCAAAGCGTCCAGCGTCACGCGTGCGAAATGGGCGTCGCGTAGGCGTTGCGCTTCGACGATGCCGCCCAAAATATCGCGGGGCATGGCGGAACAATGGGACAGGAAAATTTCGTCCTCAAACGCCGCCTGCGTTTCCGCATCTAACGGGCCTAGGCCAAATGTCAGCGCGTCATCCCCAAACATCGCAGCCGCCCCTTGGCCCGCGGCAGACATAACCACGTCGCGGGGCAAGGCAGCGCCGTAAACACGCGCGCCGTTCAACTGTTCGAATATCGGCTGATAGATTGCGTAATCGGGCCATCCGCTGTCCGCCCAATCAACGGCATCGCCGATGTCGGCAGGATCAATGCCGCCGTTGATGATGGCGGCCTGATCTGGCGATAGCATTTCGAAAACCACCGCCGTAGGCTGGATTTCGGTGACCAAATTGGCCTGTTCGATATGGTGAGCGGGGTTGTCGTGAATTTCACCCAACACCCACACATCCTGCGCGGCGACTGGCGCGGCTAAAAGACCTACAAAAAGAATCAACTTCCTCATGCAAGGAAGTTGAACACCTCTTTCGACTGCGCTTCAAGGCTTTTGCGCATTTTGCCAAAGGCTGCTGCTTCGACCTGACGCACGCGTTCTTTGGACAGGCCCAATTCGTCGCCCAGGCTTTCTAGGGTACGTGGGTTTTCGCGTAGTTTGCGTTCGCGGACGATGAAACGTTCACGTTCGTTCAATTCGCCCAGCGCAAGGTTCATCCAAACGCGCAACTGTTCCTGATCGTGTTCGTGTTCGACCAGCTGCTCAGCCTGTTCGCTTTCGTCTTCGATCGTGTCGATCCAGCTGCGGCCTTCGTCTTCGGTCGATTGGGTCGCATCCAGCGAAAAATCGGAACCCGACAGGCGGCCATCCATCATTTCGACGTCGTGCACCGGCACTTTCAATTCGGCGGCGATGGCGGCGTATAGTTCGGAGCGTTCTAGCGTGATGCCGTCTTTGGACGCTTCGCGTTCCAGACGGGCCTGAATGCGGCGCATGTTGAAAAACAGGGATTTTTGGCTGCTGGTCGAACCGGTACGGACCATCGACCAGTTGCGCATCACGAAATCTTGGATGCTCGCCTTGATCCACCAAACGGCATAAGTTGAAAAACGAACGCCGCGATCTGGGTCAAACTTTTCAGCGGCTTTCATCAGACCCAGCGACGCCTCTTGGATCAGGTCGTTCATAGGGGCGCCGTAGCGGCGGAATTTGCTGGCCATTGAAATCGCCAGACGCATGTAGGCGGTCGTCAAACGGTGGAGGGCCTCGGTGTCCTGATGGTCGCGCCACGCAAAAGCAAGCTGCGCTTCGGTTTCTGCGTCCAACAGTTCCGCCTTCATGGCGCGGCGGGAAATGTTAAAGTCCGTCGTATTGTCCAGTGCCATGGTCACCTCCTGGGGTGTTGTTGTGTTAATTGTTTGGTTAACTCACTGTGGTACGGAAAAGTTCCAAAGGTGGATCACCCATGGCTGCACATCTAAGGTTGCAAAAACTCACACTCGTCCTAGGTGGCGCTGCATCCGGCAAATCCAAATATGCCGAGTCGATTGTAACAAAATCAGGAAAAAACCCTGTATATTTAGCGACTTCTCAGCCGTTCGATGACGAAATGCAGGCAAAGGTAACTGCGCATAGACAGCAGCGGGGCGACGGATGGCACACCATCGAAGAGCCGATAAATATTTCCAAAATTCTCGATTCTGTGAACGGAACTCAGGCCGTTTTGATTGATTGCGCAACGCTGTGGCTGGGGAATTTGATGCACTATGACCACGATATCGATGCGGCGTTCGATGATTTAACCGCCGCCTGTCGCCGCTGCGCCGCGCCTGTCGTGATCGTATCGAATGAATTGGGCATGGGGTTGGTGCCCGAAACCACATTGGGTCGAAAATTTCGAAACCTTCATGGCAAAATGAACCAACAGATCGCCGCCGCCGCCGACACCGTTTATTTCGTCGCCGCAGGACTGCCCATGACATTAAAGGCTCCGCAATGACCCGCCTATGGCTGGTGCGTCACGGCCCGACCCACGCAAAAAACATGGTCGGGTGGACAGACCTGCCCGCCGATTTATCGGACACCGCCGCGATTGAACGATTATCGGCGCATTTGCCTGCTGCCCCCGTTGTGTCATCCGACCTGTCGCGCGCCGTTGCGACTGCGGACGCGATCCAAGGGAACCGCCCGCGTCTGCCGCATCACGCGGGACTGCGGGAAATTCATTTCGGCGATTGGGAAATGGCGAGTTTTTCCGACGATCCGCATATGCGCGCCTTTTGGGAAACGCCCGGCGACATTGCCGCCCCCAATGGCGAAAGCTGGAACGACGTGCGGACCCGTGCCAACACAGCTATCGACGAACACCTATCGCTGGGGCACCCCGATCTGATTGTCGTGGCGCATTTCGGGATGATCCTGACTCAGGTCCAGCGGGCGCTGGGGTGCTGCGCCTATGAAACCTTTGGCCACCGGATCGAAAATCTGTCCGTGACAACGATCGACACCGCCAATTGGAACGCCGTCGCGATCAATCACAAACCCTAATGGGGGGCTTCACAATTCTTGTTTAGCGCGTTTCATTTTTTCGCGCTAACGTGATGGCATGAGCTACGATTTATATATTGGCGATCGCCTATTTAGCAGCTGGTCCCTACGCGGATGGCTGATGTTTGAAAAATTTAACATCCCCTACACCGAACATATGCTGGGGCTGTATGCGGGCACATTAAAAACTGACATGGCGGACCTTGCCCCCGCTAAAACCGTGCCCGCGATGAAAACGCCCGCGGGCTATGTACTGTCTGACAGCATTTCGATGGCCGAAACGCTGGCCGAAGAAAACCCAGACAAAGGCCTGTGGCCGACGGACGCGGGCGCACGGGCTTTAGCGCGGAATTTGGTCGCCGAAATGCACTCCAGCTTTGGCGCGCTGCGCGGCTGCGACATGCAGCTATCCCACGTGTGGGACGGGTTTGAACCCAGCGACGCGGTGCGGAACGATCTGTCGCGTATCGAATTTCTGTGGGGCATGGCGCGCGAAAAATATGGCGCGAATGGCCCGTGGCTGTTTGGCGACTATTCGCTGGCCGACGTGTTTTATGCGCCCGTGGCGATGCGGATCACAGGGTACGGATTGCCCGTATCCGACATGGCGCAGACCTATGTGAACGCGCATCTGGCGGACCCTGCATTCCTGAAATGGCGCGACATGGCGTTGCAGGAAACACACGACCCGTTTCCTTATGAAAAAAATCTGCCGCGCAAACCGTGGCCCGTTAACTAATCATCAACTCCTGCCCCGTTAACCAAACATTTAGGTTAACGGGGGTCCCATGGTCGCAACGACCTATACAGTCGCATTCGAAGGGTTAGAGGCCCGTCTGGTCGAAGTTCAATGCGCCGAGGTGCAGGGCCTGCCCGGTTTTGCAATTGTCGGATTGCCGAACAAAGCAGTGACCGAAGCGCGTGAACGCGTCCGCGCCGTGTTCGAAGCGTTAGGCATCGCGCTGCCATCGTCCAAAATCACGGTAAACCTGTCCCCCGCCGACATGCCAAAAGACGGATCACACTTTGATCTGCCCATTGCCTTGGCCCTGCTGGCCGAATTGGGGGTCGTTCCCAAAGACAAAGCCAAAGAAACCGTATCTATGGGCGAACTCGCGTTGGATGGCAGCCTGATCCCTGTCATCGGCGCGTTGCCAGCCGCACTGACCGCTGCAGAGAACGCGATGTCGATGATCTGTCCCGCCACCTCTGCCCCAGAGGCCGCGTGGGTCGACGCAACCCCTGTTTACGGCGCGAAATCGGCGCTGTCGGTCATACGGCACCTCACGGGTAAATCCCTGATCACGCCGGCCCTACCTGGTGAAATAACGCCGTCAGGTGCCCACAAATGCATGCGCGACGTCAAAGGCCAAGAACGTGCAAAACGCGCGCTGGAAATCGCGGCGGCTGGTCGGCATCACCTATTTTTGCAGGGCCCACCAGGGTCGGGAAAATCGATGCTGGCATCCCGACTGACGGGAATTTTGCCGCAAATGGATGCAGGCGAAGCGCTGGAAACATCGATGATCCATTCGCTATCGGGGTTGATCAAAGACGGTGGAATCAGCCGCGACCGTCCGTTTCGCGAACCGCATCACACTGCATCCATGGCCGCCATTGTCGGCGGCGGGCGCGGCGCCAAACCCGGCGAAATCAGTTTGGCGCATAATGGCGTCCTGTTTATGGATGAATTCCCCGAATTCCCGCGCACCGTTCTGGAAACCCTGCGCCAGCCAATTGAAACAAGCGAAGTGTTCGTGTCTCGGGCCAATGCCCATGTCCGTTACCCGTGTCGGTTTATGCTGGTGGCCGCCGCGAACCCCTGCAAATGCGGTTTTATGTCGGACAGCAGCCGTGCCTGTTCGCGCGCTCCGGTCTGTGGGTCTGATTATCTGGGGCGCATTTCAGGGCCTTTGATGGACCGTTTCGATTTGCGGATCGAAGTGCCCCCCGTGTCCTTTACCGATCTGGATTTGCCTGCCGACGGTGAAACCAGCGCGACAATCGCGGACCGCGTTCAAACCGCCCGAGACATCCAAAAAGCACGATTTATCGATGTCAAAGACATGCGCACAAATTCGGACGCCGAAGGCGCTATTTTGGAACAAATTGCCGAACCGGATAGTGACGGGCGGGCTTTGCTGACTCGGGTTGCCGACAAATTTGGGCTGACGGCGCGCGGCTATCACCGTGTTTTACGCGTAGCTCGGACTATCGCCGATTTGGACGGATCAGACACCGTGCGCCACCCCCATATTGCCGAAGCGGTCGGTTATCGACTCACGCTTAGCACGCCCTGAACAAAAGCCGCCGTATCACGCAACGCAGCGCGGGCTTCGGGCACCCACAACTCGCCCAAATGCCAGACGTGCGGCGCTTTATCCCATGTTTGAACATCGACCTTTGCACCGGCTTTGCGCAAAACCTCGGCCATGCGGTAGGTGTCGTCAGATAACACTTCGGGACTGCCGACCTGCAGGAAAATGGGTGGCGGGGATGTGTATGTCGCAAACAGCGGCGAAATGCGCGGATCCGTCGGGGGCGTGTCCGCATAATAGGCTTGGGCAGCTTCGGTCATGCGATCGGCTGGCAGGACAGGATCAGCATTGCCAACCTCGACCACCGAAGGGCCTGACATTGTCAGATCCGTCCACGGCGAAAACGCAAACAAACCAGCGGGACGTTCACCCCGCGCCGACAATGTCGCCAACAATGACAACGCAAGGCCCCCGCCCGCGCTATCGCCCCCAATGACAATCTGGTCCGCACGATACCCGCGGGCGATCAAATCATCCCACGCGGCAACTGCGTCTTCGAACGCTGCGGGGAACGGTTCGTCGCGCGACAAACGATAATCTTGCGCGAACACTGGCACCCCCGCATAGCCGGACAATCGTGCAAGCATCGCGGAATGCGTTTTTCCGGAACCGGCGAAATACCCACCGCCATGGAAAAACAAGATAATCCCATCACCATCTGCGCCGCGACCGCGGATAAAATGGGCAGGACGCCCGCCCAAAGGACGCTGCAACCGATAGCTATATGGCGGCAGCAACACAAACGCGGCAGCCAAACGATCCATGCGCTTTGCCGCGCGGATAGGGTTGTGCGAATATTTGAAAACGGGGCGCACCAATAACCGCGCCCCAACCGAGTACAAACGCAGGCGAAACGACATTATTTTGCCTTTCGCGCCTCGATCGCTTGCCAGATTTTTTCAGCGACATTGGTGCCGTCGAAACGTTCCAGTTCCTGAATACCCGTGGGCGAGGTCACGTTGATTTCCGTCAGATAATCGCCGATCACGTCGATCCCGACGAAAATCTGGCCCTTTTCGCGCAATAGCGGCCCAATGGCGGCACAGATTTCGCGGTCGCGGTCTGTCAGTTCAACCTTTTCCGCGCGGCCGCCCACGTGCATGTTGGAACGGGTTTCGCCCTTTTGCGGAACTCGGTTGATCGCACCGACGGGTTCGCCGTCGACAAGAATAACGCGTTTATCACCAGCAGATACCGCAGGCAGGAATTTCTGCACGATCAGCGGTTCGTTGTTAATGCCCGTGAACATTTCATGCAGCGACGCAAGGTTGCCGTCGCCCGCGCTCAATTTGAACACGCCCGCGCCGCCGTTGCCGTACAGCGGTTTCAGGATGATATCACCATGACGTTCGCGGAATTCGCGCAGCGTTTGCAGATCGCGTGCAATCGCAGTGGGCGGCGTCAGGTCAGGGAAATCCAGAACCAGCAGCTTTTCAGGATAGTTGCGAACCCAGAACGGATCATTAACGACCAGCGTTTCAGGATGAATGCGGTCCAGAATATGGGTCGTCGTGATATACCCCATGTCGAACGGAGGGTCCTGACGGAGCCAGACCACATCAAAATCGGCCAGATCGACCTCTTGTTCGTCGCCCAAGATCGCATGATCACCTTTGACGCGCTGAACGGTCAGAGGCCAACCACGGGCGGTAACGCGGCCCTCTTGATAGGCCAATTTGTCGGGGGTGTAGTAAAACAATGTGTGCCCGCGTTTTTGCGCCTCTTCGGCGATGCGGAACGTGCTGTCGGCGTCAATATTGATCGGACCAATCGGGTCCATCTGAATAGCAACTTTAAGAGACATCATGCGGCCTTTGTATAACTGTTGGCTTATACATGGCCCAGCGCGGCCCGCGCTTCAATGCCTACCACATGCCCATCGGTGCGTTTTCAATCACCTTCACCGCGCCGATACCGTCAACCAGCGCCACGTCGATCCGCATTGGCGCGCGTTTTGCGCCCATAAATTCGGTCGCGCTGGTCATGATGCGGGTCATTTGCGCCCGCGTGATCCGCGTGGCGGCTGATGCGTGGGATTTGCTTTTCTTAACCTCGACGAAAATCGTGCGGTCCCCGTGGCGAAAGATTAGATCGATTTCGCCGCCATGTTTGCCGCGCCAACGTTGCGCAATCAGCAATGCGCCCTGCGCTGTATAGTGCCGTTCAACGATCCCTTCGGCGGCCAATCCCGCCTGATAATTTCTGTGCCCACGATGATGCAGCGCGGATGCGGTCATTCCCCTGCCTTCTGCAAGTCGAGCGCGATTTGATAGACCTGCCGTTTTGGCAGACCCAGCGCACCCGCGACCGCTGTTGCTGCGTCTTTGACGCGCATGGTTTCCATCGCTTTTTTCAATGCGGTTTCCACATCCATTTCATCGACTTCGGCGGCACCAGCGCGGCCCACCAAAACAACCAATTCACCTTTGACCGTGCGGTCGGCATATTCAGCCACCAGATCACGCAACGGACCGCGAGAGACCTCTTCGAACTTTTTGGTCAGTTCGCGACACACTGCGGCCTCTCGCTCGTCCCCTAGAACGTCGGCCAAATCGGCTAACATTTCCTTAATGCGTTTGGGCGATTCATAAAAAACCAGCGTGGCGGGGACGTCGCGCAGGGATGCGATATCGGTTTGGCGCTGTGATTTTGTGGCGGGCAAAAAACCGACGAACATGAATTTATCGGTGGGCAATCCTCCAACAGTCAGCGCGGTCAAAACAGCCGAAGCCCCCGGCGCAGCGGTCACATTCGCGCCCGCCGCAATCGCAGCGCGGCCCAATTCGAAACCGGGATCGGCAACCATGGGGGTGCCTGCTTCGGAAACGCAGGCGACGGATTTGCCTTCGCTGATTAGTTTCACAATGCCTGCGACCTGAGCTTCGGTGGAATGATCGTGATAGGCGATCATCTGGCGACCGTTCAGCGGGATGCCGTGAATATCCATCAATTTGCGCGCGGTTCGGGTGTCTTCGGCGACAATCAAATCGCAGCTGGCCAGAATATCCAGCGCTCTCAACGTGATATCGCGGGCGGTCCCAATCGGCGTCGCCACCAGATACAGACCTGCTTCAAGGGGAATAATACGGTGATTCATAACTGGACCCTTTGGTTGTGCAGTCTATTATCCGTTACAGATTGGACCTGCTGGGTCTGCCGCAATTGCGCAGTCCCACGCAAGAGGAGTTATGACAGATGTTTTCGACCGTGCGCGCTGCGCGACTACGCCTTGCGCGTTTTTTTGCATTAATTTCAGTAATTTGGGTCGCCGCATGTGAGCCGATTCCTGTCACTAATTCCAACACATCAAAGGTTAACCCAAACGACCCAGTGACGGTCGCGCTGCTAGTACCTGGCGGCTCTGGCGTCGAATCAGACAGCTTTCTGGCATCCAATTTGGAAAACGCCGCGCGGTTGGCAATTTCCGATTTGAACGGTGTTCAAATTAACCTGCGTGTCTACAACACCGCAGCTAGCCCAGCCCAAGCCGCCGCCGTCGCGACCCAAGCGGTCAACGATGGCGCGCAGATCATCCTAGGCCCTCTGTACGCCGAAGCCGCGAACGCAGCTGGCGTAGCGGTCGCAGACCGCGGCGTGAACGTTTTGGCATTTTCGAACAACACATCGATTGCCGGTAACAACGTATTCGTTTTGGGCGCAACATTCCAAAACACCGCGAACCGCCTGATCGGTTATGCAAAATCCCAAGGCATCAATTCGTATATGATTGTCCATGGTGATGACCTGCAAGGCGCTGTTGGCCGTGATGCCATTTCGTCGGCAGTCCGCACAAATGGCGCAACCCTTGCAGGTGTCGCGTCCTATCCGATGTCCCAACAGGGCATCATTTCGTCGGCGAGCGGTATCGCCAGCCAAATCCGTGCGTCCGGTGCGCAGTCGGTGTTCCTAACAGGTGGCATCAACGCGGACCTGCCAATCATTGCGACCGCATTGCCAGAACAAGGGATCAACCCGAACACCACAAAAATGTTGGGCCTGACCCGTTGGGATGTCGCACCACAAGCGTTGGCGCTGCCTGGTTTGCAGGGCGGTATGTTTGCATTGCCTGACACCCAGATGATCGATCTGTTCGAATCCCGTTACGCCGCGGCCTATGGCCAAACACCGCATCCGTTGGCCGGTTTGGCCTTTGACGGCATTGCCGCTGTTGGCGCCCTATTGGCTGACGGAAACCCCGAAGCGCTATCTTTTGGCGGCCTAACCCAAGCCCAAGGGTTCCAAGGAACCCAAGGTGTCTTCCGTTTGCTGCCAGATGGTACTAATCAACGGGCACTTGCTATTGCCCAAATTCAAAACAATCAGGTGGTTATCGTTGAACCAGCCCCAAGAAGCTTTGCGGGACTCGGCTTCTGAGCCGACACTCCTCACACAAGCCCCCGAAGAAACGGCGGCGGACGGACTTATTTGTCCGGCCGCCGAAATTTTTGACGCCAATGCGATCCGTGCGGAATTAGATGCACGGCTAGAGGACGTGACCGATGCGATGCAAATTCGCAAAATTACGGTCGAAATCCTAAACGCAGCCCGTAAAAACGGGATGGAACGCATCGCCGCTGCCTTTGCAGAACGGCCATTCGATGCGCGCCCTCTGACACGGTCTTACACGCGAATGACCGATTGGATCGTCAAAACGGTTTTGCATGTCGCTGAAACGCGCCTGCACAAACTGAACACCCCCACCGCTGCAGAACGCCTGACGATTGTGGCTGTTGGCGGCTATGGGCGCGGGGAAATGGCGCCATTTTCCGACGTCGATCTGCTGTTCCTGACGCCCTACAAAATCACGCCATGGGCCGAAAGCCTGATCGAATCCATGCTGTATATGATGTGGGATTTGCGGCTAAAGGTCGGTCACGCCAGTCGCACGATCAAGGATTGCCTGAAACTCGCGCGCGAAGATTACACAATCCGTACCTCGCTAGTGGAATACCGCTATCTGGCTGGCGACGAAGCGTTGGCGACTGAATTGGCAGACAAGCTGTGGAACGAATTATTCAGCAGCACCGCCACCGATTTCATCGAAGCTAAATTGGCCGAACGCGCGGAACGTCACCGCAAACAAGGCGGCCAGCGTTACGTCGTTGAACCCAACGTAAAAGAGGGCAAAGGCGGCCTGCGCGACATGCAGTCGCTGTATTGGATCGCGAAATACATCAACCACGTGGCCACGGCATCCGAACTGGTGGATCGCGGTGTATTCACGCCCGACGAATACGTGACATTCCATCAGGCCGAAGAATTCCTGTGGGCCGTTCGCTGCCATCTGCATCTGATCACAGGACGCGCGATGGATCAGCTGACATTTGACCTACAGGTCGAAGTCGCCGACCGCATGGGATACAACGACTCCAACGGTCGTCGTGGCGTGGAAATTTTCATGCAGGACTATTTCCGCCACGCGACCCGCGTGGGTGAATTGACACGCATTTTCCTAACCTCGCTAGAGGCAGAGCACACCAAACCCGAACCGATGTTGACCCGTTTGCTGACCCGCAAACGCAAAGCGCGCCCGCCCTATGCCATCGAACAAAACCGCATCACGGTTGGCGATGAAACGGCGTTTTTCTCTGATCCTTTGAACATGCTGCGCATCTTCGAAGAAGGCATGCGTACCGGCACCCTGCTGCACCCCAATGCGATGCGGCTGCTGGCTGCGAATTTGGATCGCATCGACGACAACATGCGCGAAGATAAAGTGGCGAACCGCATTTTTCTGGATCTGCTGCTGAAACACGGCAACCCAGAACGTGCGCTGCGCCGCATGAACGAATTGGGCGTTCTGTCGGCCTTTGTGCCTGAATTTGCGCCGATCGTGGCGATGATGCAGTTCAATATGTACCACCACTACACGGTGGACGAACATACGATCCAATGTATTTCGCACCTTGCGCAGATCGAACGCGGCGAATTGGTCGAAGAACTGCCCGTCGCATCTGGCATTCTGAAACGCGGCATCAACCGCAAGGTCATGTATGTCGCCCTGCTGCTGCATGACATCGGCAAAGGCCGCCCCGAGGATCATTCGATCCTTGGCGCCCAAATCGCACGCAAGGTCGCGCCGCGTTTGGGGCTGTCGAAAAAAGACTGCGAAACGGTGGAATGGCTGGTCCGCTATCACCTGTTGATGTCCGACGTTGCGCAAAAACGTGACCTGTCCGATCCGCGTACCGTCCGCGATTTTGCCAAGGCCGTGAAATCCGTCGAACGCCTCGATTTGCTGACTGTTCTGACCGTCTGCGACATCCGCGGCGTTGGTCCGGGCACTTGGAATAACTGGAAAGCAATGTTGCTGCGCGACCTGCACCAGCAAACCAAATCCGTGCTGGAAAACGGCATGGAGGAACTGAACCGCAACAGCCGCGAAAACGAAGCCAAACGCCTGCTGCGCGAAGCGCTGTCCGATTGGGACGCGAAAGACCTGCGCACGGAAATTGGCCGCCACTATGGCCCGTACTGGCAGGGCCTGCCGGCCTCGGCTCAGGTTGTGTTTGCGAACCAGCTGCGCGACATCACCGACAGCGAAATTCGCATCGATCTGGAACTGGATCACGACCGCGATGCCACTCGCGCCTGTTTTGCGATGGCCGACCACCCGGGTTTGTTCAGCCGCATGGCTGGCGCGCTGGCTTTGGTCGGGGCGAACGTCGTGGATGCGCGCACCTATACGTCCAAAGACGGCTATGCGACCGCAATTTTCTGGATTCAGGACGCGGACGGTCACCCTTATGAACAGGCCCGCCTACCGCGTCTGCGCAACATGATCGAACGCACGCTCAAGGGCGAAGTCATCGCCCGCGAGGCGCTGAAAGACAAAGACAAGATCAAAAAGCGCGAAAAAGCGTTCCGCGTTCAGACCCATGTCACCTTTGATAACGAAGGATCAGACATCTACACCATTATCGAGGTCGACACCCGCGACCGCGCTGGTTTGCTGCACGATCTGACGCGCACTTTGGCCGCCAACAACGTCTATATCGCATCCGCCGTGATCGCGACCTACGGCGAACAGGTGGTCGATGTGTTCTACGTCAAAGATATGTTCGGTCTGAAATTCCATCAGGACCACCGCCGCGAAGCGTTGGAAAAGAAACTGCGCGAAGCGATTTCGCAGGGCGCAGAACGCGCGAACAAATAAATGGATCGCGTGCCGTTCCGCTGTGGTCGGATCGGCACGCGAAAGCCGAATTGCAAAACACACCATAGCGCCGCCACATCGCAGCGGCTAATACTGCCGCAAAACATGTTTTCAAGGGCAGTATAATGAAACCCATTCGTCTTATTTCGGGCTTTTTGACTGTGGGTTTATGGACCCTGTTGTCCCGCGTTTTGGGGTTCGTGCGCGATGTGATGATCGCCGCCTACCTGGGCACCGGCCCCGTCGCCGAAGCGTTCCTGATCGCCTTTTCCCTGCCCAACATGTTCCGCCGTTTTTTCGCCGAAGGCGCGTTCAACATGGCCTTTGTCCCGATGTTTTCGAAAAAATTCGAAGGCGGCGACGATGCCGAAGGGTTCGCCAATGACGCGTTCACGGGCCTTGCCACGATCCTGATCGTTTTCACCGTGGCCGCGATGGTGTTCATGCCATGGCTGGTGCTGGCGATGGCGTCAGGTTTTGCCGAAGACGACCGTTTTTCGCTGGCTGTTTTGTATGGCCGCATCGCGTTTCCATACATCCTGTTCATTTCTTTGGCCGCTTTGCTGTCGGGCGTTTTGAATTCTGTGGGCCGATTTACTGCGGCAGCGGCGGCACCTGTTTTGCTGAACGTCATGTTCATCGCGGCAATGATCGCCGGCAATCTGGCGGGGTGGTCGGTGGGCCTGACGCTGGCGTGGACAGTGCCATTTGCAGGCGTCGCGCAGATGATGTTGGTGTGGATCGCCGCGAAAAAGGCGGGTTTCACGTTGCGTCCGCGCCGCCCGAAATTCACACCTGAACTGAAACGGCTGGCAATCATCGCAGCCCCAGCCGCGCTGGCGGGCGGCGTGTTGCAAGTGAACCTGCTGATCGGACGACAGGTCGCCAGTTTTTATGACGGCGCTGTTGCGTGGCTGTCCTATGCGGACCGTTTGTATCAGTTGCCTTTGGGCGTTGTCGGGATCGCAATCGGCGTGGTTCTGTTGCCCGACCTGTCCCGCCGCCTGCGCGCAGGCGATACGGCAGGCGGGCGCGATGCATTCAACCGCGCGTGTGAAATGTCTCTGGCGTTGACGATTCCAGCGGCGGTTGCCCTGATGGTGATCCCTGTGCCGCTGGTGCAGGTTCTGTTCGAACGGGGCGCATTTGGCACCGATGACACCATGAACACTGCCGTTGCCGTGGCCATCTATGGTTTGGGCCTGCCGGCGTTCGTCATGCAAAAGGCGCTACAACCGCTGTTTTTCGCGCGCGAAGATACCCGCAGACCGTTCTACATCGCGCTGCTGTCTTTGGTCGTTAATGCCGCCATTGCCATCGGACTGATGCCGGTTATCGGATTTATGGCAGCCGCCGTCGGCACAACATTATCTGCGTGGGCGACCGTTGGTTTCCTATGGTGGCAATCGCGCAGCTTGGGGGACGCCGCACGTTTTGACTCGCGGTTTACCAATCGCCTGTGGCGCATCGTTTTGGCCTCAGGCCTGATGGCCGCTGTTCTGTGGGCCGCTTGGGTCGTGCTGCTGCCGTTCTTTGGCCTGCCAGTCTGGCGCTATTTCGCATTGGCCGTGCTGGTCGCCATTGGCATGATCAGCTACGGCATTGCAGGACAGTTGATTGGCGCGTTCCGTTTGGCGGAATTTAAACGCGCGTTCAAACGCGGTTAACGCTGGCGCAGGCGCGCAACGAACGCGCGCCAGCTGCCTGGCCCAACGATGGGCGACAACGCCAAACCTGTCGCAAAGCCTGCCAAATCGCCAACGCCCATGAAAAACACGAACGGCGTGGGATCACCGCCCATGCCCAGCAGGGCAAAGATTTTCATCATCAGGCCCCATAGGATCTGAACCAAAACCAGCATCCCGATCATCGCAAAGGCACGCCACGGGTTACCCCCCGTTTCGCCCAAACGCATCCACAACATATAAGTGAATGCGCCGACCAAACCGTAGACAGGCGGATAGGCCCCGTACAAAGGCCAGTTTTGCGGCGCGATCAGACCAAAGACCGCCGCAGCCACAGCCCCCGGGATCAGGAACACCGCGATCAGCGATGCCCAGTGCCAGCGATCCCCCACAAATTTGCCCAACGCCAAAACCAGCGCCAGCGCGAAAAATGCGTGGGTCAGGCCGTCGTGAATGAACGGATAGGTGAAATAGCGCCACAGATACTGCGCAGGCAGGAAACCGCGGTTGATGATTTCGTCCTGAACGGCAGGGAAAAACGCGAAATCGGAAATCATGTCGTTGCGCCAACCGATCCCCATTTGACCGCCGACGATGCCCGCACCTGCGGCTTGCATCAGGATCTCGACCCCTGCGATCAACAGCGCAATCGCCGCTGCGCCGTTTGGAATGTCGTTTAAAATGCTTTCGCGTTCCATATTACCTGCCCCTTTTGCCGCACCGCATTGACGGCCCTTTGCGTCGTGGGTAGTCCTTTGCGGACCGTAAATCCAGACCCAGAAGGTTTTCAGATGACCGAACAAAACTTCACGCCGCGCGTGTTCTCAGGCATCAAACCCTCGGGCGGGCTAACTATGGGCAACTATCTGGGCGCGATTAAGCGTTTCGTAGATATGCAAGGTGGCCAGTTCGAGACGCTTTATTGTGTGGTTGACCTCCACGCGATTACCGTCTGGCAGGATCCAGCCGAGCTGAAAAACGCAACCCGCGAAGTTGCAGCCGGCTATCTGGCGTCGGGTATCGATCCCGAACAGTCGATCCTGTTCAATCAGGCCCAAGTGGCAGAACACGCCGAACTGGGCTGGATTTTCAACTGTGTCGCCCGTGTTGGTTGGATGAACCGCATGACCCAGTTCAAGGATAAAGCCGGCCAAGGCAAAGACGCGGAAAAAGCGTCGCTGGGTCTGTATGCCTATCCTTCGCTGATGGCGGCGGATATTTTGCTGTACCACGCGACCCACGTCCCAGTGGGCGAAGACCAGAAACAGCACGTCGAACTGACGCGCGACATCGCGAAAAAATTTAACCACGATTTCAAAACCGACTTCTTCCCTGAAACGGTCCCTGTGATCGAAGGCCCAGCCATGCGCGTGATGAACCTGCGCGACGGGTCGAAAAAGATGTCGAAATCGGGTGAATCCGATATGGAACGCATCAACATGACCGATGATGCCGACACCATCGCGAAAAAGTTCAAGAAAGCAAAATCCGACGCCGAAGCACTGCCAGAAACCGTCGAAGGTTTGGTAGATCGCCCAGAGGCACGGAATTTGGTGAACATCTATGCCGCGCTGAACGATCAGACCAACGAACAGGTTCTGGCGGAATTCGGCGGCGAAGGTTGGGGTAAATTCAAACCTGCGCTGGCTGATTTGGCTGTGACGAAACTGGCACCGATTTCGGACGAAATGAAACGTCTGATGGATGATCCTGCAGAAATCGATCGCCTGTTGGCGCGCGGTGCGGATCGTGCCCGTGAAATCGCTCAGCCGATCCTCAAGCAGACATATGATATCGTTGGGCTTCTTCGCGGCTGACTTATCGCACTCAACTGTCGCAGGAATGACAACGTGAATCTACACGCGTCACAATGTTGAATCAGACTCGGCCCATCCTGAGTCTGCGTTTTGGTTAGGCCGTCCACCCTGATCGAAACATTTCGTCAGCCCGTCCCAGCTGACAAAAAATTTGCGCGCTTGGGTTTCCCCGCCCGGGCGCGCTTCCTTTTATATAGTCTGTCGTTGCCTTGGGCTGTGGGTTCGGTCAATATTCCAGAAAAACGGAGCCACCATGCGTAAGTTTCTGGTCGTGCTGGACGACAGCCGCGAATGCCTGAACGCGATGCGATTTGCAGCAATGCGCGCGAACCACACAGGGGGCGGCGTCGCAATCGTATCGATCATCCCACCCGAAGAATTCAATCACTGGATCGGTATCGGTGAAATCATGCGCGAAGAGGCCCGTGAACGGATCATCGCCCATTTCGAAGTTTTCGCGAAATGGATGCGCGACCGCCAAGGTGTCGATCCCGAATTGATTATCCGCGAAGGCCAGCCCGTCACCGAAATCTTGACGCTTATCGAAGAAGACCCCGAAATCGGTGTGTTGGTTCTGGGCGCCGGTAACGACAAAAAGGGCCCGGGCCCGTTGGTCAGCCAAATGACCCGCCAATCGGGGTCTTTGCCGATCCCAATCACCATCGTTCCGGGCGATCTAAGCAAAGAAAAGCTAGAAGCGATCACCTGACACCGCAAAAAATCGACTGACTGGCCGTCCTTTGGGGCGGCCTTTTTGTGTTCTGACCCCACAAAATTCACGCCATCGATCACAGGCGCGTGAAAATTTGCGGAATTTATTTTGTTCCGAAAAAAATTCTCAACTTTTTTTGCGGCTCTTTTTGGTTTTCTGATGTGCAAAATGGACCGAACCAGCCGCTAAAAATGCGCGGAACCCACCGTTTCTTTGCATCGATGCACAGACGGTTATGCACCAATTCACGGAACCCCCGACAACGGGACTGGATGTGTTTCCGTCGTCAAATTCCACTCATTTTTTCGTGATATTTCAATCCCTTTCCGAGCAACGGAATGGGCCACAGATAACGTTTCACAAACGCCAAACACGAAACGGCGCCAAACAAATTACGGAGACTATCATGTTTAACATTAATAAAACCGCTGCTCTTGCTGCTGTCGCAACCCTTGGCTTTGCTGGTGCTGCATCGGCTGCTTCGGACGCATATTTCGGCGTACAGAATACCGTCGATAACGGCGAAGAAATCACCATCGAATACGTAAATTCGCCAGCTGCAGGCGAAGTGCAAATCTACGGCTACAACGCTGAAGGCGTCGGCCAGCTGCTGGGCACCGAAGAAGTATTCGCAGGCGGTAACATCAATACCGACGTCGAACTGGACCTGAACACTTACAACAAAGTGCTGGCTGTTCTGACCGTTGATGGCGCCGATCTGGCATCCGAAGTCCTGTACGTCAAATAACCCAAACTGAATTTAACACATCACACGAAATTACGGAGAAATATCATGTTTAACCTGACCAAAACTATCGCAACTACCCTGATCGCAACTGCTGGCTTTGCTGGTGCTGCATCGGCTGCTTCGGACGCATATTTCGGTGTACAGAACACCGTCGCAGACAGCAGCGAAATTACGATTGAATACGTAAATTCGCCAGCTGCAGGCGAAGTGCAAATCTTTGGCTACAACGCCGAAGGTGCAGGCCAAATGCTGGGCTCCGAAGAAGTGTTCGCAGGCGGTAACATCAACACCGACATCGAACTGGACCTGAACACCTATGACAAGGTGCTGGCTGTTCTGACCGTTGATGGCGAAGCCGTCGCACAAGAAGTCCTATACGTAGATCAAATGTAATCAATACTGAATCTAACCAACCAGTAATAAGGAGATTAAAATGTTCAATCTGACCAAAACAATCGCCCTTGCTGTTATCACAACGGTTGGTGCAGCGGGATACGCTTCGGCCGCAACTGATGCCTATTTCGGTGTTCAAAACACAGTCGATAGCGGCGATGAAATCACGCTAGAGTATATTCACGCTCCAGCGGCCGGCACGGTGGAAATCTTTGCCTACACCGGCGATACGGTCGGCGAATTGCTGGGCACAGGATCCGTGGATGCGGGTGGTAACATCAACAAAACCATCGACGTTGGCCTGAACACTGCAGACAAAGTTCTGGCAGTCCTGACCGTCGACGGCATTCCGGTTGTAACTGAAACGCTCTACGTCAAATAAAACACGATGACCCTCGTGGAATGGGCCGCCCTTGATGGGGCGGCCTTTCTTGTTTCATGTTGTCATCAATTGGTGTATATTTAGAATTATTCTAAACCTTGACTATTCTTGTCCGAGGCACGATATCTGAAACCTGACAGAAAAGGTTGGCCCGCATGTTTATCCAGACTGAATCCACGCCGAACCCGGCGACCCTGAAATTCCTGCCAGGTCAGACAGTCCTGGACGCAGGTACCGCAGATTTCCCAACCGCCGAAGCAGCGGCGCAATCCCCATTGGCATCGCGCATTTTTGCCGTGGGCGGTGTTTCCGGCGTCTTCTTTGGTTCGGATTTTGTAACCGTGACCAAAGACGACGGGACCGAATGGGACCACATCAAACCTGCTATCCTTGGCGCGATCATGGAACACTTCCAATCCGGCGCCGCCACGATGGAAGGCACAGCCGCATCGGGCCACGCCGATAACCACAGCGAAGAAGACGCTGAAATCGTCACCCAGATCAAAGAACTGTTGGATACGCGCGTCCGCCCTGCCGTGGCTCAAGACGGCGGCGACATCACGTTCCACGGGTTTGAACGCGGCGTTGTGTATCTGCACATGCAAGGCGCTTGCGCAGGGTGTCCTTCGTCTACTTTGACGTTGAAAATGGGCATCGAAAACCTGCTGCGTCACTACATCCCCGAAGTGGTCGAGGTACGCCCCGTTGCCGCCTAAGACCGCAGTTTTGGCGATTGATACATCGGCGGCGCATTGCGCCGCCGCTTTGCTATTGGGCGATGGGTCCATCGCAACCCGCGTCGTCGACATGGCGAAAGGTCAAGCCGAACAGCTGATCCCGATCGTTCAGTCGCTTTTGGCGGAGAACGACCTAACCTTTGACGACATATCGGCGGTCGGTGTCGGCACGGGTCCTGGCAATTTCACAGGCATTCGCATTGCTGTTTCAACGGCGCGCGGCATTGCCTTAGGTCGATCCATCCCCGCGATTGGCGTGAACGGGTTTGAAGTGCTGAGTTATAATCAGCCCCGTCCGATCACTGCGTTAATCAGTGCTCCACGTGATCAGGCATATATGCAGCATTTCACCGAAACCGGCGAAGATGCCCCGACAATGATAGATACCTCGACGGTCGTAATTGACGGTCCCGTAACACCGGAACAAACCGTCGACGAAAAAATCACGGTTATTGCACGTATTGCCAAGGCAAAGATCGGCACCGACCACGGCAGACCTGTGCCGCTCTATGTCCGCGCAGCCGATGCGGCACCGCCACGCGATCCGGCGCCGAAAATTCTGACATGAACGCGGTCTACGCCAGCATCCATGCGGAATGCTTTACCGTGCCCCGCCCGTGGACCGAAGCCGAGTTTATAAGCCTGCAATCCGATCCGACTGTTTTCACGACAGGCGACGCGAACGGCGTCGTCATGGGGCGCGTGATCGTTGATGAGGCCGAACTGCTGACCATCGCCGTCAGGCCCAGTGCGCGCCGAACGGGGCAAGGCCGCGCGTTACTGTTATCCTTTATCGACACCGCCCGCACGCGCGGCGCAGCAACGGCATTTCTAGAGGTCGCCGCAGACAACGCCGCCGCAATTTCGTTGTACAAATCAGCGGGTTTTGTCGAATCGGGGCGGCGGAAAAATTATTATAAACACCCCGACGGGCAGACGATTGACGCGCTGGTCATGCAAATCCATCTATAAGTTGATGAAAAATTGATCGCATGATCAAAAAGCCCGCGATTTACGCAAGAATACGGTTGACCCTGCGATCTTAACCCGCACTAATTTGATCAGACACAAGAAGATGTCAGCCCTTGCAAGCCAAGTAGGCGCAGGGGCCAATTCCAGTTGGGAGAATCACGAATGACCCTCTTCACCAAATTCTTTGGCGCGACCGCTGCTTTGGCACTGACTGCTGGTGCTGCTGCTGCCGATCCTGCAATCATTTTCGACCTTGGCGGCAAGTTCGATAAATCCTTTAACGAAGCTGCATTCACCGGCGCCACCAAATGGGCCGAAGAAACCGGCGGAACCTTTGCCGAATTCGAAATCAGCTCTGATGCGCAGCGCGAACAGGCGATCCGCCGTTTCGCCGAAGAAGGCTACAACCCAATCGTCATGGCTGGTTTTTCGTGGGGCACCCCACTGTCGACCGTTGCGTCGGAATATCCTGACCTGAAATTCTCGATCATCGACATGGTTGTTGACGCGCCGAACGTTCAGTCGGTCGTCTTTAACGAACACGAAGGGTCGTATCTGGTCGGTATGCTGGCAGCGATGGCATCCGAAGACGGCACCGTTGGTTTCATCGGCGGCATGGACATCCCGCTAATCCGTAAATTCGCATGTGGCTACGCACAGGGCGCATTGGCTGTGAACCCAGACGCGACCGTTCTGGCGAACATGACCGGCACCACCCCTGCTGCATGGAACGACCCTGTAAAAGGTTCGGAACTGACTCTGGCACAGATTTCCCAAGGCGCTGACGTGATTTACGCAGCGGCTGGCGGCACTGGCGTTGGCGTTCTGCAAACCGCAGCGGACCAAGGCGTTTATTCGATCGGCGTCGATTCCAACCAGAACTACATGCACCCAGGTTCGGTTCTGACTTCGATGCTGAAACGCGTAGATACGGCTGTTTATGACGCGTTCTCCGCTGGCACCGAACTAGAGGCTGGTTTCAACGTAATGGGTCTGGATAACGGCGGCGTTGGTTACGCGCTGGACGAATTCAACGCAGAACTGATCTCTGCTGATATGCAAGCCGCTGTTGACGCAGCATCGGCCGCAATCGCAGCGGGCGAAATCAGCGTTCACGACTACATGTCGGACGAAACCTGCCCAGTTCTGGAATTCTAATTTTTTAGAACCACGCAATTAGGCCGCGCCTTGACCATCGGCGCGGCCTTTTTCCTACCCGTGATAAGGGTTCAAGATGACTGAACAATCCCCCGCCATTGAGTTAAAAGGCATTTCCAAAGCCTTTGGCCCGGTTCAGGCCAACAAAGACATTTCCATCCGCGTTATGCCCGGCACGATCCACGGGATCATCGGTGAAAACGGCGCCGGTAAATCCACCTTGATGTCGATCCTTTATGGATTTTACAAAGCAGACTCGGGTGAGGTTTTCATCAACGGCAAGAAAACGGAAATCCCCGATAGTCAGGCCGCGATCAACGCGGGCATCGGGATGGTGTTCCAGCACTTTAAACTGGTTGAAAATTTCACTGTTCTGGAAAACGTCATTCTGGGCGTCGAAGATGGGTTCCTGCTGAAACCATCCCTGAACAAAGCTCGCAAAGAACTGCGCCAGCTGGCCGAAGAATACGAACTCAACGTCGATCCTGATGCCGTGATCGAAGACATCGGCGTCGGCATGCAGCAGCGCGTGGAAATCCTAAAGGCGCTGTATCGCCGCGCGGATATCCTGATTTTGGACGAACCCACGGGCGTGTTGACCCCGTCCGAGGCTGATCAGCTGTTCCGCATTCTGGGTCGCCTGCGCGAAGAGGGTAAGACGATCATCCTGATCACGCACAAACTGCGCGAAATCATGGATATCACCGACACGGTTTCCGTGATGCGCCGCGGGGAAATGACCGCGACCGTCAAAACCGCGGAAACCAACCCATCGCATCTGGCCGAATTGATGGTGGGCCGCAAGGTTCTGTTGCAGGTCGACAAAGCCCCCGCCCAACCGGGCGAAATTATTCTGGACGTTAAAAACCTGAACGTGACCGACGAACAGGGCGTTCACCGTGTCAAAGACGTGTCGTTTAACATCCGCGCTGGTGAAATTCTGGGCATCGCGGGGGTTGCGGGCAATGGGCAATCCGAACTGCTAGAGGTGCTGGGCGGATATTGCGTGGCGACAGGCAATATCTTCATGAACGGCGAACCCATTGATCTGACAGGCGATAAATCCGACGGGCAAAGCCGCCGCGAACGCGGCATCGCGCACGTCCCCGAAGACCGTCACCGCGAAGGCCTGATCCTGAATTTCTCGGCTTGGGAAAACACCGCGTTCGGGTATCACAAGGACGAAAAATACCAGAAAAACGGCGTTCTGATGGACAACGCGGCGATTGTTCAGGACACCGCCGAAAAAATGGAACGGTTCGACGTTCGCCCGCCAAACCCGATGTTGGCTGCCAAGAATTTTTCGGGCGGCAACCAGCAGAAAATCGTCGTGGCGCGCGAAATCGAACGTAATCCCGATCTGTTGTTGATCGGGCAACCGACCCGCGGCGTGGATATTGGCGCGATTGAATTCATCCACAAACAGATCATCGCCCTACGCGACCAGGGCAAAGCGATCCTGCTGGTGTCGGTCGAACTGGATGAAATCATGTCGCTGTCGGATCGCATCGCGGTCATGTTTGACGGGCAAATCATGGGCGAACGCCTGCCCGATGAAACGAATACTCAGGAACTCGGCCTGTTGATGGCTGGCGTGCAAGGGGAAACCGCCTGATGAATAAAATGCCAAACTGGGCCGATACAATTCTGGTCCCGCTGTTGTCTTTGCTGCTGGCCGCTGTGATTTCGGGCGTCGTGATTGCCTTGATCGGCCACAATCCCGTTTATGCGTTGAAACTGATGGTCAGCGGGGCGCTGGGGACTTCGACGAATTTCAGCTACACGCTGTATTACGCCACCAACTTTATCTTTACCGGCCTTGCGGTCGCGGTCGCCTATCATGCGCGGATGTTCAACATCGGCGGCGAAGGTCAGGCCTATATCGGCGGTCTGGGCGCGGCGCTGGCGTGTCTATACATCCCGTGGCCCCATTGGACGCTGGCATTGATCGGCGGCGGTTTGGCGGCGGCGGCGTTCGGCGCTGCGTGGGCGGCGATCCCTGCCTATTTGCAGGCGAAACGCGGCAGCCACATCGTCATCACGACGATCATGTTCAACTATATGTCCTATCCGGTGGTGAATTACCTGTTGAACGGTCCGATCAAAGCCGAAGGCATGGAACCCGCCACCCCATCGTTTGCCGCCGAAATGGCCTTGCCGAACCTGTCTGCCATTCTGGGCACATTCGGCATCGCGTTTTCGGATCGCGGGCCTGCGAACTTTGCTTTGGTCATCGCGCTGCTGGCTTGCGTTGGCGTTTGGATCCTGATCTGGCGCACGAAACTGGGCTATGAAACCCGCGCATTCGGCGAAAGCGAAAGCGCGGCGAAATACGCAGGCATCAATCCGACCAAAATCATCATGATCGCCATGCTGATTTCGGGCGCTTTGGCGGGAATGATGGCGATCAACAACGTCATGGGCGAAGCCGAACGTCTGGTCCTGAACGCTGTCGAAGGCGCTGGTTTCATCGGGATCGCTGTGGCGCTGATGGGGCGCAACCACCCGCTAGGCATCCTGATTGCGGCATTGCTGTTTGGCATCCTGTATCAGGGCGGCGCCGAACTGTCGGCCGAACTGCGCATTCCGCGCGAAATGGTCACCGTCATTCAGGCATTGGTCATCCTGTTCACCGGCGCGTTGGACAACATGGTGCGCATGCCGATTGAAAAACTATTCCTATCCCTACGTCGGAAGGAGGCAAAATAATGGACCTTTTGGCGTTCTTTGATATCGCGGTTCTGGACGGCACAGTTCGTCTGGCCATCCCGCTGCTGCTGGCCTGTCTGGCTGGTCTATTTTCGGAACGGGCCGGTATTTTCGACATCGGGCTAGAGGGCAAAATGCTGATTTCGGCATTTTTGGCGGCGGCTGTGTCGTTCACCTCTGGTTCTGTTTGGATCGGCATGTTTGCGGGTATTTTCGCATCCGTCCTATTGTCGCTGCTGCACGGCCTTGCGTCGATCACGTTCCGTGGGAACCAGCTGATTTCGGGCGTTGCGATCAACTTTTTCGCGTCGGGCATCACTGTTGTCGCCGCACAAAGCTGGTTTGGCCAAGGCGGACGCACCCCGTCGCTGTCTGGTGACGCACGGTTTGAATCGATCCAATTTCCAGGCGCGTTGACCCGCATCCGCGACATCAACAAAGCCGACCTGCCGATGAAGGTTTATTCCGAATTGCTGTCGGGCCACACCATCATCGTCTACATGTGCATTCTGATCGTACCGCTGGTCTGGTGGACCCTGTATCGCACCCGTTTCGGCCTGCGCCTGCGTGCGGTTGGTGAAAACCCGGGCGCGGTGGACACCGCAGGTATTTCGGTCGTTCGCATGCGGTACATGGCTGTGATCATCTGCGGCGTGCTGTGCGGCATGGCGGGGGCTTATCTGTCCACTGGCCTGCAGGCTGGTTTCGTGCGCGAAATGACCGCGGGGCGCGGCTATATCGCGCTAGCCGCCCTGATTTTCGCCAAATGGAAACCATGGAGCGCACTGGGCGCGACCCTGCTGTTCGGCTATCTACAGGCATTGGCGATCCGCCCTGATATTCTGGAACGCGCGATCGGCATTCGCGTTCAGACTCAGGTGCTGGACGCCCTGCCCTATATTCTAACTGTTATCGTGCTGGCTGGTTTCGTCGGCAAAGCTATCCCGCCAAAAGCGGGCGGAGAACCCTATGTCAAAGAACGCTAAATTATTAGAAACCATCCGCGAACACGCGGGCGACGAACCGGTGCGTCTGGGCCTGATCCTTGGGTCTGGACTGGGTCATATTGCTGGCGCTGTCGAAGGCGTGGCAATTCCGTATTCCGAACTGGACGGATTTCCGCACGCGGGCGTTTCGGGGCATAACCCGAACCTAGTCATCGGCACGCTAGAGGGCGTGCGCGTCGCCGTTTTCGGCGGGCGTGCGCATTATTACGAACGCGGCAAACCCGATGAAATGCGCGTCCCGCTAGAGGTGTTGTGCGAACTGGGCGCGGATACGGTGATCGCGACGAATGCGGCGGGATCTTTGCGTCACGACATGCCAACAGGGTCGATCATGGCGCTGACAGACCACATCAATTTCAGCGGCCTGAACCCGTTGATCGGCGAGCCGACCGACAAACGTTTCGTTCCGATGATGGACGCTTATGAGCCTGAACTGCGGGAAAAACTGATCGAAGCCGCCGCATGGGAAGAGGTCACAATCCACCAAGGCGTTTACGCGTGGTATTCGGGCCCGTCGTTCGAAACCCCTGCCGAAATCCGCGCGATCAAAACGCTGGGCGCTGACGCGGTCGGCATGTCCACCGTGCCCGAGGTGATCCTAGCCCGTTTCATGGGTCTGCGCGCCGCCGCCATTTCGACGATCACCAACATGGCCGCAGGCATGAGCGACGAGGCGATCAGCCACGAACACACCAAAGCGATGGCCCCATTGGGCGCTGCCAAATTGGAAAAGGTTCTGCGCCGTTTCTTGCGGAACTATTGATCAGCTGCCCATCTGGCCGTGGCTGTTCAGGAAATATTTCGCGTTGATCGGGGTGCTGGCGGCACCCCGTGACCGCGCGTCCAGACCCATATTGCCTTCGACAATTTTGGGGGCCGCGATGCCGCGGTCGTCCAAATCGACAATCGCTTCGGCGACTTTTTCGACCAGTTTGGCACGCACGTTTTTGGGCATCGCGCCGTCGATCATGACGGCTTCGAAATCGACAACAGCACAGACGGTCAACGCGGCCTGCGCGATATAGGGGGCCGTCGTTTCAATCCAAGCATCGACATGATCGGTGTAATCGCTCCAATTATCGCGAGCCTGCCACAAACGCAGCGGATTGATGCCGTGATCCACCAACTGTTGTTCCAGCAAATATAGGGACGCCACATCGATCAGCTGCTTTGGCTTGCCGCCCTTATCGCTCATGACGGGCAACGATCCGAACGCGCCGGCGTTGTTCGTCGGGCCGTCAAAGATCGAATTGTTCAGCACGATGCCGCCGCCAATAAACGCACCTAAATAGAAATAGGCATAGTCGCTGTACTGCCGCCCACTGCCATAGGCATGTTCAGCGCGGCACGCGGCGGTCGCATCATTTTGAATAAACACGGGCAGGTCTGTGATTTTGGCGATTTCATCCTGCAGGGAAAAATCCCGCCATTTATCCATTTCATCGGCCGGCGCACCGATTGTGTCGTGCCAGCGCCAGATTTCAAACGGCGTCGCTACGCCAATCCCCGCGATCCGCGCGTATTTTTCTGCGCCCAGATACTCTTGGGCCTGACGCAGACCTTCGCCCAGAAATGCCAAAATCGCCTGAGGGGTGGGATAATGATAGGCAGTGTGAATTACTTGACGCACGGTGCCTTCGAAATCGACTATGATGACATCAGCACTACGACGACCGATTTTCAAACCCAGCGAAAACGCGCCTTCGGGGTTAATGCCCATTGGGATCGAAGGTTTGCCAATTTTTCCGCGCTGCGGTTCACCACGACGTAACAGACCATCCGCCTCGAGCCCGCGAAGAATCACAGAAACCGTTTGGGGGGACAGCCCCGCCTTTCGGGATAGGTCACTACCCGCAAGCGCCCCGTGACGCTGAAGCATTGAAAGGATTAGTCTTTCGTTGTGATCGCGCACCCCGTGTTGGTTCACACCGGCGCTTAGCTCTCGGGCCTGATTGTCTGTCATAGCGTTTAGTATCCTCCCCTTCGATTTATGTGAATACACCTCAGTTAATAAATCAACTAGATTTATTTATTGACGATCCGCGCGAATCCTGTTTCCCTTTCGTCATCCCCGACACGGAGAGTCGGGAGCTAGGCCGTCTGGCCTGTCATCACTGGGAGGAAACCATGAAAAAAATTCTCGCTACTTCGGCAATCGCATTCGCTGCTATGTCTGGTTCGGCTTTCGCTGCTGGCCACGGCACCACTGCATGCCTGATCACCAAAACCGATACCAACCCATTCTTCGTTAAGATGAAGGAAGGCGCGACCGCAGCAGCAGAAGCAAACGGCATCGAACTGATGACCTTTGCCGGTAAAATCGACGGCGACGTCGAAAGCCAAGTTGCCGCTGTTGAATCGTGCATCGCGGCTGGTGCTTCGGGTATTCTGATTACCCCATCGGACAGCCGCGCGCTGGCTCCTGTTGTGACCCAAGCCCGCGAAGCAGGCGCATTGGTTATCGCACTGGACACCCCGTTCGAACCTGCTGACGTTGCCGACGCGACCTTTGCGACCGACAACTTCCAAGCTGGCGTTCTGATCGGCGAATGGGCTGCGGCACAAATGGGCGACGATGCTGCAAACGCAAAAATCGCGCTGTTGGACCTGAACGCATCGGAAATTTCCGTGGACTACCTGCGTAACAACGGTTTCCTGCAGGGCTTTGGCATCGACATCAAAGACCCAACCGACATCGGTGACGAAGACGATCCGCGCATCGTTGGCAACGACGTCACCAACGGCAACGAAGAAGGCGGTCGCACCGCGATGGAAAACCTTCTGCAGATCGATCCAGGTGTGAACCTGGTCTACACCATCAACGAACCAGCAGCTGCTGGCGCGTATGAGGCTCTGAAATCCTTTGGCCGTGAAAACGACGTCATGATCGTATCGGTCGACGGCGGTTGCCCGGGCGTTCAGAACATCAGCGAAGGCGTGATTGGAGCGACTTCGATGCAGTTCCCGCTGCTGATGGCATCGCTGGGTATCGAAGCGATCAAAACCTTTGCGGAAACCGGTGAAAAGCCATCGAACTCTGACGGTCTGGATTTCTACAACACTGGCGTTGAACTGATCACCGACCAGCCAGTTGACGGCATCCCATCGCTGACCTCTGCCGAAGGTCTGGAGAAATGCTGGGGCTAATGCCTCGCACCCTCTAACCTAAAAAAGGGGGGCAAAATTGCCCCTCTTTGCACTATCATCTCTCTCACATCTTTAAATTCCCGCCCTGCGGGCGGCCCGCCGCCCCGCTGGAAGGAGACATAAATGACTGAAACGACCGATCCAAAGCCCAAAGGCCAGGATTTCGAACAGGTTCTAGGCAGCAGCGACACGCGCGTTGCCAGCTTTGCCGATACAAAACGCACGCCTGTCCAGCAAATCCAACATATTCTACACAGCAACCCAACGCTGGTTCCCGTCATCGTCCTTGCGCTTAGCCTGATTGTGTTCGGGTTTATCGCGGGTGGCCGTTTCTTTTCGGCCTTTAACCTGTCGCTGATCATGCAGCAGGTTTCGATCATCGGCATTCTGGCCGCAGCCCAATCGATGATCATCATCACCGCAGGTATCGACCTGTCGGTCGCCGCAATCATGGTGTTGATGTCCGTGATCATGGGCAAACTATCCATCGAAATGGGCGTCCCTACCCCGATCGGCATTGTTGTTGGCCTGGCGGGCGGCGTTGCGGCAGGCATGATGAACGGTTGGTTCATCACCAAGGTCAAACTGCCGCCATTCATCACGACACTGGGCACTTGGTCGATCTTTTTCGCGCTGAACCTGTACCTGTCGGGCGCGCAATCCATGCGCAGCCAAGACATTGATGATTTCGCACCCTTGCTGAAATTCTTTGGCCATTCGTTCGATATCGCAGGCGCGCGCATCACCTATGGGTCCGTCCTGATGGTGCTGGTGTTCATCGTTCTGTGGTACATGCTGAACAAAACCGCATGGGGCCGCCACGTATACGCCGTGGGCGACGACAAAGAGGCCGCAGATCTGGCCGGCATCCGTTCCGACCGTGTGCTGATTTCGGTCTATGCGCTGGCGGGTCTGGTCTGTGCCATCGCGGGCTGGGCGTCTATCGGCCGCGTTGGTTCGATCTCTCCTCAGTCGTTCTACGAAGGCAACCTGCAATCCATCACCGCAGTTGTGATCGGCGGCATTTCCCTGTTCGGCGGACGCGGGTCCATCATGGGCGCATTGTTCGGCGCGCTGATTGTGGGCGTGTTCCAATCGGGCCTGCGCATGGCTGGCGTGGACGTTCTGTGGCAGGTGTTTGCCATCGGTTGGCTCATCATCATCGCAGTCGCAATTGACCAATGGATCAGAAAGGTATCGGCATGACACAGCCCATCCTAAAAGCAACAAATCTGGTCAAACGCTATGGCCGTGTGACCGCGCTGGATCACTGTGATTTCGAACTGTACCCCGGCGAAATTCTGGCGGTTATCGGTGACAACGGCGCGGGCAAATCGACCCTAATCAAAGCGCTATCAGGCGCCGTCACTCCAGACGAAGGCGAAATCCAGCTAGAGGGCAAAACCGTCAATTTCGGCACCCCGCTAGAGGCACGCGACGCAGGCATCGAAACGGTATATCAGACGCTGGCTCTGTCCCCTGCCCTGTCGATCGTGGACAACATGTTCGTCGGCCGCGAAATCCGCAAAAAGGGGTTCTTGGGATCGGCCCTGAAAATGCTGGACTACCCCGCGATGGAGGAATTCGCCCGCGAAAAGCTGTCTGAACTGGGCCTGATGACCATTCAGAACATCAACCAAGCGGTCGAAACCCTGTCTGGTGGTCAGCGTCAGGGCGTCGCGGTTGCGCGAGCGGCGGCGTTCGGGTCCAAAGTGATCATTCTGGACGAACCCACCGCCGCCCTAGGCGTCAAAGAAAGCCGTAAGGTGCTGGAACTGATCCAAGACGTGAAATCGCGCGGCATTCCGATCATCCTGATCAGCCACAACATGCCCCACGTGTTCGAAGTCGCCGACCGCATCCACATTCACCGCCTAGGCAAACGTCTGTGTGTGATCGATCCTAAAAAACATAGCATGTCAGACGCGGTTGCCCTGATGACAGGCGCGAAAGAACCAGAAGCAGCATAAATTATAACGGCGGGGTCATCCTCGCCGTTTTTTGTCTATCCATTTGACACCATGCCGATTACGGGGTGAGGTGAACAAAACGTTACCTACGGACAGGATATGCAAATCTACCTGCCCATCGCCGAAATTTCGGTCAACATCTACTTGCTCCTCGGCATAGGGGGGATTGTTGGTGTGCTTTCGGGCATGTTTGGCGTAGGCGGCGGTTTTCTGATCACTCCGCTTTTGTTTTTCGTCGGCATCCCGCCAGCGGTGGCTGTTGCGACGTCGGCCAATCAGATTGTTGCCAGCTCGGTCTCGGCGTTGCTGGGGCACATCAAACGGCGCGGCGTGGATTTCGCCATGGGCTGGGTGCTGCTGATTGGCGGGCTAATCGGGTCTGCCGTGGGCGTGCAGGTGTTCAACATCCTGAAATCGATGGGCCAAGTCGACCTGCTGGTGAACCTTTGCTACGTCGTATTTCTGGGCATCGTTGGCGGCCTGATGATGATCGAAAGCCTACGCGCCTTAATGCGTAGCAAACGTTCAGGCGCACCAAAACGCCGTCGCCACAACTGGGTTCACAATCTACCGTTCAAAATCAAATTCCGCGTGTCCGGTTTGTATATCTCGGTGATCCCGCCCCTGATGGTCGGGGTAGCGGTGGGAATTTTGGCCGCAATCATGGGCGTTGGCGGCGGGTTCATCATGGTGCCCGCAATGATTTATGTGCTGGGCATGCCCACAAAGGTTGTGATCGGGACATCGCTGTTTCAGATCACCTTTGTCGCGGCGTTCACCACGATGATGCATGCGATCACCAACCAGACCGTGGATATTATTCTGGCTCTTTTGCTGTTGATCGGCGGCGTTATTGGGGCGCAGGTCGGGGCGCAAATCGGGATGCGTCTAAAGGCAGAACAGTTGCGCATCTTATTGGCAACTTTGGTTTTATTGGTCTGCGCCAAATTGGGTCTAGACCTGTTGATTGAACCATCCGAACTGTTTTCGATCGGGGTGCAACAATGATCCGCATTCTGACCCTTTTGTTTGCAATGATCCCAGCGATCGTGGCGGCTGACGAAAAAATTGTTCTGGGCCTTAGCCAAGACGAAGTTTCGATCACGGCCTCTTTTACTGGGTCGGAAATTTTGATTTTTGGCGCGATCAGCCGCGATACTCCCCCGCCCCAAACCACCGAATTGGGTGTCATTATCGCCGTTGCAGGCCCGAACGTCCCCGTCGAAGTTCGGCAAAAAGATCGCGTTGCGGGCATTTGGGTAAATACGGACAGCGCAGCAATCGACATCGCGCCGTCGTTCTATGCCATCGCATCATCCGCCCCCCTGTCCGACGTTTTGCTACCACTAGAGGATTTGCACAACGCCATTTCATGGGGCCGCGTGGTTCGCGCAGTTGGTCAAGATGCCTTTGCCATGAACGAATACACCGAAGCCTACATGCGCATTAAACAAAACAGCGACCTGTTTCAGATGCTAGAAGGCGCGGTCGCAATCGAAAACGATACCCTGTTTCATACCGCGATCAAATTGCCGTCCAACCTGACCGAAGGCGATTACAAAACACGTATCTTCCTGACGCGGGACGGGCATATCATCGATACGTTCCAGACTGAAATTCCCGTCTACAAAGTCGGGATTGAACGCTGGCTGTATAACCTGAGCCAAACCCAAGCCGCACTGTATGGCCTGCTATCATTACTGATTGCCGCCGTTGCGGGATGGGCTGCCTCTGCGGCCTTTGCGGCGCTGCGACGTTAATCGTCCTGTTCTTGCGCGGTCAATTCAAACTGCGGCGCTGGGGCGTCCAGATCATCAACGCCCAACGGCTCTGACGGACGCGCCAGACGGTTGCGCACGACCCAGCGTAGTTCCCGTTCTGCCCGCGTAATCGCCACATAGGCCAATCGTTTCCACAGCGGCTGACCCGCCTCGACCCGCCCCATTTTCGCGGCGATTTCGATGTCAGGCGCAAAGACCTGAACGGTATCCCACTGCGACCCCTGCGCTTTGTGAATGGTGACGGCCGCGCCATGCAGGAACACGGCCCCCATGCGCGCGGCGTAGGGGATGAACGGCTCTTCTTCGCCCTCTTTTTCGATCTTTACGATGCTTGCCGCCGCGACCTGAGGGTCTTCGGCCCCCATAATCCACAGTTTCGAAAATCCGGGCCGCGATCCGGGGCCGCGATAGACGACTTGTGCGCCTTTGATCAGGCCGCGCGCCTCTAGGTCCAGACGTTTTTTGCGGTGTTTCATCGGCAATTCGATACCGTCGCAGATCAACGGCTCGCCCGGTAATAGCGCGTCATCGGGGGCACCATAGGCCGCGCGAAAGGCGTGGATCAGGCGGATGCGCGTGGCATTACGCCAGACCAGCACAGGGGATCGCGCCATCAGGTCGGCTTCGACCCTTTGGGCCAGCACAACACGCGGGTCGCGGGCGGCGGCCTCTTCGACCATGCGTTCGAAACGGTAGAAATCGACCATCGGATCGGCCAGCGCGTGGGCCAGATCCAGAATGGGGCTGTCGGCCTCTTGTCTGTGGATGCGGTTCAGAACCAAACGGTTCTTTTCTGGCAGCTTTTCAAACACCATCCCGCCCGTGCCCTGAACGGGCGGCAGCTGAGCAGGGTCGCCGAACAACACCAGCGTCGGGAAAATATCGCGCAGATCGTCCAGCGCCTTTTGATCCAGCATCGAACTTTCATCGATGAACCCGATATCCAGCGGCTCTTCGCGGCGTTTCCAGCCTGTGATGAAATCCGACCCGCGCAGCCCCGCCGCGGCCAGCGCCGCAGGGACCGACGCGTTGATTTGGAACGACGCATAAGCACGATCCAGCGCGACGTCGGTCAGGCCTTCGATATCGGGGCGGTCACATTCGCCGTTCAGCCATTCCGCCAGTTTTTCATATTCAGGATCATAGACGGGCGTGTACAAAATCCGGTGGATCGTCGTCGCAGGCACGCCGCGATTGCGCAGCACCGATGCGGCTTTGTTCGTTGGGGCCAAAATGGCCAGCGAACGGCGATCTTTTTTGCGTTTGCTTTCAAAATCGCCCGAAACAATGGAAACGCCCGCCTCTTTCAACGCTTTGGTCATTTCCGCCAACAGCAGCGTTTTACCAGACCCCGCCTTGCCGATTACGGCCATCACCGCGCTACTGTCACCTTGGGGCGGCATCAGCAGATCATCGGCCAGATTGATCCCGGCATTTGCCAAAAGTTCGGTCAATTGGTCCCAAGCGTGGGCCTGATCGTCAGAGAAAGTAAGCGCAGTATTCGACATGCTGCGACCCTACAGCGCCCCCGCGACAGGCACCAGATACCAAACGCAAAACGCGGGACCGATGGCCCCGCGTTTCTATTCAGATCGTTCGCAATTTATTTGCCGGAACGTTCCAACACTTCCTCGAATGTGCGCAGGCCGGTTTCTTGGGCCTGAACCAGAACTGCCATGTTGCCTGGCAAGTGCTGGTTGCGCAGCATTTTGATGTGTGCGTCAGGGATTTCGGCCCATGGGAACACTTCGGACATGCACGGATCGATTTTTTCTTCGCAGACCAGACGGTTCGCGGATGCTGCCTGTTTCAGGTGGGCAAAGTGCGAACCCTGCAGGCGTTTCTGGTGCATCCACGTGTAGCGAACGTCGAAGGTACAGTTGAAACCGGTTGTACCCGCGCAGATCACAACCATGCCGCCTTTTTTACAGACAAGGTTGGACACTGGGAACGTCGATTCACCTGGGTGTTCGAACACGATGTCTACGTTGTTGCCTTTGCCGGTGAATTCCCAGATCGCTTTGCCGAAACGGCGCGCTTCTTTGAACCACGCGTCATATTCTGGCGTGTTTACCGTAGGCAGCTGACCCCAGCAGTTGAAATCTTTGCGGTTGATGACGCCTTTGGCACCCATCGACATAACAAAGTCGCGTTTCGATTCATCCGAGATGACACCGATTGCATGCGCGCCAGCGGCTTTGGCCAACTGAACAGCAAACGAACCCAGACCACCCGATGCGCCCCAAACCAGAACGTGCTGACCAGGTTTGATGTCGTGTGGCGCGTGGCCGAACAGCATGCGATATGCGGTCGCCAGCGTCAGGGTGTAGCAAGCGGACTCTTCCCAAGTCAGGTGTTTAGGACGCGGCAGCAGCTGTTGCGCCTGAACGCGGGTGAACTGTGCGAACGAACCATCAGGGGTTTCATAGCCCCAGATACGCTGGGTCGGGGAATACATCGGGTCGCCGCCGTTGCATTCTTCGTCGTCGCCATCGTCCTGGTTACAGTGGATGACAACTTCGTCGCCGACTTTCCAGTTTTTCACCTTGTCGCCAACGGCCCAGATGATGCCGGACGCGTCGGAACCTGCGATGTGGTAATCCGCGCCGTGGCCGTCGAATGGCGAAATCGGAACGCCCAGACCAGCCCAGACGCCGTTATAATTAACGCCAGCAGCCATCACCAAAACCAGAACTTCGTTCGCGTCCAGTTTCGGGGTTTCCACAACTTCTACCTGAAACGATTTGTCAGGTTCACCATGACGTTCGCGGCGGATTGCCCACGCGTACATTTGTGCCGGCACATGGCCGAGCGGAGGGATTTCACCAACCTCGTAGAGGTCTTTTTTCGGTGCATCGTAATCGAGGGCCATCGGTCTCTCCATCGGTCGATTGTTTCAAATTTGCTGCGTCGCAGAATCGGACGCTGTACTGCAGAGATACAATCTTGCGCGAAAGATTACAATCATTCTGTTTTGATCTTTGTAATTTTATTTCTTCCGCAACGCAGCGTAAAAAGCCGATTTTAGCCCAGATTCACGAAAAAACCGCGCTGCACGGGGCGGCGCGGGTCATCTGTGCGACTAATGTCGGTAAAATCAGTGATCGAAATGGTGCGCGATGGATGAGGCGTAATATTCTATCAACGGCATCTCGCCTTCCGCGACAGAATATTTCTCGCCCGATTGGACCAGAATCTTGCGGGCGACAAACAGGGCGATGCCTTCTTTGGCCAACCCTTTTGGTCCGCGCCTAGGCAACGCACCACCGCGAGCCGCATATATATCTAGTGTGCCTGCGATATGGTTTTCGATCTTTGCCGCCGTATCCGCGCCCGCCAAAATCGCCCGCGCGACCAATGGCGTCGGGACCAAAGGCACCGTGTCCGCCATACGCCCCATAAGATTTTCAGCCAGCTGTTCGACCGCGTGGCTGCCCGATGATTTCATGAATTCCGACAGAACCAACGGTTTGCCAAATCCAACCGCAGCCGTTCCAAAGGGCGTGAATTTCAATCTGATCGCCCGCCAAATCGTCACAGGAATCGCCAGCACAGCCGCACCAAACGAAGGCCGGAATTTTCGTTCACCCGTCTGCGCGGCACGGACCAAAATACGATCTTCGGGGACGCGGTCATAATTCAGCGCCACAGGAACAAAGATGACATCGCGATCATCGGCGTCCCAGCCTTCGATCATATAGCTCAGCAATCCCAGCTTTGGCCGCCCCATCGCACCGGTCAAAGACAACCCGCCTTCGGGGAAAAACGCCTGAGAAACGCCGTTTTGCGTGGCCAAACGCACATATGCAGACAAAACAGCCCGATATAGCTGCCCATGTGATCCGCGACGAATGAAATAGGCCCCCATCGCACGCACCAGCCACGACAACGGCCAAACACGCGCCCATTCACCCACCGCATAGGCCAGCGTTCCCGCGCTGCTGATCATATGCGTGATCAGAACGTAGTCCATGTTGCTGCGGTGGTTGATGACGAACACCAATGTGGCGTTCGGGTCCATCGCCGCCAATTCACTGCGGTCCAAAGACCCCAGTCGGATCTTATAGAACGCGCGCGATAGCCACCGTGATAGGCGCGTTCCGATCCCGAAATAAACGGTCGCGGAAAAACTGGGCACGATTTCGCGGGCATATCTGCGGGCACGTTCGGATGCCACGTTTTCGGGAATACCTTCGACACGCGCGGCACGGTGGATCGCTTTGGTGACTTCGGGGTCATAAATGACGCGCTGGATCGTGTCGTAACGGCGCGCCAATTTGAACGGTTCGATCGGCCGCGTCAGGCGTTTGTTCAACCGCGACACCGCGCGTTCCATGCGCCGACGGAAAAACCAGCGGACCGATGGAAACAGAAAATGCGACGCGAACGTTACCGCCGCGAAGAGCACAATCAAAACCAAAAGCCATAGCGGCAATGTCACGGGCGTAGTCATCGGGCGGACAATGGACTGAAAACGGATATTCGACAATAGGCTGACGCCGCGTTGCAGCGAATTGACAGGGATGCTTTGTTTCCGTATTCAATTCCTGAGGGTAATAAAATTACTCAACAGATTCTTAGGAGGCCCAAGATGTCGCAAGCGCAGAAAGATCGTCCATGGCTGTTCCGGACCTATGCGGGTCACTCGACCGCCTCTGCGTCCAACGCTTTGTATCGTTCGAACCTGGCAAAAGGTCAGACCGGTCTATCGGTCGCTTTCGACCTGCCAACCCAGACCGGATATGATTCCGATCACCGCCTTTCGCGCGGCGAAGTCGGCAAGGTGGGCGTGCCCGTCTGCCACCTAGGGGATATGCGCGCGCTGTTCGACCAGATCCCGTTGGAACAGATGAACACATCGATGACGATCAACGCGACCGCGCCTTGGCTGTTGTCGCTATACATCGCCGTGGCCGAAGAACAGGGCGCGGACGTGTCCAAACTGCAAGGCACTGTACAGAACGACATCATCAAAGAATACCTGTCGCGCGGCACCTATATCTGCCCACCCAAACCATCCCTGCGCATGATCACGGACGTGGCCGCCTATACCCGTGAAAACCTGCCGAAATGGAACCCGATGAACGTCTGTTCCTACCACTTGCAAGAGGCAGGCGCGACACCAGAGGAAGAGCTGGCATTCGCATTGGCCACCGCCACGGCCGTTCTGGACGACCTAAAGGACAAAGTTCCAGCCGAACATTTCCCCAACATGGTTGGCCGCATTTCGTTCTTTGTGAACGCAGGCATCCGTTTCGTGACCGAAATGTGCAAAATGCGCGCATTCGTCGAACTGTGGGATGAAATTTGTCAGGAACGTTACGGCGTCGAAGACCCGAAAATGCGCCGTTTCCGTTACGGCGTTCAGGTCAACAGCCTTGGCCTGACCGAACAGCAGCCTGAAAACAACGTCTACCGCATTTTGATCGAAATGCTGGCTGTGACGCTGTCGAAAAACGCGCGTGCCCGCGCGGTTCAGCTGCCCGCATGGAACGAAGCCCTAGGCCTCCCGCGCCCATGGGACCAACAGTGGTCCCTACGTATGCAGCAGATCATGGCCTATGAAACCGACCTGCTGGAATACGAAGACCTGTTCGACAACAACCCAGCCGTCGAACGCAAGGTTGCCGCGTTGAAAGAGGGCGCTCGCGAAGAGCTAGCCACCATCGACGGTATGGGCGGCGCGGTTCAGTCGATCGAATACATGAAATCCCGACTGGTCGAATCCAACGGCAATCGCATCAACAACATCGAAGCGGGCGAAACCACCGTTGTCGGCGTGAACAAATGGCAGCAGGGCGAACCTTCGCCGCTGACATCGGGCGATGACGCGATCATGACCGTTGATCCTGCGGTCGAGGCCGAACAGATCGAACGCCTGAACGACTGGAAATCGTCCCGTGATGCAGATGCAGTCGCCAAAGCATTGGCCGATCTGTCAGCCGCCGCCAAAGACGGCACAAACATCATGATCCCGTCGATCGCCGCTGCCAAAGCAGGCGTGACGACTGGCGAATGGGCCGAAGCGATCCGTCAGGTGTTCGGCCAATACCGCGCCCCAACCGGCGTGTCGAAAAACCCGTCGAACCGCACCGAAGGTTTGGACGACATCCGCGACCGCGTTGCAAATGTGTCGGGCAAACTGGGCCGTCCCTTGAAATTCATTGTTGGCAAGCCTGGTCTGGATGGCCATTCGAACGGCGCCGAACAAATCGCCGCCCGCGCGCGTGACTGCGGCATGGACATCACCTACGAAGGCATTCGCCTAACGCCCGATGAAATCATCGAAGCCGCCGAACGCGACGATGCCCACGTTATTGGCCTATCGATCCTTTCGGGATCGCATTTGCCGCTTATCAGCGAAGTCGTGGAAAAGCTGAAAGCAAAAGGGCTGGATCACATTCCAGTCATTGCAGGTGGCATTATTCCGGACGAAGACGCGCAAAAATTGATCGAAATGGGCGTTTCTCGCGTTTATACGCCCAAAGATTTCGAATTAAACCGTATTATGGATGACATTGTCACCTTGGTCGATCCATCCGAAAAAGCGGCTTAATTTAATACGCCCCTAATTGATTATTTAATTAATTAGGGGCATGTTCCTTTTTATCACTCGAAAAGGAACGATAATGTCATTCGATCTGGAATCCATGTCCCGCAAAGAGCTGGAACAACTGCGCGCAGACGTAGAAAAAGCTCTGTCGCGTGTTGGCGCGCGCGAATTAAAAGCCGCCCGCGAAGCCGCAGCCAAAGCCGCAGCTGAATTCGGTTTTTCATTAGAAGAACTGGCAGGTGGCGCCAAAGCCCCCAAAGCCAAAGCCGCAGCGAAATACCGCAATCCTGCTGATGCAACGCAAACGTGGTCCGGTCGTGGTCGCAAACCACAGTGGATCAAAGATGCCGAAGCCGCAGGCACCGACATCGAAAGCTTTGCTATCTAATTAGCGCCCGTGACTACGGTCATAGGGATTTAAAGGGGGCGATTGCCAATTCGGCAGCGCCCCTTTTTGCGGCGTAAATACCTGCATCGACAGCGGATAGCAGGCCGCCGTGTCGGACGAATGTTCGCTACTGCAATCTCCGCCAGGGCAGGCGCTGAGCACGGCCAACAAATCTATTTCGGCAAATAGATCGATATAATCCCCTGCCCTAACGGGGCTGGCTTTCATAAAATATTGTCCGGTATCGCGTGTGAAACCCGTGCACATAAATACATTTAATACGTCGTGCACATACGGTTCAGCCTGATCTAAAGGCATTCCCTGATGATCGGCCAATGCCCGCGTTAAATTTGAATGGCAGCAATAATGATAATTAGGACCACCCAACGCGCGGCCCGTGTAGGGATCGCAGCGCGTTCCGATAACATCATGAACGCGTCCGCCAAATTCATCGACACCGTACCATTCCAAAGTATCATTAATGACGGTAGCGATTGGGCGTAGATACGGAAAATTCGACCATAAACGATGCCCAACAGTCACGTGCGTTCCGTGAATGGCGCGCGTTTTTCCAGAAAAGAAATGCTCTTTCAGATTATTGGCATTAAACAGATTTAAATCGCCCACCTGCGGGCCATCAGGGCACCCAATGCGCAGGATCGACCCCGCAGGCACTAAAATGGATGCGGCATCACGTGGCGGCGCAATGACAGCGTCCCCTGCCATGGCCGTCTGCAAGGCCGCGCGATAACCCGCAACATCGGCGGGCGGCAAAGCGTTATTCGGATAACAAATGACGGGCGCAATAGCGCGGCGGTCATCTGCATCAGCGGGTGCCTGTTGCGGGTCACGGGTCATGGTCGGCTCCTGATATTTGATCAAACGATACAAATCCGCGCAGCGACCACAATCCCCAAAAACAAAAAGCCCCGCCAAAGCGGGGCCTTTCAAATCGTTTGGCGTCGATTAGACGTGACGATCGACCATCATCTTTTTGATGTTCGCAATTGCCTCTGCTGGGTTCAGACCCTTTGGACAGGTTTTTGCGCAGTTCATGATGGTATGGCAACGGTACAGTTTGAACGGATCTTCCAGTTCGTCCAGACGTTCACCGGTTGCCTCATCACGGCTGTCGATGATCCAGCGATATGCGTGCAACAGCGCAGCTGGGCCCAGATATTTATCCGAGTTCCACCAGTAGCTAGGGCACGAGGTCGAGCAAGATGCGCACATCACGCATTCATACAGACCATCCAGTTTCTTGCGGTCCTCGATGGACTGCTTCCACTCTTTTGCTGGGCGGTTGGTTTTGGTTTCCAGCCACGGCATGATCGATGCGTGCTGTGCGTAGAAATGGGTCAGATCTGGGATCAGGTCTTTGACCACTGGCATGTGCGGCAGCGGATAGATTTTCACGTCGCCTTTGATTTCATCCATGCCGTAGATACATGCCAGCGTGTTACGGCCGTCGATGTTCATTGCACAGGACCCACAGATGCCTTCGCGGCACGAACGACGGAATGTCAGGGTCGCGTCGATCTTGTTCTTGATGTAGATCAGCGCGTCCAGAACCATCGGGCCGCAGTCATCCATATCGACGAAATAGGTGTCGATCGCAGGGTTTTTGCCGTCGTCTGGGTTCCAGCGGTAGATCTGGAATTTGCGGACGTTGGTTGCACCCTCGGGTTTGGGCCAGGTTTTGCCAACCGTCATACGGCTGTTTTTAGGAAGGGAGAATTGGACCATGGGTCAGGCTCCTAGTCTTAGGCACTGGCACCACCCGACAGCGCAGCGGTCGCGCAGGTCGTGGTGGAGGCACGGTTAAGAATATTCGAAACGATATAGTTCGTATCGGCGGTCGGACCCGTCACCGATGCCGCAGCAAGCGACGACAGTTCGGAAACGGTAGCATTTTCTGTGATGCAGCGCGCCATTGGTTCAGCAACCCCGCGCGGGATCGATACGCCACCTGGCAATTCGGTTTGCATCAACACAGGCACGATCACGGCATAGGCCATGTCTGTCTGCGCCACTTCGGCTTTTTCAGTCAGAGTGTCGGTCATGGTGCACCCCGCAATCGCGGCCGCGGCACAACATGCCAGAATGATCTGTTTCATCTTATCACTCTCCTTTTACAGCGATGGTGGCCGGATCGGGCCAGTGCCCGTCAGGTCAACAACGCAACGTTCGTAAACAGTCATCGGATCGGTCCCACGCAGGTAGTCCGTGGAAATCCCGATTTCACCCGATGCATATGCACCCGATTTTGAATTCGTCCCCAGCGTGACATTCCCAAATGGGCCATCAGCGCGTTGGGCGCGTTCTTCGCAAATCTGGGCTGCGCGTTCAGGTGCAATCGGACCACAGGCCGCAACAGCAACCAGAGAACCGATCAGAAACCACCGATACAATACCCTGCCCCCCCTTGCATAAAGCTAGAGCCGCCAGTGCAGTACAGGCTAGGCGCCTGTAGCTGTACGGGTTGCCGTTGTTCGCCAACAGGTTCCAGATACGCCGCCATGGTCGGATCATCGAACGCAGCCTGCGGTACATTCGCACCGATCATAGTCAGGCATTGCTGATAGGCCGCCAATGTCTGGGGGCTGGGTGCAGCGTTGTACTGCGCGGCGCATTCGGCAACCGTGGTCGCCGAATGTTCCACCACTGTCTTGCCGCAACCGACAATCCAAACGGGGGAAATCGCCAATAGCAGCACCGCCGTCCGCATTAGAACGTACGCGCCTTTGGTGCGATGGTTTTCAGGCTGATGCCGCCCTGATCTTCGGTGGTCAGCGGATCGGTGATCACCGGACGATAGGACAGGTCAACCTGCGTGTCGTTCACGCGCGCAACGGTGTGAACGCGCCACTTTTCGTCGTCGCGGTTCGGGAAATCCTCGTGGGCGTGCGCACCGCGCGATTCTTCGCGTGCTGCGGCGCCTGCGATGGTTGCCAGCGCGTTCGGCATCAGGTTGGTCAGTTCCAACGTTTCCATCAGATCCGAGTTCCAGACAAGGCTGCGGTCGGTGACCGACAGATCGTCCATTTTGCCCGCGATTGCGGTCATCTTTTCAACGCCTTCAGCCATGGTTTTGGCGGTACGGAACACGGCCGCATCTGCCTGCATGGTTTTCTGCATTTCCAAACGCAGCTCGGCGGTTGCCATGTTGCCTTTGGCGTGACGCAGGCCGTCGAAACGGTCGAACGCTTTGTCGATGGACGCTTGGTTCAGGACAGGGTTTGCCGAGTTCGGGTCGACAACCTGACCTGCGCGGATCGCAGCGGCGCGGCCAAACACAACAAGGTCGATCAAAGAGTTCGAACCCAGACGGTTTGCACCGTGTACCGACGCACAGCCCGCTTCGCCCACGGCCATCAGGCCAGGCACGATGCCGGTTGGGTTGTCAGCGGTTGGGTTCAGCACTTCGCCCCAATAGTTGGTTGGAATGCCGCCCATGTTGTAGTGAACCGTTGGCAGAACCGGAATTGGTTCTTTGGTCACGTCAACACCAGCAAAGATTTTCGCCGATTCCGAAATGCCTGGCAGACGTTCTGCCAATGCTTCGGCTGGCAGGTGGTTCAGGTGCAGGTGAATGTGATCACCGTCTTTACCAACGCCGCGGCCTTCGCGGATTTCCATGGTCATCGAACGCGAAACATAGTCACGTGGCGCCAAGTCTTTGTAGTTTGGCGCGTAACGTTCCATGAAACGTTCGCCTTCGGAGTTGGTCAGATAACCACCTTCGCCGCGTGCGCCTTCGGTGATCAGACAGCCCGAACCGTAGATGCCGGTTGGGTGGAACTGAACGAATTCCATGTCCTGCAGAGCCAGACCAGCACGTGCAACCATGCCGCCGCCGTCACCCGTACAGGTGTGCGCCGAGGTAGCGGAGAAATAGGCACGTCCGTAACCGCCGGTCGCCAGAACAACCATTTTCGCGTTGAATACGTGGAACGTACCGTCGTCCAGTTTCCAGCAGACAACACCGGTACACTGGCCGTCATCGCTCATGATCAGGTCGATCGCGAAATATTCGATGTAAAATTCAGCGTTGTTTTTCAGCGACTGACCATACAGCGTGTGCAAGATCGCGTGACCGGTACGGTCAGCAGCAGCACAGGTACGCTGTACGGGCGGGCCTTCGCCGAATTCGGTGGTGTGACCGCCGAACGGACGCTGATAGATTTTACCTTCTTCGGTACGGCTGAACGGAACGCCATAGTGTTCCAGTTCGTAAACAGCTTTGGGGGCTTCGCGCGCCAGATATTCCATCGCGTCGGTATCGCCCAGCCAGTCCGACCCTTTGACGGTGTCGTACATGTGCCACTGCCAGCTGTCTGGGCCCATGTTGCCCAGCGATGCCGCAATACCACCCTGCGCCGCAACAGTGTGCGAACGGGTTGGGAAAACTTTGGAAATACATGCGGTGCGCAGGCCCTGTTCGGCCATACCCAGCGTTGCACGCAGACCAGCGCCACCAGCGCCGATTACGACAACGTCATATTCGTGTGTTTCGTATTCGTAAGATGCCATTGGTCGTATTCCTTACAGAGCCAGCTTCGCCAGAGCGAACAGGCCAGTCGCCATCAGGCCATAGGTGAATGCAGTCATCAGCGAAATCCACGCCTTGCGGGCGATGCCGCCGGTGTAGTCTTCGATCATGATCTGAAAGCCTTTGTTAAAGTGTTTCAGGCCGAACACCAAAACCAGCGCCGTCAGGATCGCAGGGATCGGACGCGCAAAGGTCGCCTGAACAGTGGCGTAGTCGCTGCCCAGCGCCTTGCCAAAGACATAGAGAAAAGCAGGGATAATCAGTGCCAGACCTACGGCGCTGACGGTCATGTACCAGTGATGTTCGGTGCCAGAATGTGCGGCGCCTTTACCTTCGGCACGTTTACGGGCGGTCAGATAACGCATCGTGGACCCCTTAGACGATAATTACAGTGATGATGGTCAGAACGACCGATCCGATCAGACACGCCCAGCCCAGCTTTTCAGCGGTTGGAATGTCCAGGCCTTTGCCTGCATCATAATACAGGTGACGCAGACCAGCGAGGAAGTGGTACCAAACGCCCAGCGCCGACAGGGTCATGACAATATCACCGATGAACGATGTCAGAACAGCATTTGCGATATTGAAATAGGCTTCGCTGGTTGCAGCGGCGATCAGCCACCAAACCACCAGAATGGTCGACACGATCAGCGCGTTGCCGGTGACGCGTGTCAGGATCGACGTCAGCATCGGAATCTGCCAACGGTAAATTTGCAAGTGCGGCGAAAGTGGGCGTTGAACGCCTTGGGTTTTTTCTGCCATTTTTGTCCCCTATGTCATTGGGCGTTGCGGGACGAACGACAAAGTCGCGCCCGCGTGCGGGTCATTGGCTACTCTTCTAACGGTTTTTACGGTTCTGTCACGCTATCCGATCAGGACAATTGATGAAAAACTGACGCAGTTAGCGCTAAAACAGCAGTTTGTGATCACGAGTTTTCCGCCTGTGATCACAAATAAATTTCCGACTATTTTAGTCATGAAAAAGCGCCGCGATTCGCGACGCTTAGGCGTTTTAGACAGGCATTAGCGCCCAATAATCGAGGTCTAGCAGGACGCCGGATTTGTATTTTCCGTCCTCGCCCTTCAGCTCTCCGACGGTGCCGTCTTTGGTTGCGACCAGACGCAGGCGGATCGCACCAACGCCCGGAACATCGGTTTCAGCTTTGTCCAACACTTCGGTCCACGCCTTGATCGTATCACCCGAGAAACATGGGTTCGCATGCGCGCCGCCATTCAGTCCAACGATCATCTGCGCATTGGCCAGACCGTTGAACGACAGCGCGCGGGCCATCGAAATCACGTGACCGCCATAGATCAGACGACCTTCGGGGCGGAATGTCAGGTCAAAGTGCACCTTGGCCGTGTTTTGCCACAGGCGCGTGGCCAGCATGTGTTCGGCCTCTTCGATCGTGACGCCATCTACGTGGTCGATGACTTCGCCAACGGCATAATCACCCCAACGATGCTGTTCGCCGGCCAGATCGAAATCATAGTTTTCAAATGTCAGGCCTTCGGGGATGATCAGATCGTCAACCGACAGAACCTTTTTCAGATCGGGCAGCACGGTTTCCGGCGCTGGGGCATCGATGTTGCCTTTGCGAACCATAACCCAGCGCACGTATTCCAGAACCACATCGTCGTTTTGGTTGATGCCGCGAGTACGCACGTAAACAACGCCGGTTTTACCGTTCGAGTTTTCTTTGACCCCGATCACCTCGGATTCCGACCGCAGAGTATCGCCGGGGTAAACGGGCAGCAGCCAGCGACCTTCGGCATAGCCCAGGTTGGCCACCGCGTTCAGCGATACATCCGGAACAGTTTTGCCAAAGACCACGTGAAACGCGATCAGGTCATCCACGGGCGATCCGTCCAAACCGCAATCAGCGGCGAACACGTCCGACGAATACAGCGCGTGACGTGCAGGATATAGCGCGTGGTACAACGCGCGTTCGCCTTCGGCGACGGTGCGCGGGACAGCGTGTTTGATCACCTGCCCTACCTGATAATCTTCGAAAAAACGTCCCGGATTGGTTTTGGTCATAGCTGTCCCAGTTTTATCTCTCGTGAATATTCGGCATCCACCTCTTTCACGACGGCCTGACCACAGCGCATCACGCCGCGGGCCGCGTCAAAGGAATAGGTGGGATCGCCATATAGCTCCCAGCCTTTGCTCAGAGCTTCGGTGACTTTGTGGCAGAAATCTGCGGTGTCATCTTCGGATAGAAAACGATAGGCCTTCATCGGGTCGCATCCTGTACTGGCCGCGACCCAATGGGGCGCGGGATTAACCAAAGGGCATGTAGCCCAGCAGGACGTGGATATAGGCAATTACGCTGTAAACCAACACGGTCCCAACGACCGCACCGATTTCTTTGCCCATTGGCGCGGGCGCGGGTTTTTCCCATGTGGTCGCGCGGCTGATCAAAATCACCTCGACTACGGCCCAGATCAGCAAACCGCCGAACAGAACCACAGACGCCCAATCGCCGTTCGCCAACAGGTGCGCGACGGCCCATAGTTTGACGCCCGTCAGCTGCGGATGCCTGATTTTGCGCGTGATCGCCGTTTTCATGCCCGCCGCGGCGAACAGGTAAACCGCGAACAACATCAACAGGTTGTTCAGGTGCGTGCCCCAAACGGGCGGCGCATAGGCCGGACCGGCCCACCACATCCGATAGCCCACGACCATCAGCACCACGGACAGCAGCAAAGCCAAGGCGATGGGCCCCCGCCCCTTTGCCCCTAAAGCATTGCGCCGCGCGGGCGACAGTCGTTTGAACAGATGAGCGACCGACCATAACAGAACGCCTAAGATAAGAAGGATCATTTCATTCCCTTTCGGGCGAAATGATCCGCCCTGTTAGCTTTCGATGGCAGCAATTGCTGCGGCTTTGGCCAGCGTGGCCTTGGCTGTGACGATATGCAAGTTTTCTACGATCTTGCCATCCACAACGGCGACACCCAGACCCTGTTTTTCGGCCTCTTCAAAGGCAGCGATCTGACGTTCGGCCAGTTCGATTTCAGCCTCGGTCGGGGCAAATGCGGTGTTGGTGATTTCAACCTGCGCAGGGTGGATCAGCGATTTACCGTCAAAACCCATGTCGCGGCCCTGATCGCATTCGATTTTCAGACCTTCGTCATCTTTGAACGCGTTATAAACGCCGTCGATCGCAACCACGCCGTATGCCTTGGCCGCAACCAGACAGGCCTGCAGGCTGTACAGCAGCGGTTCGCGGTTGTCGGATTTGCGGGTGTTCAGGTCTTTGGCCAGATCGTTGGTGCCCAAAACGAACCCTTCGATACGGTCATGCGCCGCAATCGACGCGGCGTTGATCACACCCAGCGGCGTTTCCATCATCGCCCAGATCTTTTTATCGCCAACCAGCGCGGCAACGGCATCCACGTCTGCAGGGCTGTTTACCTTTGGCACCAGAACGGCGTCGCAATCCATCGCAGCGGCGGCTTTGCAGTCCGCTTCGCCCCATTCGGTATCCAGACCGTTCACGCGGACAACGCGGTAGCGCGCGCCATAGCCGCCAGCAGACAGCGCCGCCGCCAGCGTTTCACGGGCGTTCACCTTTTCATCTGGCGCGACGGCGTCCTCTAGATCGAACAGGATCGCATCGACAGGCAGACCGCGTGCTTTGTCCAAAGCGCGATCTTTGGAACCCGGAATATACAGTGCGGAACGGAATGGACGGTCGGACATGATTCTACCTCGCAATATTGTTGCGCAGAAATGAACATACATAACCGATTCATTCAAAGGGAAATTTGCCGCAACGCAGCGACACTTCGACTTATTATCTAGAAAGAACGCGCCCGAAACGCGGCAACCAGCCGAAAGTTCCCTGAATTTATTATATCTTTTCTCGCAACTTTTTCGACGGAAACGGTGTTGTGTCTGCAAATGCCGGTGACGCACCGGCGACAGATAAAGGAATACATTATGAAAAACATTCTACTGACCTCCGCTGCTGCCCTGATGATTGCTGGCCCTGCTCTGGCCGAATCCCACGCCGCCGTTTCGACCGAAATGGATGCACAAGTTGGCGACACCATGTCAGCAGAAATGGATGCGACCGCCGAAGCCGAAACCGGTCTGGGCGCAACAATTGACGAAGCGCAAACCTCGATCGCGGATGCTGCAGATGATGCGATGGATGAAATCGACGCGATGACAGACTCTGACGCGACCGTTGTTGCGACCGTAGGTAGCGACGACATCATCATGATCGATGGCTACAGCAGCGTTGCGGTGGGCGAACTGACTGCCGATATGCTGATCGGCCAAGACGTCACCAACATGGAAGACGAAGATCTGGGCACCATCAGCGACATCGTTCTGACCGCTGACGGCGACATCGACGCTGTTATTCTGGACGTGGGCGGTTTCTTGGGTCTGGGCGCAAAACCGGTCGAGGTCGCCTATGACGATCTACAGATCCTAGAAGAAACCGATGGCGACGACATGCGCGTTTACATGAGCGCCAGCGCCGAAGTTCTGGCCGAAATGCCAGAGTACCAAGCATCGTAATTCAGACGACTGTTAACGAGTTTCGGCCGCCCCAATGTGGGCGGCCTTTTCTATTAGAATTGCCCGATTGCGTCGTAGATCAATTTGATCGACACCAACCCCAGCGTGATCACCACAAAATTAAAGAATATCTTTTCCGGGATCACTTTGACCAATTTGACGCCCACGAAAACGGAAATCACCGCAGGGATCATCAGGATCGCCGCATTGCGTAAACTGCTTAGGTTGATCTGGCCCAACATCGCATAAGGGACCAATTTGATCGCGTTGATATAGGCAAACCCAATGGTCGTTGTGCCCGCGAACACCAGTTTATCCAACTTAAGTGGCAGCACGAACATCTGATAGGGCGGCGCGCCTGCGTGGCTGACAAAACTGGTGAAACCAGACACCGCCATCCAGAAAACACCTTTGGGTTTATTCAATGGTGCGGGCGGCACTTCGCGGCCGCGGCGAAGGATGAAATTCAGGGTAAAGACCGCGCCGATCACACCAACCATCAACGTCACGGCGGCTTTGGGCACGATGGAAGCCAGCAAACCGCCCGCGATAACGCCCAACGTGCCGCCGATCAAAACGATCTTTAAAACGGGCATGTCATAGGCCTTGCGATAGGTATAAACGCCGAAAATATCGGACACGATATAGACAGGCAGCAGCATGCCAGCGGCCATGATCGGATCCATAACCAGCGCCATAATCGGCACCGCCACAGTCCCCAAAGATGCCAGACCGCCCTTGCTCAAACCGACGCTGATCGCAGCAATCACTGCTGCGACCCAGAACCAAATATCGACCATATTTCCCCCAAAACCGAAGAATCAGTTGCATGATTCTTGATCAAATTGCCGTTCGGCATACAATTGTGTGCCGAACTTTAGCGCAAACATCCCTTATCTAACAGGTGATTTTAATTGCCGCACCGCGGCACCCTTGATTGCTTCGCGCCAAAGGTCTACCCCTTGCGCCGACCACAACCCTTATTAAGGATGGAATTATGGCTCGACCAAAGATTGCCCTCATCGGCGCTGGCCAAATCGGTGGCACGCTTGCTCACCTGGCTGCGATCAAAGAACTGGGCGACGTTGTCCTGTTCGACATCGCCGAAGGCACCCCACAGGGCAAAGCGCTAGACATCGCTGAATCCGGCCCTTCGGAAGGTTTCGACGGAACGTTCAAAGGCACCAACGACTACGCTGATATTGCTGGCGCAGACGTTTGCATCGTGACCGCAGGTGTTCCACGTAAACCAGGCATGTCCCGCGACGACCTGCTGGGCATCAACCTGAAAGTCATGAAATCCGTTGGCGAAGGCATCAAAGAGCACGCGCCAAACGCATTCGTTATCTGCATCACCAACCCGCTGGACGCGATGGTTTGGGCTCTGCAGCAGTTCTCGGGTCTGCCAACAAACAAAGTTTGCGGCATGGCTGGCGTTCTGGACTCGGCTCGCTTCTCGCACTTCTTGGCGACCGAATTCAACGTATCGATGAAAGACGTTACCGCATTCGTTCTGGGCGGCCACGGCGACACCATGGTTCCTTCGGTTCGTTATTCGACCGTTGGCGGTATCCCTCTGCCAGATCTGGTTGAAATGGGCTGGACCACACAGGAAAAACTGGACGCAATCGTTCAGCGTACCCGTGACGGCGGCGCAGAAATCGTTGGCCTGCTGAAAACAGGTTCGGCATTCTACGCACCTGCGACTTCGGCAATCGAAATGGCCGAAGCCTACCTGAAAGACCAAAAGCGCGTTCTGCCATGTGCAGCATACTGTGACGGCGAAATCGGCGTCAAAGGCATGTACGTTGGCGTTCCAACCGTGATCGGCGCGAACGGCATCGAAAAAGTCATCGACATCAAGCTGAACAAAGAAGAGCAAGAGATGTTCGACAAATCGGTCGACGCCGTTAAAGGTCTGGTCGACGCATGCAAAGGCATCGACTCGTCGCTGGCATAATCTGCGATTAGATCAATTTTCAAAGGCCCGCACATGCTGCGGGCCTTTTTTGTTGCTGTATCTTCAACAAACTACGGTTGCTTAAACCCGACAATTTTGGCTTATTTACAGGCAATCAACCAAAAGAATAACCAACAGGCATAACGAATGAGCTGGACCGACAAGATCACTACCTGCATCACGATGGGCCTGCGCCCCGACCTATTGCAGGAAACATTCGAAAGCCTGAGCCCCGAATTACAATCGCTGCCGATTGTTGCGATCAATGATTTTGGCGACACTGAAACCAACGACATGTTTCACAGCCTTTGGCCAAATGGCACCCTGATCGACAAAGGCGGTCGCATTGGCCACACCAAAGCCATCGACGCGATCTACGAACATGTCAAAACGCCCTATGTTTTCCATATCGAAGACGACTGGGGATTCACCAATTGCGATTTTGTCCAACCGGCGATCGATGTGCTGGATGCCGACAGCGATGTGTCGATGGTGTGCCTGCGTGCGCTGGCTGACTTTAAATTAAAACCCGAAAAGGCCGAACAGGTGATGGATGAAACCGTTGCGGGTCACCTGATCAATCGGATGGACAATATTGATCCGGATTGGCACGGGTACACGTTCAACCCACATATTTCGCGTCTGTCCTTGTGGAAAGAAATCGGTGGTTTCAGCCAGTTCCGCGGCGAAAAAAAGGTTTCGATCCATTTCCGCCAGATGGGCAAACACGTTGCGTATCTGCAACCGGGCTATTGCGGTCACATCGGCGGAGGGGCCAGCGCCCGTCGCCGCAAAGACGAAGCAAAACCAGCACCCAAATCGCAGTCCTGATCGTTCGCGCCAGACTTGCACGGCGCGATCGCCACGGCGACACAGGGCAAACACATATTTATTCGGCGTAGTTGATTGACGAAAATTCTGTTCAGTGCCCAACGAAACGAAGGTCCATTCTTGCTGGAATGGGTCGCCTATCATCGTGTGTTGGGCTTTGATCGCGTCATCGTTTATTCCAACGACTGTACCGATGGGTCCGATGTTTTGCTGGATGCGTTGCATGATATTGGGGCTGTTGAACATTACCGCCACGCTGTTCCCGAAAACGAAAGCCCCCAACGCAACGCTGCCAATATCGCGTGGAATGCGGGTCATTTCGCCCATGGCGATTGGGTCATGTGGCTGGATAGCGATGAATTTTTGCTACCGTCGATGGGCGACCGAAAACTGGATGACCTGATCAACGATCAGAGTTTTGACGCAATGGCCGTGGCGTGGCGATATTATGGTGATAGCCACAACGCCAGATTTCCCGGTCGTCACATCTCGCCCGCGTTTACATGGGCCCAAGACATCGACGAGGCAGGCTGGCGCCAAGGTAAAACGCTGTTTCGCGTGAACGAACATATCGCGGGTCTGTCGATTCATCGGCCATTGGTGTCTGAAACCATGTCGCATGACACATATCGGTACATCAATTCCTCTGGCCACACGGCGCAGGACGGTTTTTTGTCAAATGACGGCCCGCCCTACAACCGCATCAAATACCAAGGTTTGGAGCCGTGGAAATTGGCGCAAGTCATCCATTTCATCATCCGAACGCCCGAAATGTTTGCCCGAAAACAGGAACGCGGTGATGGGTGGTTTGCGGCGACGGACAACCCCGTTAATCGAAATCACCAGTTTTATAATCGGCGAAACATGAATGAATGTCAGGTGACCGACCACCTGATCCACGAACAAGAAACCGTTGCGTTGATGCAAAACTGGCTATCCAATTTTGCTGTCGCCAATGCCTGCGCGCAGATCAAAGGGTTCCAATGGATGCCAATCTGAAAACCGTTTTATTGGCGGCTGCTCCTCTGAAAAAAATCGAAGTCTGCGACATTGGCGCAAACCCGATCGACAACGCCGCGCCCTATGCGCCTATGTTGGAACAGGGGCTTGCGCGGGTGACAGGATTTGAACCCCAACCTGACGCTTTGGCAAAGTTGAACAAGGTGAAGTCAGACGACGAAACCTATTTCCCGAACGCATTAGGCACAGGCGAACCCGTCGATTTCAATGTCTATCGCGGTTCTGGGTTTTCGTCCTGTTACGGACCCAATCAATCGACCATCGACCTGACCACCAATCTGGCGAAATATATGACCCTGCGCGATACATTTCGCGTTGAAACATCGCGGTTGGATGATCTGGTGGACGTCCCGCAAATCGACATGCTGAAAATCGACGTACAGGGCAGCGAACTGAACATCATTTCGAACGGACGGAACAAACTATCCGATGCGGTGTGCGTCTGGACCGAAGTCCGTTTCTTTCCTTTGTATGACAACGAACCGGACTTTGGTGATCTGCAATTGGAACTGGTCGGTCAGGGGTTCAGGCTCCATGATTTTGACAGCATCATGAAACTGCATTTGTCATCGGGCGATGCGCCGACACGCCGGCGTTGGCGGCGTCAGATTGTTGATGGCGATGCGATCTATTTCCGCGATTTGCGCACCATTCGCGACTGGACCGAACATCAACTGCGCACAACCGTTCAGATTGCGTCGCTTGTCACGCGCAGCAAAGACATCGCAGGATTCGCAATTGCAGAATTGGTGCGGCGTGGGACCATCGATCAAGCTGTGCTGGATCTGTTCAACGACTCAAAGGGTATTCACAACGCTTTCCCCCACTGGTGAATTTTGTGATCACACTTTTTAAAACTGTGATCACAAATGTCGGGTTTTACCGCTCACAGTTAAAATAAACGTTCTTTTGGGCGTATTGTTGTGTTTAGTGGGACGAAACCGAAGCACAGCGAGGGACACTCGATGAACATCCATGAATATCAGGCCAAAGCGCTACTGCGCAGCTATGGCGCACCCGTTTCCGACGGTCGCGCTGTTCTAAAGGCTGAAGACGCAAAAACCGCAGCAGGCGAACTGGACGGCCCACTTTGGGTTGTGAAATCCCAGATCCACGCCGGTGGCCGTGGTAAAGGCAAATTCGTAGAACCAGAAGCCGGTGAAAAAGGCGGCGTTCGTCTGGCGTTTTCCGTAGAGGAAGCAGCCGAGATGGCGAAACAGATGCTGGGCAAAACTCTGGTCACGCACCAGACCGGCCCTGCAGGCAAACAAGTCAACCGCATCTACATCGAAGACGGTTCCGACATCGAACGCGAACTGTATCTGGCCCTGCTGATCGACCGTCAGACATCGCGCGTGTCGTTCGTATGTTCGACCGAAGGCGGCATGGACATCGAAGAAGTCGCTGCGTCGACCCCTGAAAAAATCCTGTCGTTCTCGGTTGATCCGGCGACCGGTTACCAACCATACCACGGCCGCCGCGTTGCGTTCGCGCTGGGTCTGGAAGGTCCACAGGTTAAAGAATGCGTTAAACTGATGGGCATCCTGTACAAGGCGTTCATCGAAAAAGACATGGAACAGCTGGAAATCAACCCGCTGATCGTTCTGGAAGGTTCGGGCAACCTGAAACTTCTGGATGCGAAAGTCGGCTTTGACGGCAACGCGATCTACCGCCAGCCAGACATCGCTGAACTGCGCGACACCACCGAAGAAGACCCAAAAGAGCTAGAAGCGTCGAAATTCGACCTGAACTACATCGCTCTGGACGGTGAAATCGGTTGTATGGTGAACGGTGCAGGTCTGGCGATGGCCACCATGGACATCATCAAACTGTACGGCGCAGAGCCTGCAAACTTCCTTGACGTTGGTGGCGGCGCTACCAAAGAAAAAGTCACCGAAGCATTCAAAATCATCACCTCTGACCCGAACGTCAAAGGCATCTTGGTCAACATCTTCGGCGGCATCATGCGTTGTGACGTGATCGCAGAGGGCGTTGTTGCAGCCGTTAAAGAAGTCGGCCTGCAGGTTCCACTGGTTGTCCGTTTGGAAGGTACCAACGTCGAAAAAGGCAAAGAGATCATCAACACCTCTGGCCTGAACGTTATCGCCGCTGACAACCTGTCTGATGGTGCAGAGAAAATCGTGAAAGCGGTGAAAGGCTAAGAACAATGGCAATCCTTGTTAACGAAAATACCAAAGTGATCTGTCAGGGCTTCACCGGCTCGCAGGGTACGTTCCACTCGGAACAGGCAATCGCATACGGCACCAAAATGGTTGGCGGTGTGACCCCAGGCAAAGGCGGTCAATCGCATCTGGACCTGCCTGTGTTCAACTCGGTTCACGAAGCAAAGCACGTGACCGAAGCGAACGCATCGGTGATCTACGTTCCTCCGCCCTTTGCGGCAGATTCGATCCTAGAAGCGATCGACGCTGAAATGGAACTGATCGTCTGCATCACCGAAGGCATTCCTGTGTTGGACATGATGAAGGTAAAGCGCGCGCTGGCAGATTCCAAATCGCGCCTGATCGGCCCTAACTGCCCAGGTATCATCACACCTGACGCATGTAAGATCGGCATCATGCCTGGTCACATCCACCGCCGTGGTTCGGTTGGCGTTGTGTCCCGTTCGGGCACTCTGACATACGAAGCAGTGAAACAAACTGCGGACATCGGTCTGGGCCAGTCGACTGCTGTTGGTATCGGCGGCGACCCAATCAAAGGCACCGAACACATCGACGTGTTGGACATGTTCCTGGACGATGATGAAACCCAGTCGATCATCATGATCGGTGAAATCGGTGGTACCGCAGAAGAAGAAGCTGCAGAGTTCCTGGCCGAACAGCGCAAAAAAGGCCGCTGGAAACCAGTCGCAGGCTTCATCGCTGGTCGTACTGCACCTCCAGGCCGCCGCATGGGCCACGCTGGCGCGATCGTCGCTGGCGGCAAAGGTGACGCGGAATCGAAAATCGAAGCCATGAAATCGGCTGGTATCGTTGTCGCTGATTCCCCAGCAACTCTGGGCGAAGCAGTCATGAAAGCGATCAAAGGCGAATAATGCGCCCGCGTGCCCAACATATGTTCCTAGCAGCCGAGGCCCCGCGCCCATCGGCTGCTATGGCATGGGCACATACACCCATTGGCGGAGGCTGCTGATATGCGTGGCCTTCGCAACTTTTTCCAGTTCAACGCGGATCGCGATACGCTTGCCCCTCGGGTTTTTGTGATGCTGATCGCTGCGCTGGGTCTGATTTTACTTAGCTCGTTTGCTTATGGCGCAGCCGACACCGATCCGTTGTCGCCGCCATTTGACACCTGCTATGTGCCTCTTTCTGGTAAAAACGCCTATCTAGCAGGCCTACAGGCCGAAGGCTGGACCGATGCGAATGATCGCATCGCCGCAATGTCCCGCCTGATTGATGCGTTTTTGCCGATCAATGCACCTCAGCCAACCGATTGGGCTGGTATGATGGACTATCGTTCGGGCGCTGCGGCGGCTGATGCGATGACACTGATGAACGGCCGCGCCATTTTGGAACAGGACGGCGCGACGCTGCTATTGGCCGGCTATATGGTGCCCGATGGCCGTCTGCAGGTCGAATGCGCGATTGCGCTGGCCGATGACCGCCTGACCAATGATTTCTTTGAAGGCACCGAAGCCGACATTGGCCATGACGCCGATGAAGAACTGAACGCCGAAGAAGACCACGACCACATCGATCTTAACGGGTATCGTATGGTGACCTATTCCGGCATCGTCGAAGGTGACGACGCCGAAGCGACGATCTACGTCATGCAACTGGTCCCAGAATCCGATCCCGTCCCGCCCCTTGCCGCGTCTAACGGAGTGTTGACGCGACTGACTTTCCCCGCCCCCTCGAACTGAGGTTCTATCATGAACGATCAATCCCCTAACGACGTATTCCACGCCTCGTCCTTCTTGCAGGGACATAACGCCGAATATATCGAACAGCTTTACGCAAAATACGCCGAAAACCCCGGCGCTGTTGACGAATCCTGGCGCGAATTTTTCGCGGCTTTGGGTGACGCAGCGGTAGACGCCAAGGCAGAGGCAGCAGGCCCATCGTGGGCACGAAACGATTGGCCGCCCGTGCCAAACGACGATCTGACCGCCGCATTGGACGGCCAGTGGCCAGCAGACCCCAAAGCTGCAGGCGACAAGATCAAATCGAAAGCTGCAGAAAAAGGCGTTCAGATCTCCGAAGAACAAGTGCGCAGCGCTGTTCTGGATTCGATCCGCGCCCTGATGATCATCCGCGCCTACCGTATCCGTGGTCACCTGATCGCTGATCTGGACCCACTGGGCATGACGGACAAGACACCTCACCCAGAGCTGGACCCAAAAACCTACGGCTTTACCGATGCCGACATGGATCGCCCGATCTTTATCGACAACGTTCTGGGCCTAGAAGTCGCGACGATGAACGAAATCATCGCGATCGTCCGCCGCACCTATTGCGGCACCTTTGCCCTGCAGTACATGCACATTTCCGATCCAGAGCAAGCTGGCTGGTTGAAAGAGCGCATCGAAGGTTTCGGCAAAGAGATCACCTTTACCCAGAATGGCCGTAAGGCGATCCTGAACAAACTGGTCGAAGCCGAAGGGTTCGAAAAATTCCTGCACGTGAAATACATGGGCACGAAACGTTTCGGTCTGGACGGCGGCGAAAGCCTGATCCCAGCGATGGAACAGATCATCAAACGCGGCGGGGCGTTGGGTGTGAAAGACATCGTTATCGGCATGCCACACCGTGGTCGTCTGTCGGTTCTGGCAAACGTGATGTCCAAACCATATCGCGCGATTTTCAACGAATTCCAGGGCGGCTCGTTCAAGCCTGAGGACGTTGATGGTTCGGGCGACGTGAAATACCACTTGGGCGCATCGTCCGACCGCGAATTCGACGGTAACGAAGTTCACCTATCGCTGACCGCAAACCCATCGCACCTAGAGGCGGTGAACCCAGTTGTTCTGGGCAAGGCACGCGCGAAAACCGATCAGATGAACGACCCAACCCGTCACACCACCCTGCCGATCCTGCTGCACGGTGATGCGGCATTCGCAGGTCAGGGCGTTGTTGCGGAATGTTTCGGCCTGTCGGGTCTGAAAGGTCACCGCACCGGCGGCACGATCCACATCGTTGTGAACAACCAGATCGGCTTCACCACCGCTCCACACTTCTCGCGTTCGTCGCCCTATCCAACCGACATCGCGCTGATGGTCGAGGCTCCGATTTTCCACGTGAACGGCGACGACCCAGAGGCCGTTGTCCACGCTGCGAAAGTTGCGACCGAATTCCGCCAGAAATTCCACAAAGACGTTGTTCTGGATATCTTCTGCTACCGCCGCTTTGGTCACAACGAAGGCGACGAGCCGATGTTCACCAACCCGGCGATGTACACAAACATCAAAAAGCACAAGACAACGTTGCAGCTGTACACCGAACGTCTGGTCAAAGACGGTCTGATCCCCGAAGGCGAAATCGAGGATATGAAGGCCCAATTCCAAGCTATGCTGAGCGAAGAGTTCGAAGCAGGTAAAGAATACAAGCCGAACAAAGCAGACTGGCTGGACGGTCGTTGGTCGCACATGGACCGCCAGAAAGAAGGCAAATACCAGCGCGGCAAAACCGCAGTGAAAGAAGAAACCCTGAAAGAGGTCGGTAATGCGCTGACCACCTACCCAGAAGGTTTCAACATTCACCGCACCGTTGCCCGTCAGTTGGACGCCAAAAAAGAAATGTTCAACAGCGGCACCGGTTTCGACTGGGCAACCGCCGAAGCATTGGCATTTGGTACCCTGCAAACCGAAGGCTACCCTGTTCGTCTGTCCGGTCAGGACGCGACCCGCGGTACGTTCTCTCAGCGTCATTCGGGTCTGATCGATCAGAAAACCGAAGAACGTTACTACCCGCTGAACCACATTCGCGAAGGCCAAGCGCATTACGAAGTCATCGATTCGATGCTGTCGGAATACGCGGTGCTGGGTTTTGAATACGGTTACTCGCTGGCAGAGCCGAACGCTCTGGTCATGTGGGAAGCGCAATTCGGCGATTTCGCCAACGGCGCGCAGATCATGTTCGACCAGTTCATTTCGTCGGGCGAATCCAAATGGCTGCGTATGTCCGGTCTGGTCATGCTGCTGCCGCACGGTTTCGAAGGCCAAGGCCCCGAACACTCGTCCGCACGTCTAGAACGTTTCTTGCAGATGTGTGGCGGTGACAACTGGATCGTGGCCAACTGTTCGACCCCTGCGAACTATTTCCACATCCTGCGCCGTCAGTTGCACCGCAACTACCGCAAACCGCTGGTTCTGATGACCCCGAAATCGCTGCTGCGCCACAAACTGTGCGTATCGGACATGAAAGATTTCACAACCGGTTCGTCCTTCCACCGCGTTCTGTGGGATGATGCAGACAACGAAAAGAACACCGGCCGTTCGACCGCGAAACTGGTCGCTGACGACAAAATCAAACGCGTCGTCATGTGCTCGGGCAAGGTTTACTATGACCTGCTAGAGGAACGTGATGCACGTGGTCTGGACGATGTCTACATCCTGCGTCTGGAACAGTTCTATCCGTTCCCAGCGCAATCCATGATGCGCGAACTAGAGCGTTTCAAAAACGCCGAGATGGTCTGGTGCCAAGAAGAACCACGCAACCAAGGTGCATGGTCGTTCGTTGAACCAAACATCGAATGGGTTCTGACCCGCATCGACGCGAAACATAAACGTCCCGTTTACGCGGGCCGCGCCCCATCGGCATCGCCAGCAACCGGCCTTGCCTCGCAACACAAAGCCCAACAAGCAGCGCTGGTGAACGACGCGCTGACCATCGAAGGAAACTAAACCATGAGCATCGAAGTCCGTGTGCCAACGCTAGGTGAATCCGTCACCGAAGCCACCGTCGCCACCTGGTTCAAAAAGCCTGGCGATGCCGTCGCAGTTGACGAAATGCTGTGCGAACTGGAAACCGACAAAGTCACCGTCGAAGTGCCCTCCCCTGCGGCTGGCACTTTGGGCGACATCGTCGCTGCCGAAGGTGAAACCGTAGGTGTTGACGCCCTGCTGGCGCACATCAACGAAGGCGAAGGCGCAGCCCCTGCACCTGCCGCTGCCAAAGAAGAGGCCGCTCCGGCACCTGCTGCTGCACCTGCTGCATCCGGCGGCAAAGACGTCGAAGACGCTCCATCGGCGAAAAAACTGATGGCCGAAAACAACATCGCTGCGGCTGATGTTCAGGGTTCGGGCAAAGACGGCCGCGTCATGAAAGAAGACGTTCTGAAAGCGATTTCGGGCGGCGCATCGGCAGCACCAGCTGCAGCTGCGGCTCCACGCGCACCAGTTGCCGCATCGCAGGCAGAACGCGAAGAGCGCGTGAAAATGACCCGTCTGCGTCAGACCATCGCAAAGCGTCTGAAGGATTCGCAGAACACCGCTGCAATGCTGACCACCTACAACGAGGTCGACATGACCGAGGTGATGGCGCTGCGCAACGAATACAAAGACCTGTTCTTTAAAAAGCACGGCGTCAAACTGGGCTTTATGTCCTTCTTTACCAAAGCCTGTATCCACGCGCTGAAAGAAGTTCCTGAAGTTAACGCAGAAATCGACGGCACCGACATCGTTTACAAAAACTTTGTCAACATGGGCATCGCGGCTGGTACACCAACCGGTCTGGTTGTTCCTGTGCTGAACGACGCTGACCAGATGTCGTTTGCTGAAATCGAAAAAGCGATCGCAGAAAAAAGCGCACGCGCACGTGACGGCAAACTGTCCATGGCTGAAATGCAGGGCGGCACCTTCACCATTTCGAACGGTGGTGTGTACGGTTCGTTGATGTCGTCGCCTATCCTGAACCCTCCTCAGTCGGGTATCTTGGGCATGCACAAAATCCAAGATCGTCCAATGGCGATCAACGGTCAGGTTGTGATCCGTCCAATGATGTATCTGGCCCTGTCCTACGATCACCGCATCGTAGACGGCAAAGGCGCTGTGACCTTCCTTGTTCGCGTAAAAGAAGCGCTAGAGGATCCACGTCGCCTGCTGATGGACCTGTAATAAATCACTCGTCGGGGGCCACGCGCCCCCGACACCCCCACCATTTTTGGTAAATGCCCATGTCATCCCCCGACGATAACGCGCGACTGCGGGCAGAACTGGAAACACTGACAAAGGGTGTGGATTACTACCGCGATTGGCAAATTGCCCTGTTCAAACAACAGCACGGTAAGCACGCGGAACCGGACCTGACAGCGTTGGTGATTTCCGGGAAAGAATGGATCGACCTTTTTGATGAACAATCTGATGCCCGCGGCAAACGGTTTTTCATCCAAGAGGTTCAGAAATGGTACGCGCTAACGGCCAATGACCTGCGCGACCTGATGGACCAAGGAAACGATGTTGCCCAAAGCATCAGCCGTTTTCTGAACGATTTTCGTACCCATACAGGGTTCGATTTTTATGACAAAGCGGGGCTGATCCGCAAAACGGTAGACAAGGTTCTGAAGCGCGGCAAAGTGATAACACAAGGCGAATGGTCTATTCTGCAGGAATTGCAGGTCAGTGACCAATCATCGACAATCACGGGCGACGAAATGGAAAAAGTTACAGAACTCATGACAAAATACGAGAGCGCGAAATGACCCCCGAACTTACCGTTCTTGCCCTTGCTGGCCTATTGCAATTCGGTCAGATCGTTTTGATGGCTGTCCCTGCCAATATCGAATTGGGCACGGGCAAAACCTCCTCTCCGCGTGATCCGCAGAAAATGGACAAACCATTGATGGAACAGGTCAGCATCGGCACAGGCCGACTGCACCGCGCCATGAACAACCATTTCGAAGCGTTGATCCTATTCACCATCGCTGTTGTCGTTGTGACGATGGGTGATAAATCCACCGGTTTTACCGCAGCCTGCGCATGGGTCTATCTGGCCGCGCGCGTTCTGTATGTGCCCGCATATTATTTCGGCTGGCGCCCATGGCGCAGTGCCATCTGGGCCGTCGGCCTATTCGCGACCATGGCGATGATTGCATCTGCATTGGTGATGTAATGCAAGCCGCGCCGCTCGAAGACGAAATCAGCAAATTAGGGCGCAAGCTGCGGCTTAAGAACCAGCTGCTATCCATGCTGCTGACCGAAGTCGTGCGCAAAAATGGCCCTGCCTTGCCTGTTTCGGACGAAGGCGCGCGATTTGTCCCGATCGCATACGATTTAAAACCGAACGCCGTAGGTACGATTTTTTCCTTTGCTGGGCTGAGCCAAGAAGGGTCGTTTGCCGAATTCGAATTTCGCAAAACGCTGACCGATACGCCCTATTCCGTTGTCTACGTCAAAGACAACGAACAGACATGGTATCAAAAAGGCCTAAAGGGGCTGGGCGACAACCGTCATGACGCCTTTACCGCCTTTGCGTCTTTGGATCTGAACCTGCCGCGTCCGTGGATTTTCATTGGCAATAGCGCAGGGGGCTATGCGGCGATATTCGCAGGCTGGGTTGCCCAAGCGGACCGCGTTGTCGCCTTTGCGCCTCAGACCATGATCAATGCGCGGATTTTTCGGCACTATAGCGGCGAAACTCCGCATGCCCGTGGTTTTGACCTGAAAGATCCACAAAACGATCTACGGAACGTTTTGCCCTATTATCAGCCGTACCAACGAAAAACGTCTATCCGCAACAAAACCGGCGCGACAGCAATCAGGCGGAACACCTGTACGCGTTGCCCGGCATTGATATGATGCCTTTAGACATAAGATCACCCCATGTTGCTGCCCACTTGCGTGGCGAGGGGCGGCTAATTGAAACAATTTTAGAGTCGTAAATCCAAGGAGACAGCAATGTCCAGCTATGACGTTATCGTAATCGGCGCCGGTCCCGGCGGCTATGTCTGTGCAATCCGCTGCGCCCAGCTGGGCCTGAAAACAGCCGTGGTCGAAGGCCGCGACACGCTGGGCGGAACCTGCCTGAACGTGGGCTGTATCCCATCCAAGGCGCTGCTACACGCGACCCATTCGCTGCACGAAGCCGAAGAAAACTTTGCCAAGATGGGCCTGAAAGGCAAATCGCCATCCGTCGATTGGCCAGTGATGCAGGAATACAAACAGTCGGTCATCGACGGTAACACCAAAGGCATCGAATTCCTGTTCAAAAAGAACAAGGTCGATTGGATCAAAGGTTGGGCTTCCATCCCAGAAGCCGGCAAAGTCAAAGTCGGCGACGACGTCCACGAAGCCAAAAACATCATCATCGCATCGGGTTCCGAACCATCCTCGCTGCCAGGCATCGAAGTTGACGAAGAAACCGTTGTGACCTCGACCGGTGCGCTGTCTCTGCCGAAGATCCCGAAATCGATGGTTGTCATCGGCGCGGGCGTGATCGGTCTGGAACTGGGTTCGGCTTACAAACGTCTGGGCACCGAAGTGACCGTCGTGGAATTCCTGGACAAAATCACCCCAGGCATGGACGGTGACGTTCAGAAAACGTTCCAGAAAATGCTGCAAAAGCAGGGTCTGAATTTCATCATGGGTGCGGCGGTTCAGGGCGTTGAGACCAAGAACAAAAAAGCCAAAGTGACCTACAAACTGCGCAAGGACGATTCCGAAGCCACCATCGACGCTGATGTCGTTCTGGTCGCAACGGGCCGCCGTCCGTACACCACTGGTCTGGGTCTGGACGCACTGGGTGTTGAACTGACCGAACGCGGCCAGATCAAAACCGACGCGCATTACGCCACCAACATCAAAGGCGTCTACGCCATCGGTGACGCAATCGAAGGCCCAATGCTGGCCCACAAAGCCGAAGACGAAGGCATGGCCGTCGCCGAGGTTCTGGCAGGCCAAGCTGGTCACGTGAACTATGACGTGATCCCAGGCGTTATCTACACCTCGCCAGAGGTTGCATCGGTTGGCAAAACCGAAGAGCAGCTGAAAGAAGAAGGTCGCGCCTATAAGGTCGGCAAATTCAGCTTTATGGGCAACGGCCGCGCCAAGGCTGTGTTCATGGGCGACGGTTTCGTCAAAATCCTAGCGGACAAAGAAACCGACCGCGTTCTGGGCGCACACCTGATTGGCCCAGCGGCGGGCGACCTGATCCACGAAATCTGCGTTGCGATGGAATTCGGCGCAGCAGCCGAAGATCTGGCACGCACCTGCCACGCGCACCCAACCTTCTCCGAAGCGGTCCGCGAAGCGGCACTGGCTTGCGGCGACGGTGCAATCCACGCCTAATCCGTCAGGCACAGCAAAAAATCCAAAGGGCGGCCCACAAAGCCGCCCTTTTGTGCGCCTAGGCGACAGGTACAGCGCCAATTGCACGATCTTTCCCGACAGCTGCCCCATCAGCGCCATGTTTCACCAGCAATTGGGCATTGCAGGAATGAGGAAAAAGTTATGCGTTGTTTCGCAAAAACGCTGGCACTGGCCGCAGCAATGTGGTGCGTTTCGCCACAAACGGCACAGGCCGACGGTGTTATTACATCGGCGCCAAAGCTGACGTATCTGGCGCCAACGCCCCTATCGGATGAATCCGGGGCTACGCTGTCGCTATGTTATTTGGGGACGGCGCGCAGTGTGTTTGGCGTCGAAATCACCTATGCGGCGGAAAACTATGCGCTGGCATCCGATGAATGCAACGCCGCAGACTACACCGTCCCGACCGCTGAACAATTCGCACTATTCCAGCAAACAGGCGATTTCCCTGCGGCTTTGCCAGCCGAACCGCAAACACCTTTTGCGTATCGCCTGCGGAACTATTCGGTTTATGGCGCAATCGCCATTTTGGCCCTGCTTGTGGCCAGCATGATTATGCGCACCGCCATGCGCCGCAGTCTAAAATCGTCGAATAGCCGTGGGGATGACACCGCGGTACAGGTTCTGGCCGCCATGTGTTTTGTCACGACCGCCGATGGTCGGGATCATTCGGGCGATATTTCCACAATTTCGCAAACGCTGACGAAACTGACGGGCAAAAAATATAGCGCACAACAAATTCAGGACATTCTGGATTACACCAGCACCGACCCCACGGCGATTGACGCAATCGGCACGGACCTAAACCAAAGCGATCGCGAATTGGTCATGGAAGCCGCGCTGAGCATCGCCACCTTTGATGGTGAAATAAAAGCCCCCGAATACGACGCGGTCACGCAAATCGCCAAAATGTTGCAGCTGCCAGCAACGGACGTGCGTTCCATCCTGACACGGGTCGCCCAGACCCGCGCGGCGGCCTAACCGCGCAGCATTTTCAAACCTTGGGTCACGTCTGCCCGTACAGCCAACCGCAAACCGGGTTCATCCCCCGCCTTCAGCGCGCTTAGGATCAGTTTGTGGTGGGGCGGCGGTTCTTTTCGGTTCAGACGCCCATACAGCGCCCGCATCGTGGGCCCCATCTGCAACCACACCGTTTCCGCCATCGCTAGGATCGCAGGCGCCTGAGCGCGCAGATACAGCGTGCGGTGAAATTCTAGGTTCATCCTGATATAGCCCGACGCATCATGGCGCGCGACCATCTGACTGACGCCGCTATTGATCGTCTCTAACCGTTCGATCAGGGCAAAGTGCGCACGCGGCAACGCGCGGCTGGCCAATTCAGGTTCCAGCATCGCGCGCAGGGCGGCCAATTCTTCGATACGGTCATTCGATAATTCGGGCGTGGAAACGCGACCCGATGACGACAAAAATAATGCACCTTCTGCGACCAAACGCCGAACCGCTTCACGGGCTGGAGTCATGGACACATCGAATTGTTTGCCAATGCCCCGCAACGTCAGCGACTGCCCCGGCAGGATCTCTCCGTGCATGACTTGGGTGCGAAGTGCGCGGTAGACCCGTTCATGGGCCGCGCCTGACTGTTCGGATGGGCGTTGAGATGCGATCATGGCCCTATGTGATCACATCTACGGGCGCCGTCAATCGAAACGAATGCGATGCAATGCCCCACCGTGATCACGCAGCCAAAGACGCGCCGATTCAAAATCGGGGTACAGCCCGTGAACGACATCCCAAAATGCCGCGGAATGATTCATTTCGACCAAATGCGCGACCTCATGCGCGGCCACGTAATCCAGAATATGCGGCGGTGCCATAATCAGCCGCCAGCTGTACATCAGATCACCGCGCGATGTGCATGACCCCCATCTAGACCGCGTATCGCGCAATGTAATGCGACCGTAACTGCGCCCTAACTGGGCCGCGTATTTATCAGACGCAGCGGCCAGTGCATCGCGCGCATGCGTTTTCAAAAACCCCTGTAGCCGCGCACCGACACGTTCGGGATCATCGGGCACCATTAAACGGCCGCCATCCAACGCGACGCCCCGTTTGCCGTGCGGCGTAATTTCATAGTCCGTTCCGCAAAAAGGAATCACCTGACCAAATGCGGCCAAACGTTCGCCTTCTATCCCCGATAGATGGTCCCGAACCCAATTTTCACGGTCCCGTAGAAACGCCATTGCCTCGCGTTCTGGCACTCGATTAGGCAGAGTCATCGTCACACGGCCGTCCAAACGCGAAATTCGCAGGCTTAAACGCCGCGCGCGGGCCGATCTACGTAAACTGACCTCAATCGGGGGGTTGCCACCCAGAACAAGACGTCCCATATGGTTTTTCCTAGAATTCGTGTGTCAAAGGCTTTGACACGTCTAATAGCTTATGGCAGGTGGCATCATTCCACCGCAAGAGCGTGACAAGTTTAAGGGGATGACTATGCCCAAAGAAGAATGGGGTACAAAACGTGTTTGCCCGACTACTGGCAAACGTTTTTATGACCTGAACAAAGATCCGATCGTCAGCCCATACACCGGCGAAATCGTGAACATTGAGTCGTCCAAGACCCGCACCATGGTAGCGGACGCCGAAGACGCACAGACCAAGAAACTGAAATCTTCGGACGAAGAAGACGATCTGATCCTGGACGATGATGACGAAGACGTTGATCTGGGTGATGACGTTCTGGACGAAGACGACGATGACAACGTGTCGTTCGACGATCTAGGCGACGTTGCAGCCAACGACGACGACGATAACTAATTTTTCTGGCTCGGGCGATTTTGGTCTTGCACCCGTCCGAGCCCGATTATAAAGAACCGGAACAGCGACGGAAACGCCGCTGCCCATGGCGGAAACGCCAAAACGTGGGGCCTTAGCTCAGCTGGGAGAGCGCCTGCATGGCATGCAGGAGGTCAGCGGTTCGATCCCGCTAGGCTCCACCAAATTCCCCCCTTTTACACATCGTTCTATCTGGCATGTCGCTGGTATGATTACGCCTATGAACCGCGCCCAGTCACGGGTGAATGGGCCGTCTTGCCGCGCACTAACGCGCTGCGGCAATCGCCAATCCATCTACAACGGCGGTAAAGGCGTTCGTTTCCACGATTTTAGCACCAGGAATGACGGCCTGCGCCTCTTGGCGGACGAAGGACATCAAACTGGACCCACCAACCAAAACAATCGTGTCCACCTGCTGTGGTGCCACCTGCGCCTTCATCAGGGTTTCATAAATCGCCGTCCGCAAATCATCACGGAATCCCACCAGACAGGCGTTTAACGACCCCGCCGAAATCGCCGCCTGCAGACCCGTTTCCACCACGCCTAGATCAATCGCAGCGCCCGCCGCCCGGTTGTTAGCGTCGATTTTGCCGGCCTCGGCGGCGAAAGCCACGTCGTGCCCCAATCTGTCTGCAATCACATCGGCCAGACGCTGGATTTTTTCAGGCTCGCAGGCGTGTTTCAGCAAATCATCGACCATACGTTCCGTGTCTTTGGCGTATAGGAACGGGATCATCGCCCAGTTCGACAGATCGCCATAGACCGCGCGCGGCACAGGCAGCAGCCCATCCCCCAGCGTGCGCCGCAATTCACCACCCAATCCGAACAGCGGCATGACATGGGCCATGGAAACCGATTGGTCGAAATCCGTGCCCCCCAAACGAATGCCGTGACTGCCGACCACAGTCGGGGTGGCACCCGCACGGAACACCGTGAAATCGGACGTACCGCCGCCAATATCGACGATCAATCCAATCGATTGATCGGCCAGTTGCCCCCCGCTGGCGATTGCCGCGGCTTCGGGTTCGAACAGAAATTCGACGTTTTCAAAACCAGCCGCCAGATAACATGCACGCAAATCCTGTTCGGCGCAGGCGTCCCGTTCGGGGTCATGGTGGAACCGCACGGGCCGCCCCGATATGACGCAATCAAAATCATGCCCCGCAAGCTGGGCCGCACCGTTGCGCAACCGCAGCAGGAACTGCGTCACGATATCGGCAAGCGTCTGACGTTTACCGCCGATCAACCGTTTTTCATGAAACAGGGATGTGCCCAAGACCGATTTGAGGGCCCGCATATACCTGCCCTCTTCGCCCTCGATCAGGGATTCAGCGGCGGCGCGACCAATCTGCATGTCGCCGCCATCTGGAAAAAACACGGCGGTTGGCAATGTGTCGTGATCACCATCAAAATGAACGCGCACAATCTGCCCATCACGGACAAAGGCAGCCGCGGAATTGGATGTACCGAAATCAATTCCCAAACTTGTATTCGCCATATCCTGCCCGTCCGCGATTCAAAATCAAAGACAGCGACCTAACGCACCCAATCAATTGTCGCAACAGGTACAATTATGACCAAAGTCGTGCGCTATTCACCTTGAACCGGATGCACGCATTGATATCTGTCAGTCACACCGCAAATTTAACACCGTTTCGTCTGGCGCCCCCGCATGAACCTACGCAAAAAAATTGAAAATTCAGCCATCATCAACGCCGCAGTCAGCGGGGCGTTGACGCTGTATTTGCGATTTTGTTTTGCGACAACACGCTGGGACATTCGCGGCGCCGAAGGGTTTCGTCAGTCGGTTGCCGAAGGTCCAACCATATTGGTCATGTGGCACTGCGCGATCCTGATGGCGCCCGCGCATGTCGCCAAAGAAAAGGTAAAGCTGGTCACCCTGCGCGACCCGTCACCGGCGGGAAATCTGTCGGCAGGGGTTCAATCCCGCTTTGGTCTGTCGCCCATTTCCATGTCGGCCAAAGACACCAATCTAACAGCGTCCCGCAAAGTGCTGCGCCACCTACGGTCAGGCGGATCTATGGGGTTGACCGCGGATGGCCCCACGGGCCCAGCACGTCAATTGAAACCGGCCCCATTGGATTGGGCGCGGCGTTCCGGCGCAAAGGTGTACACCTTTGGCTTTGCCACCAAACGGCACCGCATTTTGGGGACTTGGGACAGCATGGTGTTGCCGTTGCCGTTCACCAGCGGGGCGGCGTTGTTCCTAGAATGGAACCATCCATTAGACAAAGATGCGGATGACACCCAACGCGCCGCAGACAGCGCCGCGTTAGAGGCTGCCTTGACCGCTGTTCAAGACACAGCCGTTCAAATCGCCAGCGCATAAAAAAATGGGGCCGCGCCGAAACGCGACCCCCACCCCATCCTACGGGTGTTCTTATTTTAGATCGAAACGATCCAATTCCATGACCTTGGTCCATGCCGCGATAAAGTCGGCAACGAATTTTCCGCCGTTGTCGTCTTGGGCATAAACTTCTGCCAAGGCGCGTAGCTGCGAATTGGAACCGAACACCAGATCAGCGCGGGTTGCGGTCCATTTCACATCGCCGGTGGCGCGGTCGCGGCCTTCGTACAGCTGGTCCTCTTCGACGGCTTTCCAAACGGTGCCCATATCCAGCACGTTTACAAAGAAATCGTTGGTCAACTGACCAGCGCGGTCCGTCAAAATACCATGCTTGGTATCGCCATAATTGGCACCCATTGCACGCATACCACCGACCAGAACGGTCATTTCAGGCGCTGTCAGGGTCAACAGCTGTGCTTTGTCGACCAGCAGTTCCTCTGCCGATGTGGTGAACTGTTGGCTTTGGTAGTTGCGGAAACCATCTGCCATCGGTTCCAGCGGGTCAAAGGATTCAGCGTCGGTTTGTTCGGCGCTTGCGTCCATGCGGCCCGGTGTGAACGGAACCTCGATATCGTGGCCCGCGTCTTTCGCTGCTTTTTCAACAGCGGCAGAGCCCGCAAGGACGATCAAGTCAGCCAAAGATACCTTTTTGCCGCCCTGTTCAAAGTCAGCTTTGATACCTTCCAGAACGTTCAGGACTTTGGTCAGCTGTTCGGGTTCGTTTGCTTCCCAATTGATCTGAGGTTCCAGACGCACACGTGCGCCATTTGCACCGCCGCGCAGGTCCGACCCACGGAACGTCGATGCCGACGCCCAAGCCGCCAGAACCAGTTCACGCACCGACAGGCCAGACGACAGGATTTTCGCCTTTAGGTCTGTGATTTCGGCCGCGTTTACGACCTCGTGATCGCATGCTGGGATCGGGTCCATCCAGACCAGTTCTTCGGCTGGTACTTCAGAACCCAGATAGCAGATTTTCGGGCCCATATCGCGGTGGGTCAGTTTGAACCAAGCGCGGGCAAACGCGTCTGCGAACTCTTCTGGGTTTTCCAGATAGCGGCGCGAAATCGGTTCGTAGATCGGATCGAATTTCAGCGACATATCTGCGGTTGTCATCATTGGGCGATGCTTTTTCGACGGATCATGCGCGTCAACGACCATATCTTCGTCTTCGCAATCAATCGGATGCCACTGGTGCGCACCGGCTGGCGATTTGCACAGTTCCCAATCGTATTTGAACAGCACTTTCAGGTAACCCATATCCCAAGTCGTTGGGTTTGGTTTCCACGCACCTTCGATGCCCGAACCGATGGTATCGCCGCCAATACCTGTGCCGTGGGTCGATGCCCAGCCCAGACCCATTTGTTCGATTGGTGCAGCCTCTGGATCGGCGCCAACCAGCGCAGCATCACCAGCGCCGTGCGATTTACCAAAGGTGTGCCCCCCCGCAACCAAAGCAACAGTTTCTTCGTCGTTCATCGCCATGCGGCCAAAGGTTTCGCGTACGTCGCGGCCCGAAGCCACAGGATCAGGATTGCCGTCCGGACCTTCTGGGTTCACATAGATCAGACCCATCTGCACAGCAGCCAGCGGGTTTTCCAGATCGCGGTCACCGGAATACCGGCTGTTATCTTTGTCAGAAGTCGCCAGCCATTCGCCCTCTGGGCCCCAATAGATGTCGGTTTCTGGTTCCCACTGATCGGGACGTCCACCGCCAAAGCCAAAGGTTTTGAAACCCATGGTTTCCAGCGCGACGTTGCCTGTCAGAATGAACAGGTCCGCCCAGCTCAGTTTGTTGCCGTATTTCTGTTTGATCGGCCACAGCAGACGGCGGGATTTGTCGATATTGACGTTATCAGGCCAAGAGTTCAGCGGCGCAAAGCGCTGCGTACCCGAACGCGAACCACCGCGGCCGTCAGCCGTGCGGTACGTACCGGCAGAGTGCCACGCCATACGGATAAACATCGGGCCATAGTGGCCGTAGTCCGCTGGCCACCATTCTTGGCTATCGGTCATCAGGGCGCGCAGGTCTTCTTTGACCGCTTCCAGATCCAGCTTTTTGAATTCTTCGGCATAGTTAAAATCAGCGCCCAGCGGGTTACCAGCCACAGGGTTTTGGTGCAGAACCTGCAGGTTCAACTGGTTCGGCCACCAATCGCGGTTACCGCGTGCTTTGTTGCTGACGTTTGGCACTGGGCCATGCATGACTGGGCATTTGCCCACGTTGTTACCATCCATTGGTCTCTCCCTCTGGGTTCGCAGTCGCGGCCTGCGCTGCGGCCTGATTTCATTCTGGAATCACTCTAACCTAAGGCGTTGATAAAAATAATTTGTATTTTCTGATAGGATATATAAGAAAAAGTTATGGATAATATCACACTCAGACAACTGCGTTACTTTGATGCTGTGGCACGGCTGGGCCATTTTGGACATGCGGCCGATTTTTGTTCCATCACGCAGCCCGCCCTATCCATGCAAATCAAGGAATTAGAGGCAACCGTCGGCGCGCCATTGTTCGAACGCACAACGCGGAACATCCGCCTGACCACCTTTGGCGAAGAATACGTAAAACGCGTGCGCGACATCCTGCGGTCCGTCGATGAACTTAGCGACTTTGCTCGCACTGCCGCGACGGGTATCGCGGGGCCGCTACGGATCGGGGTGATTCCGACCGTCGCGCCGTATCTGCTGCCTAGTCTGATGCGCCAGATTGATGATGTATTTCCCGCCGTAGCGGTCCACATCCGCGAAACAATCACACCGCGCCTGATCGAAGAATTGACCGCTGGCCGTATCGACACCGCGATCGTGGCCCTACCCGTGTCCGAATCCCAATTCGAAGAGGTCCCACTATTCACCGAAGATTTCGTTTTGGTGCGGCCCGAAAATGACGCCGACAAACCTGTCCCATCGGCCGAAATTCTGCGCGAAATGCGCCTGCTGTTGCTAGAGGAAGGCCACTGTTTCCGCGATCAGGCGCTGTCGTTTTGCTCGATGCCGTCCGTTCGACCGCGCGAAGTCATGGACGGCAGTTCGCTGTCAACCTTGGTGCAAATGGTCGGCGCAGGCATGGGGGTTACTCTGATTCCCGAAATGGCCGTGCCAGTGGAAACGCGGTCCGCTTCGGTCGCGGTTTCGCATTTCCCAGCGCCCCAGCCGCGCAGAACAATCGGGATGATCTGGCGTAAAACCAGTCCATTGTCTGATCATTTACGCCAAATTTCGGATGTCGTCAGGTCGTGTCGGCAGGATCAATAACGCCCGACCGAACCCGCAGACTGACCTGTCAGTTTTTCCAGCTCGGCCCGCGCGCCATCAATGATCAGCGACACGTCATTGATGCCCGCGACCAAACGAAAACCGCGGTGTTCCAATTCATCCCAGTCCCGGCCCGGACTGCGCACCGTCGCCAGCGGTTTGCCATGTTTTTTCGCAATAGATTCGACCTGATCAAACATGGGCAAAAACGCAGGGTCATCCATACGTTCCAGATACCCCGCAGAGGCAGCCAAGTCGTTTGGCCCAATAAAGATCCCATCGATACCATCGATTGCCGCGATTTGTTCTAGGTCAGCCACAGCATCAACGTGTTCACACTGAACCATGATCACGACCTCTTTGGAGGCGTTTTCGCGGGCGTAATCGGGCGTCGCCCCCCAATTGGAACCGCGCACGATAGGCGCCGCATAGCCACGATGACCGCGCGACGGATAATGGAATGCCGACACAATGCGGCGTGCATCCGCAGCGGAATTCACCATCGGCACGATGAAATTGCGAAATCCCCGATCCAGCGATTGTTTGATGACGGTGTCGGACCCTTCGGGCAGGCGCAAAACCACGGTGCCACCGGCCGCTTCGACCGCGCGGGACACATGGACCCAATCCTCTAACCCGCCGCGCCCGTGTTCGCCGTCAATCACGATGACATCCCAACCATGGCGCACCATGATTTCAGCGGTGTCCGGGCTGCCCAATTCGGACCAAGCTGCCGCGATCATCTTTGGCTCTGCAAAACGGGTTTTGAACGGGTTGTTCATGTCTTCACCTAAAATTTGGCCCGTTGGCGGTTCACCTAGGGGCAATGTTGCAACTGCGATAGGTTTGAAAACACGAAGATGCAATTGCGGTCTTTGAAAATCGATGCGGATACAACAGTTTGGCGTTATCCGCTTTACCCGCCTTGCATAGCACAGCTATTTTACAGGCGATTTTGCGGTCTTTGTACCCGCCGACCAAGGTAATTGATATGAAAATTGCAGTTGCAGGATTGGGCTATGTTGGCCTGTCTAACGCCGTCCTATTAGCCCAGCACAACAGTGTGACAGCCGTAGATATATCCGATGAACGTGTGTCGATGGTCAATAACGGCATATCCCCGATTGTGGATGCCGAACTGTCCGATTTTCTGAAAAACCGCGACCTGTCTTTGACGGCTACGACCGATTTTGCCGCCGCCTATTCGGGCGCCGATTTCGTGATCGTTGCCACCCCTACAAACTATGACACGGTCAGCAACTATTTTGACACCTCTAGCGTCGAAGCGGTGATCGATCAGGTTTTGGCCGTGAATGACACGGCTGCCATCGTTGTGAAATCAACCATTCCAGTAGGATTCATCGACCGTATCCGCGCCGAAAAAGACACCGACCGCATTCTGTTTTCGCCCGAATTCCTACGCGAAGGCCGCGCGCTGTACGACAACCTGCATCCCAGCCGTATCATCGTGGGGGAACAATCGGATCGTGCCCGCACCTTTGCCGACCTTTTGCTGCAAGGCGCCGAAGAAACCGATGTCGAGGTTCTGTTCACCGACCCATCAGAAGCCGAGGCGATCAAACTGTTCGCCAATACATACCTTGCGATGCGCGTCGCGTTCTTTAACGAATTGGACAGCTATGCCCTATCGCGCGGCATGGACAGTCGCCAGATCATCAATGGCGTTAGCCTCGATCCGCGCATTGGGGCGCATTACAACAATCCGTCGTTCGGTTATGGCGGCTATTGTCTGCCCAAAGATACCAAACAGCTGCTTGCGAATTATTCCGAGGTTCCACAAAACCTGATCGCGGCAATCGTCGACGCAAACCGAACCCGCAAAGATTATCTGGCAGACCAGATCATTGCCCGCGCACCAAAACAGGTCGGGGTATATCGTCTGGTGATGAAAGCGGGGTCCGATAATTTCCGACAGTCGTCGATCCAAGGCATCATGAAACGCATCAAGGCGAAAGGCATCAACGTTGTCGTCTATGAACCCGTGCTAGAGGATGACGATTTCTTTGGCTCGCGCGTTGAACGTGATCTGACGGCGTTCAAATCAGACTGTGACGTGATCATTGCCAACCGCATGACCGATGACATCAGCGACGTCGCCGACAAAATCTTTACCCGCGATTTGTTCGGCGCGGACTAAACGAAAAGGCCCCCGAAACGGGGGCCCTGTTCTGTTAGAAAAGGCGCCGATCATCTGACCGGCGCCTTTTGCTATTAGAAATGTGCGGACTGTGTCGTCGCAGGTTTCGCCAAAGGCGGTGCAAATTTGGTCAGGTTGATGCCTGCAACAGCCTGTTTGTATTCGCTGATGGTTGGCGTGCGGCCCAGAATTGCGGACAGAACCACAACAGGGGTCGATGCCAGCAGGGATTCACCTTTCTTCTCGGCGCTGTCCTCTACCACGCGGCCTTGGAACAGGCGGGTCGAGGTTGCCAGAACGGTGTCACCTTTTGCCGCTTTTTCCTGGTTACCCATGCACAGGTTACAGCCCGGACGTTCGAGGTACATGATGTTCTCGTATTCGGTGCGAGCTTGCGCTTTGGGGAACAGATCGTCGAACTCGAAGCCCGAATATTTCTGCAGGATGTCCCAGTCGCCTTCGGCTTTCAGTTCGTCGATGATGTTGTAAGTCGGCGCAGCAACAACCAGCGGCGCGTTGAATTTCACTTCGCCGTTTGCTGCCTCTAGGTTTTTCAACATCTGAGCAACGATTTTCATGTCGCCTTTGTGAACCATGCACGAACCGACGAAACCCAGATCGACCTTTTTCTCGCCACCGTAGTAGGAAATCGGGCGAATGGTGTCGTGGGTGTAACGTTTCGACACGTCTTCGTTGTTCACGTCAGGGTCAGCGATCATTGGTTCGTCGATCGCGTCCAGATCAACAACAACTTCGGCGTAGTATTTCGCGCTGTCATCAGGGGTCAGGGCAGGTTTTGCACCCGATTTGATTTCTGCGATACGTGCGTCGGCTTTGTCGATCAGGCCCTGCAGGGTTTTGGCTTCGTTATCCATACCCTTGTCGATCATCACCTGAATACGGTCTTTCGCCAGTTCCAGCGAACCGATCAGGGTTTCATCGTTGGAAATACAGATCGACGCTTTCGCCTTCATCTCTGCAGTCCAGTCGGTAAAGGTGAACGCTTGGTCCGCCAGCAGGGTGCCGATGTGAACTTCGATGATGCGGCCTTGGAACACGTTGTCGCCATGCTGTTTCAGCATCTGCGATTGGGTCGCGTGTACCACGTCACGGAAATCCATGTGGTCTTTCATTTCACCCTTAAAGGTGACTTTGACCGATTCAGGGATTGGCATGGTGGCTTCGCCAGTTGCCAGAGCCAGCGCAACAGTACCCGAGTCAGCACCGAATGCGACGCCTTTGGACATACGGGTGTGGCTGTCGCCGCCGATGATGATGTCCCAGTCGCTGACGGTGATGTCATTCAGCACTTTGTGAATAACGTCGGTCATCGAATGGTATTCGCCTTTCGGGTCACGCGCGGTGATCAGGCCGAAATCGTTCATGAACTTCATCAGTTTCGGGATGTTGGCTTGTGCCTTTTTGTCCCAAACGGATGCCGTGTGACAGCCCGACTGATACGCACCGTCAACGATTGGCGAAATGGTGGTTGCCGCCATCGCCTCTAGTTCCTGCGATGTCATCAGACCGGTGGTGTCTTGCGAACCCACGATGTTCACTTTGACGCGGACGTCGGAACCAGCGTGCAGCGGGTCTTTGGACGTGACGCCAACAGCGTTGCGGTTAAAGATTTTTTCAACAGCGGTCAGGCCCTGATCAGGTTTGCTGATCTCTTTGGCTGGGGCGAACACTGGGGTTGCTTCAACGCCCAAAGTCTCTGCCGCAAATGTCTGCAGTTTCTTACCGAAAACGATCGCGTAGGAACCGCCGGCTTTCATGAATTCTACTTTTTGCGGAGTGAAAGCACCCGATACGTCAACCAGCTCTTCGCCGGATTCGCTCAGCAGTTTCTTTTCTTTGGTGTTGATCTTCAGAACAGTGCCGGTTTCGACCGAATATTTCTGTTCCAAAACAGGGCTGTCGTCGTTGTTCAGGATCGGTTTGCCGTCTGCATCAACTTTTTTGACCCAGTTTTTCAGGTCCAGACCGATACCGCCGGTCACGCCAACAGTGGTCAGGAAGATCGGCGAAATGCCGTTGGTGCCTGCAACAACTGGTGCGATGTTGACGAACGGAACGTATGGGCTGGCTTGTTTACCGGTCCACAGCGCCACGTTGTTCACGCCGGACATACGGGACGAACCAACGCCCATGGTGCCTTTTTCAGCGATCAGCATAACGCGTTTGGTTGGGTGCTGTTTTTGCAGCTCTTGGATCTCGGCCTGTGCTTCTGGCGTGATCATGCATTTGCCGTGCAGTTCACGGTCCGAACGCGAGTGCGCCTGGTTACCTGGCGACAAAAGGTCGGTCGAGATATCGCCTTCAGCAGCGATGTAGGTCACGACTTCGATTTCTTCTTCGACGTCTGGCAGTTTGGTAAAGAATTCCGCCTTGGAATAGCTTTCCAGAATGTCTTTGGCGACTGCGTTGCCTGCTTTGAACGCGTCACCCAGACGGGCCATGTCAGCGTCGTACAAGAACACTTGGGTTTTCAGCACGTCAGCAGCCTGAGCAGCGATCGCAGCGTCATCGCCCAGCGCCAGATCCAGCAGAACAGCAACCGAAGGGCCGCCTTTCATGTGCGACAGCAGTTCGAAAGCGAACTCTGGGGTGATTTCAGCAACGACTGCTTCGCCCAGAATGATTTCTTTCAGGAACGCAGCTTTCACGCCTGCGGCGCTCGTTGTGCCCGGCAGCGTGTTGTAGATCAGAAAGTTCAGCGAATCTGCGCGGTGTTCGTTTGCTTCGTCTTTGATCTGCGCGATCAACTCAGCAACCAGCGCACCATCGTCGATTGGCTTTGGGTGCAGACCTTCGCCTTTGCGCGTTTCGATCTCGTTCAAGTAATCAGCGTATAAGCTCATGATTGTCCCGTCGGCTATGTGTTTATGTAGCTAGAGCGCCGGGTGTCAGAGGCTTCTGGCGAGTCCGGGAAAGCTCATTGTATGCCGCAGTATACCAAAAGGTGCCCGCTTGCAAGTTCAACTAAGCTCCTAAGGCTTTTCATCGCTTTTGTACATCACGCACACGCGCGACGCATAGGCGCACGATATAGGCGACGATCAACGTAGAATTTTATGTATAATCAGGTTGGGAAAGTGGTGCCCAGGGGCGGAATCGAACCACCGACACGAGGATTTTCAATCCACTGCTCTACCCCTGAGCTACCCGGGCACGGGATGCAAAAGCGTTTGCTTTTGCTTGGGTAGCGGCCTTCTAATTTGGTTGAGCGGGGGTGTCCAGAGGCATTTTCACACAAAATGCATCTGGACTGATTTTTCTTTGATTATTTGCGACCGGCCGGTTTGCGCAAAGACAAATAAACCGAGGATTTGAAGCCGTGATCGTTACGGGAGACAACATCGCGGTTGCGCAGTGCCGAAATGACAAACCCCAGAATGCCGCGCGCGGCACGCAGTGCACCAGGGTATGGTTTCAGGGTACGAGCCAGCCATGGGCCAACGCGCCAGTAAACCCAGATGAACACGCGGCCCAGTGCATAGTGGACCAGAACGTGGTCGCGGACTTTGCGCAGGTAGGCCACATCAGGGTGGTATTTGTCCTGATACGCCGCCGTCGCCACAAAGCAGTCCCCTGCCAGACCAGCCTCCAGATCAGGCACATTATCTTCGCCTTCGGCGTCCTCTTCCTCTGGAGGAAGGCCTGTAATGCCGTCTTCGGCAACTTGCGTAGCCGCCAATGGCGCGGCGACTTCTGACAAGGCGTCGTGCGTATCTTGGTCAAACGCATAGCGGCTGACCGTATCCATGTCAGACGACAGAGCGTTGACGAAGGCATTGAACGGATCGGCTTCCAGCGCCTCTAGAATATCGGCGGCCGCGGCACCGAATGCATTCAGGTAATCCAGCAGACTGACCGTTTCGGTATCCTCGAAAAAGGTTTCAAGGTTTTCCGCGTCCAGCATATTCAACAACTCTGGCAGGTTTTCCGCAGGGATGTCGGCCAGCAATTTATCCAGATCTTCGTCTTCCAAAATGTCCGAGATTTGATCAGGCGAAAGCTCGGCCAGAAAATCCACAACGTCCTGCGGCGTTCCGTTGACCATGACGTCGGCAAAGGCATCATAGTCGTCCATGTTAACCACATGGTCGATGGTTTGCGCGGTCTGCTCTGGCGCTGTGAAATCGACCAAGGCTGCATCCAGTTTATCCAACTGACCAGCGGCACCAATCAATTCGGTTGTACCGCCTGCTTCGTGGAAAAACACCAGATCATCTTCGAACACTTGTACGGTGTCCATAAGGTCGGACAGGTTGTCGTAATCCCCCATGAACGACAGCGTGTCACCCGTTTCAACGTCGAACCCCGTAACAATCGTATCGCCAGAGGTATCGACGAACAGGTGGCCCGTGCCATCGGTGATATCGATGTCGTTTTCGCCTTCTTCGGCAAAGATGATGTTTTCACCCGCACCCGCAACGACGGTATCGTGGCCTTCGCCCGTGACGATGGTGTCGTCGCCATCACCGCCGTCCAGATAGTCATCACCCGAGCCGCCATAAATGCTGTCGCGGCCTTCCATACCGTATAGCGCGTCATCGCCCAAGTTGCCTTGGATCGTGTCGCCGTGGTCCGTGCCGACCAGATGATCGTTGTAATCTGCGTTCCGGTCTACGCGGGCGTCATTGCCCCACATATCAACGCCGGTCCCTGTCGAAAACTCTAGCTTTACGATGTCATAGCCATCAAGAGACAGATTGATGGTGCCATTGCTGGCCGTCACTTCGTCGCCCATGAACGTTTCAGTGTAAGGGCGCGCCAATTCGGACAACGGGTCGCTTTCATCCAACCAATCTGACCACGGGTTATCAATGGTCGACAGTTGCTGGACCCATAGGTGATCGTAATCACCAACCAGTTCATCAATGTTCAAATTCAGATCAATACCATCTGCAGAACGGGACGAGATAAAGATAACAACCGTCTCATCGCTGCCAAAGGCATTGAACCACACCTGATCTGTGGCGCCGTCTTCGCCGATCTCATCCGACAGATAGGCAGGTGTGCTGATATCCAGAACCTGGGTACCTTCCAAACTGCGCGACATCATCCGCATGACTTCGCCAGCAGCCGTCAATTCGCTGGCAGTACCGCCAGGTGCATCCGTGTCGTTATAGATGCGTGACAAACGTGTGCACAAAGATTTGTAGGTCGTGCCCCAAACAGATGCCTGATCGACACCGCGTTCGGACATCGTTTCCATAATCTGGATCAGGTTCGAGGCGTGCTCCATCCCGAATTCGCTATAGTCACGTGCCTGCACGTTCCATTCAGACACGTAATATTCTACGTCACCAAAACCTGGCGCATCCGCGATCTGATCCATACGATCAAACATGACCTGACCATTGACCGCGTCGTCCAGCGTATTTGGATAGTAGTGAGATTCGATAACGTCGATATAGCCACGCGTTTCGATGTCGATCTGGTTCAGGATTTTAGGGATATCATCCCCGTCCCATGGCAAAACCGACTGCATGGCGATTTTTGGCGCGTCCCAGCTGTCTGGATCATCCAGCTCTGCACGATAGTTTTCGATCACGGTGTTCAGTTTGTCCGCCATGACATTAACCATGCGGCCATATTCAACAGCAGACGAACGGTCCCCGTTGTCGTACCAATATTCGTTCCCGATCGTAATCGTGTCGATGTTCACGTCGCCATATTCACCGCGGATCAGCGCATCGATGCGATCCATCAGGTTGTTGACGGCGGTATGGTTGATGTAGCGGTTGCCGTTGCTGTCCGTTTTCGACGAAAAATAGCCTTCGGTCGGCAATACCCAATCAACAGTTGCGTCTTTGCTATCTGCATATTCGACGAATTGACCGGCCGTAATAAAATCGTCGTCCAGAACTGGTTCGCCGTCCAATTCCCAAAAACGATCGTATTCAGCCGAATTAGGATTAAGGATTTTTTCGGTTACAGTTCCACCCGGAAAACGAAACGAATTCGCACCCATTTGATCAACGAATGTATCGTATTGACCATCTTCGCGAACGCTGTCTTTTGTGAACAAAGAATTCAGACCGAACATTTCTGAAGTTAGAACATCAGAGCTGTATTCTGCTTCTCCAAATGTTAACCGATGAACCGACACAACCGCCCCCGCAGGCAACCTGAAATCCGGACCGTCACCGACGATCAGAGTGGCGAACTAGCCACAAACAGATTGTCTCTCCCGAAGGGGGAAACCTTAAGGAAACATAAGGTTAAGGCGCATGACCAAGAGGTTGGCGATGAATCCAAAGGTCAGCATGGGGTTTCAAAAGGATAGATTGGAACCATGCGAATAGTTTTGTTCGCATACCCCAAAACCGAACTATCGAGTTTATTTGTCCAAAAGTCTAAAACGCCAAAGCGGAAGAAATTTTAGAAAAACCACCCAAGATTGCAGACAAAGTGACCGCAAAAACAAAAAGCCAGCCCAAAGGCCGACTTTCGAATCATTCGCTAAATTAATTTCATTTCCAGGCTAAAACGCGTCGCGCGATTGCCGTTATCGTATCTAATGTGGAAATTCTTTATTTTCGACGTCAGGAATTTCTTCGTCCTCTATCGAAGTATTTCCAGCAATAACGTAACTGCCCGATAGCCATTTAGACAAATCTATATCCGCGCAGCGTTTCGAACAAAACGGACGGTAGTCCTTGACTGTTTCTTTTGAACAAATCGGGCAGGCCATTAGATTTTCCGAATGAATTCCGCGATTGGTAGACGTTCGCGTTTGCGCTGCAATTCGAACAGACCCATCGTTGTCCAACCCACCAGACTGGTTTCGATGCCATCGTTTTTGAATGACGCGCGCAGGGACTGTTCCACCTGTTTGCGGTGCGCCTTGGACATAGGTGCGAAATCGACGGCTATCTGCCCGCCCAGCCCGCGCAGGCGCAGCGCACGGGGCAACGCACGCGATGCCGCCAAATTCGCCTTGAGCGCCGCAGCAGGCGACGTATCGCCGCCCGTGTTCACATCCACAGCGACCAGCGCACGGGTGGATTCCACGTACATGTGGCCTTCGCCCAGATCGACATGGGCGGATTTGATGTCTTCGATCTGGTCCAGAACACCGTGGTGTTCGAAACAATCTTCGTCCGTGATGACATCAGCACGGGACGTCCATTCACGCCACGCCAGAACGTGGGGGCCGTCGCCTTCGGTCAGGGCTTCGGGGTCTGAGCCGTCCAAATCGCCCAAAACGGCCGTGGCCATGTCCAGCATCGCTTCGATATCTTCGGCGATATCTTCGTCGTCAGCGCCCGCACAGGACGACCGCAGGATCAGGCCGTGTTCGACCCCTTCCATCACGGCGTGACCAATGGCGTTGATGCGTGCGCGTTCTTCTTCGTCCGCGATGGCGCGGCTGGTGTTGATACCGGGCGCGTTGGGCGTGACGATGGCGTAGCGGCTTTTGAAAATGACGCGGTCGGTCACAGGGATCGCTTTGCCCGCTTCGGAATAGCCTGTCACCTGCACCAAAATCGGCTGACCGGGGCGCAGTCCGCGGCCCTGACGCAAGAACCCTGTTTCGCCGTCAGGCAAACGCAGCATCATGCCGCCCTGCCCTTTTAGCGGACGGTCACAGATCGCACGAAAGATCGCCCCAGGACGCGGCTGGCTGTCGTCATCAATCAGCAAATCATCCAATTTGCCATCAACCATCAGCGCTGCAGCCTCACGCCCTGCGACGTGATCCAATAGAATCGTGCGACCCTTCATTTATTTCTCTCCGTATAGGGGATAGCCCGCAGCGGTCAGCAGACCGGCGGTTTCGGTCAGAGGCAGGCCCACAACACCCGTAAAAGATCCATTGATCCACGGGATAAAGGCACCTGCTGGCCCTTGGATGGCATAGCCACCCGCCTTGCCCTGCCAGTCATTCGACGCAAGGTAGGCATTCACTTCGGGGTTGGACAAACGTTTCATCGAAACGGTGGTCACAACGTCCTTTTGCCAGATACGTTCGCCGCGTTTGACAGCCACAGCCGTGATAACACGGTGGCGACGGCCCGACAAAGCATGCAGAAATTCCGCAGCCTCTGCCGCGTCAGCGGGTTTGCCCATGATACGGCGGCCCAAAGCGACGGTCGTATCGGCACACAGAACGATTTCGTCATCTGCGCAGGTCACCACTGCAGCCTTGCTGGCGGCAATGCGGTTTACATATTCACGGGGGATTTCGCCTTTGATCGGGCCTTCGTCCACGTCAGGCGGACGAACATCCGTAGGCGTCACACCGATCTGCGCCAAAAGCTCCAGTCGCCGCGGCGAACCAGAGCCCAAGACAAGTTTCAGACCGGATGTCGGTGAAACGGTGCTCACCGAAAACGATAGTTGATACGACCTTTGGTCAGGTCATAAGGCGTCATTTCAACCTGCACCTTATCGCCTGCTAGGACGCGGATGCGGTTTTTGCGAAGTTTGCCCGCCGTGTGCGCGATGATCGTGTGGCCGTTTTCAAGCTCGACCAGGAATGTCGCGTTCGGCAGGAGTTCCTTCACGACACCGGGGAATTCGAGCAGTTCTTCCTTGGCCATGTGATCTCCATAGTAGCACCTTCCGCCAAATTATGCGGAACGGCGGTTAAATGCGCCCGATTTGCCAATTATTCAAGGGTTAATCAGGCCAATGCCGAAATGATAACGCTATTTGCGCGGGAATCTTGTTCGATCCAATGGCTGAAATTGCCCACCTGCCCCGTTTGACGCGGTGCACAGATCGCGGCTGGGTCCACATCGGCGATGATCCAACCGGCCTCGTCTGTTTCGCCTTGGGCAATGATGCCGTTGCTGGGTAGCCCATGATCTGGCGGGCAGAAAATCGCGGCGCGGCCCGTGCCCTGATCCAGAATATCGCAATCCGCCACAGGCCCCAGAACGGGGGATTGCACGATCAAACATTGGTTTTCGATCGCCCGTGCACGGCACGATTGACGCACGCGCGTTTGCCCCGCAGGAAAATCCGTGGCCGACGGGACCAGAATCATATCGGCCCCCTGTTCACACATGGTGCGCGACCAGATGGGGAATTCGCTGTCGTAGCAAATCAGGATGCCAACGCGGCCATGTTTGGTATCAAACAGGCGGATTTCATCCCCGCCGCTTATCTGCATATCAACCCGTTCATAGGGCGTCAGGATCAGTTTATCCTGCCATTCGGCATCGCCCGAAGGCCCAATAAAATATGACCGATTCACATATGTGTCGCCACTGCGTACACAGATGGACCCCGCCACGATATAGACGCCATGCTGTGCCGCCAGATCGCAATGCAGCGATAGCCAATCTTCGGCGCGGTCGGCCATGCGCGCGGGCCAATCGGCGGGGGCGCAGTCATTCGGCGCGCCGACCAGCGCAGCCTCGCATCCCGCGTATTCAGGAAATACCAACAGGTCCGCGCCTTGGGCGACCGCTGCTTCGACCCATTTTGCCAGCTTTTCTTCGACCGACGACCAGCTGGGGTGCCATTCGGGCAAATAGGCAGAGGTGGCGATTTTCATAAGGATTTCATCCAGAATTGCAGGGGTTTCTTGGTCGGACCATCCGCGCCGATATCGGGCCATTCAAAATGCGCAATCACGCCGTCCAATGGCGCATATCCGCGGGCGGACCAGAACCCATCCAGCGGGCGATAATCAGCGGGCCGCGCGGGGTGATCCGCTGGCCGCATCACCGAACAAAAAGCGATGTGTCTGCGACCCAGCGCCCGCGCCTTTGCCTCTCGTTTATCGAAAAACACATGGCCCGCGCCCTGCCCGCGATAGTCCGGCAGCAATACCGATTCGGCGCAGTAGAAAATGTCGGTCAGCGCAATGCCCGTCGACGCAAAGGCATCGGAGAAATCTGACGCGTGATCCTCCATCGGGGTGCCCGTTGCCGCGCCCACGATTTTGTCGCCCGATTTTGCGGCCACCAGAATGGAATTTGGCGCGTCGCGATAGGTCGCGACATACCCGCGTTCATAGTCCAACGATCCGTCGTACAAATATGGCCACGCGGCGAAAACGTCGATCCGCAAGCGCGCCAGATCATCCAGCGCATCGGTGACGGCATCGCCTGTCAGAACGTCATAGTTCAACGTCATGCGCTGACCTGACGAACCCAATCAGCAAGGTTGTAATAGGTCGTAACCCGCGAAATTTTGCCGTCTTTCAATGACATAAACGATCCGGCAGGCAGGACGTATTTCTGGCCCTTCGCCTCTGGCAGGCCTTCGTCCGTTGCTAGGTATTCGCCATTCACAACGAATTCAGCGGATGCGCGCGTGCCGTCGTCGTTACCGAAAATCACGACGTCGGTCAGAGTTTCGCGATAGCAGCGATCCATGTGGTCGCAAAACTGGCTGAACAGGTCTTTACCAACGCGCACTTGGCCTTCGTTCACGTGGTGGGCAACGTCATCGGACAATTCGGCCAGCATTCCGGCCTTATCACCCGCATTAAAGGCATCAAAATAACGTTTCAGAACGGCTTTGGCGTCCATGGTCACTCCTTAGAAGGGCCCCACCTTTCCTGAAGGCGATCAATGATCTGATCACGGGCTTTGCGATAGAACTCTAACTTTTCATCGCGGGTCGTGCCTAACCCAGAAGGGTCCATAATTGGCCAATATTCGACATCCAGATGGAAAAAACGGGTTAATTCCAATGCTTGGCGTTGGCTGGCAGGCGTCAATGCCACCACCAGATCGAACGACGACAGATCATCGCCCCATTCTTTCAGCTCTTCGAATGATCGAGAGCGATGACGCGACAGTTCCACATCCAATTCTTGGCAGACCGCGATGGCAAACCCATCGATTTCCAAGTCGGATTTCACGCCCACAGACTGCACATAGCAGTTCGGGCCGTAGATTTTTTTCATGAGCCCTTCGGCCATCGGCGACCGTACCGAATTGTGATCGCAGCAGAACAGAATGGACTGCGGTAGATCCTGATATTCCTTTCCTCCCTCGCTCACGTTATCCCCCGAAATGCAAAACACAGATTAGGGTGAACAAGCGGCGGGCGGTGTCATGGTCCATCTCGGCTTTGCCTTCTAACCGTTCTTGCAGAACATTGGCGCCTTCGTTGTGGATACCGCGGCGGGCCATATCGATGGTTTCAATCTGGCTGGGCGCGGCGGTTTTCACGGCATCGAAATAGGTCGCGCAGATTTGGAAATAATCTTTGACCACCTGACGAAATGGCCCCAGCGCAAGGTGCAGTTCGCCCGCAGGGCTGCCGTTTTCCGTTTTGATATCAAACACCAAACGACGTTCGCGCACAGACAGATACAGTTTGTACGGACCTTCGGGCGGGGTACGCCCATCACGGTCCAACAACGCAAAAGAGTTGTCTTCTAGCAGGTCAAAAATCGCAACCTTGCGTTCCTGTTCCACCTCTGGCGTGGGGGGCGGCAGATTGCTGTCGTCCAATTCAATATGAACAATCTTTGACATGACCCTAACCTTTATTCAAACGATCCAAACGCGCCCGCACAGACAAACCATGCGCTTCTAGGCTTTCTGACTTTGCCAGACGTTCGGCCGATGGGCCAATAGCCAAAAGAGCATCAGGCGTCATGCGTGACAAAGTTGTCCGTTTAATGAAGTCCATGACCGACAAACCGGACGAAAAACGGGCAGAACGGGCCGTCGGCAACACGTGGTTCGGCCCGCCGATATAATCGCCGATCGCCTCTGGCGTCCACGACCCGATGAAAATCGCGCCAGCGTGGCGGATTTTGGTTTGCAGGTCTTCGGCATCGTTGGTGCAAATTTCCAAATGTTCGGGCGCGATACGGTCGGACAGGCGGACGGCTTCCTCCATATCTTTCACAACAATCACAGCGCCGAAATCGCGCCAGCTGGGGCCAGCGATGGCGCGGCGTTCCAGCGTTTCCAGCTGTTTTTCCACCGCAGCGGCGACCGCGCGGCCAAAATCGGCGTCATCGGTGATCAGGATGGATTGTGCGCTTTCGTCGTGTTCGGCTTGGCTAAGTAGATCGACGGCGATCCAGTCGGGATCGTTGTCTTTGTCCGCGATCACCAAAATTTCGGACGGGCCTGCGATCATATCGATGCCGACCTTGCCGAATACACGGCGTTTCGCGGCGGCTACAAAAGCGTTGCCTGGGCCAGTGATTTTATCAACGGGCGCAATGGTATCGGTGCCATAGGCCAACGCCGCAACGGCCTGCGCGCCGCCGATACGATAGATTTCATCGACGCCCGCGATTTTTGCAGCCAACAGCACCAGCGGGTTCACAACGCCATCTGGGGTCGGCACCACAATCGCCAAACGGTCAACGCCCGCCACTTTGGCCGGAATCGCGTTCATCAATACGGACGAAGGATAGGATGCCAAACCACCAGGCACATATAGACCAGCCGCCGAAACAGCCGACCAGCGCCAGCCCAGCGCCGCGCCTGTTTCGTCTTCCCACCATGCATCGGCGGGCATTTGGCGTTCGTGATAGGCGCGAATACGGGCAGCGGCCATTTCCAACGCTGCGCGGTCTTCGTCATCGACCTTGGCGCATTCGGATTCGATTTCTGCATCCGAAAACCGCATGGTTTCAGGCGTCAGTTCCAAACGGTCGAATTTCGCGGTCAATTCCAGAACCGCCGCATCGCCCCGTGCACGGACATCTGCGATGATATCTGCGACCACAGCATCCACATCGGGGCTGTCTTCGCGTTTCATTCCCAGCAGGGCAACGAACGCGGCCTCGAAATTATCATCCAGAGTGTTCAGAAAATGCGGCATGGGCGGTCTCCTTCTCTTGGGTAGATACCCTTGGGATGGGGCCGCTTCAATGCACGTCTGTCGTTAATTCCGCGACTAAATCGCGTGTTTGGGCGATTTTCCCGATGGGGCGGCATAGGGGCGCGTCACATCTTTGACGACGACCTCTAGAGCTTCGACGTCGATTTCAATCGCGCCGTCGCCCGCCAGCACCAGCGTGACAGTCCCCGCGCCGTCCTGTTTTTCGGCCCATTCAATGGCCAAAAGGGACAAAACGGTATCCGCATCGCCGCGCGGAACGCCTGCGGATCGGATTTTTTGAACGTCCTCAATCGCCAAAACGGATTGCACCCGTTCAAACGCACGGCCACGGGCCTGCGCCGCGTCTACGTCTTCCCAGCGGAAGCGATTCAAAAGAACGGCAAAGCGTCGTTCTTTCGATTTCCAAACCATTTCGGAGGCCGGAAACACCGAATCCTGCACAAGGCTGGACAGGATTTTCAGGTCTTCTGCATCCAACGCTTTGATACGTAGGGGCTGTTCACCGGCGTCTTCGAAACGGGCATCGGTCATGGGTTATTCCTTGATCCGTTCGATGGTCGCACCAACTGCGCCCAGTTTATCTTCGACGTGTTCGTAACCACGGTCTAGGTGATAGACGCGGTTCACTTGGGTTTCGCCTTCGGCAGCGAGACCCGCCAGAATCAGCGACACCGATGCGCGCAGGTCGGTCGCCATGACTTGAGCGCCCTTCATTTTTTCAACGCCGTGAACGGTTGCGTGGCCGCCGTGCACTTCGATGTTTGCGCCCATGCGGGTCAATTCAGGGGCGTGCATGAAACGGTTTTCGAAAATCTTTTCTTCCAACACCGATGTGCCGTTGGCAAAGCACAGCATCGCCATCATCTGCGCCTGTAGGTCGGTCGGGAAACCGGGGAACGGTTCGGTGGTCACGTTCACCGCGTTCGGGCGGCCACCATCACAGCGGACTTTCAAACCTTTGGCGGTTTCTTCGACGGTGACGCCGGCTTCGTGCAGTTTTTCAACAAACGATTCGACCAGCGACAGTTTACCGCCCAGGCATTCGACCTCGCCGCCCGCGATGACCGGGGCCAGCATATAAGTGCCCAGTTCGATACGGTCGGTCACAACGGGGTGGGTCGCGCCGTGTAGACGATCAACGCCCTGAATTTCGATGCGGGACGTGCCGTCGCCTTCGATCTGGGCGCCCATGGCACGCAGACAGTCGGCCAGATCCACGATTTCAGGTTCGCGCGCGGCGTTTTCGATAATGGTCGTGCCTTTGGCCAGCGTTGCTGCCATCAGAACGTTTTCGGTTGCACCAACGGATGCGAAACGCAGTTTGACCAGACCGCCCTTTAGGCCGCCTTGGGTCGTTGCGTGCAAATAGCCGTCTTTCAGTTCGATCTGCGCGCCCAGCGCCTCTAGTGCGGTGATGTGAATATCCATGGGGCGCGCACCGATTGCGCAGCCACCGGGCAACGATACGGTTGCGTGACCTTCGCGTGCCAGCAATGGACCCAGAACAAGGTTGGACGCACGCATTTTGCGAACGATGTCGTAATCGGCGTGGGTGGATGACAAACCGTGGCAGGACATCGCTACCACTTTGTTATCGGCCAGCGACGACACTTCGGCGCCCAGCGATTGCAACAACAGCGTCATAGTACGGATATCCGACAGGCGCGGCATGTTGGTTAGGGTCAGCGGCTCTTCGCTTAGCAATGTGGCGGGCATCAATGTCAGCGCCGCGTTCTTTGCACCCGCAATCGCGATTTGCCCTTTCAGAGCCTTACCGCCTTTTACCAAAATCGAATCCATACTACTCGCTATCCTCGGTTTTATCTGTTTGCTCGGCCCGCGCACGCGCCTGAGCCTTACGTTTTGCCATATTAGACTTTAGCGCGGCCTTTAACCGGTCTTCGCGACTTGTCTTATTTTTAGTGGTTTTTTTATCGCCAGAACTGTTCTTCATGGGGGGTGTTGTACCCTTAGATAAAAAAACCGTCCAGATAGGGGTTGCGCATAGATTTTTTTGCGACTAAATCCCCGCTCACCGCTTCGGCGGGCACAAAACGGACGCTGCAGTAGCTCAGTGGTAGAGCACTCCCTTGGTAAGGGAGAGGTCGGGAGTTCAATCCTCCCCTGCAGCACCATCCCCCCCACATTCGTTTCATGACTGCGCTGGCTGAATACTAGTCTATACGGTTTTCTGTATACCATGCGGATATGTTTCTAAAAATATAGGCGATCTGGTCGTTCACCCATCCGAGGCCCAGTGCAGAGGTCGGGAAAACGTCGGAATGCCCAAATGAAACTTTCACTATTGATCAAGCTTCAGCTTGTTTTTGTAGCCCTAACCACAACAGCCGCGGTGCTTGTTGGTGTTTTGGCGTCGAATCGCATGTCGACCACGATAGAGCGCGCCGCAAACGAACAACTGTCGGCAAGCCAGAATGTCGTATCCGGCGCGATCGAAACCGAAATTGATCACTACAAATCTTTGACCAGTATTCTGGCCCAAGACCGCAGCCTGCATTCTGCGCTTTCCACGTTCTATATGCTGACGACTCAGATCGTTGACGGTGAACCTGCGATGGGGAACATCCGCAACGCATTCGTGGGTGGCAACGACCTGCCAATTGATCGCCGTCACGAACTATTCGAAGCTGAAGGCGCTGGCGCCTATTCGCGTGTGCATGCCCATTGGCACGGATGGTTTACGGATACCGTAAACGAAATGTCGCTGGACGATATTCTGCTGATCGATAAGGACGGGACAGTCGTTTACAGTTACGCAAAACGGGGTGATTTCGGAAACACTGTCGACGCGATGCACATTGCAAATACGCAACTGAAACTGACGTTCGACGAAACCCTGAAAGCAACCGAATCCTATCTTGCGTCCTCTGATCCCAACGCACAGGCCTATCCTGTGTTTATGTCGGAATTCCGCCCGTATAACCCTGGCCAAAATGCACTGAACGCATTCATGGGGTCCCCTGTGTTGGACCGCTATGGCGAATTCGCCGGCATTCTGGTCCTTGCGATGCCTGTGACCCCTTTGGAAATCGCAATGTCCCAAGAAACGGGACTAAGCGTGCCGTCGCAAACATTGCTTATGCGCACCACGGGCCGCGCAATCGCATCCGCAGGAAGTTTGACCAATGCTGACGGCACTGAATTGGTTCAGGAACGCACGGACACGAACATTGCTGCGGCCATCAACGGCGAAGAAGGCACCGCCGTCTTTACCAGCGACAACGGTCAAAAACTGATCTCGACCTACGGAACCATCGACCTAAGCGGCCGCCCGCATCTGTTCAGCACAACAGTGAATTACAACGCTCTGATGGCGGATGCGATTTCGCTGCGCTGGACGATTTTCTATGTGGTGATTGGCATTATTCTGGTCACCTCGGCGATCAGTTTCTTTGTTGGCCGCGCCATTGTACGCCCGATCAAATGGGTATCGCACCGCATGGACAAAATGGCGGACGAACGTGACCTGACGAAACGGATGCTGGTCATCGAACGCAATGACGAAATGGGTCAGACTGCGGGCGCATTTGATCGTCTCATCATGTTTATCGACAACTCTTTGGCTCAGGTGCGTGCGCGTACCGACCGGCTGGGATCCGCATCGTCGGAATTGGAACAAGCCGCCCAATCGCTTGCGAACAATGCAGAAACCCAGTCCTCTGCGGTCGAAGAACTGTCAGCCTCTTTGGAACAGACGTCGGCGCAGGTGCGTAACAACGCCGAAGCCGCACAAAGCGCCGAAGGCGTGGTTGCCGCGACATCGTCCGTTGTGACGCGGGGCAGTGAAAAAATCACCGATATGGTTGATGCGATGACCCACATCAACAAATCGAGCCAAGATATCGCAAAGATCATCAAAGTGATTGATGAAATCGCGTTCCAGACAAACCTTTTGGCGCTGAACGCCGCAGTCGAAGCAGCGCGCGCCGGGCAACACGGCCGCGGGTTTGCCGTGGTCGCCCAAGAGGTTCGCAATCTGGCCGCACGGTCATCCAAAGCAGCAAGCGAATCCAGCAGCCTGATCGAAAAAAGCCGCGCCAGCGTTCAGCAAGGCGTCGAAATTTCGGAACAGACCCGCGCAGCCTTTGACGAAATTGCGCAGAACATCGACAAAGTATCTAATTTGGTCAGCGATATTTCTGCGGCAAGCACCGAACAGGCTCGCGGCGTTGAACAAGTAAACGAAGCGATTGTTGATATTGCCCGCATCACGCGGTTTACCAGCAAGCAGGCTGATACATTTGCATCGACCGCGACCGAACTGGCGATGACCAACGCAGCCCTGCGCGAAGAAATCGCCAAATTCAAACTGAGCGATACGGTGGTGTCCGATACCATCGATATCACGCCATTGTCGGTGGCCGAGCAAACGCCAGCGACAAACGATGAATTGTACCGCAAAGCCGTTGATGCACCTGCCGCAAATAAAACGACCGCGCCAGCGTATAGTGGACCGGTTGTCGTGGACGAAGACGAACGCGGCTATGGAACGTTCTAACAAATAGCCTACAATCATACGCGACAGGGCGGCGGCACGATGGCCTGCCGCCCTTTTGTTTACCCAGATTGAATCCCCCCGCTGAAATCGCTATTTTGGTTGGGCCTTGATGCAACCAAAGGTTCGTAATGATCCGCTATTCGCTAAAATGCGCTGATGGTCACAGCTTTGATAGCTGGTTCAAATCGGCTGACGCATTTGACCGGCTGTTTCAGACGGGGATGGTGGCTTGCACCCATTGCGGATCAACCGAAGTGACAAAATCGCTCATGGCACCTGCGGTGGCCAAAGAATCAAAGCGACCACTATCGACGCCCAGCACCCCGACCGAAGACGCGATTGCCAAATTGCGCAAAGACGTTGAACAGAATGCCGATTACGTGGGTAGCGATTTTGCAACCGAAGCCCGCAAAATCCACGATGGCGATGCACCTGAACGCAACATTTGGGGCGAAACCAAACCGGCGGATGCGATCAAACTGATCGAAGACGGCATTCCCGTCGCGCCACTGCCATTTACCCCGCGCAAACAGACAAATTGACCCGTTTCTAGTCCCGTTTTGCGCGGGGATTGGGCAAAAAACGCGGTTTCAGTTTGGTTGGGGTATGGCATCCCAGACCAAAAGGTAAAAAAATCTGGACTCGATCACGCCCGCGTGACGATACTTGAACCGAAGTTTTTAAGGCTTCGCGTTTAAGTAAAAAGGAGTTCAACGTGAAAAAATTATTGCTCGCAGCCACATTCGCATTTGCTGGGTCCACCGCGTTCGCTGGGGGAATGGCGCCCATGGTACCAGTCATGGAAGAAGAAACAATCGTCGAAGCCGCGCCTGCCGGCTCCAGCTCTTCGATTATCATCCCATTGGTGTTTTTGGCCCTGATCGCTGTCGCAACGCAATCGTCCAGCGGCGGCGTGGGTGGCGGATTGAACGACCTGTAGAAACAGGCGTCGTTGGCCAAATTAACGAAATCCCCGCAAAACAGGGGATTTCGTGTTACAAAAATGTTGCCATAGCTGCTTTGTCCAATTGCCCTTTAGCGCCACAGCCGCTAAGGGATGCGCGATATTTTGCAAGGGACAGCTATGCCGACGCTTGTCATGAAATTCGGCGGCACTTCGGTCGCCAATCTAGATCGAATTGCCCGCGCCGCGAAACGCGTCGCTCTTGAGGTGGGAAAAGGCTATGACGTGATCGTCATCGTCTCGGCCATGTCGGGAAAGACCAATGAACTGGTGGGTTGGGTTAACGAAACCTCTCCGCTGTATGACGCACGTGAATACGATGCGATCGTATCGTCTGGTGAAAACGTCACCGCGGGCCTGATGGCGCTACGTCTTCAGGAAATGGGTATCCCTGCGCGCAGCTGGCAAGGCTGGCAAGTGCCGGTAAAAACCACCAGCGCACACGGCGCCGCACGGATCGAAGAAATCCCATCGGACAACATCAACCAGAAATTCGGCGAAGGCATGAAAGTTGCTGTCGTCGCTGGTTTCCAAGGTATTTCCCCCGAAGGCCGCATCACCACGCTGGGCCGTGGCGGATCGGACACCACCGCTGTGGCGTTCGCCGCTGCCTTTGATGCAGAGCGTTGCGACATCTACACCGACGTGGACGGCGTTTACACGACCGACCCACGCATCACGTCCAAAGCCCGCAAGCTGGACAAGATCGCTTTTGAAGAAATGCTGGAATTGGCGTCGCTGGGTGCCAAAGTACTGCAAACCCGTTCGGTTGAACTGGCAATGCGCTATAATGTGAAACTGCGCGTGCTCAGCTCGTTCGAAGAACCGTCAGATGACGCAGGCACGCTGGTCTGCGCAGAGGAGCAAATCATGGAATCCAACGTAGTTTCTGGCGTCGCCTATTCCCGCGAAGAAGCAAAGATGACGCTTGTCACCATCGATGACAAACCAGGCATTGCCGCGTCGATCTTTGGCCCACTGTCCGAAGCAGGCGTAAACGTCGATATGATCGTTCAGAACATTTCTGAAACGAACTATCAGGGCCACGCTGGCGGCGTGACCGACATGACCTTCTCGTGCCCGATCGATCAGAAAATGCGCGCGGAAAAGGCTCTGAACGAAGCCAAAGAAAAAGGCCTGATCAATTTCGACCGTCTGGAAGCAGACACCGAAGTTGCCAAGGTTTCGGTTGTTGGCATCGGCATGCGCAGCCACGCAGGTGTTGCTGCAAAGATGTTCCAAGTTCTGTCGAACGAAGGCATCAACATCAAAGTCATCGCGACATCGGAAATTAAAATTTCGGTCCTGATTGACCGTAAATACATGGAGCTGGCTGTTCAGGCCCTGCACGACGCGTTCGAGCTGGATAAAGCCTGAGTTAAATAGCAGACTTGTCTAGAAAGCCGTCCCAATGGGGCGGCTTTCGTCGTTTTGGCATCGCGACAGGCAGAATCATCGTCGATTTTTGAAACCCCACGGCCTTCACAATTCTGTCAGTCTTCGCCGTGCACATTTTGCTGCCAATGCGAAGGTTTGGCTGTTGCTTAAATTTTGGACCATTCAAAACCCTTTTGGGTTGGACGGCGGGCGGTTTTCCAAAAATGCTGCACATGCAAAAAACAACGTAGTGTCAATGATTTGCCTGTGACGGTTTTGCCCACTCCCATTTGCGTGACGCATCGCCTATAGATAGGCTGACCAGAAGGGACAGAAGTATGCCAGAACGCATCGAAACAGATAGCCGCAAGCTGTTAGGCCGTTTGCGTGACACTATGGCCGAGGATTCGGCTGGTCAGGCGCGTCTGGACAAAATTGTGCATCTCATTGCGTCTTCGATGCAAACCGAAGTGTGTTCTATCTATCTGTTCCGCGACGCCGAAACGTTGGAACTATGCGCCACCGAAGGTTTGGATGCCGCCGCTGTGCACCAAACCCGTATGCGTTTGGGCGAAGGTCTGGTTGGTCGCGCCGCGCGCACCAGAAATGTCATCAACACCGCCGATGCACCGTCCGAAAAAGGGTTCCGCTATATGCCCGAAACGGGCGAGGAACGGTATTCGTCGTTCTGCGGCGTTCCCATTCAGCGTCTTGGCAACGCATTGGGCGTTTTGGTGGTTCAGTCCAAAGCCGCCCGCCAGTTTTCCAGTGACGAAGTGTACGCGTTAGAAGTCGTAGCGATGGTTCTGGCAGAAATGACCGAACTGGGTGCCTTTGTCGGCGAAGGTGCTGCCCTAAGCGCCCGCCATCAGCAACCCATTTTGTTCCGCGGATCCACCGCCCAAGAAGGCGCGACCGAAGGTCAGGTTTACCTGCATGAACCGCGCGTTGTTGTGACAAATCCGGTGGCTGACGATCCGGAAACCGAACTTACTCGCCTGCGCGAAGCCGTGGACGCGTTGCGCATTTCGGTCGATGAAATGCTATCCACCACGACAACGGTGAACGCCGAACAGGTCCAAGTTCTAGAGGCCTACCGCATGTTCGCAAATTCGCGCAGCTGGATGCGCCGCATGGAAGAGGACGTGCAATCCGGCCTTTCTGCCGAAGCCGCGGTGGAAAAAGAACAATCGCTGGCCCGTAGCCGCATGCAATCGGCGGGTGACGCGTACCTGCGTGATCGTCTGCACGATCTGGATGACCTATCAAACCGTTTGCTGCGTATTCTAACCGGTCAGGGCAAAGAAACCGGCGCAGAAATGCCCGAAAACCCTGTTTTGGTCGCCCGCAACATTGGCCCCGGTGAATTGCTGGAATACGGCAAGACCCTGCGCGGTATCGTGCTAGAGGAAGGCTCGGTCGGGTCTCACGCTGCGATCGTAGCGCGCGCATGGGCCATTCCTTTGGTCATTCACGCCAAAAATATTACCGCTGACGCCCTGAACGGCGATACGATTTTGGTCGATGGCGATCAGGGCATCGCGCACCTGCGCCCCGACGAAAACGTACAGAACGCGTTCCGTGACAAAATCGCGATGCAGGCCCGCGCCCAAGAACGCTATGCCTCGATCCGCGATTTGCCAGCGACGTCAAAATGCGGCACGACCATTTCCCTGCAAATGAACGCGGGCCTTATGGCAGATTTGCCATCGCTGCCATCATCGGGCGCCGAAGGCGTCGGGCTATTCCGGACAGAGCTACAGTTTCTTGTTCGAAACCAAATGCCAAAACGCGCGGAACTGTCTGCACTGTACCAGCGCGTCATGGATGCGGCCGATGGCAAACGCGTTGTATTCCGCACCTTGGATATCGGTTCCGACAAAGTGTTGCCCTACATGACCCCGCAAGACGAACCCAACCCCGCGATGGGCTGGCGTGCGATCCGCGTGGGTTTAGATAAACCGGGCATTTTGCGGATGCAGCTGCAGGCCCTGATCCGTGCTGCAAATGGACGGCCTTTGACAGTCATGTTCCCATTTGTCGCGCAGTTGCAAGAATTCCGCGATGCCAAAGCTGAAATGCAAAAGGCATTGGACCGCGAAATCAAACTAGGCCACCCCGCGCCGTCGGACATCAAAATCGGCGCGATGCTGGAAACGCCCAGCCTTGCCTTTGCGCCAGATGTCTTTTTCGAAGAAGTCGATTTCCTATCGATTGGCGGCAACGATTTGAAACAGTTCTTTTTCGCGGCAGACCGTGAAAACGAACGGGTCCGCCGCCGCTATGATACTTTGAACGTTAGCTTTCTATCGTTCCTGCGTCAGGTGGTGGAACGCTGCGAACGCGCAGGCAAACCGTTGTCCTTCTGCGGAGAAGATGCGGGCCGTCCGGTTGAGGCAATTTGCCTTGCCGCGATGGGCATCAAAAACCTATCGATGCGCCCTGCATCTATCGGCCCAGTGAAACATATTTTGCGGAAAATCGACCTGACCGAAGCACGTGAGGTCATCGATGCCGCGTGCAAAAATGGCGAACAATCCGTCCGTTCGTCGATCACGCATTGGTTGGCAAATCAGTAAAGCTGCAAAAGGGTGGCTAGCTTCGGGCCACTCACTCCCCCGAAAATAACGGAGCTGATTTAAAAAGGTTTGGTGCTAAAAAATGACACCACCCTTTTGCACCTGCAGCATAACAATTTCGAACATCAGGTCAAAGATTAGAGGACTTTCCCTTGTCGCATTTTTGACAGGCCGAAAAATCACCACATGATGCGTTATCGCAATTTTCTCACATTTAGGGCCTTGTGAAACTCTTCAACCACCTGATTTTCATCATAAATTCGGCACAACTGTCGCAGTCCGAAATGGACGTGGGCCATTTCAACGTAATAACGCACAAAGGCATAGTTCGTGCCCGCGCCCGCCGCAGCACCAATAATCGGAACCGCCTGCCCCGCCAGTTTTTGTGACATCACCGCCGCGAATCTAGGAGAGATTCGCGCAATCAGACTGTTGATCCCCGCCCCCGACAGCCCCAATCGGGCCCCGATCAACGCCGTGTCGATGCCATCATCCTCTCCACCTGGGCCGCCGGCCCCGAAAACGCGCAGGCATTCGACGCGGGTATCTTCTGCATCAGGGTCTTCGCCATAAGCTTCGGCAACGCCCAGCACCGCACGAAAAATGATTGTCGTTGTTATGGGCAATTCAGCGATCGCCGTCGGCAGTCCGCCGATACCTCCGACAGCACCAGCGATCGCCGCAACCGCGGTATGTCCCTTGTCGGTCAGCGTCGCTTTTCCGTGGGTCGCTTTGGCCGCGTGAAAACTGTAACCCAAAGCTTTTTTCGCCGCGGCTTCGAACCGCGTTCGAACCGGCGAAGGCATCGATTTCAAACCATCCTCGACCTGAGAGCCGACAAAATTGATCGCCTTCATCAGGACACCATTTGCGCTGCGCTGGCGCGCGGCCAATCGCTGAATATCAGCACGGCCCTGATCATCCAAAGGGTCAGTCGGGTTTACGACCCTTAACTCGTCATCTCGATTGCTCATGATCAATAGATTGGGGGCGTTCCCAATTTTTACAATCCTTCGCGGATGTAACTTCGCCGGAAACCCCGATCCACGCAGCTGGTGTCAGGTTATATCCCAAAATTCGATCAGGGTTGGTCGGCGGCGGCATGTCCACGCCTTCAAGTTTGAAAAACCCAAAACGTTTATAATAGGGATAGTCCCCCACCAGCATCACGCGTGCCCACCCCAAATCGTGGGCACGGTTCAACGCTTTGCGCATCAGCATGGCGCCCACACCTTCACCTTGGCGGGTTGGATGCACCGCGACGGGACCCAACAAAATGGCCATGCGACCACCAACGCAAACCGGCCAATTGCGGATCACCCCGCCCAAAATCCCATCGGCGTCCCGCGCGACAAAACATAAATCGGACAATGGATCGACCCCATCGCGCAAACGGTACGACGACAAAGCCGTCCGCCCAGGCGCAAAACACAAATCGTACAGCGCCTCGACTTCCCACCAGTCGTTTTTAGTTTCCCGCGTAATTTCGATCATTGGGCCTTTTTTCCGCTCTGGGTCTGGATGTGGCCGTAACATGACGCTACCTCTGCCGCAAACCAGAAGGGACCCATCCATGTTCTATCGCCCAAATGATGGCCACGGACTGCCACATAACCCATTCCCTGCAATCGTGTCCCCTCGTCCGATTGGATGGATATCGACCCGCAGCGCCGACGGCATTGACAATATTGCACCCTATTCGTTTTTCAACGCCGTTGCATATACCCCGCCTCAGGTCATGTTTTCGTCGAACGGCAAAAAGGCCGACCAAGATGGCAAAGACACACTAGCCAATATTCGCGAAACAGGCGTATTTTGTGTCAACATCGTCGAATATGCCATGCGTGATGTGATGAACAAAACATCCGCAACAATGGAATCGCATATCGACGAATTTAGCCACGCAGATATCGAACGCGCCGAATGCGATACGATTGCCTGTTCCTATGTCGCCTCTGCACCGGCAACGCTTGAATGCAAAATGACACAAATCATCAAACTCGAAGGCGACCGATCTCACGCCATTTTCGGAGAGGTGACAGGCATTCGTTTGCGCGACGATTGCGTTGTAAACGGCATCTTTGATGTGACGACATACAAACCACTCGCCCGCCTAGGGTACCAAGACTACGCTGCCATCGACACGATCTTTTCTTTGGTGCGCCCCGACGCGAAATAGCGCCCACCGCCGCACCTCACGGGTGCGGCATATACCAATGCGGCGCAGCCGCGCCTTTTGTCAGCGGGCCCTTAGTACTGCGCCGGGGTTCATAATACCTTGTGGGTCCAGCGCATCTTTGATCGCGCGCATCATCTGCAGCTTTACCGGATCCGAATATCGTTCCAGATCTTCAACTTTTAGACGCCCCACACCGTGTTCCGCGCTGACGGATCCGTTGTATTTGTGAACCAAATCATGGACGCATTTTTTCACGTCTCCACGCAAATGTTCGTATTCGGAACGGGATTTGCCTTTGGCGGGGAAGACGTTGAAATGCAAATTTCCATCGCCCAAATGCCCAAAGCAATTGACGCGGAAATCCGCGATGGCCGCTAAATTATTGCGGCCTTCGACAATGTAATCGGCGATTTTCGACAGGGGCACCGAAATATCATGCGACGACACGGAACCGATCCGTTTGTTCGCGGCCGGAATGCTTTCGCGGATGGTCCAGAAATCGTTGCGCTGTTGCTGGCTCTGGGCAATCATGCCATCTGTGACGATGCCTGCTTCGCTCGCTTCGACGAACAGGTTTTCCAACGCAGCTTGCGGATCCAACCCAGCCGGCAATCCAAGGTCAATCAAAACGCACCAGTCGGGATGGGTTTCAAATGGTTTGACCACCTGCGGCCCAACCTCATCCAAAAACTCCAGCCCCTGACGGCCAATCAATTCAAAGGCAGAGATTCCTTCGCCAATGCGCGCTTGCGCCATGGACAACAAATCCAAAGCCGCCGTCGGTGACGGAACGACCATCATCGCTGTGCCTTCGACCGATGGTTTCGGCACCAGTTTTAACGCGGCAGCCGTGATAATTCCCAATGACCCTTCGGATCCGATCATCAGATCGCGCAGATCATAGCCAGTGTTATCTTTGCGCAGTCGGGTCAGTCCATTCAGCACGTCGCCTTGGGCTGTCACGACCTCTAACCCCAATACCTGCGCGCGCGCGTTTCCATAGCGCAGGACATTCAATCCGCCCGCGTTGGTTGCCAACAGCCCGCCAATACGCGCAGACCCTTCAGAGGCGAGCGACAGCGGAAACAAACGGCCCGCGTCCGACGCTGCGGTTTGCACATCGGCCAAAATACAGCCCGCATCGCAAACCAGTACATTTTCAGTCGGAAACACATCACGAATCCGCGTCATACGTTCCATACTGATAACAATAGGAACAATGCCGCCTTCCATAATTTGGCCGCCAACGAGCCCCGTACCGCCTGCATAGGGGACAACGGCCAATGCACGGTCCGAACAGAATTTGACGACGGCCGCGACCTCGGCGGTGTCCACTGGTGCGACGACAACGCCCTGCCCCACATACCGCCCTCTGGGCTCCTCTAGGTATTTCGCGCTATCATCAATGACACGCAAGGAAGGCAACGCCGCTTTCAGCGCCGCCACGACGTCAGGAGTCGCAGAATTTAACATTAGGCAATAACCGCTTTACCGCGCCGGTCAGCGCGTAGATTTGCATATAAGACGTGGTTGCGCCAACGTCCGTTGATTTCCAGATAGCTTTGCGCCACGCCTTCGTATTTGTAACCGCAGTCTTCCAACAAACGACGCGAAGGCGTGTTTTCAGGCAAACAGCCCGCTTCGATCCGGCTTAGGTCCAGATCAACAAAGGCATAGTGAACCACGGCTGCAATCGCTTCGCGCATGTATCCCTGACGTGCGAATGGTTCACCGATCCAATAGCCCGTCGTGCCCGCCTGCGCAGGGCCGCGGCGGATGTTGTCCAGCGTGATGGCCCCCAGCAACTGATTATCGGACCGTCGGATCAGGAAAAACGGAACAGCCGTGCCGTTGGAATACGACCGCTGGGCCCAATACACACGGTTCGTAAACGCCTTGCGCGACAAATGATCGGGCGACCACGCAGGTTCCCACGGCGTCAGAAAATCGCGGCTTTGGACGCGCAGGTCGGCCCACGCGCGCCAATCACCGTGGTCAGGCAGGCGCAGTGACATCCGCTCGGTTTCGAGCTGAACCTTCCGACGCCGCCCCAACATTACGCGACCAGCCTTGCTTTTAACGCATCCAGATTGGGCGCTTGATCCGCAGGGCCGTATAGCGCCATCGCTTTGCCAGCTGGCCCCAGCAGACCACCTGCAAAATCACGCAGCACTTCGGTTGTGACGCCATCAATCAGCGCTGTGCTTTCTTCGATCGTTGGAACGCGGCCATGAATATGGATCATATGCGCCATCCGTTCGGCACGTGAAGACGGGCTTTCCAGCCCCATCAACAATCCTGCCTTCATCTGCGCACGGGCCCGTTCGATTTCAGCAGTGGACAAACCATCGGCGGACCGCTTGATTTCATCCACCGCGATCTGCGCAAGTTCCCCGATCTGCGCCGCCGAAGTCCCCGCATATAGCGTCATCATGCCAGTATCGGCATAGGCACCCGCTTGGGTAAAGATCGTGTAGCACAGACCGCGATTTTCGCGAATTTCTTGGAACAAACGGGACGACATGCCGCCGCCCATCGCAGTTGCATAAACCTGCGCGGTATAGATATCCGCGCCGCGATAATCTGGGCCTTCGAACGCCAATGCGAAATGCACCTGTTCCAGCGATTTCAGTTCGCGTTTTTCGCCGCCCTGAAAACGCGCAGGAACGATCACATTGCTATTTTCGTGTTTGGCCAGATGGCCGAATAACGCCTCGGCCTGTTTGACCAATGCGTCGTGATCCACAGCGCCAGCCGCCGATAGGATCATGCGGGACGGATCGTAATGTTCCGCCACAAAGCTGGACAGATCATCGCGTCCGAAATGCGACACACGTTCAGCAGGCCCCAAAATGGTGCGCCCCAACGGTTGATCAGGGTATGCGGCCTCTTGCAGCCAATCAAACACGATGTCGTCGGGCGTGTCGTAAGCCTGACCGATTTCTTGCAAGATCACGCCGCGTTCGACTTCGATCTCTTTGGGATCAAAGACGGAATTGTTCAGGATATCCGCGATGATTTCCAAACCCAGCGGTACGTGCTCTTCTAACACGCGGGCGTAGTAGGCGGTCATTTCGCGGCTGGTGTAGGCGTTGATATAACCGCCTACGTCTTCGATCATTTCGGCGATCTGTAGCGCGCTGCGCGTCTTTGTCCCCTTGAACGCCATATGTTCAAGGAAATGGGCAATCCCGTTTTGGTCCAGACGTTCGTGACGTCCGCCAACCAAAACCCAAACACCGATAGAGGCAGAATGCATGCCCGGCATGGCTTCGGTTACGATGCGCATGCCATTGGACAAAGTGTGGGTCTGTACTGTCAATGCGCGCGACGCTCCCGAATGATTGCCTGTAGGGCGGCTAGGTCGTTTGGTACCTGCGTTACCCGTTCCGCACGATCATATAGATCAGCCATACGCGGTGGAAGGGGTGGATAGACATCCGCTGCTTTTTCGACAGCTGCCGGGAACTTTGCAGGGTGTGCGGTGGCCAAGGTGATCATCGGCACCTCTGGGTTTTCGCCCTGATGTTCGGTGCCGACATGAACGCCAACAGCCGAATGCGGGCATAGCAATTCGCCCGAATGTTCCAACGCCGACGCGATGGTCGCATAGGTGGTTGGTTCGTCCACGGCGCCGCTGTCGTAATGATCGCGCAAAGCGGTCATCGCGTTTTGCGAAATGCGGAACGTGCCTTTGGTTTTCAATTCGTCCATCAGGCCCGCAACGGCCGCGCCATCGTGGTCATGCGCCCAGAACAGCGCGCGTTCGAAATTCGACGACACTTCGATATCCATCGATGGCGAAATCGACGGAGTCACACCGTGTTTGGTGTAATCGCTGGACTGCATACAGCGGTGCAGGATGTCGTTTTGGTTGGTCGCAATCACCAGACGTTCCACAGGTAGGCCCATTTGTTTTGCAATGAACCCTGCAAAAATGTCGCCAAAGTTACCCGTTGGCACGGTGAACGACACTTTGCGGTGCGGCGCGCCCAGCGAAACCGCCGAGCTAAAGTAATAAACGACCTGCGCGAGAACGCGGCCCCAGTTGATCGAATTTACGCCAGCCAGATGCACTTCGTCGCGGAATTCGAAATCGTTGAACATCTCTTTCAGCTTGCCTTGGCAATCGTCGAAATCGCCTTCGACGGCTAGGGCATGCACGTTCGATTCAACCGCAGTGGTCATCTGACGGCGCTGCACTTCGGACACGCGGCCATGCGGGTACATGATGAACACATCAACGTTGTCCAAACCGCGGAACGCTTCGATCGCGGCCGACCCTGTGTCGCCAGATGTCGCGCCCACGATGGTGATGCGTTTACCCGAACGTGCCAATGCGGCCTGCATCATCTGGCCGATGATCTGCATGGCGAAATCTTTGAACGCCAGCGTCGGGCCGTGGAACAGTTCCAACAAGAAATGGTTCGGCGCCAATTGCACCAAAGGCGCGCGGGCGTCGTGGCCGAAATCAGCATAGGCTTTGTCGATCAAGCCTTTGAATTCTTCGTCAGTGAACGTGTCGCCGATAAACGGTTTCATCACGGTGAATGCGATGTCTTCGTAGGATTTGCCCGCCATTGCCGCGATGTCATCGGCGGTAAAGGTCGGCACGGTTTCAGGTACGTACAGGCCGCCATCGCGGGCCAGACCGGTCATCATCGCCTCTTCAAAGGTCAGTGCAGGCGCCTGCCCACGAGTAGAAATGTAACGCATCTATCAGTCCTTCTTTGCGGCTTTGTTCGACCGATACACGAAATACCCTGTCATCGCCGCCCATACCAGCGCCAACAGGAACCAAGTGATCGCATATTCGCGGTGGTCGTTTTTAATATTGGATGTATCGACCGGAACCATCGTGATCCGGCGGTCGGGGTTATCGGAATCGCGCAGAACGACCATGAATGGTTCTGCCTGCAACACGTTCGCCATTGCGGCCGCATCACGGGCGAACCATAGATTGTTTTCCAGATCCGGCGCTGGCGATTTATCGGCGGCGTCATTGGGCCACAGCAAGTTACCAGTGATGTTTTGCGTCGCGATGTCAGGGTTCAGGCGTTTGCGGTCCAGCGGCATCACGCCCATGTCGACCATGACGCGGCGGCCCGTATCCGTTTCCCACGCCGAAATCACGCGGTATCCTGTGCCCGCAGCAGTGCCCGACGACAGAACATGCAGTTCGTCCCCCGTGGGCGTTCCCGTCATGCGAACGGACAGATATTCGTCGGTGCCTTCTTGTGGGTTCATCGGCAATTCGATGGGGCGCGCAGCAATACGCGTGTCCATTTCCGCCAGAATGTCCTGTTTCCAGTCTAGGCGCTGCATCTGCCAGACGCCCAGCCCCAGCAAAACGGCCAAGCCAGGAATTCCCAACAAAAAAACGAATAAATAACGACGCATCGTAACCCCTATTCATACGCAAAACGCGCAAGGCATTGCCCCGCGCGTTTGTTGTCTTGTCTTGGGCGGCGGGTCAACCCCGCCACAGCTTTAGAAGCCGCTCTGACCCCAAATGTATACAGCAACGAAGAGGAACAGCCACACAACATCAACAAAGTGCCAATACCAAGCTGCTGCTTCGAAACCAACGTGGCTCTCTGGGGTGAAGTGACCTTTTTTCGCGCGGATCAAGCAGACCAGCAGGAATACGGTACCAACCAGAACGTGGAAGCCGTGGAAACCGGTCGCCATGAAGAAGGTGTTGTAGAAGATGTCACCACCCAGCGACCAACCTTCGTGTGCGATCAGTTCGTAGTATTCGTATGCCTGGAACAGGGTGAAAACAGCGCCCAGCAGGATACCGATGGTCAGACCTTGGATCAGGTCTTTGCGGTTGTTTTCGTGAACCAGCGCGTGGTGTGCCCAAGTCACTGCAGCACCCGAACACAGCAGGATCAGCGTGTTGATCAGTGGCAGGTGGAATGCGTCAACCGTGTGGATTTCTGGTTTGACGTATTCGGTGCCTGCATATGTCCACATTGGGTACATGCTGGTTTTGAAGAACGCCCAGAACCAAGCCACAAAGAACATGACTTCGGACATGATGAAAAAGATCACGCCGTAACGCAGACCGATGCGCACAACAGGGGTGTGATCGCCTGCGATGTTTTCTTTGATGGTGTCAGCCCACCATGCGCCTGCCGAATACAGCGTCGCAACAAAGCCGATGAAGAACAGCCAAGGCATGTCGTTGGCCATCCACATGACCGCGCCGAACAGCATGATGAATGCTGCAACGGACGAAAGGAACGGCCAAATCGAAGGCGGTAGGATGTGATAGTCGTGGTTCTTAGCGTGAGCCATGTCGGTATTCCCTGAGGCTGGACTTTAGTTTGTCTGTGTTTCGGCCGGAGCCGCGTTGATTAATGCCGCGGTTTGTTCCTCCGGCAGCGGAATTTCGAAGAAAGTATAACCCAACGTGATCGTGTGTGTATACTTTGCATCGCGGTCGTCGACGATTGCAGGGTCGACGAAAAAGCTAACGGGCATCAGCACGGTTTCACCCGGCTGCAACACCTGTTCGGTAAAGCAGAAACATTCGATTTTGTCGAAAAAGCCGCCTGCTTCGTATGGGACAACGTTATATGTCGCCTGACCCGCAACAGGGCGGTCGGAAATATTCGTTGCCTCGTAATAGGCCAAAGCAGTTTGACCGATTTTCACGGTCATTTCGCGTTCAACCGGTTTGAAAGTCCACGCGAGCGATGGATCGGTCGACGCATCAAAACGGATGGTCATTTCGCGGTCCAATACGACATCACTACCCGCATCGGCCACGTCTGTGACGCCGCCGAAACCCGTTACAGCGCAAAACCAGCTGTAAAACGGCACCGACGCCCAAGACAGCCCGCCCATCACAAACACAACCGTCAGCAATTGCAGCACGGTGCGTTTGGGGCCCTGTACGTTTGGGAACAGTTTCATTGCTGCGCCTCCTCGGTCGGGATCAACGCAGGGCGCACAACATGGTCGTTTGCTTCAAACATTTTCGCGTCGCCCAGCTGCAGGACTTTGACCACAGTCAGGCCAAAAACCAGCGCAACAAACGCAATCAAAAGGATGAACACACCGTAGTTCTTTGACTTACGGCGGGTGTGCATTTCGTGTTCGACTTTAATCGTCATTACCAGCCTCCAAATCCGGTTGCCGGCAGAACCAGCAACACTGCGAAATGCAGGAACAGATAAGCCAAGGACACTTTGAACGCGTTCTTTTCAGCGGCGAAATTGTCGGCCTCTGCCTGCTCTTCGTCGCGGCGCCAAACCACAAAGCACGCTTTCAAGAACCACACATTCAGCGCCGCAGACACGGCCAGATATAGGGGGCCACCGATCGAGGTGAAGCCAATCGCCAGCGCAACCGGCACAAGTGCGACCATGTAACCCATGATGTTATTACGGGTGACGCGGCGACCATGCGTTTCGGTCAGCATAGGCACACCAGCGCGGCCGTAGTCCGATTTCACGAAAATCGCCAGCGACCAGAAATGCGGCGGGGTCCACATGAAAATCAGCGCAACCAGCAGCGTCGATTCAATGGTGATGTTGCCCGTCGCAATCGCCCAACCGATCATCGGAGGCAGCGCGCCAGAGAGGCCGCCAATCACGATGTTCTGCGGTGTCGAACGTTTCAGCCACATCGAATAGACAACGGCGTAGAAAAAGATGGTGAACGCCAGCAGGAACGCAGCCAGCCAGTTGGCGGCCAATCCCAGCAGGATCACGGAAAATCCCGACAGCGCCAGACCAACGGCCAAGGCTTCTTCGGGTTGAACCTTGCCCGACGGAATCGGGCGGTTTGCGGTGCGTTTCATGATGCGGTCAATGTCCGCATCCCACCACATGTTCAGCGACGCGGATGCACCTGCACCCACAGCGACGCACAAAATGCCAACAAACGCGATGAACGGATGGACCGGCACCGGCGCAACAATCAAACCAACAAGTGCGGTGAAAACCACAAGCGACATCACACGCGGTTTTAACAGGGCAAAGTAATCACCCAAACCGGCTTCGCGTGGCGTATCTTGCAAGCTAGCGTCCGTCATATCGAGGTCCAAGGTTTTGTTTGACAAAGGCGGCGGGGATCACCCGCCGCGCAGCTTTATCAGGTGGCGACCAAAGCCGCCCGAATTCCGCGATTACGCTGGGAATTCTTCTTTCGCAGTTTCCAGCCATGCGTCATAGGCTTCTTGGCTTACGACTTTGACGGTGATCGGCATGTATGCGTGGTCTTTACCGCACAGTTCCGAACACTGGCCAAAGTAGATGCCTTCGCGTTCCGCTGCGAACCACAGCTGTGCCAGACGGCCAGGAACAGCGTCTTGTTTGACGCCGAATGCTGGGATTGTCCACGAATGGATCACGTCTGCTGCGGTCACCTGCATCACAACGGTTGCGCCTACAGGAACAACAACTGCGGTGTCCGTTGCCAGTAGGAATTCATCTTCGGAGTAGCCGTAGGATGCCAGCAGTTCATTCATGCCTTCAGAGCGAACGAATGGTTCTGCTTCGATCGACGCAGGCATAGTTGCAGGGTGGCCCAGCATGTAGCTGTCGAACATCACGGCGTCATCAACATATTCGTAGCTCCAGTACCACTGGTAGCCGGTTACTTTGATGGTGATGTCACCTTCTGGGAATTCCTGCTGTTTGAACAGGATCGGCAAAGAGAACGAACCGATGACCACAAGGATCACGATCGGCAGGACGGTCCATGCAACTTCCAAAGGAGAGTTGTGGGTGAAGGTCGCTGCATTTGGGTTGGCGCGGCGGTTGTAGCGAACGATTACGAACGCCAGCAGCGCAACAACAAACAGTGTGATCGCGGTAATGATCACTAGCAGCATGCCGTCCAGCCACTGCAGATCGCGGGCTAGTTCGGTCGAAGCAGGTTGAAAACCTAATGCACCATCAACTGGTGCACCAACGATTTCCAGTCCCTCGGTCACATCTTGCGCCCGGGCGGCCATGCCGGCGAATACCATCGCAGCAGCTGCCGAAAGCTTGGTGGCAAAATTGGTCAGTCGCATTTTATACCCTGTGTCTTGTCGGGGCCAAAACCCCTCCCGTCTCGGAATGTCGCAAACAGATTTACGGAATCCCATTGTATCCAGCGAAGCATGTCACATATCCTGAGGCACAACTCAAGAACCCCAAGGGCGGCATATTGTCCTTTTTTTGACCTATATCAAAGCCGCCAACAGGATAGACGCCCATGCAAACCGACATTTTCCGCCCGTTTGACACCAATTTGGACATGGAATCGGCCCTTTCGATCGTCCAACAGGCCACGAACGGCGCTGATGACGGAGAGCTTTTTCTGGAACGCCGCCGGTCCGAAGCACTGGTTTTAGACGATGGTCGTATCAAAACCGCCAGCTATGACGCCTCTGAAGGATTCGGTTTGCGCGCCGTTCGCGGCGAAACCACCGGTTATGCCCATTCCACCACGATTTCCGAATCTTCGCTGAAACGCGCCGCACAAACCGCGATGCTGGCGATTGGCGCGGGCGGCGGCGTGTTGGCCGATGGACCGAAACCAACCAACCGTCATCTATATAGCGACGTTGACCCGATCTCTCAGGCGACGTTCCCTGCGAAGATCGACCTGCTAAAGGAAATCGACGAAACCGCGCGCCAGATGGACAAACGCGTCGTTCAAGTCACAGCGTCGCTTGCCGCATCATTGCAAGAGGTCGTGATCCTGCGCCCTGACGGCATTTTGGTCACCGACACCCGCCCAATGAGCCGCATCAACATCAGCGTCATCGTTGAAGACGCCAACGGCCGTCGCGAATCCGGCAGCCACGGCGGCGGCGGCCGCGAAGGACTGCTGGGCCTGATCACCCGCGACCACTGGGAACCTGCACTACGCGAAGCGTTGCGGATCGCCTTGGTCAACCTTGATGCTGAAGCCGCGCCAGCAGGTGTCATGGATGTCGTATTGGGCCCAGGCTGGCCCGGCGTTCTGCTGCACGAAGCGGTCGGTCACGGGTTAGAGGGTGATTTCAACCGCAAAGGCACCAGCGCGTTTTCGGGCCGCATTGGCCAACAGGTCGCTGCCAAAGGCGTGACCGTTCTGGACGATGGCACCATCGAAGGCCGCCGCGGGTCGATTACCGTCGATGACGAAGGCACGCCATCGGCCAAAAACGTCCTGATCGAAGACGGCATTTTGGTCGGCTATATGCAAGACCGCCAAAACGCCCGCCTGATGGGCGTCGAACCCACAGGTAACGGCCGCCGCGAAAGTTTCGAACACGCGCCAATGCCGCGCATGACAAACACCTACATGCTGGGCGGCGATTCTGACCCTGCGGCGATTCTGGCTGATCTCAAAGATGGCATTTACGCCGTCGGCTTTGGCGGTGGTCAGGTGGATATCACCAACGGCAAATTTGTTTTCTCCTGCACCGAAGCCTACCGCGTCAAAAACGGTCAGGTCGGCGCACCCGTCAAAGGGGCCACGCTGATTGGCGATGGGCCAACTGCAATGGGCCAAATTCGCGCCATCGGCAATGATATGGCGCTGGATCCGGGCATCGGCAACTGCGGCAAAGCAGGCCAATGGGTGCCTGTCGGCGTTGGCCAGCCGTCGCTGATGATTGGCGGCCTGACCGTCGGTGGTTCGGCCTAATTCGAATTAATTTATCTGCGTTTACGTCTGTTTAAGATTCGGATTGCTATCCAAGTCTTGCAACAGACGGAGCGCAGAATGCCCCCAGCATCACAGTCTTCTTTTCACCCCCAACTCCCACCCACCACGGAGGAAGACCGTTTTAATCGTCTTCGTCTGTTGCGATCACGGCGCGTGGGCGTGTCTACATATCATCGCCTTATGGCGGAACACGGCAGCGCCGCCGCCGCGTTAGAGGCTTTGCCACAAATCGCAGCCGCTGCTGGCGTGCGAAACTATGAAATCTGTCCCGAAGGCGTCATTCACGCCGAACTGAAATCGGCCCGCACTGCCAAAGCGCGGATGATTTGCATGGGCGAACCAGAATACCCAACGGATTTGGCGGACATCAACGACGCCCCTCCGTTTTTATGGGCAATCGGCAATGTCGACCTTTTACAGCGCCCGATGATCGCACTGATCGGCGCCCGCAATACATCATCACTGGGCACGCGGATGGCGCGCAAGCTCGCGACCGAAATGGCCGAGGCAGGCTACGTGGTTGTGTCGGGACTGGCGCGCGGGATCGATGCGGCCGTTCATTCGGTCACCGTCGAAAGTGGCACAATCGCGGTATTAGGCGGCGGCGTGGACGTTATATACCCGCAAGAAAATACCGATTTATTCCATGCGATCGGTGCCAAAGGGTTGCGATTGTCGGAACAACCCGTTGGCCTGCAACCCCAAGCCCGCCATTTTCCGGCGCGTAATCGGATCATTTCGGGCTTGTGCCGCGCCACTGTCGTGGTCGAAGCCGCGCAGAAATCTGGCAGTTTGATCACAGCAGAAACCGCATTGGCCCAAGGCCGCGATGTTATGGCCGTGCCCGGACACCCATTTGATGGTCGCGCAGGCGGCTGCAACGCCTTGATCCGCGATGGTGCGACATTGGTGCGCAGCGCCGACGATATTTTACAGGCCCTCGCGCCAATCGCACCGCAAATGCCGCTCGACTTACCTCAGCCCAAACCGAAACCGCAAAAACGCAGCTTGCGGGAAACCGCAGATTTGCACACACAGATCCTGTCGCGTCTTGGCCCATCGCCGATCGCCGAAGATCAGGTTTTACGCGATCTCAAACTGAACCCAAAACAAGGCGGACCGGCGATCGTGGATTTGGAATTGGACGGCCGCATTCAACGCCAACCCGGGGGGATGATATCGCTCTTGTCATGACGACCGTTTGACGCAATTAATTTTGATGCATTGACATTTCAAATGCATCGCACACATGTTGCGCCGCTATAGACCATGCTGTCGTTACAGGAGTCCCCATGCCAGTTGTTGTTGTCGAATCTCCGGCTAAAGCTAAGACAATCAACAAATATTTGGGACCGAACTATACCGTTCTGGCATCCTACGGACACGTCCGTGACCTGCCCCCCAAAGACGGTTCGGTTGACCCCGAAAACAATTTCGAGATGACTTGGGAGGTCGCAAACGACAGCAAAAAGCATGTCAAAGCGATTGCAGACGCCCTAAAAGACGACGACGAACTGATCCTCGCGACCGACCCCGATCGCGAAGGAGAAGCGATCAGCTGGCACCTGCAAGAGGCGCTGACCAAACGCCGCGCGATCAAAAAATCGACCGCCGTTAGCCGCGTGACATTCAACGCGATCACCAAAGCCGCCGTCACCGAAGCCATGCAAAACCCACGTCAGGTCGACGCGCCACTGGTCGAGGCCTATCTGGCCCGCCGTGCGTTGGACTATCTGGTGGGTTTCAACCTGTCGCCTGTTCTGTGGCGCAAACTGCCTGGCGCCCGTTCGGCTGGCCGCGTGCAATCGGTGTGCCTGCGTCTGATCGTTGAACGCGAAATGGAAATCGAATCCTTCCGCGCCCAAGAATATTGGACGGTCAAAGCAATGCTGGCCAACCCGCGCGGCCAAGCATTCGAAGCCCGCCTAACCCATTTCGCTGGCAAAAAGCTGGATAAATTCGACATCCCTGATGAAAATCAGGCCGCGATTGCCGCTGCCGCTATCGAACACCGCGACCTAAAGGTGACATCGGTCGAAGCGAAACCCGCCAACCGCAACCCATCGCCGCCCTTTATGACCTCGACCCTGCAGCAAGAGGCATCGCGCAAATTTGGCATGGGCGCGCGTCAGACCATGAACGCGGCGCAGCGTTTGTACGAGGCCGGTTTGATCACCTACATGCGTACCGACGGCATCGACATGGCCCCCGAGGCTGTCATGTCCGCCCGCGACGCGATCAAGGCAAAGTTCGGCGAAAAATACCTGCCGTCCAGCCCGCGCATGTACAAAAACAAAGCGAAAAACGCGCAAGAGGCCCACGAATGTATCCGCCCAACGGATATGTTTGTATCTCCCGAGGACGCCAAACTATCTGAATCCGATCAGAAAAAACTGTACGATCTGATCTACAAACGCACCATCGCCAGCCAGATGGCCGCCGCACAGATGGAACGCACAACCGTTGATATCGCCTCTGACGACGATCAGGTCGTTCTGCGCGCGACAGGTCAGGTCGTGTTGTTCGAAGGTTTCATCGCCGTCTACGAAGAAGGCCGCGACGACAGCGTTATCGATGACGACGACAAACGCCTGCCATTGCTGAACACGGGCGACAAGGCCGACAAAAAATCGGTCACACCCGAACAGCATTTCACTCAGCCTCCGCCCCGCTATACCGAGGCAACGCTGGTCAAACGCATGGAAGAATTGGGTATCGGCCGTCCGTCCACCTATGCGTCGATTGTGACCACAATTCAGGATCGCGATTACGTTCGCAAAGATAAAAACCGCCTGATCCCGCAGGACAAAGGCCGTTTGGTCACGGTGTTCCTGTCGAACTATTTCAAACAATACGTGGAATACGATTTCACGGCGGAACTGGAACACGAACTGGACGAAGTGTCGGCAGGCAATGTGGATTACCACAAACTGCTGGAAAAATTCTGGAAAGATTTTTCTGCTGCGGTTGCGGAAACATCCGAACTGCGGATCACCGACGTTCTGGAAAAAATCAACGAAGTCCTAGAGCCGCACCTGTTCCCAGCGAATGACGAAGGCACCGATCCGCGCCTGTGCCCAAACTGCGGCGCTGGTCGTTTGTCGATGCGCACCGCGCGTTCCGGCGGCGCGTTCATTGGCTGTTCGAACTATCCAGAATGCCGTTACACGCGTCCGTTCGGCCCTCCGGGTGCGGCAGATTCGGGTATTGGTCCAGATGGCAAATTGCTGGGCTACGATAACGAAGACAAAATCACGCTGCGCGATGGCCGCTATGGCCCCTACGTTCAGCGCGGCGATGTGACCGAAGAGGTGCCAAAACCGCCCCGCGCATCGCTGCCCAAAGGCTGGTCGCCCGAATCCATCGATTTGGAAAAGGCGCTGACCCTGCTGAACCTGCCGCGCGAAATTGGCCCTCACCCAGATGACGGCGTGATGATCGAGGCCGGATTGGGCCGCTTTGGTCCCTTCGTCAAACACGGCACCACCTATGCCAACCTCAAAGAGGTCGACGAGGTGTTTGAAATCGGCATGAACCGCGCAGTCGAAGTGTTGGCATTGAAAGCTGCGGGTCGCGGCGGACGTCAGGCTGCTAAGCCTTTGAAAGAGCTGGGAGATCACCCAGATGGCGGCGCAATGGCGGTGATGGAAGGCCGCTATGGGCCTTATGTCAAATGGGAAAAGGTCAACGCGACCCTGCCCAAAGATGTCGACCCGCAAGAGGTCACCGTCGAACAAGCGATCGAACTGGTGAACGAAAAGGCGGCGAAAAGCGGTAAGAAACGCAAAGCCCCCGCCAAAAAGGCCGCCGCGAAGAAACCAGCGGCGAAAAAACCGGCCGCCAAGAAAACTGCGGCAAAGAAAAAAACCGCAGAAAAAGACGAATAAGGCAGCGGGCTACGGCCCGCTTCTTTTTTGCGCTGCAGCTTTTTTCGCTGCACCACAGCAAAAATTTGACAACCGCATAAAAATCCGACCTAACTTGACCCTACGAGGGGGGACCGCCAGCCAATTTGGCCTAACCCAAAGAGGGGGAAGTTATGAATAAAATATTCGGAAGCGCATCCGAAGCCCTAGACGGTCTGTTGTTCGATGGCATGTTCATCGCATCGGGCGGCTTCGGCTTGTGCGGCATTCCTGAACTGCTGATTGACGCCATAAAAGAAGCAGGCACCAAAGACCTTACATTTGCATCCAACAACGCAGGCGTCGACGATTTCGGCATCGGCCTATTGCTGCAGACTCGTCAGGTCAAAAAAATGATTTCGTCCTATGTTGGGGAAAACGCAGAATTTATGCGCCAATACCTGTCTGGCGAACTGGAACTGGAATTTAACCCGCAGGGCACTTTGGCCGAGCGTATGCGCGCGGGCGGCGCTGGTATCCCCGGATTTTACACCAAAACCGGTGTCGGCACCGTCATCGCCGAAGGCAAAGACCATCGTGATTTCAACGGCGAAACCTACATCATGGAAGAAGGCATTTTTGCCGACCTTGCCATCGTCAAAGCGTGGAAAGCCGACACCACCGGCAACCTGATTTTCCGTAAAACTGCGCGTAACTTCAACGTACCCGCAGCGACTTGCGGTAAAATTTGCGTCGCCGAGGTCGAAGAGATCGTCGAAGCGGGCACCTTGGACCCCGATCACATTCACCTACCCGGTATTTATGTGCATCGCCTGATCGAAGGCGCACATGAAAAACGTATCGAACAACGCACCGTGCGCAAGGCGGAGGACGTATAATGGGCTGGGATCGTAATCAAATGGCGGCACGTGCCGCACAAGAGCTACAAGACGGTTGGTATGTGAATCTGGGTATCGGCATCCCGACGCTGGTCGCCAACTACATCCCCGAAGGTGTGTCGGTCACTCTGCAGTCTGAAAACGGCATGCTGGGCATGGGCCCGTTTCCGATCGAAGGCGAAGAAGACGCCGACCTGATCAACGCGGGCAAACAAACCATCACTGAATTGCCCCACACCGCCTATTTTGACAGTGCAACGTCGTTCGGTATGATCCGCGGCGGTAAAATCGCCATGGCGATTTTGGGCGCTATGGAGGTTGCCGAAAACGGCGATCTGGCGAACTGGATGATCCCGGGCAAGCTGGTCAAAGGTATGGGCGGCGCCATGGATCTGGTTGCGGGCGTTGGCCGCGTGGTTGTGGTCATGGATCACACCAATAAACACGGCGAATCCAAACTGCTGAAATCCTGCACCTTGCCTTTGACGGGCAAAGCCGTTGTAGATCGCATCATCACAAACCTTGGCGTTTTGGATGTGGTCGAAGGCGGATTGAAAATCGTCGAATGCGCGGATGGCGTGACCGAAGACGACATCAAAGCCGCGACAGAGGCGCAGATCGTCTAACCGATCACTAAGGTTATAAAAAACGGGGAAAACGGGCCTTCGGCCCAGAGGGGCACTGCTCCTCCCCCACTTTGGGCAAAAATTGTTTCCAATGCCGCAACAGGTTCACAATCCTGCCCCATTTTGTCGCCATAACAGCGGCAAATGACAGCAAACACCGCACATATCATGCCTCATACTGCGCAATCGAATCCGGCAAACCGCCGCTGGCGTGACATCGCGCTATTGGGCGGGTTGTTCGGGTTCGTCATCCTTGGCCTTGCGGGGCTTGCCGCCGCGACGGGGTGGGACGAAACGATTGCACAGCTGCGCAAATTGCAGGCGTGGCAGTTTATGGCCCTACTTGCGCTGAGCCTAGTGAACTATCTGTTTCGCGGCGGGCGCTGGCACATCATGGCGCAGAAACTGGGTCTACCAACGACATTCAGCCAAGATATTCGCCATTTCATTGGTGGTTTTGCCATGTCCGTGACCCCCGGCCGCGTGGGCGAATTGATCCGCATGCGTTGGATCAAACGCGAAACGGGTTGGGCCGTAGAACGTACCGCGCCGCTGGTCCTGATGGACCGCGCGTCCGATTTGGCGGCGATGGCGCTGATTTTGGCGATGGGGTTGGCATTGGGCACGGGCGGCGTGACCTTTGGCGCGCCTGTCGTTTGCGTGGCCTTGCTTGCGGCCTATGTGGCAACGCGCCCGACACTGCTGTCGGCGATCACGACCTATGCCTACCGCGCGACAGGCCTGTTCCCACGGCTTATGGTGCGTTTGCGCCGCGCTGCCCATTCGCTGACCGCATTTACGTCACCCAAAACGATGATCGTGACCTTAGGGCTGGGCCTGATTGGCTGGATCGCCGAAGGCATGGCGTTCCATCTGCTGCTGGTCTGGATGGGCGCGGACATCGGATTTTGGATGGCTGTGACCATCTTTACATTCTCGACGCTTGCGGGCGGCCTGACGGGTGCCCCCGGCGGCGTTGGCGGCGCCGAAGCCGCAATGATCGCCCTGCTTTCGCTGCAAGGCGTCCCGCTAGAAACCTCTTTGCCCGCGACGGCCATTATCCGTGTGACCACCCTGTGGTTCGCGATTGGTCTGGGGCTCATCGTATTTCCATATGCCGAACGGCAATCGATCAAACAGGCAATTTAAGACATGCAATGGAAGACTGACACCTACGCCGGTTGGGGCCGCGCCCTGACCGCTACGGGCGAATTGGCGCGCCCAGAACGGACCCGCAACATCACCGCCGAAGGCCCCGCAATCGGCAACCGCCGCAGCTATGGCGATGCGCCGCTGAATTCCGATGGCAAAGCAACAGACATGTCCCGCATGAACCGTATCATCGGGTTCGAAAACGGCATCGTACATGCCGAGGCGGGCGTGACGCTGGGCGAATTGACCCGCATTTACGCCAAACAGGGATACCTGCCGACAGTTATGCCCGGCACGGGGTTCGCCACAGTTGGCGGCGCGATCGGCATGGACGTGCACGGCAAAAACCATCACCACGCCGGATCATTTGGCCAGCACGTGACAGAAATCACACTGCGCACGGCGGATGGCGACAAAACGATCACGCCTGCCGATGATGCGCTATGGCGTGCAACAATCGGCGGTTTGGGCCAGACGGGTGTGATCCTGTCCGCCAAACTAAAGCTGTCGCCAATCAGCGGGGGCCAGATGAAAGTGACGGAAACCCGCGCGGCAAACTGGGAACAGCATATCGAACGGCTGGACGCCAGCACGGCGCCCTATTGCGTGGGCTGGATCGATGCCACCGCCAAAGGCGACGCCATGGGCCGCGGCATCATCGAAGAGGCACAGGTAACATCCGGCGAATACGATGCGCCGAAGGGCGGCAAAAAGGTGCCTTTGGATGCGCCCAGCTTTGCCCTGTCGAAACCAATCGTGAAACTGTTCAACACGGCCTATTACAACCGCGTCCCCGCCGAAGGCCGCACCGTGAACCGCAGTTTCGAACAGTTCTTTTTCCCGCTGGATAAAGTGCAGGACTGGAACAAACTGTATGGCAAACGCGGGTTCCACCAGTTTCAATGCGTGGTGCCGACCAATCAGGTCGACGCGCTAAAGGCGATGTTAAACGCGATCGCGGAATCGGGCCTTGCGTCACCTTTGGCGGTGCTGAAACGCATGGGCCCTGGTCGCGGCGGCATGATGTCTTTCCCGATCGAAGGGTACACCTTGGCCGTTGATTTCCCAGCCCGCGACGCAGCAAAGGACCTGATCAAAGAATTAATCACCCTGACCGCAGCCGCCCAAGGCCGCATCTATTTCGCCAAGGATAGCATGGCCACACCCGCCGCAATCGCGGGTATGTATCCCGAACAAACCGATTGGGCGAACGCGGTCAATGCCACCGACCCCGACCACACATTCGCAACAGACCTGACCCGCCGCCTGAACCTAAGAGGTGAAAAATGAACAATACTTGGATCATCTTGGGCGCGACATCGGCCATCGCCCGCGCGTTTATTCGTGCCGAGGCCGAAAAAGGCGCATCTTTCATTCTGTGCGGCCGCGATACCGACGACATGGCTGCAACTGCCGCCGATGCGCAAGCGCGCGGTTCAGCCGAAGCGCAGGTGTTGCCGATCGACGTCCGCGCGCCGGAAACCTTTGCGCCAGTAATCGAGGCCGCAAAGACCATCGTCGGGACCATCAACTGCGCTGTTTTCGTGGGATCGATGCCGGAACAGTCTGAAATTGACGCCGACCCGTCGTTGATCGACGGCGTTGTCACCGACAGCTTTACCGGCCCTGCGCATTTCCTGACGCAGCTGGCGCCCATCATGGAATTGCGCGAACAGGGCACCATTGTTGGCGTTGGGTCCGTTGCGGGCGACCGTGGCCGATTGGGCAACTATGTCTACGGCGCGGCCAAGGCCGGATTTGCCACGTATCTGTCGGGCCTGCGCAACCGTTTGGGCCGTTCGGGCGTGCACGTGATGACGGTGAAACCAGGGCCTGTGGATACGTCGATGACTTGGGGTATGAAAATGCCCGCGATGACAACGCCAGAGGCCGCCGTTGCCGACATCCTAAAAGGCGTCTCAAAGAAACGGAACGTGATCTATACCGCGAAAATCTGGTTCCCGATCATGACGGTGATCAAATTGATCCCCGAACCTGTGTTCAAAAAGCTATCGTTCTAGGGCCTGTGCCCTAGAACCCAAACCACTGCTGCCACAGCCCTGCTGAATAGAACATCAGCGAAACAGTGATCAGCAGTAGGCCGATACCCCGTTTATCCTTTAGCGCGAAAACGATCGGGTCATAGTCCTGTTTGCCATACCAGCCCAATCGCACCATCCGGTTAAGCCATGCAAAAATCGGGATCAGCGCCACCCACAGCAGCCATCGCGACGGATACAGCGATTGCGCCTGATCGCTAAACGAATACAGGAAAAAGATAACCAGCGCGCCGACCATGCCCAACACTGCGACGTTTAGCAAATCAGGCCGGTCGGGGCGTCCGTACCCGCGCCCCGGCAGACGGTTATCATCAACAGCCAGCGTCAATTCGGTCAGGCGTTTCACACAGCCCAACGTGACGAAGATCGGGAAAATAAAGATCAGCATAAAGACCGATGCATCAACCTGCGATGCCGCCGCGCCCGCAACCACGCGAATGGTATATAGCGACGCAAGCGTGAAAATATCGATCCAACGCAGGCGTTTTAGTTTCAGCGAATAGGCAAGCGACAGGATCATATACAAAACGACCACGCCAAAGAATGCCCAGCCCAAAAACGCGCCGATCAACATGGATGACAGGCCCAACGCGGCACATACGATCATGCCCGTTTTGATCGGCACGGTGCCCGCCGCAAAGGGACGTTTACATTTTTTGGTGTGTAGACGATCTGCCTCTAGGTCCAGCAGGTCATTCACAATGTAAATGCAGGATGCGGCGAACGAAAATGACATCATCCCCAAAAGGATCAGGCCAATGGTTTTCAGATCGAATTGGTGCGCCGCGATCATCGGCAAGAACAACAAGACGTTTTTCACCCACTGATGGGGACGCATTGCGCGGATGATCTCTGACGTTTTCTGTTCGGCCGGAATATGCGTGACACGGTCGGCTGCGTAATGATCGGCTGCGCCTTTGGCACCCCCAACAACAATTGCGCGATCCGATTTGTCCCATATCGCGACATCAACAGGATGATCGCCTGCATAATCAAAGCCGCCTTCGCCAAACCGTTCGACCAGTGCCGCGGCTTTGTTCGAACCTTTTAGATTATGACCATCCTTGGATCCGATCGCACCATCGAAACCATAGTGATCGGCGACGGCTTGAACCAAACGTTGATCAGACGCGCTGGCGAGGATCACAGGGCGCCCCTGCGACTGCGCGTCTTTCGCCATGGACAAAACATCTGCGTTCACCGGCAGCAGGTCCACACGGATGGGCGCAATTTCATAGACGACCGATTTTAACGCGGCAGGGTCGCGAAACAGGCGAACCGCTGCTTTGATCGTTTGCGGTGCGTCCGTACCCAGACCAGCCCAGAAATTTTCGTACAACATATCTGTACGCAGAAAAGTGCCATCAATATCCAGCACCAAAGGCTTTTGTTCGGTCACGGGTCAGTCTCCGTTCAAATTAAATACGCAGCCGTCTGTCATTAGTTCAGGCGGCGTTTTGCATAACGCCCGCGCAACAAACCACGCGGCCAGTACTTTGGGTACATAGGCGCGTGTTTCGGGGAAATTGGGCACGCCCGAATGATCCCAAATGGAACCTTCGCCAGCGTTATAGGCTGCAATGAATAAAATCGGGTCGTCTTCGAATGTGTCGATCAGCCAATCCAGATAGGCAACGCCGCCTTTTATATTGTCGGCAGAGTTCAATGGATCAGCGACATCAAACCGTGCGGCCGTATTAGGCATCAATTGCATCAAACCTTGGGCGCCTGCGCGACTAACGGCGCGGCTGTCGCCTGCGCTTTCGACGGCGATGACAGCCAGAACCAATGCCGGCGACACGCGGGTGCCAATTGTTGACACCATAATATCTGTGCCATGAGCCGAGGCGATTTGGTGCAACGCGGCCAACCGCGGCGGTGTCATGGCGCCGTCTGGCGCGGATTGGATCGTATCCATCGCCGAAATTAACCGTCCTGGCGCGGTCGCGCTTAGGTCAGGGGGGATCGCATCCCAGAACCACGATAGTTCGGACACACGCGGCACAGCACCAGACACACTGCCGGTCTGGGTTCCTGCTGCCAGAGGCGCGGCGGGGACGGACGGACCTGACGGGGCAGACGGTTGGATCTGCACATTTATGCGACCCGTTGTTGCGCCCGCCTGAGGCACCGAGATTCGTTTAAACGTAAAATCAGGCTGCAAACGATGGCTTTCGGCCATGGCCGAAGCAGCGGTGACGACCGCAAAAAACGTGATTCCTAATAAACGCCGCTTCATGCGGGGCTGCCCTGCCTATTCTTTTTTCAAAATGCTTAGCGAAAAAAGCGGCCAATTTCTACTCAATGTGAAAACAATAGCCCCGCAGCGGGCAAATTGGTCACTTTTCCGAACCCAATTATATACGTACGTATAATTATTATCATTATTTTACCCTTTTAGATCAGTCATTTATACGAAATTTCCCCTAAAAAGGGCGATGATGCAAAAATGCACGAAACCTGCCCAAATCCCGCCCCATTCCACTGGCTATATCTCCTCATCCGAAACGGGAACTGCACCAATAAGAGGCCGGTGCGGGATGATCCGATAGGTACCAAACTGAGCGATTTAACCCCCTGAGGAGGGACTGACATGCTGAACTACATCAAAAACTTCCGTAACGACGAAGACGGCGCTGTAACTGTAGACTGGGTTGTTCTGACCGCAGCTCTGGTTGGCATCGGTATCGCAGTTATTTCGACCGTATCCGGCGGCACCACCGCAATGGGCGACAAAATGTCGACCATGCTGGAAGCACAGAAAACCGCGACTTACTAATTCAATCAATAATTACAGCTGAATAGACTGGACAAGATTATGCTTAACTTCATCAAAAACTTCCGCAACGACGAAGACGGCGCAGTAACTGTAGACTGGGTTGTTCTGACCGCAGCTCTGGTAGGTATCGGCATCGCTGTTATCTCGACTGTTTCCGGCGGCACCACCGCAATGGGCGATAAAATGTCGACCATGCTGGAAGCACAAAAAACCGCTACTTACTAATCTGAACACCTGATCTAAGGATTAAAAACATGCTTAACTTCATCAAAAACTTCCGCAACGACGAAGACGGCGCTGTAACTGTAGACTGGGTTGTTCTGACCGCAGCTCTGGTTGGCATCGGCATCGCAGTTATCTCGACCGTTTCCGGCGGCACCACCGCAATGGGCGACAAAATGTCGACCATGCTGGAAGCACAGAAAACCGCTACTTACTAATCGTAGTCCGACACACGTAGCCAAGCTATGAACAAATGGCTCTGCTCACTGTTCCAAGACGAAGACGGTGCCGTGACTGTTGACTGGGTGGTACTGGTCGCGTTCCTCGTAGGCTTGGGCATTGCGATTGTGTCGTCGGTCGGCAAACAACAGACAGCATTAGGTGACAACGTTACCTCTGGCATGTCGTCGATTGCGGACAAGTACTACTGATTGGAAAAGATAAAAAATGGCCGTCCTGATATCGGGGCGGCCATTTTTACGTTTTGGATTGTTGCCATTCAGGACAAAATTCCCCACCAATGACGGCACAATGCCGCTAAATCGCCGCAATTGACCTGCAAATAGGAAACAATAAAACAGGCGATCCGTTTCGACGGACATGAAAGGAATTCACCATGCGCTCCGCATTTGGACTGGTACTGGTTCTTGGTCTTGGGTTGGCAGGTTTCGCCGTCTACATGGTCAAAGGCTATATCGACGAACAAGAAATGCTGCGCGCGATGGAACGTGCTCAGGTCGCGGAACAGATCCCTACGGTGGAAATCGTCGCGATCAACAAACCCCTGCCCTATGGGTCCACCCTGACACCCGAAGACGTGCAATTGATCCAATACGCAGAACCCTATCTGCCCGAAGGCGTCTTTCGCACGATCGAAGAGGTTTTCCCTCGCGGCGCCGAAGCGCCTCGTGTTTTGACGCGGGCCATGGAAAATCTGGAACCGATCTTGGCCGCCAAAGTGACTGCGCCTGGTGAAAATGCCGGTATCCTATCGCTTTTGTCCCCGAACATGAGCGCCTATGCCATTCGTGTGGACGTCGCATCCGGCGTTTCGGGCCTGCTGCGTCCCGGAAATATCGTAGACGTATACTGGAGCGGCCGGATGGACGACCAAACCGGTTTCGGATCGACCAAAGAGGTGACGCAGCTGATCCAGCCGAACATGCGCATTATCGCCATCGACCAGAACACCGACACCAGCTTCGACACAGGCACCATCGCCCGTACCGTCACAGTCGAAGGCACCCGCAATCAGGTTGCCGCTTTGACGCTGGCGCAGACGACCGGCAATTTGTTCTTGGCGCTTGTGGGAACATCTGCCGATGCAATCGCGATGGATGACAGCGAAGGGCCGATCGTCATCGACCAAAACGCGCTACTGGGCATCGAAGAAGTCGCCCCAGTCGTCGAAGAAGTCGCACCCGTCGTCGAAGAAGAAAAGGTCTGCACCACCCGCGTGCGCCGCGGCGCCGACGTGATCGAAATGGAAATTCCCTGCACAAATTGACGTGCAAAACCGCGAACGCGCCGGCCTCTGGCGCGTTTGTGTTGCGACTTTTCCACAAAATCAGCCGTTCATTGTGCATTGATTCTTGCAAAAAATGCTTTTTCGGCGCAGGGTTGCACAAAAGACGGGTAAAAACATCCGCAACCGGCAGTGATCCAAGAGGCAGGTCACAATGACATGTAAAAGAATATTTGCGGCTGTTTTGACCAGCCTATCCTTGGCATTTACCACAATGCCGGGCTTTGCTGTGGCTGAAACGCTGCGCGTAATGTCGGGGTCCACTTCCTCGGCTTTGATGGTTCCTATGAACCGTGCGGTTGTTGTCGAAAGCGACACACCATTCACGGAACTTTCCATCGCAAACCCAGGCATCGCCGACATTTCGTCGCTGTCTGACCGGACAGTTTACGTTTTGGGCAAAGAGCCAGGCCGCACCACGCTGACGCTATTGGGCGCGGACGGACGGCTCATTACCAACGTCGAAGTTCAGGTAACCCCTGACATCACAGAATTCAAAGAACGCGTTCAGCAAATCTTGCCGGGCGAAAACATCGAAGTGCGTACCGCAAACGACGGTATCGTTCTGTCGGGCACCGTCACATCGGTTGCCGCGATGGACCGCGCTGTAGATCTGGCCCAGCGTTATGCACCCGACCGCGTTTCCAATTTGCTAAGCGTCGGCGGATCGCAACAGGTCATGCTGCGCGTCCGTTTCGCAGAAATGCAGCGGTCTGTTTCCAAATCCCTGTCGTCTTCGCTGGGCATCTCGGGTTCGACCTTGGGTGACAATCTGGGCATTCTGGGCGGCGGCAACGCACTGAACACATCCGACGCATTAAGCAGCGCGCTAAGCGGTTCCAACATCGGCGGCGGCGACGCAAACGGCGCCGTTATGTTCGGCTTTAACGCTGGCGGATTGGAAATCGGCCTGCTGCTAGAAGCATTGGAAGAACGCGGCGTTGTGCGCACCCTAGCAGAACCAAACCTGACGGCCCTATCCGGCCAAGAGGCGAAATTCCTAGCAGGTGGTGAATATCCTGTTCCCGTCTACGACGGATCGCAGATCGCGGTTCAGTTCAAACCATTCGGTGTTGAATTGAACTTTATCCCTCGGGTTGTGGATGGTGACGTCATCAACCTAGAGCTAGAGGCCGCCGTATCGTCGATCGACACCACCAACACCGTGGTTCTGGGCGGTTATGAAATTGATGCGTTCCGCAAACGCGAAACATCGACAACTGTGATGATGCGCGACGGCGAAAGCTTTGCCATTGCGGGCCTACTGTCTGACGATTTCCGCGACCTGAACGGTCAGGTGCCGTGGTTGGGTGATATTCCAGTGCTGGGCGCATTGTTCCGCAGCGCGGAATATGAACGCCAGCAAACCGAACTGGTCATCATCGTCACCCCGCATCTGGTATCGCCAACCCGCGGCGAAGCTTTGTCGCTGCCGACCGACCGCGTGGCACTGCCTACAGAACGTGAATTGTTCCTTCAGGGCCGCGTGACAGGCCGTACACCGACATCGGGCGCCGCAGGCGAAGTTGCACGCCAGGACTTCTCGGGGTCTTATGGTTACGTATTGGATTAATGGGGCAATGCAGGGGACAGGTATGAAACGCACCATCTTCATCACCGCAGCTGCGGCCACATTATTGACCGCTTGCGGCAATGCAGACGTCAGCATGGCATCGTTCTACCGAGAGGTCGGATCGGGTCTGGATGATGGGGCCTTTGGCTCTGCCACGATGAACAACACGTTAATCCAGACGGGCCAACAGTCCTATGCCATCAACCTGAACCGCCGTTTCGAAGCCGAAGTTCCAACCACGATCAACTTTGCGTTCAACTCGACCGCACTGGATGATCAGGCACGCGCTGTCCTACAGGCGCAGGCGCATTTCATCCGCCAGTTCCCAGAGGTTCGTTTCAAAGTGTACGGTCACACCGATCTGGTCGGCGGGGCTGGATACAACAGACAGCTGGGCCTGCGCCGCGCGGAAACAGTCGTATTGTATCTACAATCGCTGGGTATCGAACGGTCCCGCCTAGAGGCTGTTGTGTCATTTGGCGAAACCCAACCACTGATCGTGTCCGAAGGCCGCGAACGTGCAAACCGCCGAACCGTGACCGAAGTGTCCGGGTTCGTCGAAGATAACCCAATGGTTCTAAACAAAGATTATGCCAATATTATCTTCCGCGAATATATCCAAAGCGCCACAGCACGCACCGGATTGACCGGCATATCGGGGTCCGAAGTGGCCACAGAGCAGTAAAAAATCACAAACGCAGGGCGAAATAATCCCTGCGTTTTTTTGTGATCGTTCCCGAATTCCGCACAATTGCAGCCTTTCGGCCCCATTTCGGTCACGTTTCCCAGCCAAATTTCAAACAACGAAACAGGTCTTAGTGATTCCTAGGGCCAGGTGGGTTTCCACCTCAGACGACTGTTTGAAGGAAATTGGTACATGGGTCATTCCGCAGCTATGCAGCCCGAGCCGCAACCGATCATCGCCTGCACTGTCAGCCGCGATGTGCAAATCTTTGATCTGCTGATCGAAGATATGGAAACGACTATGGGCGAACGCTGGGGCGATCTTGGCTTTGAAGACGCCTTGGCATTTATGGAACAGCCGGATTCGGAAACGTTGCAGTTTTTCGCCGTCGCGATGGATGCCGAAGACGAAGCCGATCTGTCCCCTATTATCAATGTCATCAGTGCCGCAAAGCGTCGTGGCATCAAAATCATCCTGATCACCGAAGACGTGAGCCCCGCGTCGCTGCATGTTTTGCTGCGCGAAGGTGGTGATGAATTTGTGCCCTACCCCTTGCCCGAAGGTGAATTGGCGCAAGCCATTGAACGCGTATTGGCAACGCCGACCGAAGACCCGGTCGAACCTGAAATGCGCAACAAACTAAAGGCAACGGGCGACCGTTCGGGCGTGATCATTCCCGTACAGGGCATGGCGGGCGGCGTTGGCGCCACGACTTTTGCCTGTAACCTTGCGTGGGAACTGGCATCGGTTGATAAAAAGAACCCGCCGCGCGTGGTGCTGATCGATTTCGGCATGCAGTACGGCACCGTTTCGACATATCTGGACATGCCGCGCCGCGAAGCCGTGCTGGAAATGATGTCGGACACCGAAACCATGGACAGCGACGTGTTCATGCAAGCTTTGCTGTCGTTTGATGACAAACTGCACGTTCTGACCTCTCCGCCGGATTTGATCCCGATGGATCTATTCACACCCGAAGATATCGAACGGGTGTTGGATATGGCGCGCACAAATTTTGACTATGTTGTCGTCGATATGCCCGTTGTGACCGTCGAATGGTCCCAAACCGTGCTAGAGGCCGCCCACGTCTATTTCGCACTGACCGAACTGGATATGCGCTGTGCACAGAACGTGTTGCGACTGAAACGCGCGCTACAAAGCGAAGAGTTACCATTCCAGAAACTGCGGTTCATTCTAAATCGTGGCCCGAAATTCACCGATCTAAACGGCAAAAGCCGCGTAAAGCGCATGGCAGAATCTTTGGGAATATCGATCGATGTTATGCTGCCTGACGGCGGCAAACAGATCACCCAATCCAACGATCACGGCGCACCATTGGCGGAAATGGCGGCCAAAAACCCACTGCGCAAAGAAATCGCCAAATTGGCCAAATCGGTTCACGAAATCAATGTCTCTGATGACGCTGTAGCAAAAGGGTAAGGATCGGAAATGTTTTCGAAATATAAAAAACCCAGCGCCTCCAAAGCAACGTCGCCTGCCGCACGGCTCGCTGCGATGCAGCAGCCTGCCGCTGCCGCGCCCGCCCCGACATCGGCGGATGCGCCGAAATCGTTGCGCCGCCCTTTGCCGGTAAAGGCCGGGCAGGTTGCGCCAGATGACCGCGAAAAGAAACGCAAGGAACGTCTGGGCGAAATCAAACTGGATTTGCACCGCGCCCTGCTGGACAACCTGAACCTTGCCGCGCTGGAAAAAGCGTCTGAATCTGATCTGCGTTCGGAAATCAATGCGATCACCACCGAAACGCTTGAAGAAAAAGGTATCGTTCTGAACCGCGAAGATCGCGGTCAGCTGACGCAGGACCTGTACGACGAAGTCACCGGCCTGGGCCCGCTAGAGGCATTGCTGAAAGACGACGGCGTCAACGATATTCTGGTCAACGGTCCTCAGCAGATTTTCGTGGAACGCGCGGGTAAACTGCAGCTGACCGACATCACGTTCAAAGACGAACGCCACCTATTGCGTATCATCGATAAAATCGTGTCCGCTGTGGGCCGCCGCGTCGATGAATCCAACCCTTACGTGGACGCCCGTTTGGCAGATGGTTCGCGTTTCAACGCCATGGTTCCGCCCGTGGCCGTTGACGGATCTCTCGTATCCATTCGTAAGTTCAAAAAGGAAAAGCTGGCCGTCGACGATCTGGTCAAATTCGGCGCCTTTACCGAAGAAATGGCCGCCTATTTGCAGGCCGCCGTTGCGACCCGCCTGAACGTCATCGTGTCGGGCGGTACGGGTTCTGGTAAAACGACCACTCTGAACGCATTGTCATCGTTCATTGACGACAGCGAACGCATCCTGACGATCGAAGATACGGCAGAACTTCAACTACAACAGACCCACGTGGGCCGCATGGAATCGCGCCCGCCCAACGTCGAAGGCAAAGGCGCCGTGACCCAGCGCGACTGTTTGCGCAACGCACTGCGTATGCGTCCTGACCGCATCATCGTGGGCGAAACCCGCGGCGAAGAGGTTATCGACATGCTGCAGGCGATGAACACAGGTCACGACGGATCGATGACGACGATCCACGCCAACTCGGCTCGTGATGGTGTGTCGCGTCTGGAAAACATGATCGCGATGGCCGGTATCGAAATGCCGATCAAAGCCGTGCGTAGCCAGATTTCGTCGGCTGTGAACCTGATCGTTCAGGCGTCGCGTCTGCAAGACGGTTCGCGCCGCATGACATCGATCACCGAAATCACCGGCATGGAAGGTGACGTGATTTCGATGCAAGAGGTGTTCCGCTACCAGCGCGTAGGCCTGACACCCGACAACAAAATCATCGGTCATTTCACCGCAACCGGGGTGCGTTCGCATTTTGCCGAACGGTTCCGCCTGTGGGGCTATGATCTGCCTGCCTCGATTTTTGAACCTTATGCTGCGGAATAATTGCCATGGTCCTAACTGCTGAACCGCTCATCTATGGTCTGGTCTTTGTCGCCGTTCTGATTTTGGTCGAAGGCGTCTATCTGACGGTTTTCGGCAAATCGATCAGCCTGAACAACCGCGTCAACCGCCGACTAGAGCTGCTGGAAAAAGGCGGCAACCGCGAACAGGTGCTGGAACAGCTGCGCAAAGAAATGACGCAGCACATCAAATCCCAGCAGATCCCGCTGTATTCGCTGCTGGCCAGCAAGGCGCAAAAGGCGAACATCGCGTTCACGCCGTCACAGCTGATTATGCTAATGATGGCACTGTCTGCTATGGCGTTTATCGGCCTGACGGTCGGCACGGGCGCATCGACGCCCATTCGTATCGGTGTTTCATTGGCGATGGGTATCGGCGGTGTTTACGTCTGGATCAACGGCAAGGCGAAAAAACGTATTTCCCTGCTAGAAGAACAGCTGCCTGACGCGGTCGAACTGATGGTGCGTTCGCTGCGCGTCGGTCACCCGTTTTCCAGCGCGGTCCAGATCGTATCCAAAGAGGTCGCAGACCCATTGGGCACCGAAATGGGCATGATCGCTGACGAAGCCGCCTATGGCCGCGATATGGGCGAATGTCTGAAAGCGATGGCAGAACGCATCGGTATGCAGGATTTGCGTTTCTTGGCCGTGGCCGTGACGATCCAACAGCAATCGGGTGGTAACCTGGCCGAAATTCTGGACGGTTTGGCCAAAGTGATCCGCGCACGTTTCAAATTGTTCCGCCGCGTCAAAGCGATCACCGCCGAGGCGAAATGGTCCGGCATGTTCCTGTCCGGTTTCCCGCTGGCGGCGCTGCTGCTGATCAACGTTGCGAAACCAGATTACTACGACGGCGTCAAAGATACCCCTGCGTTTATTCCGGGCTGTCTGATCGTTGGCGGTTTCTTGGCTGCGAACATCTTTGTGATGCGCACGCTGGTTAATATCAAAGTCTAAGGGGGTCAGAAATGAACGGACTATTAGATTTTCTGACGGATCGGTTTGGTGCCTACGGCCCACTGTATCTGGTCGCGGGGATCGTCGTTTTGATGATCCTTTTGCTGATCCCTATCCTGATGCAGCAAAAAGAAGACCCGCTGGACAAACTGAAACGGACAGCTGGCCGCGGCGATCCGCGCGACCGGAAAGACAGCCTGCGCACGTCCTCTGGGCACGATAAGCTGGAAAAATATTCCAACTTTCTAGAACCGCAGGACGAAGAAGAATATTCCGCCATTCAGCTAAAACTGATGCAGGCAGGATATCGGTCGAAAAACGCTGTTCGGATGTATCATTTTGCCCAGTTTGCTTTGGGCCTGATCGCGCTGATTGCAGGCGTGGCATTTGCTATTTTGAAATCCAAAACGGGTGAACCTTCGACGCAGGACATCATGCTGTCGATCCTGATCCCAGGCGCAGCTGGTTATATGGGCCCGAAATACTGGGTCACCCGCCGTCAAGGCGAACGCCAGAAAGCGATCGAAAACGGGTTCCCTGACAGTTTGGACATGCTGCTGGTCTGTATCGAGGCCGGCCAATCGTTGGATCAGGCCATTTTGCGGGTAGCGACCGAATTGAAATCGGGTTTCCCCGAACTGGCCGAAGAATTCCAAATCGTGTCCTACGAATTGAAAGCGGGTAAAGACAAAACCCAAGTCATGCGCGACATGGCCGAACGCTGCGGCGTGGGTGACATCCAATCCTTCGTGACCGTGCTGATCCAATCGCAGCAATTCGGTACATCCATCGCCGAAGCGTTGCGGGTCTATGCCGCCGAAATGCGTGACAAACGCGTGATGCGCGCCGAAGAAAAGGCAAATACCCTGCCGACCAAGATGACTCTGGCAACCATGATGCTGACCGTTCCGCCACTGTTGATCATTCTGATTGGCCCATCCGTCTATGGCATCATGACATTCATGAGCATGAATGGTAATTGACGCGCATCATGCGCATCATTCTGACCTTCATTTCGATTGCTTTTTTGGCCGCCTGCACCTCGGGCGGCCTAAACCGTGGAGACGGGGTCTATGCCCCCGGCGTCGCGGGTGAAATGGACATTGACGGTTTGATCGTGGGTCACCGATTGATGGCCGCGGGCGAACATGAACTGGCGTTGCGGGCCTATATGCGCGCCGCCGCGCAACAAGGCCTGAATGTCGATACCTTGTCTGCGATAGGGTCCGCCAACCTAAAACTGGGCCGCCTGAATCAGGCGGAAAAACTGCTGCGCCGCGCCGTCGAAGAAGACCCAGAATTTGCCGCTGCTTGGAACAATCTGGGCGTTGTTTTGATCGAACGCGGCAAAATCGAAGAGGCCGCACAGGTTCTGCGTCGCGCTTATGCCACGGACAACGGCAATTCTGATCAAATCCGCGACAACTTGCGCTTGGCGCTATCAAAACTTGCGAATTCCGATTATGCTGACCCCAATCAGAACGATATCTTCCATCTGGTTCGGCGCGGTTCGGGCGACTACCTGCTGCTGTCAGACCACTAAGGAAAGAAGAGCAGTAAAGGACGCAGGCACATGCGCCACATTGGATTTGTGACGCTTGCTGGCGCAATTGCGCTTGCAGGCTGTATGAAAGACGGCGACGCTGAAGTTGCGCGCGCCATGGCAGACGTCAATGTGATTGACGAAACCAATCTAAACGACGTGATGCTGACCATCGGCGATCCGAACGAAGCCGTCGCCTATTTCCAACGCGCCAGCGCCAGCCAACCTGACCGCATCGATCTATTGCAGGGTTTGGGCAAATCGCTGATCCGCGCGGGCCGCTATAGCGAAGCCGTGCGCGTCTGGACCATCGTTTCCAATCACCCCGAGGCGACAAACGACGACCATTTGGCGTTGGCGGACGCGTTGGTGCGTACCGGCGAATGGGACAAAGCCGAAGGCATTTTGGACACCATCCCGCCGACCTATGAAACCTTTGCGCGCTACCGCCTAGAAGCGATGGTTGCAGACAGCAACGAAGATTGGGATCGCGCCGATAGTTTCTATGAAACCGCTGTCGGGCTGACCATGACCCCTGCTGGAGTCTATAACAACTGGGGTTTTTCCAAACTGACACGCGGCGATTATCGCGGTGCGGAACAGATGTTCAGCGACGCGTTGCGCAGCGATTCATCGTTGTTCACGGCCAAAAATAACCTAGTGATGGCGCGCGGATCACAGCGCAATTATGATCTGCCGGTTATCCCGATGACACAGACAGAACGCGCGCAGTTGCTGCATACTCTGGCGTTGACGGCCGTAAAACAAGGCGACGTCACAATTGCCCGCGGTCTGCTGCAAGAGGCAATTGATACGCACCCGCAACACTTTGAGGCTGCCGTGCGTTCGCTACGCGCCTTGGAAAACAACGTAACGAATTGATCCGATGGACCTGACAACGACCCAAGCAGCGTGGTTTTTGCCCGCCGTCGCCCCGATCTGTATCTATGTGGCCTACAGCGACCTGCGTTCGATGAAAATCCCGAACAAAGCGGTCTTAGCGCTGATTGCGGTGTTTGCTGTGGTTGGCATCATCGCGTTGCCGTTGGATGTCTGGGCGTGGCGCTGGGTACATTTGATCGCGTTGCTGTTCGCGGGCGTTGCGGCAAATGCATTGGGATTAATGGGCGCAGGTGATGCCAAATTCATCGCGGCCGCCGCGCCGTTTGTGTCCAGACAGGATGCACCCATGATGATGTACATCCTTGCTGCTGCGATCCTGATCGGCGTGGGCCTACATCGCGTTGCGAAATACACGTCGCTACGCAAACTGGCCCCAAATTGGGAAAGCTGGTCAACGGGCAAACGGTTCCCAATGGGGTTTCCACTGGGAATGGCCCTAATCGCCTATCTGATTGCACCGTTTATCGCCGCCTGATCATCCGATTTCATATAGGATATACATCTCTGTCCGGTCGATTTCGGTCAGGGACGTGCCCGCATCAGTAATCGCATCCAGAATTGCGCCATGGACCTGCGCGGACATCGGGCAGGTCGGCACCAACAGGTGGCTGGCGTTTTCGAACCCTGACAGATCGCCATAGTTCCATGGCGCAGCGCCCGCAACGAGTGCGAAATCCTGATACAGCCACAGCGCATTAAAGATATCTGCGACAAAAACGGGCTGACCGTTCACGGCCGTCAGTTCGGCACCAATGGATTCTGAATAGGCCGCCATGCCGCCGTCCAATGTGCAATCATCAAACGTCATGCCCATGAATTCGGTCGGCTCGCCCCGATCGGCCAATTCATTCCATTCGTGAAAATATTCGCCCGTCCCGTCCAGTCCACGTTTTTCAGTGACCTGAACAATGCGCGGGGCAAAGGCATATAGATCCGACAACGCGCCTTCGGTTTCAAAGAACATCGGGATGTAATCGGTCGTATCGACTGCGTTATGGCGGAACGGGCTATAGGCCATATTCAGGAACGATGGCGCGCCAAAGGTCAGCGCAATAACCGCCAATACGCCCAACGCACCGCGCAGCTCTAACCCTGATGGCGCGCGGCGTTCGGTTTCGGGACGCAGTGCAAGAACCAGTATGGCGAACAGCAGCAACCACTGCGGATCATTGCCATAGTTTTGATAGGTCACATAAACAAACCCAGGCAACAAAGTCAGCAGGACCAATCCTCCGGCCATGGCGCCCGCCTGACGCAGCAGGATGACCCCCGCGACGCCCATAGCGGTGATGCCCATGTAGGCAGGCGCAATCAGGATCTGATCCAACGGCAGGCCCGGTGCCGCACGCGTGTCAGAAGAGGCAACCGCCTGTAGATCGGCAAGATAGGCAAACCAGAAATCAACGCCGTAAAACGCGGTCACCGCACCGGCGACGACCAACCCCGCCAGAATGGCATAAACGAACGTCATGATTTGGCGCGTCACAATCAGTGCAAGGACAACAGGCAGCGCAAAGGCCGCAAAATACGTGACTTTGATCAACACAAGCGCGGCCATGGCTCCGCCGATGATGGCGCCGTCAGCGATACGCGACCGCCCATAAACGGGCGGCAGGATCGCGGCCATGATCGCCAAATACGCCAAAGACCAAGCCCAGCGGTTGTAGTGCATAGAAATGGAAACGGCGCTGTTTGCTTCGCCATGGACCAGCGCAAGGATCATGACCAAAACAACAACGCCAAACCCCATGGCCAAACGTTTCGGCAGTCGCGACACCGACACCCACCAGATCGCAGGTAGCAAAGCGATAGCCACAAAAATCTGGCTTTGAATAATCGCGTGACCGATCCCATTCCCCCATGCGACGAACATCGACATGGGCGCAAAGGCCAGAAAACCAATCGGCGTCATGAAATCGCTGTGCGGTGTCTGGCCCATCGACATGCGCATGACGATATCGACCAGATGAATGGTGTCACCTTCGTGTTTTCCGATGAAAAAACCGCCCTTTAGCAGGGAAATTCCACCCATAGCGATCAGCACCGCCACCAACACCAATAGAACCGCACCGCGGTTTGCTTTGCTCATGCCTGCCTCTTTCAATGGTTTGTCCATTTTTTGGCCACAATAATTCGCCAATCAGGTCGGGCAACGATTCATCGTCGCGGCTTTGGAAACTCTGAATAGTCGCGGCGCATTAGACACAGGCCACCGTTTATGAACATGCAAACCAGTTCCGTTATGGCTCCGCCCGCGCCGCGTTCGTTGGATGCGATGCAGCTGCCCATCGTTATGATGCGCGACATCCTGATCAAAACCATGTTCCGCACGAACAAAACGATGGTTTCTGATATTTCGCGTATGATTGCGCTGCCGATCCCTGTGACGCAGGAATTGGTAGAAATCGCACGCGGTCAGAACCTGATGGAAACGCTGGGCACATTGCACGCCAATTCCAGCAACGAAATGTCCTATCAACTGACCGACAGCGGACGCGCCCGCGCGCAAGAGGCATTGGCCCAATCCGAATATTACGGCGCGATGCCTGTGCCGATGGCCGTTTACGCCGAACAGGTGAAACGCCAGTCGATCAAAAACCTGCAAATGACCCGCCAACGCCTGACCGAGGCGATGGGCCACCTGATCCTGCCGCCTCCGTTGATTGGCGAATTGGGGCCCGCGATTTCGGCGGGGCGTTCGATCCTGATGTATGGCCCCCCGGGCAACGGTAAATCGTCGATTTCCAACGGTATCCGTGACGCGTTGGGCGACAAAATCTATATCCCGCGCGCCATCGAATATGCAGGTCAGGTGATTACCGTCTACGACCCCATCGTCCATTCCGCCGCCGAAGAGGATCTGGACGATCCCAATTCCCTGCGCCGCACGTCGGGCAAATTCGACACGCGTTACGTCCGCTGTGACCGCCCGACCGTGATAACGGGGGGCGAACTGTCGTTGGACATGCTGAACCTTGTCTACAACCCCGTGGCACGGACCTATCAGGCGCCTTTGCAGCTGAAATCGACGGGCGGCGTTTTCATCGTCGACGACCTTGGCCGCCAAGAGGACCCGCCCCAGAAACTGGTCAACCGCTGGATTGTTCCGCTAGAGGAAAACCGCGATATCCTTGCCTTGCAATCGGGCGAAAAATTCGAAGTGCCGTTCGATACGCTGGTCATTTTTTCGACCAACTTCCACCCGAACGAAATCTTTGACCAAGCGGCACTGCGCCGTATTTTCTACAAGATCAAAATCGACGGCCCCAGCAAACAGGATTTCCTGAAAATCTTTGCCATGATCGCAAAGAAAAAAGGCGTGCCGCTAAACGAACCTGCGTTGGTTCATTTGCTGAAAAACAAATACCCGACGATCAACAATGTGTTTGCGAACTATCAGCCGGGGTTCTTGTTGGATCAGATCATTTCGATCTGCGATTTCGAAGGCATCCCCTATCAGATGACACCTGACCTGATCGACCGCGCATGGGCGAACCTGTTCGTCAAAGACGAACACATCGTAAAATAAGGCCCCTTGCGCCGCACCAGCCGCGCCCCCTAAACAGCATCCATGACTTTGCCCATTGATGCTGCCCTGCCCGATCTGATCGCGGCGCTGAAATCCCACGGTCGCGCGGTGCTACAGGCGCCGCCGGGCGCGGGTAAAACAACGCGTGTGCCGCTTGCCCTGATGCAGTCGGGCACAAACGCGGGCAAAATCATCATGCTGGAACCGCGCCGCATCGCCGCCCGCGCCGCCGCCGAACGTTTGGCCGAACAACTGGGCGAAAAAACGGGGCAAAGCGTGGGTTACCGCATGCGCGGCGACAGCAAATCGGGTTCAAAAATCGAAGTCGTGACCGAAGGCATCCTGACCCGTATGTTGCAATCCGATCCCGAACTGACGGGCATTGGCACGGTCATTTTCGACGAATTCCACGAAAGGTCGCTGAATGCGGACCTAGGGCTGGCGCTGACGTGGGAAATTATTCAGGCGCTGCGCGATGATCTGCATCTGGTCGTCATGTCCGCAACATTGGATGCCGCCCCCGTTGCGGCGATGTTGGATGACGCGCCAATCATCACATCACAGGGCCGCGCCTATCCCGTAGACATCCAACACCTTGATCGCCCTGTCGATAAATCCATGCGGTTTGAAACGGCGGCGGCTGATCTGATCGCCCAAGCCGTCAAATCTACCAACGGCGGCGTGTTGGTGTTCCTGCCGGGCGAAGGCGAAATCAGACGTGTCGAATCCGCGTTAACGGGCCGTCTGCCGGGGGATGTCGATATCCGCCCTCTGTTCGGCGCGATGCCCTTCGACAAACAACGCGCCGCGATTGCCCCAGTGAAATCAGGGCGCAAGGTCGTGCTGTCCACATCCATCGCCGAAACGTCCCTGACGATCGAAGATATCCGCGTGGTGGTGGATTGCGGACGCGCGCGCAGATCGCGATACGATCCATCATCGGGCATGTCCCGTCTGGTCACCGAACGCGTGACCAAAGCCGAAGCAACCCAGCGGACAGGCCGCGCGGGCCGCGTGGCCGAAGGCACATGTTTCCGCATGTGGACCAAAGGCGAAGAGGGTTCGATGGCGGCCTTTCCCCCTGCCGAAATCGAAGCCGCCGATCTGGCGGGGCTCGCATTAGAACTGGCGGTTTGGGGATCATCTGATCTGCCGTTTTTGACGCCCCCACCCGAAGGCACATTGGCCGAGGCACGCGCCCTACTGACCCAATTGGGCGCATTGGACTATGCGGGGCAAATTACCTCGCACGGGTCAGACATTGCGAAAATGCCCGTGCACCCCCGATTGGCGCATATGATGGTGGTCGCGGGAAAACAGGCCGCACCTTTGGCCGCGTTACTGGCGGACCGCGATCCGTTAAAGGGCGTATCGACCGATCTGACGTTGCGCATGCGGGCCATTCAAAACGGGGACCCCCGCGCCAATCGCAGCGCTCTGGACAGGATCAGAGCCGAAGCGAAACGATTAGCCAAAGAGGCTGCGGACAAACCTGCGCTATCTTGGGCTGAAATGGCCGCTTTGGCCTATCCCGACCGCATCGGCTTACGCCGCAAAGGCGACGCGCCGCGGTTCATCCTGTCGGGCGGCAAAGGCGCGATTATGCCTGACGGCGACGCGTTGGCGGGTCAACGATTGATCGTCGCCACCGATCTGGATGGCAACCCACGCGAAGCCAAAATCCGTCAGGCAATTGCCCTATCCGACAGCGAATTGCGCGGATTGTTCGCCGATCAGATCGAATGGGTGGACGTGTGCGAATGGTCCAAACGGGATCGCCGCGTGCTGACGCGCACGCAGGAACGGCTGGGCGCTTTGGTTTTGGATGACCGCAACAATGGCGATGCGGACCCGCAGGATGTGGCGGTTGCTATGCTGGACGGCGTGCGCGAATTGGGCATCCGATTGACGGACGCCGCAGAGCGGCTTCGGGCGCGGGTTGAATTGGTTCGGGCGGGCGGTGACAGGTTACCTGCGATGGATGATGACAGCCTGATGGCGACGATTGACGACTGGCTGCTTCCGCATCTGGACGGCGTTCGATCCGCCGAAGATTGGAAAAAATTCGACCCGATAAATGCATTACGCGCGATGCTAGACTGGGACCAGACGCAGTTGCTGGACAAACAAGCGCCGTCGCATTTTCAAACGCCGTTGGGTCGTAAGCTGCCGATTGATTACACAGGCGGCTTGCCGCACATTACAGTCCGCGTTCAGGAAATGTTTGGCGTCACGCAGCACCCGACGATCGGCAACACGCCCATTAAATTTACGTTGCTATCACCCGCGCAAAAACCGGTTCAGGTCACTGCCGATATTCCAGGATTTTGGGTGAATTCCTATCCCGACGTACGCAAAGACATGCGTGCCCAGTACCCCAAACATCCGTGGCCCGAAGACCCGACAACAGCCGATCCGACGCTGCGGGCAAAGCCCCGAAAGACATAAAAAAGGCGCGGGGATCATCCCGCGCCTTTTTATTTATTCCCACCAAGGTCCGTGTTGGCCTGTGGATCCGTCGTCCAACCGTTCGAACCCGTGCATACCAAAGAAATCGCGCTGACCTTGGATCAGGTCGGTCAGGCCGCGCGCCATTGCAAAGGTGTCGATGAACGACAGCGCCGATGCCAACGCAGGGATCGGGTGACCGCCCAGCGCAGCAGCAGCCACAACGCGGCGCAATGCAGGAACGGTTTTCGACAGGCGTTCAGCAAAGGCTGGCGCGAACACCAATTGGCCGTGTGGCATGTCACCACGGAATGCTGCCGAAATATCATCCAGCAACGACGAACGGATGATACAGCCCGCACGCCAGATTTCAGCGATGCGTGCGAAATCCAACGACCATTCGTATTCTTCGGACGCCGCAGCCAGCAGACGGAAACCTTGGGCATATGCGATGATGCGTGCAGCCAGCAACGCGTCGGCATAGTCGGCCTCGGTTAGGTCAACAGCGTTGCGGGTGCCGCCCAAGATCGCTTCGCCTGCGACGCGGGTGTCTTTTTCGGAACTCCACGAACGGGCCGCAACGGCGGCTTCGATCGACGACGCGGATTGGCCAAGGCGCAACGCTTCGATCAGGGTCCAGCGGCCCGTGCCCTTTTGACCAGCTTTGTCCAAGATCACATCAACGGCGGGTTTGCCTGTTTTGCTGTCAGTCGCTTGCAATACCTTGCCGGTGATTTCCACCAGATAGGATTTCAGCGCACCAGTATCCCACGATTCAAAACGCGCGCCGATGGCTGCTGGATCCATGGCTTGGCCGTAACGCATCATGCCGTACAGTTCGGTGATCATCTGCATGTCGGCATATTCGATGCCGTTGTGCACGGTTTTCACAAAATGGCCTGCGCCATCTGGGCCCAGATGGTCGGCACAAGGGGCGCCTTCGAATTTGGCTGCAATCGCTTCGATGACGGGACGGATACCCGACCACGCGTCAGGCGTGCCGCCAACCATGATCGACGGGCCGTTGCGTGCGCCCTCTTCGCCGCCCGAAACGCCCATACCGATAAAGGTCAGGCCGCGGCCTTCGACATAGGCGGTGCGGCGGCGGGTGTCGTGAAAATCGGTGTTGCCTGCATCGATGATGGTATCACCGGGTTCCAGCAGATCACACAGGTCTTCGATTGCGGATTCGACAGGTTTGCCCGCTGGGATCATCAGGATGATCGCGCGCGGAGCAGGCATGTTGCGTGCCATATCCGCCAATGATGCATGCGTGGTCAGTTTGTCAGCCAGCGCCGCGTCGTTCGCTTCGGCAGCGAAGTCTTTCGTCGCGTCTTCGGAACGGTTCGCGACGTGCAGCGCAAAACCGTTATCCAGAATATTCAGCGCCAGTGCGCTACCCATTGTCCCCAGACCGTACAGGCCAAGATTTGCCAAAGTGTCCATTTGTCTGCCTTTCCAAGCATCAAAATTTGCGTCAGGCTGACAGTATTGGTAGGTACATCCATCCCTAACCCGAAAGCCGATAAACTTATGTTCAGGTCGTTAATTAGAATGTTGGCCGCTGTGGTCACGCCCATTCTGAAACGCCCGAAAATAGTGCAATTTGCCGCGCTGTGTATATGCGCTAACAGTGACAAGACACAAATCGTTTTGATCACGTCGTCAAACGGGCGATGGATTATCCCTAAAGGCTGGCCAGAAAACGGAAAATCCGGCGCAGAGACCGCCGCGTTAGAGGCATGGGAAGAAGCAGGCGTCATCTCGAACCCAGAAAAATTCCAATTTGCAGGCCGATTTGACACGGTCAAAGAACGCGACAGCGGTCTGCGGTTTGATTGCGAAACATTCGTTTATGTGATCCCCGTCGATGAATTGTCAGATGACTATCCCGAAATATCCGAACGTGACCGCCGTCTGGTCGATCTGGATACAGCCCCAGACGAAGTGGACGATGCGGATTTGTCGGATTTTCTACGCCATTGGATTGCAAACCGTTAAAACCGCGACGACAGGCTTGAAACGGTGACCTGTCAGGCTTACCCGATGGGTATGAGCCACAAACAACATGACGACTGGCAGTCGCTGGACAAAGACCTCAAACGGATTTCCGTGCTGGAAACCGCGTCGTTCATTTCGGGACGGCGGCTGGTGGCCATGGGCATCGCGCTGATTTTCATTGTTGGCGCAGGGATCGAGGCCGCCGTTTTCTTTGGCCTTGAATCAAAGGCCGCCATCGTTATCGCAGCAGCCGTATTCAGCGCCTACCTTGCGCTGAACATCGGGGCCAATGACGTGTCCAACAATATGGGCCCTGCGGTGGGGGCTGGCGCATTACCCATCGGGGTTGCGATCGCTATCGCCGCGATTTGCGAAGCGGCGGGCGCTTTGATCGCGGGCGGGGATGTCGTCACGACCATTTCGCGTGATTTGCTAGAACCAACGGTCGCCCCAACGTCAGAAGTGTTTATGTGGGCCATGCTGTCGGCCCTGATATCGTCAGCCCTATGGGTCAACATCGCAACATGGATCGGCGCACCGGTATCCACCACGCATGCAGTTGTTGGCGGGGTTTTGGGTGCGGGCATCGCAGGTGCAGGGTTTGCCGTCGTCAACTGGCCTGCGGTTATGATCATCATGGCCTCTTGGGTCACATCACCGCTGGCTGGCGGTTTGGTCGCTGCGGTTTTTTTGGCGCTGATACGGCGCACGATATTGGGCCAAGACGACCAGATCACAGCCGCACGCCGTTGGCTGCCCGTTTATTTTGCGATCATGGCTGGATCATTTTCCGCTTATCTTATGACCAAAGGTCTAAACAAAGTCATCGACACCCCATCAACATTGCGGGTTGTGTTGGTGTCCGCCGGATTTGCCGCGTTGGCCTATGCGATTGCAAAACCGGTTATCCGCGCAAAATCCGTTGGGATGGAAAACCGCGCGAAATCAATCAAACAATTGTTTCGGGCACCATTGGTCATTGCCGCCGCTTTGTTGTCCTTTGCCCATGGGGCGAATGACGTTGCGAATGCGGTTGGGCCGCTGGCCGCGATCGTTCACACATACTCCTACGGCGATGTTTCTTTTAATGCTGAAATTCCGCTGTGGGTGATGTTGATTGGCGCATTGGGCATTTCATTCGGGCTGATGACATTCGGCCCGAAATTGATCCGGATGGTCGGCAAACAGATCACCAAACTGAACCCTGTTCGCGGGTTTTGCGTCGCCCTGTCTGCCGCAGTCACGGTGATTATCGCCAGTGGGTTTGGTCTGCCTGTGTCATCAACCCATATCGCCGTTGGCGCCGTGTTTGGCGTTGGTTTCTTTCGTGAATGGGATCAGGCGCAAAAACAGAAACGGTCGACCCTACACCCCCGAACCGCAGTCGAAGAACGCCGCCATCGCCGTTTGGTGCGGCGCAGTCATTTCATGACAATTATCGCAGCGTGGATGGTGACCTTGCCAATCACTGCGATCTTTTCCGCCGCCGCATTTCATGTTTTGCAGGCGCTTGGCTGACAAGTATTCAAAAAAATTATGACGGAATATCAAAACTTATGCGTTTAACCTTTGAACGCGAACAAAAAGGTATTTCAAATGTCCGATATTCATGACCACGATCACGGCCTAAAACACGACCTGCCCCGCCTGATTGGCCGCCGCAAAGCATTGATGCTGCTGGGCCTAGGCACCGGTATTGCGATGGCTGGCCCAGCGGCTGCCGCCGATCTGATGTGCGTCGCAGACCAACAGGAAACCGCGGGCCCCTACCCTGCTGACGGCACCAACGCCAAAGCGGGCCAAACCGTCAACGTCCTAACCCAAGAAGGCGTGATCCGCGAAGACCTACGCACATCTTTCGGCGATTACGAAGGCACAACCGCCGAAGGTGTTCCGCTAGAGATGCAGCTGCAATTGGTCAACGTGAACGACAATTGCGCGCCGGTTTCGGGCTATGCCCTGTATCTGTGGCACTGTGATGTGACGGGCCTGTATTCGCTTTATGATACGACCGACCGCAACTATCTGCGCGGCGTCGGCATTTCGGATGAAAACGGCATCGTGAAATTCACCAGCATTTTCCCTGGTTGTTACGATGGCCGCTGGCCGCACATGCATTTCGAAGTTTTCGCATCCCCTGACGACATCGCAACGGGCCGCGACAGCCTGCTGATTTCGCAGATCGCATTCAACGAAGACGACTGTGAAACCGTCTACAACGCGAAAAGCGATCTGTATTCCAACGGCATCCGTAATTTGGACCGTCAGACACTGACCCGCGACATGGTGTTTGGCGACAGTTCGGACGCGCAGATGGAACAACGCACGATGGTTGTCACAGGTGATCCTGAAACCGGCTATACCGGCACCGTCACCATCGGCCTAGCGCTGTAACGAAAAAAGGGGCCGCTAAGGCCCCTTTTATTTATGCGCCCAAACAGTGACGCATGATGGCTTTTTGTGCGTGCAGACGGTTTTCCGCTTCGTCAAAAATCACCGAATTCGGTCCATCCATCACGGCGCTTGTGGCTTCGTCTTCGCGGTGGGCAGGCAGACAGTGCATGAACAACGCGTCAGGTTTTGCCGCAGCCATCAGGCGTTCGTTGACCTGATATTTGTGCAGCAGGTTATGGCGGCGTTCACGAGCGGACGCCGGATCATGCATCGACACCCACGTATCAGTGACAACCAGATCCGCGCCTTCGACCGCTTTGATCGGATCGCGTTCGATATCGATGGTCACGCCTTTTGCGCGGGCCTCTTCGACGAACACGGCCTCTGGGTCCAGTTTTTCAGGGCCGGTGAACGTCAGGTCGAAACCGAACTGGCCAGCGGCATGGATGAACGATGCGCAAACGTTGTTGCCGTCGCCCGACCAGACAACCTTTTTACCGGCGATCGACCCACGGTGTTCTTCGAACGTTTGGATGTCGGCCATGATCTGGCATGGGTGCGTGCGGTTGGTCAGGCCGTTGATCACAGGAACGGACGCATATTCCGCCATTTCCTGTAGGGTCTGTTCTTCGAATGTGCGGATCATGATCATGTCAACGTAACGCGACAGAACGCGCGCGGTATCGGCGATGGTTTCACCGTGACCCAGCTGCATATCAGTGCCCGACAGAACCATGGTCTGACCGCCCATCTGGCGTACGCCCACGTCAAACGAAACGCGGGTACGGGTGGATGGTTTTTCAAAGATCAGCGCGACCATACGGCCGTCCAGCGGTTTTTCCGCATCCAAAGCGCCTTTCGGCTGGCCCTGACGGGCTGCTTTCATCGCTTTGGCGCTGTCGATAATCGCCCGCAGATCCTCGGGCGAGGTGGTGTTGATATCCAGAAAATGGGTCATCGTATAATCTTTCGCTTGGGCCTTAGCCCTTTTCAATTTGGGCGGCTGCGGCATCCAGACGTGTGATCGCCTGATCGATGTCGTCATCGCTGATGTTCAGCGCGGGCAGCAAACGCAGGACGTTGTCCCCAGCGGGAACCGTTAGAACGCCATTGTCATAGCCAGCGGCCACAACATCAGTGTTCGGGGATTTGCATTTGATACCCAGCATCAGGCCCGACCCACGCACGTGATCGAACACGTCAGGATGAGAGGCGACCAGCCCTTCTAGTTTTTGACGCAGCAACGCGCCTTTGCGGTTCACTTCGGCCAGAAATACATCGTCGGCCACGTGTTTCATCACGGCGTTGCCCACCGCGCAGGCCAATGGGTTACCGCCATAGGTGGACCCGTGGGTGCCTGCGGTCATGCCATAGGCCGCGTTTTCGGTGGCCAGAACAGCGCCCAGCGGGAAACCACCACCGATGCCTTTGGCGACCATCATGATATCAGGCGTCACGCCCGACCATTCATGCGCAAACAGTTTGCCCGTACGGCCCACGCCGCATTGAACTTCGTCCAAAATCAACAGGATACCGTGTTCGTCGCACAGATCGCGCAGACCTTTTAGGCACTGATCAGGTAGCGGGCGAATGCCGCCTTCGCCCTGAACAGGTTCGATCAGGATCGCGCCAACATCCGGTTCAGCCGCCGCTGCGCGCAATGCATCGTGGTCGCCCCATTTCAGGTGTTTGAAACCTGGCAACAACGGGCCAAAACCTTTGACCATTTTTTCCGACCCCGCGGCCGCGATGCCCGCCGACGAACGACCGTGGAACGATCCGTCAAAGGTGATGATCGTGGTGCGTTCTGGCGCGCCTTTTTCGTAATGATATTTGCGCGCCATTTTCACGGCCAGTTCGCACGATTCCGTGCCCGAGTTCGTGAAAAACACGGTGTCGGCAAAGGAGGCTTCGACCACACGATCGGCCAATTCCTGTTGCGCAGGGATTTTATACAGGTTCGACACATGCCACAGCGCATTCGCTTGGGTCGTTAGGGCCGCAACCAGATCAGGGTGCGCATGTCCCAGCGAATTCACCGCGATGCCCGCGCCCAAATCCAGAAAACGTCGGCCGTCCGCCTCGATCAGCCAAGAGCCTTTGCCTTCGACAAAAGACAGCGGCGCACGGTTATAGGTCGGCAAAACAGAGGGGATCATGGTCAAACCCTTTAAAAATTAGAAGCCCGATTGGTGCCAAGCTGGCGGGGGCATGTCAACGTGTAAGGAAGGAAGATGGGTGCGCAAAAGCAGCGCGGCGCTAAATAAATTAGCGTCGGCGTCGAATCGTGGTGTTTTGTGCACAGGTCATCATGCCGCCCGTATAGGGGCGACATGGCATAATGCAAAGCGTTTTATGCTTTGAGCCGGTAACCTTTGCGGAACCAATACCAGCAGATCGACAGAACGATGGTCGCCGCCAGTGCCGCGACCCACAGGCCGCGCCACGGGCTGCCGTCAGACACGCCGATCATCCCATAGCGGACGCCGTCGATGATGTAGAAAAACGGGTTCACGTGGCTGAGTTTATTCAGAAACGGCGGCAAGGCATCGATGGAATAAAACGTGCCCGATAGGAAAGACAGCGGGGTCACGATGAAATTACTGATTGCCGCCAACTGATCGAATTTATTGGCAAAAATCGCGGCGATGATGCCCAAACCGCCCATAAACACAGCGCCCAGAACGACGAACACCAGCACCCACAGCGGATGCTGCATACCAACGCCCAGAAACAGCCAAACGCCCACTGCGATCACGACCGCGACCAACAGGCCCCGCGCAACAGCGCCGCAAACATATCCCGCAACCAATTCCCCCGCTGACAGCGGCGGCATCAGCGTATCAACGATATTCCCCTGCACCTTGGCCGAAGTCAGCGACGACGACGAATTCGCAAATGCGTTCTGGATCACCGTCATCGTTAGGATACCGGGGGCCAGAAAATGCATAAACGGCACGCCCATGACGTCTCCGCGTTGGGAACCGATGGCAATTGTGAAAATCAGCAGAAACAGGCCCGCGTTAATTAGCGGCGCCATGATTGTTTGCGACCAAACGTTCATGAACCGCAAAATCTCTCGGCGGATCAACGTATAAAGGCCCAACCAGTTCACCCGACCAAAGCGGCGAACGCCCATTGCGACGTGTTCTTGCATCATCCTCTCCTGTTTTCGCGATTCGAACGCTTGTATCCCGCTCAATGGTGCTTAGAATAGGTCTCTGACCAATGTTGCAAGGACGGATGCCGCGCTGCGCCCGCCAAAAATGTCAAAGGAACTCATATGTCCTGGACCGACGAACGCGTCGAGCTGTTGAAAAAGATGTGGGGCGAAGGCCAATCCGCAAGCCAGATCGCTAAAGAACTGGGCGGCGTTACACGTAACGCTGTGATCGGCAAAGTGCACCGTTTGGGCCTATCCAACCGCGCGACCAGCGCGGGTGCGGCAGCCGCCCCCAAAGCGGCCAAGGCCGAGGCACCAAAGCCGGCCCCAGCGCCGAAGCCCAAGGCCAAGCCGGCCCCCAAACCAGAGCCGAAAGCCGCAGAGCCTGCCGCCGCGCAGCCCCCTGCCACTGTGCCAATGAGCCCAGCACGCAAGGCGATTATCCCTGCAGGACAGCCTTTGCCGCCGCAACCATCGGCCAACGAAATTTCGCCCGAGGCACTGGCCCGCGTGAACGAGGTGGAAAAAACCGCCAAGAAAATTTCTCTGATGGAATTGACCGAACGCACCTGCAAATGGCCGATCGGTGACCCAGCAACATCAGATTTCTGGTTCTGCGGTCTGCCCGTCCAACAGGGCAAACCATATTGCGAAGCGCACGTTGGCGTGGCCTTCCAACCCATGAGCGCGCGCCGCGATCGCCGCCGCTAATTGGCACCACGATTTTACGGATCAACCCGCCCATTGAGGCGGGTTTTTTCATGCGAATCACCCATCCCCCGCTCAAGGCAGGTTTTCCGACCTAATTTGAACGCATTTCACCCGTTATAAATCACTGTGATATCATTTTTATGCCCACACAGATTCAGGTGGCACATGTTGCGCTGGTTTTTCATCGTCTTGGTCAGCCTTTTGGCCATGTCCTGCACTGATACGGTCGAGGATCCCTCGGAACCGCAAATATTGCTGATGGGCGATTCCATGATGGCGTTCAATCGCCTGTCGGGAAACAGCGTGGCGGATCACCTGCAGGATCGTTTGGGCACGAATGTCATAGATCGATCCGTTTCCGGCGCGCGCCTGATCTATAACCTACCCGTCAGCGGCGCCGCAGGTATGAAAATCCAAAGCCAGTACCTGACCGGCAATTGGGAATGGATCGTCATGAATGGCGGCGGCAACGATATCCTGTTCGGCTGCGGTTGCGGCGCCTGTGATCGACGTCTGGACCGCCTGATTTCCGCCGATGGGCAAACCGGCGTTATTCCCGACACAATCCGCGACCTGCGCGAAACGGGCGCTCGGGTTCTTTACACCGGATATCTGCGTACCCCCGGCGTTAATGGTCCGATTGAATCGTGCGGCCCCATTGGCGACGAAATGGACGCGCGGATCGCCCGATTTGCCGAAGGTGATGATGGTGTGGTGTTTGTATCGCTGGCCGAACTGGTGCCCCATGGCGACCGCAGTTTTCACGGGCTCGATCTGATCCACCCATCCGCCAAAGGAAGCAATGCTATTAGCGAATTGGTCGCGAACACGATCATGAACGAAAGCCAATAAATATCATTTCTCACCATTGGGTAATAAATGATATAGCAGGTTTATCGACCATTTTCCCGCTTTGCCCATTCTGCCAACGGCGCCAGCGCCTCTAGCAGCGTTTCGCCCTGCGGGGTCAGCGCATATTCGACCCGCGGCGGGATCACGGCGAACGCTGTGCGGCTGATCAACCCGTCCCGCGTCAAATCATCCAACGCGCCGGTCAGCACTTTGTCCGAAACGCCCGCCAATGCGTCCTTTAAATCGCCATATCGCAGGGTCTGTTCAGACAGGATCGCCAAAATGCGCGGCTTCCACCGTTTTGACACCAAACCCAGCGCCATTTCATAAGGACAGTCAGAATTGCGGTTTCGATACGTGTATAGCATTTCTTACCAATACGAAACCAAAGGCGGCCTGCATAGCCCCCTTTGACTTACCAAAAGGATAGAAACGCGATTTTGATCGTCGCAGCTCTGTAATCTCTTTAACGGCAGCAGATTCAGGATTATAGGGCTGTCATGTCTCAAAATCCGCCAAGCTTGCGCCCTGATCTGGCGCCAAAGCCCCGCTTCGATACTGAAAAACGCGACGGCCAGCCGACGATCGGCATGGTCTCTTTGGGCTGTCCCAAAGCGTTGGTCGATAGCGAACGGATTTTGACGCGCCTACGCGCCGAAGGTTACCAGATCAGCCCCGATTACACGGGCGCGGACGCGGTGATCGTGAACACTTGCGGTTTTCTAGATTCGGCCAAGGCTGAATCGCTGGACGCCATTGGCGAAGCGCTGGTCGAAAACGGCAAAGTCATCGTGACCGGCTGTTTGGGCGCGGAACCTGATTACATCCGCGAACATCACCCGAATATTCTGGCCGTCACGGGCCCGCATCAGTACGAACAGGTGCTGGATAGCGTGCATGCCGCCGTGCCGCCAAAACCTGATCCCTTTGTGGATTTGCTGCCTGCGTCGGGCGTGAAACTGACGCCGCGCCACTACAGCTATCTGAAAATCTCCGAAGGCTGTAACCACAAATGTAAATTCTGCATCATCCCAGATATGCGCGGCAAACTGGCGTCGCGCCCAGCCCATGCGGTCATCCGCGAGGCGGAAAAACTCGTCGATGCAGGTGTTAAGGAACTGCTGGTCATTTCCCAAGACACCAGCGCCTATGGCGTTGACATCAAACACAAAACCGAACGCGAACACCGTGCGCACATCACTGATCTGGCGCGCGATTTGGGCAGTTTGGGTGCGTGGGTGCGTTTGCACTATGTCTACCCCTACCCGCATGTGCGCGACCTGATCCCGCTGATGGCGGACGGGCTGATCCTGCCGTATCTGGACATCCCGTTCCAACACGCGCACCCCGACACGCTAAAACGCATGGCGCGCCCTGCAGCGGCGGCGAAAACGCTGGACGAAATCGCGGCGTGGCGGTCGGTCTGCCCAGATATGACCCTGCGCAGCACGTTTATCGTGGGCTACCCCGGCGAAACCGAGGATGAATTCAACACTCTGCTGGATTGGCTGGACGAAGCGCAATTGGATCGCGTCGGCTGTTTCCAGTACGAAAACGTGGACGGAGCGCGGTCGAACGACCTGCCCGATCATGTCCCCGCCGAGGTGAAACAGGACCGCTGGGAACGTTTCATGGAAAAGGCACAGGCCATTTCCGAGGCGAAACTACAGGCCAAAGTCGGCAAAACGGTCGAAGCGATCGTGGACGACATCGACGAAGACGGCATCGCCACCTGCCGCACATGGGCCGACGCGCCAGAGATCGACGGCAACCTATTCATCGACGAAGGCACCCAAGGGTTGTCCGTCGGTGATATCGTTAAGGTTGAGGTTGATGAGGCTGGGGAGTATGATTTGTGGGGTAACCTAGGGTAAGAGAATTGTGCAAAAAGTAAATTTTATAAGAATCGGAGCTGGCCTACTGCTATAGCTCTGGTGGCATTGCTATTTCGCCCACTTCACCTCCCAACTAAAGATGATCTAGAGCTATTCTATCAAAATAGAACTTGGGAAGTCTGGGGCGCGATTGCAGCGATTTTCACTTGGATCGGCTCGGAAGTTTATTCTTCTCCAAGCGGTAAGAATGCCGTTGCTTCGAAGACAAAGAGCACGGCGCCAAACGCTTCGATACAAACAAGAATTAAACCTACACAAGGTGATCGATCTCTGTATCACGAGATACACGAGCACTTTAATGGCATACAGCGATTCTTGGATGACATAGGTCAGTCCTTTGATGTTCTGCAGTTGGACCGGCTCACAGATTTGGAGAAGCTCCTCAAAAACCCTAACAAGTTTTTTGATCATGATAGTCTGCAAGCGAAATTTAAATGCCTGAAAAGCGATGCTGATCTACTGATGGAATTTCTGGACCACTCGGCCGATCGACCCGCCCCCGATACTCGGGTAATTTTAAATCCCGATATTTTTGACCAACCCCAAAGCCTAGTTGAGGCAGTAGGGATACCTAAGAAATCGCCACAATATCGGCTCAAATTCCTGCAAGCTACGGCTGCTCAAGGTAAGCAGCTTAACAAGAGCTTCACGGAATTACACAAAACTTGGCGAACGCTATATCCTGATGAAAATATCCCAGAGTAAAGCTAGGTCTTTTTATCATTATTCTATTTGTTAATAGTTTTTCTTCGCTCCATCCCCTCCAAATAAACCCGCACAGCATCCTGAACGTGTCGGAACCTGTCTCCGCCCAGATGTTTGCCGCCGAACCAGCGGGTGACGCAGATGAGGTGACCGCGTAGGCCTTCGCGTTCCAGCATCCGCACGATCACCATGCCTGCGCCGCTTTCTCCGTCGTCGTTTTTCAGCGGGCCGTTGTCCAGCAGAACGGCCCATGTGTTATGGGTCGCTTTGGCGAACTTTTTGTTTTTACACAGGGTTTTGATGAATGCCTTGGCGTCCTCGGGCGAATTGACGGGCGCGCCGGACACCGAATATTTCGATCCGCGGTCGGAAATGATGTTATCCAGAATTTTCATGCGCGCCGTTATAACGCGTGCCGCACGATTTCCCAGATAAAGAACATGATGACAAAGGTCAGGGCGTAGACTTCCCATTTGCGCAGCTTGACCAGCTTTACAGGCTCTAGCGGCGGCTGGTGGAATTCCTGACGCGGTTTGGGCGGCTCGATCATATTGACCTTTTTGGCCTTTACCAGTTCGGCCAACAGCTGATCGCCCGTTTGTTGTTTGCCATAGCGCGTGGAAATCCGAACGGTCGGCCACAGCGGGAATTGCTGCATGTTGCCTGTGGCGTCTTCGACGGTCATCGCTAAAACGGATGTGTCCACCACATCAAAACCAACGATGTTTACTTTTTCTTCGGGGCTATCTTCGCGGCCAGCGTCGTGGATGACTTTGGCGGGCAGCACGGTTTTAACGGTATAGCTCATGATGGCACCTGCAGGTGCATCACAGGCGCATCACGACGGGCGCAAATATGACAGCACATTGGAAAGGCCACGTAACTTCGCTTTCGTTACGCCAAAGCCCACCCAACGTTTGGCGCGTTTACCGTTTCATTGCATCTTTCAGCTGCCGCTGGTGGGCGCATCCGCTCCACACACCGATGCTGCTATTATCACTAATCCACCCCCGCGCGCGGTTCCTGCGCGGACACTTACGGCACGTTTCGGACAGGTCATGAACATTTGTCGCATTCATGTGTCCATCTTCGACCGCAAGGAACAGTTCGAGACAACAACGCGGCGTACCAGCAACGTCTTTAGACTTTTGGAACGTCTTATGTTGTATAGAGCCCATGTCAAAATCCCCTTCGGTGCAGTGAACTTTTCGTTCAGGTAGGGTAACGACCGACGGACTGACCATTTTATCCATCCGAGTGAATTATTTTCAAAAAATGTGCCAAAAGGTCCGATCCGCTGAAAATCGGGCATGGGAAAACTCTACCAATGGGTATGTTAATTCAGGCCTGCGACCACGTTTTGAACGGCCCGAACACGGTCTGCATTCGCCGGATGAGACCCTAAAAACCGGTCACCAGGATCAGGGATTCGGAAAAAGAACTGCGCCCCTTTCCACGCATCATACCCTGCGATCGTGGAGATACGTGCGGCCATCCTGTCGGCTTCTAATTCATAGTCTTTGGAATAGGCGCGCGCGCCAACGGCGGCCCCCAGTTCCCGTGCCAGCGTCACATCTTCTGGCACGCCGGACCCAGCAAGCCCTGCAAGGCCGCTGAAAATCTCGGCTCCGATCTGGGCGTTGCGCTGGGTTTGTTCCAGATGGCCCGCGATGTGATGCGATGCTTCGTGACCCAGAACAAAGGCCAGTTCGTCATCGTTCTGAATGTCGTCCAGCAATGCGGTGGTAAAGGCGATCACTGGGCGCCCACGTTGATCCACCGTTTGATAGGCATTCGCGGGCATGTTCGCTGCGGTGTCGACAACGATCAGAAAATCGCAATCCCGTTGAATGGTCACCTCGCGGCAAATGCGTTCGATCACAGGTTCAACGTTGTCCACCACGCGCAGAAACTGGGCCCGCTGCGCTAGGTCCGGTTCGCTGTTTCCGACCGTTGGCATAGGGCCGATTGGTGCCATCACGCACCCTGCCAACGACAACGCTACAAACATTGCTGCAAATACGATCCGCATCGAAATTCCCTATATTCAACGCCCTATCATTTCTGCAACCGCAGCAAAGGTCAAAGCCCGATCAATCACAGGTTCGCCATCAGGGCTTTTCTTTGGGGAAACTCGGGCGTAGGCTGACCTTATGTTTACCATCGAGCATGATTTTGACGCGACTGTCGTCACATTGGTCGACGAAGGCGGCACCCACCTTCAAGAGGATATTACGGTATCCGCATTCGAAGACTGCATTACAATCGAACAACTGGACGCGCGGACGGATCAGGTGATGAAAATCACGCTGTCGTTTTCGCAGCTTCAGGATCTAGAGGCCGCGCTGGACCTACCAGAGGGCGTCTATCGCCTACGCAAAGACTGATCAGTCGATCTGGATGACCTTGTCGCGCGATGTCACGCCTTTCACGACAGTCAGGCGTGATTTCGGCACGCCCAAAGCCTTGGCCAGTAGTTTCACGACCGCTGCGTTCGCTTTGCCGTTTTCGGGCACGGCGGTCACGTAGACACGTATCTGATCGCCCTCGACCGTGATACGGTCGCGGCTTGCCTTGGGTGTCACGCGCACAGCGATCATCGCGCCAGAGCTCATAAAATGTGTCAGGTCCGTCATAGAAAATTAGTTTAGACCGCCGATACTGCGCAGGCTAGTGATTGAATTTGCTGGATCAAACCCCGATATCTGGCCCAACAGGAGATTTCGATGACCAACACAACAATTGCACCGCTTGCCCATAACGATGCTGTTATGGAATTTTTGACCACCCGCCGTTCGCGCCCTGCCAAAACGATCAAAGGCCCCGGCCCTGATCGCGCAGCATTGGAAACCATCCTAACGGCCGCAGCACGCACGCCCGACCACGGCGCGTTGGTGCCTTGGCGGTTTATTGTGTTGGGCGATGAGGCGTTGACCGCCTATGCCAACACCCTGCAGGCCGCTGGCGAACGTCTGGGCGTGGAACAGGCAAACATCGACAAACCCGCTGGTGTTTATACTCAATCGCCCTGTGCCGTTGTGGTCGTGTATTCGCCGAAACCCGCCGCCAAAGTACCCGAGATTGAACAGCTATATTCGGCAGGCGCTGCTTGCCTGTCGTTGGTGAATGCAGCATTGGCATCGGGCTGGGCAGCAAGCTGGGTTTCAGGCTGGCACAGCCACGATCCGCAACACGTCGCAGATCAGTTAGGCGTAACCGCAGATGAAAAGGTCGCTGGCATCATCCATCTGGGCACGGAATCCATGGTTCCACCAGAACGCCCACGCCCAGATCTATCCAACATCGTGACGTGGAAATGATTTTTACCGATTTCGCCAAAGCCGTTGCCCAACTGTCGGATTCACGTTTCCAGCGCGTTCTGTTTTTGGGCATCGGGCTGGCTTTGGGCCTATTGGTCCTGATTTACATGGCGCTGGTCGGATTGATCAGCTGGGCCGACCCATCGTCGGTTAGCTTGCCCATTGTCGGTCAGGTCGGTTGGCTAAACGGGTTCTTTTCCATCGGGTCCTTGATCCTGATGATGGTGCTGTCCGTGTTTTTGATGGTGCCTGTGGCATCAGCCATGACGTCGCTATTTTTGGATGACGTTGCCCAAGCCGTTGAACACAAACATTATCCGCATCTGCCAGATGTGCCTGGCCCATCCTTTTGGGATGGCGTGGTCGATACGGTGAATTTTCTGGGCGTGCTTATTGCGGCAAACATCATCGCGTTCGCGCTGTCGATCGTATTTCCGATCTTTGCCGTTCCAATTTTCGTCGGCCTAAACGGATTTCTTCTGGGCCGAGAATATTTCACTTTGGCTGCCATGCGCCGCGAAGGTCGTCAGGGCGCCAAAATTCTGCGCAAACGTTACTCTGCGCAAATTTGGTTCGCTGGGTGTTTGATGACCGTGCCGTTGATGGTGCCGATCCTAAACCTGCTGATCCCGATATTGGGGGCTGCAACGTTTACGCACCTTTATCACCGACTGGCGGCGCGCTGATTATTCAGTCGCCGCTGGCTGCGATACTTCTGGTGTGCTCATCCGTTGAAAATAATCCAGATCGCGGACGCTAATGACGCCCGAAAGGATAACGCCGGTGATCAGCGCCCAAATCGGCACGGCGATCAGGGTGGTGACCCAAGCCGTGCGTTTTGCCGAAAAATTCGCAGGCGCCGACGCGTGTGTACCCGGAACGACTTCGCCGGCTTCACCTTGGGTCGTTAAACGCATCGGCAACACGCAAAACAGCGTCATGAACCAAGTCACAGCTAGCAATACCAAAGCCGAAGTTATGGCCATCGGATCCTCCTAAATACAAACGGGGCGGATATCCCGCCCCGCGTTACATACGCCGATTAGATCGCGGGACAAGTCACACTTGCTCTAGTTCGACCAGCGTGCCTTGAAAATCTTTGGGGTGCAGGAACAACACGGGTTTGCCGTGCGCACCGATTTTCGGTTCGCCACTGCCCAAAATGCGCGCGCCCTTTTCGACCAGCTGATCACGCGCGGCTAGAATATCGTCCACTTCGTAGCAGACATGGTGAATGCCGCCCGACGGATTCTTTTCCAGAAACCCGTTGATCGGGGAATCGTCGCCCAGCGGGTACAGCAATTCGATTTTGGTATTCGGCAATTCGATGAACACCACGGTCACGCCGTGATCTGGTTCATCTTGCGGTGCGCCAACATTCGCGCCCAGCGTGTCACGGTATTGCGCGGATGCGGCCTCTAGGTCTGGCACGGCGATGGCGACGTGATTCAAGCGTCCGATCATTTTGGAATCTCCCTATGTCTGCGCAACTTTATTACGCACCCGCAGCATTTTGCAAAGCGGTCGTTGCGTCGCAGGTTAACCGATCATCAACCAAGCTGCGCAATCATGACCCATAATCCCCCTGCCAGAGGATTCGCTATGGATACCCAAGACGATTTTCTACTGACCCGCCCACCAACCGCGGAACGTCCCCTGATGGGGGTCACACTTTTATTGGTCGAAGACAGCCGTTTCGCCTGCGAAGCGATGCGTATGATGGCGTCGCGTTCGGGCGCGCGGTTGCGCCGTGCCGACAGCATTGCCAGCGCGCGCCAACACCTGCGGATTTATCGACCTTCGGTTGCGATCATCGATCTGGGGCTGCCCGACGGATATGGCGAAGACCTGATTTCCGAACTATCCCGCGCAACACCCCGCGTCCAAGCCATTTTGGCAACCAGCGGCGATCCTGACGGAGAAATGCGCGCAAAAATATCTGGCGCCGACGGATTTATGTGCAAACCTTTCAATAGCCTAGCCGCGTTTCAAGCCGCCATTTTAGACCACATGCCGATGGATCGCCGCCCCAAAGGCCCGCGCCGTTTGCCGGCCGCAACAATAGCGCCAGATCGCATTGCCTATCGCGATGACCTGACCCAGATCGCACGCCTGATCGCAACAAACGCGGACCCCAGAACGCTTGATTACGTGCATCAATTCCTGTCAGGCGTTGCAGAATGCGCGGACGACCAGCCGATTTTGCAGGCGCTAGATGAATTGCAATCACTTCGTCAAAACGGCCAACCTATCGGCCCGCAAATGCGTGCTCTTTCGGACCTAATCGAAACGCGATTACTGGAAACCGAACACAACAGCCTAAACTAACGCCGTCATTTTTTCGCCCCAATCAGGCGAACGAAACCTCAAAAATGGCACAAACCGTCCGTTAACGCGTCCAAGTCTTTCGTCACAAACGTATCAGACGAACAACCAAGACTAGGAAAAGCGACATGGCCGAAATTATGGAACGGTTCTGGAACGACGACAAAGGCAGCAACGCGGTTGACTGGTTGGTGCTGTCGGCAGGTCTGGTCATGCTGTCCATTGCGATTTTCGCGGTCATTGACACCAGCGCCAGCAACATCGCGCAGGATGATTCAGCGGTCGCCACAATCGCTGGCGTCTAATTAGCCAAAGAATTTCGGGTCAGTGCCCATATCGACCCCCGGAAACACCGCATCACGAATAACGTCCAACGGCACATCTGTGGCCCCGCGCATGATCCAACCTGCAATCGCGCGGACATCTTGGGTCGGCATCAGATCGCGGCGCGCGTATAAATCAGCCTCGGCCAAACCTGGCCAGTCACATACAACGCGCCCCCCGCGGATTGCGCCCCCCGCCGTAAGCATTGCGCCACCTGTGCCGTGGTCGGTGCCTTGGTTCCCGTTTTCCGCAACCGTGCGCCCGAATTCTGTCATCGCGACAACGGCTGTATTTTGCCAAATCGGCCCTAGATAGGCCCGCAAGGTCAGGATCACATCAGACAGATTGGCGAATGATTTTCGCAAATTGCGATTTTGTTTGACGTGCGTATCCCAGCCATTCAACGAAAAACTTGCGATGCGCGCGTCGCCCGCCAACCGAGACGCCGCAAATTTCGCAATTTCAACATGCCCCCCATTTGACCCGCCCATCATCATGTCGTCATCGGCCATGTCATCGGATGCTGTTAACCCCTGAGCGATGTTAATCGCGTCCAAACTGGCCTGTTCAAATAGTGGGTCCCCTTCGTAGACGCGCTGTAGCAAACGTTGCGCTTGGGGGCTTAGAGATAGTGTCGCGTCGGGCGACCAACTGGACACGTCTGCCTGCCCCGACAAAATCAACATCTGTTCGCGCCCCACAGCATAGGCAATTTCCGGATCGGACGCGGGCAAATGGGATACCAAACGGTTCAGCCATCCGCCATCGACATCCCCCACCTGATAGCCACCTGCCTCTAGAATATCCTGTCCGTCAAAATGGCTTCGTTTATCGCGGTAGGGCGTGGATACGGCGTGCACAAATCCCAATTCGCCCGCTTGCCATAATGGCCACAGCGGAGCCAAATCACCGTGCATGGCGAAAAATCCATCCAGATCAAAGGCCCCTTGATCGGGCGACATCGCCAAATTCGGTCGATAGTCCGCAAAAGCCGGATCTCCATAGGGCTGCACCATATGCAAACCATCCATAGCACCACGCAGGACAATCACGACCAACCGCGTGTTCCACGGCGCCGAAGCAAAAGCGATCGGCGTCAAAAACGGTGACGCAGCCGCCGAACAGCCCAGCGCCAAACCTTGTTGTAAAAATCCACGGCGTCCAATCATTGTCATCTCCGTTGAAACGCAGCAGAGGCCAGAACGATCCCCACGCCATCGCGCACAGATTCAGCGGCATGTGCGGCAAAGCGCAATTCAGCATCCGCGCCGTTGCCCAGCGCCGTCACCACAAAGTCCCGAGGGTCTGGCAATTCATCCACCCAGCGCTCTGGCGCTGTCATCGCCCAATTGATCCGGCCCGCCATGCCTTGCGGTGTCACCCATGCTTCGGCCTCTTCGGGCCAACCTTCGGGACTGATGGGGTGTTCCCATTCCTGACCCATCGTCTGCATAGGTACGTAAATGCCGTTCTTAATATGCGTATGCTGTGCGTTGAAAATTCGGTCCGCGTCCGTGCCCAGCGCCCTGAACGTCGATGTGACAAACCCCATCGGCTGTTTGACCTTTTGGGCGTTTGGTTCCCATGCAGCGTCATGCGTCAACAACGCCTCATAGACCGCCATCAGGTCGCCCCCTGTTTCGGAAAAACGTCCCGCAATGGCCGCAACCAAAGCCGTATCGGGTTCATCTGACACGAAATGCACGACCAATTTGCGGGCGATGTGAAACGCTGTGTCGGGGTGCGCCGCGATATCATCAACCGCAGCGCGCAGCACAGACATGTCCGCAACGGCCATATACGTGCGGCCTAAAACAGTTTCTGCGCCAGGTTCCGCACGACCCGCATCAAAATATAGCCCGCGATCAGGGCGATAGGTCAGCCCCGTCAACAGTTCAGCCAATTCGCGAACGTCATCTTGGTCATAGCTGCCGTCAATGCCTAGCGTGTGCAGCTCTAACATCTCTCGAGCGAGGTTTTCGTTCAATCCCAACCCGCGCCGCAGACCGAGCACACTGTTGGGTCCATAAGACCGCCCCTGATCCAGATAGCCGATCATCATTGGATGGGTCACAACGGCCCACAGCAGATCGGCAAATCGGCCCGTCATATTCGGCCGGATCGCTGTTTCAATATAGGGCGCAACCAAATGGCTGCTTTCATGCACACGGGAGGCAACGGTAAAGTGGTCCCCCCAAAACCGCGCAAGCCGTTCGCGAAACGCATCTTCGGTCCATGCGCCGCGCACTAGGTTGGTTCGGAAATGCAGCCATTCCGCATCGCGGCGGGCTTTTCTTTGGGCGCGATATCGCGCTTGCACTTCGGCAATGGCAACGGGGTCACCGGATTGGTCGGCGGCACTGCGTTCACGGCGCATCAGACGCTGTTCCAACAATGTCGGGTGCGCAGCATCAAACAACGGGATCGGAAAACGTGCGGCATCTGCATCGAACCGCGTCAAACGATCCAACATATCATCTGGCGCAGTCGGCGACGTGACATGCGGTGACAATCCCAGACCATACCGAATTTGCGCAATTTCTGCCTCTGTGCGCATACCGCCCCCTTTATACGATTCACCACTACATAACAAAAAGGCCGATAGGTTTCCCTACCGGCCTTTGAAATCAGCGGAAAAGTGATCAGTCTTCTTGTGGGATCACACGCAGCGACAGTTCGCGCAGCTGTTCGTTTTGCGGCGCGCTAGGCGCGTTCATCATCAGGTCTTCGGCGCGCTGGTTCATTGGGAACATCATGACTTCGCGGATGTTCGACTGTTCAGCCAGCAGCATGACGATACGGTCGATACCCGCAGCACAGCCACCGTGCGGAGGAGCGCCGTAGTGGAACGCGTTAAACAGCGCACCAAAGCGGTTCTTAACCTCTTCTTCGCCGTAACCAGCCAGTTCGAACGCTTTGACCATGATTTCAGGTTTGTGGTTACGGATCGCGCCCGACACCAGTTCGTAGCCGTTACAAGCCAAATCGTACTGATAGCCTTTGACCTCTAGCGGGTCGCCCATCAGCGCGTCCATACCGCCCTGAGGCATCGAGAACGGGTTGTGTTCGAAATCGATGTCGCCGGTTTCTTCGTCTTTTTCGTAGATCGGGAAATCCACGATCCAAGCGAATGCAAAACGGTCCTTGTCGGTCAGGCCCAGTTCTTCGCCGATGACGTTACGAGCTTTGCCTGCAACGGATTCGAACGCTTTGGGTTTACCACCCAAGAAGAACGCAGCATCGCCAACGCCCAGACCCAGTTGCTGACGGATCGCTTCGGTACGCTCTGGGCCGATGTTTTTCGCCAATGGACCGGCAGCTTCCATGCCTTCGCCCTGATCGCGCCAGAAGATGTAGCCCATACCAGGCAGACCCTCTTTCTGTGCGAACGCGTTCATGCGGTCACAGAATTTGCGGCTGCCGCCTTTGGGCGCAGGGATGGCACGGATTTCGGTGCCTTCTTGTTCCAGCAGTTTCGAGAAGATCGCGAAACCAGACCCTGCAAAGTGTTCGGAAACAACCTGCATCTTGATCGGGTTACGCAGGTCAGGTTTGTCCGAACCGTACCACAGCGCCGCGTCACGGTACGAAATCTGTGGCCATTCTGCTGGGTTATCGACTTTTTTGCCGCCGCCGAATTCTTCGAACACGCCAGCCAGAACTGGGGAAATGGTGTCAAAGATATCTTGCTGGGTCACGAACGACATTTCCATGTCCAACTGATAGAAATCGGTTGGCGAACGGTCAGCGCGTGGATCTTCGTCGCGGAAACAAGGCGCGATCTGGAAATATTTGTCGTAGCCCGACACCATGATCAGCTGTTTGAACTGCTGAGGAGCCTGAGGCAGCGCATAGAATTTACCTGGGTGCAGACGCGAAGGCACCAAGAAATCGCGCGCGCCTTCTGGGGACGATGCGGTGATGATTGGCGTCTGGAATTCGCGGAAACCGTTGTTCCACATGCGTTCGCGCATCGAACGCACAACGTCCGAACGCATTTTCATGTTGGTCTGCATCACGTCGCGGCGCAGGTCCAGATAACGGTATTTTAGGCGGGTTTCTTCTGGGTATTCCTGATCGCCGAACACCATCAGCGGCAGTTCGCCAGCCGATCCCAGAATTTCGATATCGCGAACGAAAACCTCGACTTCGCCGGTTGGCAGTTTCGGGTTCACCAGTTCAGGATCACGTGCTTTGACGGTGCCGTCGATGCGGATACACCATTCGCTGCGGACCTTTTCGACCTCTGCAAATACAGGGCTGTCAGGGTCACACAGAACCTGCGTAACGCCGTATGTATCACGAAGGTCGATAAACAGAATGCCGCCGTGGTCGCGGACGCGGTGGACCCAGCCCGACAGACGGACGGTTTCACCAACGTTTTCTTTGGTCAGCTGAGCGCAATTGTGTGTGCGATAGGCGTGCATGAATTCAATATCCCTTAGGGTTTTCGGGGTTTCGAGCCGATACACAGCGTTCATGCCCAGATGTCAAGCAAAGCCGCGTCATTCGCGGCGAAACTTATACTAAAACTGCGCGAAACGGGCCTTCCACAGGGCCTCTTGGTATTCGTCGGCAGCGCGGGAATCCCAGACGATGCCGCCCCCAACATTCAGCGTGGCGCGGTCCCCATCGACGGTCAGGGTGCGGATCGCCACGTTAAATTCGCTGTCGCCGCTGGGTGCGTACCACCCGATCGACCCGCAATAAATATCGCGCGGCGCGGGTTCCAGTTCGCGGATGACCTCCATCGCGCGGACTTTGGGTGCGCCTGTGATCGACCCGCAGGGGAACAGCGCGGTCAGGATATCGGGCAACGTCACGCCGTCATTCAGTTCGGCCCGCACACGGCTGATCATTTGATGCACCGTCGCAAAGGTCTGGACGTGGAACAGGTCGGGCACCTTAACCGAACCAGCCTTTGACACGCGGCTGATGTCATTGCGCAGCAAATCCACGATCATCAGGTTTTCGGCGCGGTTCTTTTCGTCCGACGATAGGAACGCTTTGTTCGCGGCGTCCTCTTGCGGGGTGGCGCCGCGCGGCATGGTGCCTTTCATCGGAGCCGTTTCAATCACGCCGTTCGTGGTGCGGAAAAACAGTTCGGGCGACCGCGATAGGATCGTGGGGCCGTCTTGCTGCACAAACGCGCCGTGGCCAACGGGCTGATGCGCGGCCAAAAGGGCATAGAGCGCGGCAGGATCGCCCGACACGGTGGTTTCGATCGGAAAGGTCAGATTTGCCTGATAGATATCGCCAGCCGCGATATAGTCCCGCACACGTTTTATGGCATCCGCATGGTCCGATTGCGACCAAACAGGGCGCAGCGCCCCGATATCGCCGCCCGCATCCGGCAATGCACCATCGGACCAGCCCGAATACACACCAAATCGCAACAACGGCAGGTTTCGATCCGCTGGCATCAGGTCCGCCAGCTTCGGCTCTAACGCGTAGCCCAGTTCATAGCTGCAGTACCCCGCCAGCCATCCGTCCGCATCCGCCAGCGCCGCAAATGCGGCAGGAACGTCGCCTGGTGTCCATGCTTCGATGATCTGATCGGGCGCATCAAACTGGGCGGCGGTGCCGTTTGGGCCTTTGTCAAAATAGATCTTCATCGCTGCAATCTATGCGTCCTAGTTGGGTTTGGCATCGTGACACCAGATAATCGCGCAAATCACAACCGCAATTGTCCGAACCGATTCTGTTGATGACGGAAATGAAACGCGATGCGGCGTTATCAATGGCCGACACCTGCAATTTTTTTGCCCGCGCGGCCCGTCGGTTTTGGAATTTTATTGCGAATAATCACGTCACATTTACGCTGGGTGCGAAAACTGGGCCGAAAACGGGGAACATGCGCATTAGCCCCTTGCGCCGCGCCGTTCGATGCCTATAACGCCCAACAATTTGAGCGCCGCACGCGCTCTGTTTTCTGCTGCCAAAAACATATGAGGGTCCTATGCCGAAGAGAACCGACATCCAGTCGATCATGATCATCGGAGCGGGGCCGATTATTATCGGTCAGGCTTGTGAATTCGACTACTCTGGCGCACAGGCCTGTAAGGCGCTGCGCGAAGAGGGTTACCGCGTTATTCTGGTAAACTCGAACCCTGCGACGATCATGACCGACCCAGGTCTGGCTGACGCGACCTACATCGAACCGATCACCCCAGAGGTCGTTGCGAAAATCATCGAAAAAGAACGCCCCGATGCGTTGCTGCCAACCATGGGCGGCCAAACGGGCCTGAACACGTCGCTGGCACTGGCCGACATGGGCGTTCTGGAAAAATACAACGTCGAAATGATCGGCGCAAAACGCGAAGCCATCGAAATGGCCGAAGACCGCAAATTGTTCCGCGACGCGATGGACCGTCTGGGCATCGAAAACCCCAAAGCGACCATCGTCACCGCGCCTGTTGATGCCAACGGCAAAAAAGACCTAAAGGCCGGTCTGGCCATCGCGATGGAAGCACTGGAAGAAATCGGTCTGCCTGCGATCATCCGTCCTGCGTTCACTTTGGGCGGCACAGGCGGCGGCGTTGCATACAACCGCGAAGAATACGAACACTATTGCCGTTCGGGCATGGACGCATCGCCAGTGGGTCAGATCCTGGTCGATGAATCCCTGCTGGGCTGGAAAGAATACGAAATGGAAGTTGTCCGCGACAAAGCAGACAACGCGATCATCGTATGTTCGATCGAAAACGTGGACCCGATGGGCGTTCACACAGGCGATTCCATCACTGTGGCGCCTGCACTGACCCTGACCGACAAAGAATACCAGATCATGCGCACCGCATCGATCGCGGTCCTGCGCGAAATCGGCGTGGAAACTGGTGGTTCGAACGTTCAGTGGGCCGTTAACCCCAAAGACGGCCGTATGGTCGTGATCGAAATGAACCCACGCGTGTCGCGTTCGTCGGCTCTGGCGTCCAAGGCAACCGGTTTCCCAATCGCGAAAATCGCGGCGAAACTGGCTGTTGGTTACACGCTGGACGAACTGGACAACGACATCACCAAAGTGACCCCAGCGTCGTTCGAACCAACAATCGACTACGTGGTCACTAAAATCCCACGTTTCGCGTTTGAAAAATTTGCAGGTTCCGAACCATACCTGACCACCGCGATGAAATCCGTGGGCGAGGCAATGGCGATTGGCCGAACCTTCCACGAATCCATGCAAAAGGCATTGGCATCGATGGAAACGGGCCTGACCGGTTTCGACGAAGTCAAAATCCCGGGCGCACCAGACAAAGCTGCTGTTTCCGCCGCGATTTCCAAAGCGACCCCTGACCGCCTGCGCACCATCGCGCAATCGATGCGTCACGGTTTCACCAACGACGAAATTCAGGCGATCACGTCGTTCGATCCTTGGTTCCTTGACCGCATCCGCGAAATCATCGACGCCGAAGAAGACATTCGTAAAAACGGCCTGCCTGTCGACGAAAAAGGCCTGCGCAAGCTGAAGATGATGGGCTTTACCGACGCGCGTCTGGCGAAACTAACAGGCCGCGACGAAGATAACGTGCGCCGCGCACGCCAGAATCTGGGCGTTGTGGCAACCTTCAAACGCATCGACACCTGCGCGGCAGAGTTCGAAGCGCAGACCCCGTACATGTATTCGACCTACGAAGCCCCAGCGATGGGCGACGTTGAATGCGAAAGCCGCCCGACCGACCGTAAGAAAGTCGTCATCTTGGGTGGTGGTCCAAACCGTATCGGTCAGGGTATCGAATTCGATTACTGCTGCTGTCATGCGTGTTTCTCGCTAACCGAACAGGGTTACGAGACGATCATGATCAACTGTAACCCAGAAACCGTTTCGACCGACTACGACACCTCGGACCGTCTGTATTTCGAACCGCTGACGTTCGAACACGTGATGGAAATCCTGCGCGTAGAACAGGAAAACGGCAACCTGCACGGCGTGATCGTTCAGTTCGGCGGCCAGACCCCGCTGAAATTGGCAAACGCATTGGAAGAATCTGGCATCCCGATCCTTGGTACGTCGCCAGACGCGATCGACCTGGCCGAAGACCGTGAACGTTTCCAGGATCTGGTGAACCGCCTAGACCTGAAACAGCCAGTCAACGGCATCGCGTCCACCGACGAAGAAGCGTTCAAAATCGCGGCTGAAATCGGTTTCCCACTGGTGATCCGCCCATCCTACGTTCTGGGTGGCCGCGCGATGGAAATCGTGCGCGATCAGGCGCAGCTGGAACGCTACATCAACGAAGCGGTTGTTGTGTCGGGTGACAGCCCTGTTCTGCTAGACAGCTACCTGTCGGGCGCAACCGAAGTTGACGTCGACGCACTATGCGACGGCGAAAACGTCCACGTTGCAGGCATCATGCAGCACATCGAAGAAGCCGGCGTTCACTCGGGCGACTCGGCTTGCTGTCTGCCGCCCCACACTCTGCCAGCGGACATCGTCACCGAAATCCGCCGCCAGACCAAAGAATTGGCACTGGCGCTGCAAGTCAAAGGCCTGATGAACGTTCAGTTCGCGGTCAAAGACGGCGACGTTTACCTGATCGAGGTGAACCCACGCGCATCGCGTACCGTTCCGTTCGTGGCCAAGGCTGTGGACAGCGCGGTTGCATCGATCGCGGCACGTCTGATGGCGGGCGAACCGCTGTCGAACTTCCCTCTGCGTGCGGCTGATGCCCCTGAAAAAGGCAACAACCCGTTCGAATTGGCCGACCCGAACACCCCATGGTTCAGCGTGAAAGAGGCAGTTCTGCCGTTCGCACGTTTCCCTGGCGTTGACACCATCTTGGGCCCAGAAATGCGCTCGACCGGTGAAGTCATGGGTTGGGACCGTTCGTTTGGCCGCGCGTTCCTAAAGGCACAGCTGGGCGCAGGCACGCACCTGCCGACCGAAGGCAACGTGTTCATTTCGATCCGCGACGACGACAAAACCGCAGACATGGTCACAGCCGCGAAAACGCTGACCGATCTGGGCTTTGGCATTCAGGCCACCCGCGGCACCGCTGCGTTCCTGTCGGAAAACGGCGTTGCGTGTGAAACCGTGAACAAAGTCTACGAAGGCGGCCGCACCATTGTGGACCTGCTGAAAGACGGGAAAATCGATCTGGTGTTCAACACCACCGAAGGCGCACAAGCGGTCACAGACAGCCGTGAAATCCGTTCGGTCGCGCTGTACGACAAGATCCCGTACTTCACCACCGCAGCAGGCGCCCAAGCCGCCGCACAGGCCATGCAAGCCCGCGACGAAGACGACCTAACCGTCCGCAGCCTGCAAAGCTAAGCGCACAGCACATCACATACAAAAGGCCGGTCCCTGTGACCGGCCTTTTCGTTACGTCACGTCCGCCCTGCGACGTTATGGACAATCCCTTCGTTAGCGCACAAAATCCATGCACTGCGAAGGAGGCCCCAATGCATAGTGTTGTTCTGACTGCCACCGGCGTTTTCACGCCGCCACATGCCATTTCCAACGACGAATTGGTGCAGGCGTTCAATGCCTATGCAGATCTGCAAAACGAACAACACGCCGATGCGATTGCTGCGGGCGAACGTGCGGCGGTCCCCCATTCCAGTTCTGAATTCATCGTCGCAGCATCCGGCATCGAAAGCCGTTACGTGATGACCAAAGACGGCATTCTGGACCCGACCCGCATGTATCCGCGCTACACTGAACGCAGCGATGACGCGCCGTCGATGATGGCGGAAATGGGCGTTGCGGCTGCACAGATCGCATTGGACCGTGCTGGGTTAAAAGGCGAAGATATCGATCTGATCCTATGTGCCGCGTCCAACATGGAACGCGCCTATCCCGCGATGGCCGTCGAAATTCAGGACCTGCTGGGCGCGGGCGGCATGGCGTTTGACATGAACGTGGCTTGTTCATCGGCGACTTTCGGCATTCAAACCGCCGCTGACATGATCCGCGCAGGATCGGTGCGCCGCGCGATGGTCATTTCGCCTGAAATCACATCGGGTCATTTGGAATGGCGCGACCGCGATTGCCATTTCATCTTTGGCGATGTGGCGACGGCTGTCATTCTGGAACGCGACGAAGGTCAGGACGGTTTCAGCGTGCTGTCCACCCGCTGCGCATCGAAATTTTCGAACAACATTCGCAATAACATGGGGTTCCTGCGCCCGACCCGTGACGCCATGGACGACCGCCGAGACATGCGGTTCATGCAAAACGGCCGCAAAGTATTCAAAGAGGTGCTGCCTTTGGTCAGCGCCCACATCGCCGACCACATGGCAGACGAAGGCATCGCAGCGGACGATCTGAAACGCCTGTGGCTGCATCAGGCCAACAAAACCATGAACGACTATATCGGGAAAAAGGTTCTGGGCCGCACACCAGAGGACGGCGAACAGCCCAACATCTTACAAGACTATGCCAACACATCGTCTGCAGGGTCGATCATTGCGTTTGATAAATATTCTGACGATCTGACGTCTGGCGATGCCGGTCTGATCTGTTCGTTCGGCGCAGGTTATTCCGTCGGTTCGGTCATCCTGCGCCGTAAATAATTAAACTGCTTCGTCTTCTAGGTGCAGTTTCATTTCGATCAGCACCTTTTGCAGGGCAACCGTTTCGCGCAGCAGGCGTTTTGCTTCGTTGATGGAAATCACACCGTCTTCGATCGACTGGTTGTATTCGGCCATCAGCATTGCAAATCGTTGGCTTAGCGCGATCACATCCGAATTAATGCCGCCGCTTTTGCTGTTCGAAGGCGACTGATCCAACGAAATGGATGCGCCTTTCAGCTCTGCCAATGCCGATGTGACATGTGGGTAAGATGCTGCGGCTTCTAGGGCTGCAACTGCATCAACCGGAATGTATCGGTCGGAATGTTCATCCGCTTCGGAATAATAACGCCCCAAAGTTGCTTTGGATTTACCGGTCAATCGGCAAGCTGCCTCGATTCCGACGTCCTTAACCAAAGCTTCGGTATGTTTCTTCAGATAGCTATTCAACGTACTGTTTTCCCCAAAAACATGATGGCCCCCGTCCACTGGGGAAAACCACCTACAGTTTCCCATTAAACAAATATGCAAAGAATGTCATTTAAAACCTACAGTTAAGCGCATACCCCATTGCGTTTTTATTGTGTTTCCGAGTTGCAGCGCGTTTTTTTCGCTGCATTGGCCAGGGATAGTGTCCCCATCCTGCGCGTCGTTTGGCATCCTGCGCCGACCCTCGCACCACCGTCTCTGGCCATTTTTTCTGCACTTGAATTCGGGGCCATAGGCCGATTATTCCTGCGATATGGCAAAGCTGTATTTCAATTTTTCGACGATGAACGCAGGCAAATCTACGATCCTGCTTCAGGCGTCTTACAACTATATCGAACGCGGGATGCAGACCTATTTGCTAACCGCGCAAATGGACGATCGCGCGGGCGAAGGCGTGATTGCCAGCCGCATCGGAATATCGGCTAAGGCCGATACCTATTCCGCAAACGATGATTTGTTTGAAAAAATTCAGGCGCGCCTGAACGCTGGGCCCTGCGCCTGTATTTTCGTCGACGAAGCCCAATTTCTGACGGAAACCCAAGTCTGGCAATTGGCCCGCGCCGTCGATGACCTGAAAGTGCCGGTCATGTGCTATGGGTTGCGCGTTGATTTTCTGGGGCAACTTTTCCCAGGCTCTGCGGCTCTATTGGCCCTAGCCGACGAAATGCGCGAAGTCCGCACCATCTGCCACTGCGGAAAAAAGGCCACGATGGTTATCCGCAAGGACGAAAACGGAAATGTCGTCACCGCAGGCGATCAGGTGTCGATTGGCGGTAACGACCGTTATGTTTCGCTATGCCGCAAACATTGGCGCGAGGCTGTCGGCGACTGCTGTTAATTGACCTTTTGGGGCGGCATTTGGCCTTTGGACCATGCAACGATGTTGTCCAATGCCATCTGGGCCATCGCCTGACGCGTTTCGACCGTTGCGGATCCGATGTGCGGCAACAGAACCGCGTTTTCTAGGTCAATCAGACGCTGGGGCACGTGGGGTTCATTGACGTAAACGTCCAGCCCCGCCGCGCGGATTGTTTTGGCCTCCAACGCGTCGATCAATGCGTCCTCGTCCACGACTTCGCCGCGCGCGATATTGATGAAAATCCCATGTTCGGGCATCGCGGCCAAGGCGTCTTTATCAATCAACTGTCGCGTCTCTGCCCCGCCAGGGACAGTCACCACCACAAAATCGGCGTTCATTGCCTGTTCCAACGTATCGACCTGACGCGCTGGGACGGCAACATCTTTGCGGCTGCGGTTGTAATAGATCACATCCATACCAAAGCCATAGTGGCAACGATGCGCCACGGCCTGACCGATACGCCCCATGCCGATGATCGACACGGTTTTGCCGGTCACTTGGGTGCCCAAACCGACCGCAGGACCGAACCCCTGCCATTGGCCAGCGCGCAGCATCCGTTCACCTTCGCCAGCGCGGCGGGCGGCCATCAACAGCAACGTCAGGCCAGTATCCGCCGTGGCATCGGTCAACACATCAGGGGTGTTTGACACGATCACGCCAGCCTTTGCGGCGGCGTCCGTGTCGATGTGGTTATACCCCACCCCGAAATTCCCCAGCATCTTGCACCGCAGATCGCCATCAAACGCAGCAGCGGAAAAATCATCGGACAAGGTCGCTAAAATCGCGTCGTATTCCATCATGGCAGCGCGGGCTGCGTCCGCCGACAAAGGACCGTTTTCGTTCAACGTCATGTCAAACAGCTGTGCCGCTTGATCCAGAACGGGCTGCGCTAGGGCGCGGGTGATCAACAGTTTCAATGCAGACGGCCTCCTACGGGTACGCCATGATCGGGGCCGACCAGCACGATATCGCCGTTTTCATCGGGCAGCCCCAGAACCAGAACTTCGGACATGAATTTGCCGATTTGGCGGGGCGGGAAATTGACCACAGCCATCACCTGTTTCCCTATCAGCATGTCAGGGTCATAGTGTTTCGTCACCTGCGCCGAGGTCCGTTTTTCCCCAATCTCATCGCCAAAATCGATCCACATTTTGATCGCTGGCTTTCGCGCCTCGGGATAGGGTTCGGCGCGCACAACGCGGCCGACCCGTACATCCACCTTTAGGAAATCGTCGAAATCAATCTCAGCCATTCGACAATTCCTGATCGCGCTGAACGGCGGCCTGAACCGCGCGGTCCATCAACACTGGGAACCCATCGGTTTCGTTCATCAGCACCTTTAGCGCCTCGAACGTCACGCCATTCGGGGACGTCACGTTGATCCGCAACTGCGTTGGGCTGTCGTCTGCGTCTTCGGCCAATTGTCCTGCGCCGCCCACGGTTGCCTTGGCCAACTGCATGGCCAATTCAGGGGCTAGGCCCGCCTTTTCGCCCGCAGCTGCCATCGCTTCGATCAGGTGGAACACATAGGCAGGGCCGCAGCCGGAAATCGCTGTGACCGCGCTCATCTGGGATTCAGATTCCAGTCGAACGACCTGACCGATGGCTTGTAGCAGGTTGTCCGCCAGATCCATCATATCCGCCGACGCCTGCGCATTGCCGACAATCGCCGTCACACCGCGCCCGATGGCGGCAGGCGTGTTGGGCATAGCGCGGATGATCGGCGTTTCAGCGCCCAGCATGGTTTCATAGGTGCCAATGGTGATGCCCGCAGCAACCGACAGAAACACAGTGTCGCCATTGCCATACGACCGCAGGGTCGGCAGCGCATCAGCCATCATTTGGGGTTTCACGGCGACCAAAACGATCGCAGGGCTATCAGGCAGAACCGCGTTGATGTTCACGCCCTGCTGGGTCAACCAATCGCTGGGATGGGGATCATTCACCCAGACCGACGTTGCCGGCAGCCCAGACCGCAACCAACCGGCCAGCATCGCCGATCCCATTTTCCCGCATCCCAGCAAAACCAGCCCGCGACGGGCCACATCATCCATATTCATGGCAATCCCCATAGTCATTTGCCCAATTGGTAGGACGCGGGGAATAGGACTGCAAGCGGGCAGGCAGGTTTCCCGCCCAGCTGTTTGATTTAGGCGGTGCCGTAAGCTTCGCTCATGGCGATGTCCATCGCCTCTTTGGGAGTGCGTTCGGCCCAAGTGACCAATTGGAACGCAGGATAGAACCGTTCGCTGTTCACCACAGCCGACCCAATGATCGTATCAATCTGTTCAGGCGATGCGATTTGATCGCCGGTCAGAACCAGACCATAGCGATACACCATCAACTGCTGTTCGCCCCACCACGTGAAATTACCTGACCAGCATTGATCATTCGCGCGGCTCAGCGCCTCGTACAGGTGCGGGATGCGGTGTTCAGGTGGTTCCATTTCAAAGCTGCAGATCAACCGCAGTGTCTGATCATAAGCCGACCACGCCAAGGTGATCGAATAGGTGCGCCAAAGGCCTTCGACTTGCATCGCAATCTGATCGTCCGCGATACGGTCGAATTCCCATTCATGGAAATTTGCTAGATTTTCAACGACATCAATCGGGTGAATATCGCCGTTGTCGAAATACTGCTCTGTCAGTGCCATTTGCTCGGCCTCATGCGCTGTAGCGTTCGGCGATTGGCAGCGACCGAAACGCTAGTTGCGTTTTGCAGAGGCCCCAAAATCACGTCCGCCTCTACCAACCATGGTGATTCGGAAGTGATTCGGTGTAAAGCAAAATATTGGGGATAACCCAAACTCTAGGGAAATATCCTGTGCACAACCACTATATAGGCGACGAATTTAGGCATTCGTTAACGATTCTTACATCGTCGGGATGCTAATATCCCGCGCCAGACGTTTCAGCGCTGCGGTCCGATAGGGCGCATTTGGCGCGCCGTAGCCGCCGTATTTGCCTGTCCGCTGCACGATTTCAAAGAAGAAACCGTTGCCATAGGGTTTCGAATACATCTGGAAATATCCGCCCTGTTCGTCTTCGTCATACATGATGTTGAACTGTTTCAGACGGTCCATCGTCGCGTCATCCAAAACGCCACGCGCGTCCAGATCTGCATAGTAGTTTTCGAAAATCGGCAAAGGTTCGAACCCGTTGTCCGACAGCGCCTGCGCAGTTGCAAAGATATCATCCGTGCCAAACGCGACGTGCTGGACCGAACTGCCAAAGCTGTCGGCCAAGAAACGCCCAGCAAAGGTACGGTGGGTATCCACGCCGTTCATGGTCAGACGGAACGCGCCATCTGATGACTGCAGCGCGCGCGAATGCACCACGCCGCCAGGGTCCGCGACGTCAGTGATCGGCGTGCGGTCCAGATCAAAGATGGTGGAATAGAACAGGGTCCAGGTCAGCAGCTCTTCGTGTTTCATCGACTCGGCCAGATGGTCGATGCGGGTCAGACCTGCACCTTTGGTATCGGCGTTTAGTTGGGTGAACTCTGCCTCCCAGACTTTGCCCAGTTCGGCGCCGTGGTCCAGCAGGTGCAGAACGCTGCCGCCCACGCCGCGCACGGCTGGGATATCCAATTCCCCTGCCCCGCGCCGCTGCGAAAACAGGTTTGCGCCCAAAGCGTTCGCGCGGGTTTTCGCGGCCTGTGCATCATCCACCAGCAGGCCCACATCACAAACGCAGGTGCCGTGGGTCACATAGGCGGAATAGGCATAGCCTTCTTGTTCGGTATTGATGACGATGTTGATATCGCCCTGACGGTACAGGTTAACGTTTTTGCTGATGTGCTGCCCCGCATGGGCAAAGCCCAAGGTGGTCAGCATACCGCCCAGCACTTTCGCCTCTGCCTCGTCTGCGGCGAATTCAACGAATTCGACACCCTTTAGCGCGACAGGCGCAGGCATGTCAGGCAGATCGACGGTCAATTCCTGCCCCGTGCGGCGCAGCGCATCCATCGACGCGATCAACGACCGCTGACCGTCATTGGCGATGATCCGCGGGTTCCCGCCGCGGAATTGGTCGTTCAAAATCTCTAGGCTCAGCGGGCCGTTATACCCTGTGTCCATCACAGCGCCCAAGAACGATACGATGTCCAGATCGCCTTCGCCCGGCATAGACCGGAAATGGCGGGACAGATATTCCAGATCCATGTCGATATTCGGCGCGTCCGACAGTTGGACGTGGAACACTTTGTCACCGGGAATACGGCGGATGCTGTCCACGTCGTGACCTGCGGCCAGCGTGTGGAAACTGTCCAGAATGATACCGACGTTCGGGTGATCAGCGCGGCGCACGACCTCCCATGCGTCTAGGTGCGATGACACATAGGTGCCCCACGAACGGGCCTCGTAGCCGATGCGCACACCGCGTTTTGCCGCCAGTTCGCCCAGTTCGGCGAAATCCGCCGCCAGACGATCCACACCGCCCAACGCCTTTGGATGGGTCGAGGACGAAATGAGCAGCAGATCGGTGCCCAATTCCTGCAACAGATCGAATTTGCGTTCAACGCGATCAAACGCCTTTTGGCGCAGGCCGTCGGGCATGCCTTCGAAATCGCGGACGGGTTGGAATAGATCGATGGTCAAACCGAATTCTTTGGCCAGTTCGCCGACCTGACGAGGCGATCCGTCAAAGGTGATGATGTCCTGTTCGAAAATTTCGATGCCGTCGAACCCCGCGTTAGAAATCGCGGTCAGCTTTTCGATCAGGTCGCCGGAAATGGACACAGTCGCAATCGAAGTTTTCATCGTCTCACCTTTAAAATGCCGCGCGGCGCGCAGTTCAGAGCATACTCTAGCACCTGCCAAAGTCACCCCGAATTGCACGCCGCAACGTTGTTTTTAGACCGAAATTAGTCGGTCGATACGTGGCCTACGCCGCCTTCTGGCGAATAGATATCCAAGATGTTCCAGTGGCCCGAAGTTGGGGTCGGGTTGTTGATCATCGCGATATCGATCACGGTTGGTTTGCGCGATGCGATCGCTGCTTCTAGGGCTGGTTTGAATTCAGCCGCCGATGCAGGGCGAACGCCGACACAGCCATAGGCACGTGCGATTGCCGCATAGTCTGGGGTCTGCTCCAGTACTTCATCCGCCTTGTTAAAGGTGGTGCCGTAGGTCAGATCGTAGTGCGCTTTTTGCAGACCTGCGATGGTGCCGAATGCGTTGTTGTTCATAACAACCCAGATGACAGGCAGGTTTTCAGCCGCAGCCGTTGCCAGTACCGCAGGGTTCTGACCAAAGCCGCCATCGCCAACCAGCGAAATGACAACGCGATCAGGTGCTGCAACCTGTGCACCGACAGCCGCACCAGGACCAAAGCCCATGGTCGCAAAACCGCCCGGGATCAGGATCGAACCTGGTTCAAAGATGTCGAACTGCTGCGCCACACCGTTTTTGTTCCAACCCACGTCCGAGGTCAGATAGGCGTTGCGAGGCATCGCTTCGCGCAGGTCAGCCAGAATACGTTCTGGCATCATCGGGAATGCGTCCGATTTCTGCATTTCAGTGTTCTTGGATTTGAACTCTGCACGGAAATCAGCAATCGCCTGAACCAGCTCTGGGCGCTGAACGCCTTCTGGTTTCATTTCTTTGGCAACGCGGTTCAGAACCTTTAGCGCGGCTTTCAGATCAGCAACGGCACCGATTTCAACTGGGTAGTTGCGGCCAATCTCTTGGCTTTCGATGTCGATGTGGATCAGTTTGGTCGCGCCTTCGCCGATGTTGAACGTGTATTCAGGATACCAAGACGAACAGTCAGCTTCTTTGAAACGCGAACCCAGACCGATGATCCAGTCAGCGTTCAGGGTCTGTTGGTTGGTGAACGAAGTTCCCCAGAAACCAGTCATGCCCAGAACCAGCGGGTGGTCATCAGGCACGCAACCTTTGCCCATCAGCGAATGCGCAACAGGCAGTTGCAGGTGGTCAACGAACTCTTTCAATTCGTCCCATGCACGTGCCAGCGCAACGCCGCCGCCTGCGTAGATCACTGGGCGTTCTGCATCCAGCAGAGCCTGAATGATTTCGCGCGCGGTTTCGTCATCGATCGATGGTTTCTTCAGCGCTTTGGTGTTGGCGTTCTGCTTTTCCCACAGGGTGTTTTCAACCTGAGCCGAGAAGTAATCCATCGGCACGTTGACCAGAACCGGACCCGGCTGACCGCTTTCGGCCAATTGGAACGCTTTTTCCATAATTTCTGGCAGCAGTTCAGGGGTATCCACACGCCATGCACGTTTCACGAACGGGCGGTAGATTTCGTACTGCGAACCGTCGGCGTGCAGGTTCACCTCTTGGTGGGGGTGTTTACCGTAGTAGTACGACGGAATGTCACCTGCGATCACGACCATTGGGATACAGTCCAGCGCCGCGTTCGCAACACCGGTTGCCGCGTTGGTCAGACCAGGCGACAGGTGCGACAGGACGACCGACGCTTTGCCGGTGACACGTGCGTAACCGTCTGCTGCGTGCGACGAAATTTGTTCGTGGCGAACGTTGACGAAGTCGATGGACGACTCCGCCAGCGCCGACAGAACAGCGATGTTTGTGTGACCACACAGGCCGAAGATATGTTCGACGCCGCGGCCCTCTAGGTAACGGCACAGCTGATTTGCAATCAGGTCCTTACCTGGCTCGATGTTCTTGGTAACCATTCTTACATCACCTCTGTGTTGTAGAATTCGCCGAACAGCTCTTCGTCGGATGGACGGTCAGCAGGGATCGGACGCGCAACCCAAGTCACGTTCATGTAGTGTTTCAGGTTGACGTTTTCGTTGGTGATGTTGCCACCCCAGATACCGCAACCCAGCGACGATGTCATTGGCATGCCATTTTCGAACGAACCAGCGTTCGCTTTGGACTGAGGCTGACGAACCATAACGCGCGAAACAGGTGCGTTCATTGCGTGTTTGATGATGTTCTCTTCGCTGAACGAATAGATACCACACGAATGGCCTTTGCCTGCTACGTCGTAGATCGCGCGCACTTTGGCCATCGCGTCATCGAAATCAGCCGCTTTGTACAGCGCCATGGTGACAGACAGTTTTTCACCCGAGAATTTGTGCTCTTTTCCGATCTCTTCTTGTTCGACCATGATGAATTTACGGTCTTCTGGGATCTCAAAGCCTGCGAATTCTGCGATTTTCTGCGCAGCGATCGCAACGGTTTCGATGCGGCGGCCGCCTTCTTCGGTCCACAGTGCTTTTTGCAGAAGCTCTTTTTCTTCTGCGTTACACAGGTAACCGCCTTCTTTGATCAGCGCCTCTTTCATCTCGTCGTAGATTTTCGAGTGGATGATCAGGTTGCCGTCTGCCGAACAGCCCGAACCAAAGTCCGAAGTTTTCGAAATGCGGCTGTTCATGGCTGCTTCTGCGATGTCTGCATCTTCGTCGATAACCATGGTCGAGTTACCAGCGCCAACGCCGTAGGCAGGTTTGCCCGACGAATATGCCGCCTGAACCATTGGTTTACCGCCGGTTGCCATCGTCAGGTCACATGCGCCCATCAGATAGTTGGTCAGAGGGATCGATGGGTTTTCAACACACTGGAACAGGTCGCGTGGAGCGCCCAGTTTCGCCAGAGTTTCACGCATAACGCGGACCATTTCGAACGTGGTCTTTTTCGCGCGTGGGTGAGGCGAGAAGATAACAGCGTCTTTACATTTGATTGCGTAGATGCCGGTTACCGGAGGTGTCAGTTCTGGGTTGGTGGTTGGGATCAGCGACGCGATAACGCCTGCTGGTTTCGCGATTTTGGTCAGGCCTTTGACGTCGTCCTGTTCGATAACGCCCACGGATTTACCGCGCAGCGCGTCACGTAGAACGCCCAGGATTTTGAAACGCTTGCCAGCGCGACCAGCACGGTCACCGATGCCGGATTCATCAACGCCCATTTGCGCGATGCGAACAAAGGTTTGTTCGTTGCCGCAGTTCCAGCCCAAAGCCTGCGCCAGACGGTCAACTTGTGCCTGATCGTAGTCTTTGATTTCTTCCATCGCCGCACGTGCACGAACGATCATTTCGTCCGCAATAGCGATTTCTTCTTGTGTAATTTCACGAGCCATTAAGTGGCCTCCTTGGTCTTAAGCGGCTTGCTCAGCGCAGGTGGATTCCTGCGCTGGTTGACTAAAAAAACGTTTGGCGCCCTCCAGGCACCGGCGGGCATGTTCAACAGCGCCCAGTTCGGCCTGACGGGCCAAGTTGGGCAGTTCGATTGCAACATGCGCATGAGGGATTGCCGCCGCGAGGGCAGCAAAATCGATCACGCCTTCGCCCGGATACAGACGGGCATCGCGTGCGATGTGGATCATTTCGTCCTTAGCATAAGCCACGTGATCGGTGTCACAAACGTGGAAGAAATTGATCCATTTATCAGGAACGGACAGCAGCTCTTCGGCGGTGCCGCCGTTGAAATGGTGATATAGGGTATCGACCAATACGCCTTGGTTTTCGCATTGCGCGCGGCGCAAAATACCCAACGCATCGTCCAGACAGGTCAGGCGCGAAAACGCAGGGAATTCCAGATTGACGGTGATGCCGTAAGGGCGCGCCACTTCGCAGATACGCTGGAACTGTTCGACAACGAACGATCCGTCGTTGCGCACATCGGTCCATGCCGACGAAATCGCCTGTGTACAGCCCAACTCAGCGCCCGCAGCGAACGCACGTTCGTATTCGCGCGGATCGTGGTCACGCAGAATGCGCGCCAATTCGACGTCAAATGCCTGCAAACCGCGATCAGCCAGCGCTTGTTTGGTGTCGCGCACCATTTTCGGGCTGCATGGATCGCAATCCGGTTCACCTGCAACGCCCATATGGATCAGACGGTAGGAAACCGCGTCGTAACCCGCGTCGGCTGCGCAATGGGTCAGCTCGACAGGGTTCAGACCCGGGCAGGTCAGATATTCCAGTGAAAACAGTCGGCTCATGCGCAGGCTCCTTCGGTTGGAAGTGGATCACCGGGTTGGTTGATATGCCCCATCCGCCCCGGCAGGCGGCGGTCCAGCAGCGTTTCGGCGCGGGCAACGGACGGTTTCAGAGCGCGCCAGTCGATACCCGTTTCCACGCCCATTTCGGACAATGTGAAAACGGCGTCTTCGGTGGCGATATTTCCGGTGGCCTTGGGGACAAATGGACATCCGCCAAGACCACCCAGTGCCGCGTCAAAAATACGAACGCCGGCCTGAAGCCCCGCGATCATATTGGCGATACCCATCCCGCGCGTGTCATGGAGGTGGAGAGAGAGAGACACGTCAGGACGCACGGCATCGCGCACGGCAGAACACAATTCGTAAACAGCCTTCGGATTCGACAGACCCGAAGTATCGGCAATATTGATTTCGTGAACGCCCGCATCCGAATAATCGCGGGCAATATCCAGCACGACCGCCGGATCAATCGCGCCTTCGAAACCGCAGCCCAATGCAGACTGGATACCGGCGCGCACTTGAATACCTTCTTCCAACGCTTTTTCGATGGTGGGCATCATTTTCGTGCGTGCCTCTGCCACCGTGCGGTTCAGGTTTTTCATCGAATGGGTTTCGGACGCCGACACCGACATCGACAGGTGTTTGACGCCGACGGCCATCGCACGATCCAGACCCGCTTTGTTCAGGATCAGGGCTGTGTAGGTCACACCATCGGTTGGCGTAATCCGCGTAAACAGTTCATCGGTGTCCGCCATTGTCGGCACCCATTTGGGGTGAACAAAGCTACCGACCTGAATGCGTTTGACGCCTGCGTTTTCCAGATCCGCGATGAACGACAGTTTTTCGTCGATGGAAAAAATGCGTTTTTCGTTCTGCAATCCGTCGCGCAGAAATTCGTCTTCGATCAAGACGTCGCCGGTGATGTGATACATGATTCCTCCGTCGCGCTCTTGCGCTGTGGCCAAAGTTTTACCAGTCGCAAAAAAGAATATCGAATATCGAAATTTACATTTGGGAAAACCTAATGTTAATTTCTGAACATGCTGACATTACGCCAAATCGAAGTCATCCGCGCCATCATGATTGCAGGCACCGTGAAAGGGGCCGCAGACCTGTTAGGCGTGTCCGCCCCGGGCATCAGCCGCGTGATGAAACACACCGAAAGCCAACTGGGCCTTAGCCTGTTTTCCCGCACCCACGGACGCTACACCCCAACCGAAGAGGCGCGCGATATTTTCAGCCAGATTTCAGAGGTTTATAACTCTGTCGATAATTTGCAGGAGCTGATTTCGTCGCTCAAAGTTGGCGATGGTCGGACCGTTGGATTTGCCGCCGTGCCGTCGATTGCGCACCACGTTTTTCCCGCCGCCGTCAAATCTGTTCGCAGCGATTTTCCGAACCTAAAACTGCGCCTGAACACCCTAAAAATCGAAGAAGCCATCGACTATTTGCTGCTGCAACGCGGGGAAATGGTCGCGCTGTCCTACAAACTGGATCACCCGGGGCTTTTGATGGTGCCGCTGTATCGCGGAACGCTCAAGGCGCTGGTGCCGTCTGATCATCCGCTTGCCGCAAAAGACACGATTTCGGTGCACGATCTGGCCCGCGAACCCATGATCGGAATTGAATCAGACGACCCGTATGGCCGCATTTTGATGGAGCCATTCTTTGCGGAAAACATCGACATCGACCTGTCTATTTCCGTCCGAACCAGTCACACAACAGCCGCGTTGGTCAGTCGGGGATTGGGCGTTGGCGTGACGGATGAATTATCCATCGCAGGCCCGACAATTCACCCCGGACTTGCTGTGCGCCCGATTGCGGAACCAACAGTGTTCCGCACCTATGCCGCGTTTAACGCGCAGGTCCCCCGATCCGCATTTGCGGACCGGATGATGACCTATTTAAAACAAGAAATGGAATCGGTTAAGGCGCCTTAGGCGACTTGATCGTCGGGCGTTTCCAACAGACGCGTGCGCAATGTGTCGTGGTCGTCCAAATGTACACCGGTAAAGATTTCATAGGCATCGACGCCTTGGAAATAGTACAGCTCGTAGCCCGACATCACTTCGGTGCCAGCGGCTTCGGCTTGGCCGACGAATGGGGTGTAGACAGGGGTATAAACCGCGTCGAACGCCCATTTCGCAGGTGGAAACTGGCCTTCGGGCACTGGCGATCCGCCATAGCCGACCATGCCCAGCGGTGTGCAGTTAATCACGCCGTCCGCCGTCGCCAAATCATCCATCGACCCAACGCGTGCTTTGCTGACACCTTTGGTGCTCGCGTTCACGGCGTCGGCCAATTCTTGAGCCTTCGCTTCGTCGCGTTCGATGAAAATGATTTCTTCGGCTTTCAGGCGTTTCAGGCCAAAGGCAACAGCCTTGCCCACGCCGCCCGCGCCAAACATCACAACGCGGCCCGGATTCATATCTCCGAACTGGTTACGATAGCCCTGCACAAAACCGGTGAAATCCGTATTGTATCCCTTTGGGCCTTCGGGTGTGAAAACGACTGTGTTTACCGCGCCGATACGCGCGACGTCCTGATCTTCGATGATCAGTTTTTCGACAACGCGTTCTTTGTACGGCAAGGTGACGTTCACACCAGCAAAGCCGTTCGATTTGGCGTGTTCAAACACCGCGTCGAAATCCATATCCATATCTTTTGGGATCAGGCGATCGTACGACACATCCAGACCCGTCATCTGACCGCACAGGCGGTGCAGAATTGGCGCGCGGGATGCTTTGATATTGTCGCCGATCAGGCCCAATTGGATTTTGGTCATTGTCTTATCCGTCGTAGCCGAACATGCGCGGCAGGAACAAAGTGATAGATGGGAAGAACACCATCGCCGCCAGTGCCAAGACCAGAATGAACAGGAATGGTAGAACTTCGCGGATGATCTGGTTCAGCGGGATCTGGGTCACAGCGTTGATCACGAACAACAAGATGCCATAAGGCGGCGTGATCAGGCCGATCATACAGTTCACCACAACAACCACGCCAAAGTGTACCAGATCGATACCCAGTTCGCGGCAGGTCGGAATGAACAGCGGCACAATCACCAGAATGATCGTCGTCGCATCCAGCAGACAGCCCAGAACAAGGATCAGCAGGTTCACACCAATCAGGAACATGATCGGCGAAACTTCCATCTCGGCCATATAGGCGGACAGCATCGCAGGGATGTTTTCGGACGCTACGATGTAGTTCAGGATCAGCGCGCCGCCGATAACAATACCAACTGAAGCGGACGAACGTGCGCTGTCGACCAGAATGTTCCAGATCGTTTTCACGGTCAGCTGGCGATAGAACACACCCGCAAGAACCAGAGCGTATGCAGCAGCAACCGCAGCAGCCTCGGTCGGGGTGGTGACGCCGCCGTAGATACCGTACAGCAGGATCGCGGGCATCAGCAGGGCTGGGAACGCTTTGAACGTGACGGCTGGCAGGTCGCGCATTGGCACAGGGGTTTCAGTTGCGAAACCACGGCGGTGCGCCATCCAGAAATTCATGCCCATCAGAACGCCGCCCATCAGCAGGCCAGGTCCGATACCACCCAAGAACAGGTAGCCAATCGATGCGTTCGACACCAGCGCGTACAGAACCATAGGGATCGACGGCGGAATGATCGGGCCGATAGTGGCCGATGCCGCCGTGATCGCCGCAGCATAGCCTGCAGGGAAACGGCCATCTTTGCGCATCATATCAATGATGATTTTACCGATACCTGCCGCGTCAGCCACAGCCGAACCGGACATACCCGAAAAGATCAGGGACGCCATGACGTTCACGTGGCCCAAGCCGCCTTTGAAACGGCCAACGGTCGCGATGCAGAAATTCAGCAGGCGGTCGGAAATCGACCCAGCGTTCATGATGTTTGCGGCCACGATAAACAGCGGCACAGCAAGCAAAAGGAAGCTTTGGTAAATACCATCAACCAGGCTTTTGTGAATGGTGCCGACGCTACCACCAGATGCAACGACATAGGTCATCGACGCAATGATGATCGAATATGCGATCGGAACACCGATCCCCGCTAGGAAAAACAGGGATCCGAGCAGAATAAGAATCTCAAAGCTCATGCTTAGGTATCCTCGGGCTGGACAAGCAGTTCTTTGTCCGCGCCGTTGCGGATCACGTCATAGGCGCGCCACAGATAGCGCAGGCCCACGACAGCCAAGAACAAGAAGTAAATTGAATAGATCGGCAGCATTTTAACCGGAAGGGTCGCCGACGATTTGATGCGAAGCAGGCGCATTTTGCCATAGGTCGGATCAATCGCGTACCAAAGGGCACCGCAGATGATCAACGCACCGATAATGGCGAATGCACTGCGCAGTTTCGGGTTCACGCCGTTGTAGATGATGTCGAATGTGACGTGGTCACGATCACGCACAATGAATGCGTTCGACCAGAAAATCACCCACAGCCACATGACCATGATGAATTCTACGGTCCAGCCGAAATCGGTCGCGTCGACAACGTGGCCTAGGTTCGCGGTGAACCAGTCAGACCCAACGATATAACGCACTGCGATTTGCAGCAGGAAAGTCAGGAAAATGGCGGCCATCATTAGCGCCGCCACTCCCTCTGTCACTCGGGAGAAGATCCCAAAAAGCTTTTTCATGGGACCTCCCCCGATATTTCTTAGTTACCCAGAGCGTTTACAGCGTCCAGCAGGCCTTCTGGCCATGCTTCAGCGTATTCGGATTCCAGATATGCGCCCTGAACAGCGTCACGGAATGCAGCTACGTCTGGTTCGTAGATCGACATGCCTTGCTCTTCTAGGAATGCAACCAGGCTGGATTCTTTTTCCAGCTGTGCAGCGCGGCCGTAGTCAGCAGCTTCCCACGCAGCAGCGCGAACTGCTTCTTGGGTGTCTGCGTCCATGCCGTTGAACACTTCGGACGAAATCGCGATGAAGTTCCAGTCAACCAGGTGCGACGTCAGAACGATCTGGTTGGTAACTTCGTAGAATTTCGCGTCAACAACGGTTGGCAGTGGGTTGTCCTGACCGTCAACAGCGCCCGACGACAGTGCGGTGTACACTTCGGTGAATGCCATTGGGGTTGGGTTTGCGCCCAGCGCTTTGCCCAGGAACTGCCATGCGTCGGTGCCTGGCATACGCAGGTTCACGCCAGCCAGATCCGCTGGGGTCGAAACAGTCAGCTCGCCTGCGGTCTGACGCAGGTTCACCTGACGGCGGCCCAGATACATAGGAGCCAGCAGGGTTACGCCCAGCTCTTCTTCTGCTTTTGCTTTGAACGGGTCGAACAGTTCGTCGTTGAATACTGCAACCTGGTGGTCAGCGTTCTGCAGAACGTAGCCAGCGGTAAAGATCGAGAATTCTGGGAAGAATGTCGCCAGCTCTTGCGCCGAAGTGATCGCCATTTCCAGGTCGCCGGTTGCGATTGCTTCCAGCTCGGTGCCTTGTGCGAACAGGGTGCCGTTCCAGTGTGGTTCGAACGATGCGAATTCCGAAACCGCTGGGCCGAATTTCTCTACCATTGCAACTGCGCGCATGTCGGTATCCGACATAACAGCCGACAGACGCAGCTGGGTTGCGTGACCTTCAGCCAAAGCTGCGGTGCCTGCGGTTGCTGCGATGATGGATGCGGTTGCTGCTGCGACGAACGCGCGGCGTTTCATAGTATAGGGCATACTTTCTCCTCCGTGATGATGCCGGTGTTTCGATTCAGGCCGAAACATTAGCGTGATGCTGACAGAACACAGATTTCGTTCAACAGATTTTTTATCGTTATGATGTATATTTCCATTTCACCTTACTTCGGCAAAATAATCGATTTTATTTCGACGCACGCGTCACGAACCGAAAGGGTCAATTCAGCGGAACAATTGAATACTATGTTCGACACCGCCCAAGATGTGCGCGCGCAACAACGCAACGGCGGCGCTTGAATCCCGATCCAACGCGGCATCGCGCATTCGCTTGTGTTCGTCGGCTGCAACCTCGCCTCGGAACGTCAACAGACGCATTTGGTACCGCAGGTATTTGTCAAATGTGATCCCGTGCAGCGACAGCAACTCTGACGACCCACATGCGGAAATCAGCGCCTGATGGTATTCCCAGTCATATTGCTTCCAGACTTCGCGCGCTTCATCGTCGCCGGCAAGCATCTGCTTTTCCATTTGCGCCAGCCGATAGTGGGCAGAAATAATCCGTTCTTCCCAGTTCAAATCACCATTCTGTATGGATTTTTCCAACGCATTGGATTCCAGCAAAACACGCAAATCTGCGATTTCACGCAGGCCTTCGGCGGACATTGGGGTAACGATGTGGCCGCGCTGGCCCTCGGCCAAAATGAAACCTTCGGACACAAGCCGGTTTAGAATTTCCCGCAACGTCGGGACAGATGCCCCATACGTGTCTTTCAGGTTCGACAAACGGATTTTGGACTGCGCCTCGAGCTTTCCAAAGATAATATCGTGACGCATCGCCCGATATATATCGTCGCCTAGTTTGCTCATTAGTCCTCCAGCGGCCATCCCCTATTGGCCGACCGAAAGGATAGCAAAGCGAACGGGAACTGCAACATAGTTGATATAAATCGATTATATGATTACACGTCTGGTCAAACAGGGTGATCAGCGATGTTTTTTGACCAAAGCCTAGATGACAGCAAACTGACACGTGCAAGTCGCGTATCAAACCAGCTAAGAGCCGAGATTATCTCTGGCCAATTAGCCCCTGGCTCTAAGGTGAATCTGGACCATCTACGTGATATCTATAGCGTTTCGCTGTCCCCCATGCGCGAAGCGATATCGCGATTGGTGGCCGAACGGTTGGTCGAATTCGAAGATAAAAAAGGGTTCCGCATCATGCCGATTGGCATGGCGAATCTGTTGGAAATCACTCGGATGCGGGCGGATTTAGAATCGCTGGCCCTGAAACACGCGATCACGATTGGGACCCTAGATTGGGAAAGCCGCGTGCCCGCCGCGATCTACCGCCTGACCAACAGCGACAACGCGTTGTTCAGCGACAATCACGCCGCATTTCACGCCGCACTTATCCGCGGCTGCGCAATGCCAATGCTGGGCGACCTGTGTAAACTATTCGCCAATCTGCATCATCGGTACGCCAACATATTGGGTTATACAGCCGAAGGACGCGATTTGGATGCCGAACATGCCGCAATCGCCGATGCTGCAATCGCACGGGATGCGGAACTAGGCCCGATGCTTTTGTCACGCCACATTGAACGCACAGGCAATGATCTGGCGGACCTATTGGAAACGCGCAACGACAGCGCGAACGGAGGAAAAAATGTCTAAGCTTGTTTACATTATGAACGGCCCAAACCTGAACCTATTGGGCAAACGTCAACCCGAAATCTACGGGCATGACACACTGGAAGACGTTGAAAAAAACTGCAGCGCCATCGCGGCTGAAAACGGGTTTGAGGTAAAACTGCTGCAATCCAACTACGAAGGCCAAATCGTAGATTGGATTCACGAAGCCCGCGAAAACGCCGCCGCTATCATCATCAACCCAGCGGCCTTTACCCATTATTCCATCGCTATTCTGGACGCCCTGAACACATTCGAAGGCCCAGTGATCGAAGTGCACATCAGCCAAGTGCACAAACGCGAATCGTTCCGCCATCATTCCTATGTCAGCCATCGCGCAGACGCGGTTATGGCGGGCTTTGGCATCAACGGTTACAGCCTCGCGACGCGTCACGTTGCGACTTTGATCTAATAAAGGGCCATGTGTCGTAAAGACACAGTAATAAAGCCTTTACACAAATGGCTTATCGGCCATAGGTTCGCCGCGCTTCGGTCCGGGTGTTTTGCACCCGTGAAAAGGGAACGCAGTGCGGCGACCATACCCGCCAATTCTGCGACTGCCCCCGCAACTGTAGGCGGAGAGCAATGCCGGCATACACCACTGCCCCATTCGGGGTGGGAAGGTCCGGCAGCGCAAAGACCCGCAAGTCAGGAGACCTGCCGAAGCTACACCCTGTCCAAACGCGGGGCGCGTTTCGGGCTGCGGAGACTGCTTCCGCCGTGGTGCTTCTCACCGTCTGCGGGGCATTTCATTCCCTGTTGATTAATACACACGCGCGTTCGGGCGACCGAACGCATCCTTGGGGAACTGAAATGACACGCTCTGTGCTTTTGACCTCGGCCGCGATTGCGGCTTTCGCCACTTCGGGCGCACTGGCCCAAGAGGCTTATGATCTGGAACAGATCACCGTAACCGCAAACCAAAACGCCACGTCCGTTGAACAATCGGGCACAACCGTTGAAATCATCGGCCAAGATGTTTTGGCGGCTGAAGGCACCGCAAAACTGGCCGATGCCCTGCAACGCCTGCCTGGTCTGTCCTATTCGTCGAACGGCGGTTTGGGCGCATCGACCACGCTGAAAATCCGCGGCAACGGCGCAGGTTACATCGCGACCTACCTGAACGGCATCGACATGTCCGACCCTGCCAGCTCGGGCAACGGCTATGACTTTGGCAACTTGGCCGCGATGGGCATCAACCGCGTCGAAGTCCTAAAGGGATCGCAATCCGCCCGCTACGGCCAAGGCGCGATTGCAGGCGTGATCGACATGTCCACGTGGACCCCAGAGGTTGACGGCGCATCGGGTCAAATGACCGTGGAAACGGGCAGCTACAATACCAACGCGTTCGGCCTGAACATCGGCAATCGCGGCGCGGACGGCTATGTTGCCTTTGGCCTGACCCGCCTGACCACTGACGGTTTTTCGACCAAAGCGGACAACACCGAAGCCGACGGTTTCGAAAACACCCGCCTGACGCTGACCGGTGAATACCAACTGACCGATGCGGTAAACGTTGGCATGTCCCTGATCCACGACGAAAACTACGGCGAATATGACGATGCGGGCTGGCTGGGCACGGATCCTGTAGACGACGATTTCGGTGACGGCACAAAAACGGGCGGACGTCTGTTTGCGCAGTTCGACACCGGATTGGTATCGCATGAAATTTCGGTCTCTGGTTCGCGCACCGTTCGAAACGACACTGGCTATATCGCCTATTTCAACGGTGAACGCACCAAACTGGCCTATAGCGGCGCGACACCATTGGCGTATGGCGACCTTAGCTTTGGCGCGGAAAAACTGACGGAAACCAACCTGCAAAACGACAGCTACGGCGGGTCGACCAATGACGAAATGTCCAGCACGGCCGTTTTCGCAGAATTCGACATGTCGCTGGGCAATACGGTTGATGTTGTGACCACTCTGCGCCGCGACGATCCATCGAAATACGATCCGCAAAATTCGGGCCGCGTTGCCATTTCCTATCGCCCAACCGAAGACCTGATCATCCGCGCCCAAGCCGGCACAGGTTTCCGCGCGCCGTCGTTGACACAGCTTAGCGCCTATTACGCCAGCGAAGAGTTCGGCCCAGAGCAGTCGAAGAACTATGAAATCGGCGCTGAATACCGTCTGGGCGGCAACGATTTTATCCGCGCGACCGCGTTCTACATGGACATCGAAAACCAGATCGCTTGGGATTCCAGCGCGACCAACTGCGCCTACGGCGCTGGTTGTTATGTCACCCAAAGCTTTGTTTCCAAAGGTCTGGAACTGTCCGCTGCGTATGAACTGACCGATATGTTCGCCGTTTCGGCCGCATACACCTACACCGACGCCCAAGACACCAACGGCGATCAAATCGCGCGTCTGCCAAAACATGATCTGGTCGTCGGCGTTGACGCTGATCTGACCGACCGCATCTGGGGCAGCCTGAATGTCCGCCACGCGGCAGACGTGACGCCTTCGGCTTATGCTCCTGCAGGCCACAAGGTGGGTGATTTCACCGTTGTGAACATGGATGCGACCTATGCGGTCACCGACACGGTCGAAGCCTACGCACGCGTCGAAAACCTGTTCGACGAAGATTACGAAACCGCAGGTGGCTACAACACCTCGGGTCGTGCGGTCTACGTTGGTTTCCGTGCGGATTTCTAAAATCATAACCTTGGCTTCAGCCCTGACTTTGGTCGGGGCTGTCGCCCATGCCGACGCGCCCAGCCGCGTTGTGTCGATCAATTTGTGTACCGATCAGTTGGCCATGCTGATCGCGGATGCCGATCAACTGATCTCTGTTTCGAAATTGGCCGCAGACCCGCGCAGTTCGGCGATGGCGGAACAGGCTGCGGATCTGATCCCCAATTCCGCCTTGGCCGAAGAAATTTACCTATTAGACCCTGATTTGATCCTTGCCGGTACGTTTTCGTCGCGCGCGACCGTATCGATGTTGGAACGTCTGGGCATTCCTGTGGTCCTGTTCGATCCCGCCTATTCGCTGAACGATGTACGCGACCGCATGGTCCAAATGGGCGATGCGTTGCAACAGCCTGATCGCGCAGCTGCATTGGTTGCCGAATATGACGCCGCCCTTGCCGCCTATCGCGCCGAGGTGACCGAACGCCCGCGCGCCGCGCTGTATTACCAAAACGGCTATACGTCTGGCGATAGCACGCTGGCGGGCCAAATTCTGGCAACCGCTGGGTTTGATAACATCGCCGAAGACGCAGGTTACCCCTATGGCGGGTTTATGCCGCTAGAGCTGCTTGCGCTGAACAACCCCGATGCCATCATCACCGGAACGCCCTACCCCGGCGCGTCCCGTTCCGACGAAATCCTAGACCACCCCGTGGTCGATCATTTGCGCGACCGACTGCCTCAGGCCGTGTTCACCGACCGCGACTGGGTTTGTGGCACCCCCTTTGTGCTACGCGCAATCGAAGACACGGCCCAACTGCGCCGCACCATGACAGGAGCCACCGAATGAAACGGTTATTCGCAATCCTTGTGGCTTTGACCGCGCTGTTGTTTTTCGGATCACTGGTGACAGGCCCCGCCGGGTTCACCCCCATTGAATCGATCCAAGCGTTGCTAAGCAGCGACCAAAGCCCCATCACCATGGTCATGCAGGAAATCCGCCTGCCACGCGCCATTTTGGGTCTGGCGATCGGCGCGGGGCTGGGCATCGCAGGCGCAGCCATGCAGGGATATTTGCGCAACCCATTGGCAGACCCCGGCCTGATCGGTGTTTCCGCATCGGCGGCTTTGGGCGCTGTTCTGGCGATCCAGACAGGGTTCGCTGCAACATGGGCGCTGGGATTGCCAATCTCTGCCCTATCGGGCGCAGCGGCGGGCGTTATGATCGTCATGCTACTGTCAGGGCCGCAGGGATCGACCTTGACCCTGATCTTGGCAGGTATCGCGGTTTCTGCGCTTGCGGGCGCGTTGACGACGCTGGTTTTGAACCTGTCGCCGAACCCGTTTGCGGCCAATGAAATCGTGTTCTGGACGATGGGTTCGCTGGCCGACCGTTCGATGACCCACGTCTGGCTGGCCATCCCGTTCATCGCCGTGGGCGCCCTAATCATCGCCTCCACCGCGCGCGGCCTTGACGCCCTGACACTTGGCGAAGACGCCGCCGCCGCAATGGGCGTGCGCCCAGCGCGCATTCGTCTGGCGTTGATTTTGGGAACCGCCGCGATTGTTGGCGCGGGCACCGCTGTTGCGGGCTCCATCGGTTTTATCGGCCTAGTCGTTCCGCATATTCTACGCCGTTTCGTGCAATCGCGTCCGTCGGCACTACTATGGGCGTCGGCATTTGGCGGGGCCGCGATGCTGCTGGCCGCTGACATTGCCGTGCGTATTATTCTACCATCCAAAGACCTGAAATTGGGCGTGCTGACGGCCTTGGTCGGGTCGCCCCTGTTTTTGCACCTGATCTACCGCACCAAACGCCAAGGACTGTAACCGATGCTCAGCCTTTCGAACCTGACCGTTTTGCGCGGCGAATGCCCTGTCGTTGATGACGTATCCTTTGACGTCCAACCGGGCGAAGTCATCGGTCTTATCGGCCCGAACGGCGCAGGTAAAACAACCCTGATGCGCGCCATTCTGGGCCTGATCAAACACAGCGGCACGTCATCGATTTCATCCAAACCCGTGAAAGAACGCGGCAAACTGGCGGCCTTCATGCCGCAGTCCCGCGAAATCGCATGGCCTGTGCCAGTCGAAACGCTGGTCACTTTGGGCCGCCTGCCGCATCTGGGAGTAGGCGCTGCACCTTCTGCATCAGATCGCGCCGCGGTTGACGCCGCACTGGATGCCTTGGATCTGGGCGGCTATCGGGCGCGCCTATCGACCGAATTGTCTGGCGGCGAACAGGCCCGCGTTTTGCTGGCGCGGGCATTGGCGCAGGATACGCCGCTGGTGATCGCAGATGAACCCATCGCCGGACTTGATCCAGCGCACCAAATCGCAACCATGAACGCGTTTGAACATATGGCCACTCAAGGGCGATCCGTTTTGGTATCGATCCACGATCTGGGCCTTGCCGCACGGCATTGCACGCGTTTAATCGTCATGGACCGCGGCAAACTCATCGCGGACGGCGCGCCTCTTGATGTGCTCACTCCAGATTTGCTGCGCGACACGTTTGGCATTACGGCCTATCTCAGCGAAACCGCAGACGGGCTTATTTTTCTGCCACTTCGGGTCACGGCATGAACGTCGTCACTCTAGATCGCCCCTGGCTGGAATTTGCATTCGGAAACGACCAAAAAATTCTAAGTTGGGCGATCAACCGCCCTGGGTTCGTAACGGCCAATCGCATCCTATGGCGCGAAGTCCGCAATGCCGACCTGCCGCCCGACCTAGACGTCAACGATTGGATCGCCTCAGAACTGGGTCACCGCGGCGCTTTAGACGCCGTTACATTCCTGACCTCACGCAATATCACTGCCTTTGATCAGGAAATCGTCACGGTTGGCGATTGCACGGCCCATGCTGTCGTCACTGCGGGGCTATCGAACGCCGAACGCATCGGCACGCGCCGCGATTTCAGCTGCGTGAATTGGGGCACAATCAATATCGCCGTCCACAGCAATATCGGACTAGCGGACCATGCAATGGTCGAGGCCACCTCTATCATTACGCAGGCCCGCACCGCCGCCGTGATCGAAGCAGGCTTTGACCTGCCCACAGGTATCGCGACAGGCACCGGAACCGATTGTATCGCAATAGCCTGCCCCCAAGGCGACACCGCATACGCAGGACTACATACCGAAGTTGGACATGCCATCGGTGCGGCAACTTACGCGGCGATGAAACGCACAGTTACCGAATGGAAAGATTCAGTAATGAAACCGTTTCAGGGCTAACCCTTCGCCTTTCGTACATACAGTTCCATCCGGTGATGTACGATCTCGTATCCCAGTTCTTTGGCCAATTCGGCCTGTAATTTTTCGATGCGTTCCGAGCAAAATTCGACCACTTCACCCGTTTCCACATCAATCATGTGGTCGTGGTGATCCGCGTTCGCATGTTCGAAACGGGCCGAGGCACCTTCGAACTGGTGGCGATGAATGACGCCTTGTTCTTCTAATGCGGTCAGCGTTCGATAGACCGTCGATAGGGAAATACCCGGTGATGCGATTTCGGCGCGGCGGTGCAGTTCGATCGCATCAGGATGATCATCTGCAACGGACAATACGTCCAACAGCGCAGCACGTTGACGCGTGATGCGGACCCCCGCATCGCGTAGGGCATTTGTCAGCTGCAATGATCGTTCGGCCTGTGTCATAGCGTCATTTCTGCACAAATAATCAGCTTTCGACAAGATGCAGTTGCAAATCATTTGCGAAAACCTTGACAGTTGCAAATCATTCCTAAATGCATTCTAGGTAAGTTATTCTGGAGGACCGCATGGCTCCGCATCGTATTTTTGTTGCTCTGTCCGCGCTTTGCACTGCTGGCACACCTGTTTGGGCGGATGATGACCCGATCAAGGTCGTGACGACCTTCACCGTCATTGCAGACATGGCGCAAAATGTGGCCGGTGACGCGGCCGAGGTCGTTTCAATCACGAAACCCGGTGCAGAAATCCATGGATACAACCCAACACCACGTGACATTCTAAAAGCCCAAGGCGCAGACCTGATCCTGTGGAACGGCATGAATTTGGAACTGTGGTTCGAACAGTTTTTTAACAACCTGCGTGATGTTCCGGCCGCCACTGTGTCCGAAGGCATCGAACCTATTTCTATTTCGGGCGGCAATTATGACGGCAAACCCAACCCGCACGCGTGGATGGGTTTGGAGTCTGCAGAAGTCTACATCGACAATATTCGCGACGCATTGACCAACGCCGATCCCGACAACGCCGACGTTTATGCCGCCAATGCGCTGGCCTATAAATCCGAAATCGCCGCAGTCATTGCGCCCATCCGCGAAAACATTCGGGCGCTGCCCGATGACCGCCGCTGGCTGGTCACGTCCGAAGGTGCGTTTTCCTATCTTGCGCGCGATTATGCCCTGAAAGAGCTGTATCTGTGGCCCATCAACGCCGATGCCCAAGGCACGCCGCAACAGGTGCGCACTGTGATTGATGCGGTACGGGAAAATGACATCACAGCGGTATTTTCTGAATCCACAGTATCGCCCCGCCCCGCACAACAGATCGCGCGTGAAACAGACGCGGAATATGCAGGCGTGCTCTACGTTGATAGCCTTAGCGCAAATGACGGGCCTGTTCCGACCTATCTGGATCTTTTGCGCGTCACCTCTGAAACCATTCTGAACGGCCTGACCCAATGACCACCGGCATTCGCGCAACCGACCTGACCGTCACCTATCGCAACGGACATACAGCGCTGCGCAACGCCACATTTGATATTCCACGCGGAACGATCACCGCGCTGGTCGGCATCAACGGCGCCGGAAAATCGACTCTGTTCAAGGCGTTGATGGGATTTGTCCCCGTCGCCAAAGGCGAAGTAACCATTCTGGACGAACCCGTCGCAGATGCCATCAAACACCAAAAAATCGCCTACGTCCCCCAAGCAGAAGAAGTCGATTGGTCCTTTCCGGTGTTGGTCCGCGATGTGGTTTTGATGGGCCGCTACGGTCATATGGGTTTCTTTCGTCGCCCTCGGGCTACAGACCACGCTGCGGTCGCATCAGCTTTGGCGCGGGTGAATATGTCCGACTTTGCCGACCGCCAAATCGGTGAACTGTCAGGCGGGCAAAAGAAACGGGTCTTCCTTGCGCGCGCCTTGGCCCAAGACGCGCAAGTGATCCTACTGGACGAACCTTTCACTGGCGTTGATGTCAAAACCGAAGACCAGATTATCGCCCTGCTGCGCGATCTGCGTGACGAAGGCCGCGTCATGCTGGTCGCGACGCATAACCTTGGGTCCGTTCCGGAATTCTGCGACCGCGTCGTATTGGTCAAAGGCACCGTTCTGGCCCATGGCCTAACAACAGAAGTCTTTACGCCGCAGAACCTGAAACAGGCCTTTGGCGGGGTGTTGCGTCATTTCATGCTAGAAGGCGACCGCCTGCATGACGACGAAGATCCACGCAAATTAGAAGTCATCACCGACGACGAACGCGCATTGGTGTTTTACGACGACCGCCACCACACAGCCGAGGATGCGAAATGAGCATTCTGCTAGAGCCATTCGCCTACGGCTATATGACAAATGCAATATGGGTATCTGCCTTAGTCGGTGCAGTTTGTGCATTTTTGTCTGCTTATTTGATGCTCAAGGGATGGTCGCTGATTGGTGACGCATTGTCCCATTCCATCGTTCCGGGTGTCGCTGGGGCCTATATGTTGGGCTTGCCGTTTGCATTTGGTGCGTTTTTGTCAGGCGGGCTCGCGGCACTTGCTATGTTGTTCCTACGGTCCCGTTCAGGATTGAAAGAGGACGCCGTGATCGGCCTGATCTTTACCTCTTTTTTCGGGCTGGGGTTGTTCATGGTGTCGCTGAACCCGATGTCCGTTTCGATCCAGACCATCACGATGGGCAACATCCTAGCGATTTCGCCGTCTGACACGCTGCAATTGGCGATCATCGGCGGGGTGTCGATGATCATCCTGTTGGCGAAATGGCGCGATTTGCTGGCCGTCTTTTTTGACGAAGCCCACGCCCGCACCATCGGACTGAACCCGACCGCCCTGCGCGTTCTGTTTTTCACCCTTTTGTCCGCCTGCACCGTCGCCGCGATGCAGACCGTTGGGGCATTTTTGGTGATCGCACTGGTCGTCACGCCAGGGGCAACCGCCTATTTGCTGACTGACCGGTTCCCAAAACTGATCATTTTGGCGGTGACAATCGGGACGGTCACGTCTGCCTTTGGGGCCTACATCAGTTATTTTCTGGACGGCGCAACGGGCGGCATCATTGTCTGCCTGCAAACCGCGCTATTCCTGTTGGCGTTCGTTTTTGCCCCAACACACGGCACTCTGGCGGCCCGCCGCCGTGCCCGCGCAGCACTAGAGGCAGACTAATGGAAATGGCGCTTCTTCCGTTTCAGTTTCCGTTTATGCAGAACGCGTTTCTGGTGATGCTGCTGATCGCACCTGCGGCCGCGCTGATGTCGTGTTTTCTGGTGCTAAAGGGATGGTCGCTGATGGGCGACGCGGTCAGTCACGCCGTACTGCCGGGTGTGGTCGTCGCCTATATCATCGGTATCCCGCTGATAATCGGCGCGTTTCTGGCCGGACTGTTTTGCGCATTGGCCACTGGTTTCATCAAAGACCACAGCCGCGTCAAACAAGACACGGTTATGGGCGTCATATTTTCGGGCATGTTTGGACTGGGCATCGTGATTTACACCCAGATTTCATCTGATGTGCATTTGGACCATATCCTATTTGGAAATATGCTGGGCGTTGCCGCGAACGACCTATGGACCGCAGGGATCATCAGCGGCGGTGTCGCCCTAATCCTGACCGCAAAATGGCGCGACATCCTTGCCCATGCCTTTGACCCTGTTCAGGCGCGCATGGTCGGCTTGCGCGTCGATGTCATCCATTATGGGCTGTTGGCAATCCTATCGGCGACGATCGTTGCAATGCTATCGTCTGTCGGGATCATCCTGTCCATCGCATTGCTGATCGCGCCAGGGGCCATCGCGTTTTTGGTCACGCGCCGCATGAGCACGATGTTGATCGTATCGGTCGTCATCGCCCTACTTGCGTCATGCATCGGTATTTACGCCAGTTTCTGGATCGACAGCGAACCCGCACCAACCATCGTGCTGGTCCTAACCCTGATGTTCATTGTGTCCATGATCGTCCGAAATCTGCGCATCGCGCGTAACACAGCGGCCCACTAATATCGGCACCCGCGTCAGGCTTGCACTTTGCCAAACGGGCTGATTTTGTACCCCCGAGGATACAGAGGGGAGTTACAGATGACGTATATTTTGGCGATCGATCAGGGTACGACATCAACACGCGCGATTTTGTTTGATAAACAGATGCAGATCGCTCATGTCGCACAACAGGAATTTAACCAGCATTTCCCTCGTAGTGGCTGGGTCGAACATGACGCCAATGAAATCTGGGACAGCGTCGTTGCAACCGTGCGCGATGTCATGGCCAAAGCCGATGCGACTGCTGGTGACATCGCAGGTATCGGTATCACGAACCAACGCGAAACAACCGTTGTTTGGGATAAATCCAGCGGACAACCGATCCATAATGCAATTGTGTGGCAGGACCGTAGAACCGCCCCTTATTGTGCGACGCTGCGGGACAAAGGGTTTGATCAGGTTATCACAGATAAAACCGGCCTGTTGGCGGACCCTTATTTTTCGGGGACCAAGGTCAAATGGTTGCTGGATAACGTCGACGGTGCCCGCGACGCCGATCTTTTGTTTGGTACGATCGATAGCTGGCTGATTTGGAACCTGACAGGCGGCGCGGTTCACGCAACCGATGCAACCAACGCAGCCCGCACTGCCCTGTACGACATCCACAAAGGTCAGTGGAGCACCACGATCTGCAGCGAATTCGACATCCCCATGTCGATGCTGCCCCAAGTCCATGATTGCGCCGCCGATTTCGGCAACACTCTGCCCGATCTGTTCGGTGGCGAAATCCCGATTTTGGGCGTGGCAGGCGACCAACAGGCCGCAACCATCGGCCAAGCGTGCTTCAAACCTGGCATGATGAAATCGACATACGGAACAGGCTGTTTTGCACTTTTAAATACGGGAAATACTCCCGTTAAATCAAATAACCGCATGTTGACCACAATTGCGTATCAGATCGACGGCCAACCGACTTACGCTTTGGAAGGGGCTATTTTCATCGCGGGCGCCGTGGTTCAATGGCTGCGGGATGGCATCCAGATCATCCAACATGCGTCCGAAACCTCTGATCTGGCGAAGGCTGCGGATGAAAGTCAGGAACTGATCCTTGTGCCCGCCTTTACCGGTCTGGGTGCGCCCTATTGGAACGCAGAATGCCGAGGTGCCATTTTCGGCCTAACGCGCAATTCAGGACCGAACGAATTTGCCCGCGCCGCTTTGGAAAGCGTCGGATTTCAGACCCGCGATTTGATCGAAGCCATGCAATCAGATTGGGCTGCATCGGATGCGTCGCCAACCTTGCGCGTGGATGGCGGTATGACAGCCAATGATTGGTCTATGCAATTCCTGTCGGATATCATCGGCGCACCGGTCGACCGACCAACCATTTTGGAAACAACGGCCCGCGGCGCAGCGTGGCTGGCGGGTCAACGTGCGGGACTGTATCCGCAAATGGAAGACTTCGCCGCAAATTGGGAAATCGACCGCAATTTCACCCCATCCATGGACGACGAAACGCGGGACCGCCGCTATCAGGCGTGGAAACGCGCAGTGCGGGCAACAATTTCGGCAGCGGAATAAAACAAAACCGCCCCGATAGGGCGGCTGCGATAACTGGCTAGACTGTTCTGGCTGGTTGCGCAAAGGATCTGGCGGGCTGGCACATGCTGGCTTGCTGTCCTTGATGCTTTGATACCGCGGAACAAACCGCCTGACAAGAAAAAAATCAACAAAATCAAATAGTTGATAATTTCAATCAGCTATTCGCGCGACCTGCCGATAACTCTATGACTTCATTTGTCATTTGTTCCTGACGTGCCTGCCGATATCTTTGTTCGACCTCTGCGCGTTTGGTTTTTAAATTGGACTGAGCCCGCGCCATAGCATCGGAACGGGCGCGATTTTCGATATAGAATCCCTGCGTGATAGCACGGGCAATTTGAACAAACAAAACCTCTGACAACATCCCCTTGATCAATTGATCGACTGACAGATTGGTCAGAGGCATCGGCACGGATCGTCGGGCAGGCATCAAGACGGGCCAAATTTGGTTTTCGACAATCGGTATCCCCGCCTGATCGACGCCGGACAGAGTACGAATTGGCCCCGAGTATCGGTCCCCCAATTCCAAAACCTGATCTGTTACCGCGCTGGCCAAATCTGGAATGAAACGCGCGGCGCTAGGCATATCGGCGGACCAATCAGGGACGCGGCCCAGATCGCGCAGCATCTGTTCCGACCGTTTACCAATCACAACAATGCCGCCGCCGCCCACCCCTGATGCGGCATCCGCAATACGCGCAGGATACCCCCCGCAAAACCCCTGAGACGCCCCGATGATGATCGTAATACCGTCGCCGTGCGCGTCGGGCATGGTGTCCGTCAGCTGTGTTATCGCTGTCAGGATCTGGGCCTCGTACCGCACAATGGCGTCCAAAGCGGACTGCGCTTCGGCCATTTGTCCCGATGCTATTGCGCGCAATGCACCGACGACATCGGCAATGTCTTCGATAATTGCGCGGTGACGTTCGACGTCTTCTAACCTTTCGGTCATATCGCCGACGCCAGTTCGGAAACCAGCGCGACGCAGGCATCACGCGCGGTTTGCGAAAATTCACTTTGGTCAGGGTCCAACAACGGATCCGCATTCATCGCAGCAACGATTTGGGGTTTGAGAGCCGCAATTTGATCCGCCGTCAAATCATCCAAAACGCCGGCATCTAATGCGGCCAACATGGCGATCTGTGCCGCCAGTGGCAGCGGATGAAACCGCCCTTGGGTCAATAGCGCTGCAATCCGTTCGCCGCGCACCATACGGGCGGATTGCGCATCATCCCCGAACCCGCCGAAACGCGCAAACATTTTCATTTCCAGATACTGCGCGTAATCCAAACGCAGCCGACCAGCGACCGATTTCATCGCTTTGGGCTGGGCCTTGCCCCCGACACGGCTGACAGACAGACCAACATCAATCGCAGGGCGTTGGTTCGCGGCAAACAGCGCGGCAGAGGTCACAATCTGCCCGTCGGAAATAGAGATTAGATTGGTCGGAATATAGGCAGACAAATTCCCTGCCTCGATTTCCGCAATAGGCAAGGCCGTGATCGATCCACCTTTGGCGGTTTGGCCGGACCGTTCCAGCAAACGCGCATGAAGGTAGAAAATATCGCCCGGATATGCCTCGCGGCCCGGCGGCTGGTGGGACAATAGCGCCAATTCACGGTGCACAGCGGCGTGTTTCGTCAGATCATCATAGACGATCAAAACGTCTCGGCCCTGATCACGAAATGCTTCGGCCATGCTGGTCGCCGCAAAAGGCGCGACCCAACGTAGCCCCGGTTCCCCCGAAGGTTCCGCCACAACAACAATGGTATGGTCCAGCGCATTATGACTGTGCAACGTATCCACAACCCGCGCAACGGCCGTGCTGCGTTGACCAATCGCGACATAGACACACAGCACATCGTCATTGCGCTGGTTTAAAATGGCATCCAAAGCGATGGATGTTTTGCCCGTCTGGCGTTCGCCAATTATCAGTTCCCGTTGCCCACGACCGACCGCGAACAGCGCATCAACAACCAAAATTCCCGTCTCTAATGGGCGGCTGACAAAATCACGTTCAATGATCGCAGGCGCCATCCGTTCGATATCGAAACGTTCCGCGCAATCAGGCACCGCCGCTTTGTCCAAGGGTCGCCCCAATGGATCCACCACGCGCCCCAGCAAAGCATCACCAACCGGAACCGACATCACCGCCCCAGACCGCAGCACCGTGTCACCCGCACTGATGCCATCAGACGGATCCAGAAATGCAGCCTGCAATTCATTTTCCGCCAGCGACAACACAAACCCGCGCACGCCGCCAGTAAATTCCAGAGTTTCGTTCAGCCCAGCGCTTGGTAAGCCGGACACACGCGCCAAACCATCGGCAATCGAAACAACTATTCCACGTTCCTGAATTTGGGTGCCCAGCTGCGCCGTTTCGACACGGTCAATCAGGTCCAAGATATCAGAGTTATTCGTCATGCAGCGCCACCGAAATTTGGTCCAGATCATGCACAATCGAATTGCGTAAAACTCCGTTATCAGACGCAATTTCGATACCTGCGATCAGGTCGGGATCAATTTGTACAGAAATGTCTGGTTGCCCTAGCAGGTCTGCGGCCTTTGCGCATAATTCGGCATCTAGGGACCGCGCCGAAATGAGCCTTAGGTTTGCGCCACCTAACAAAGCATCACGGGCATCTGGGTCCAAACCTTTTAATGCAGCATCCAACCGTTCAACATATCCAGCAGGCGTTTCGGGCTGCGCGGCCAATGCACGGCGGGCAACGGCGACTGACAAATCGCGTAGTTTATCGCGCATCGCTGCCTGTGCTGCGGCGTCTTGATGTTGTCGATCCTCGCGCCCTTGGGCGATGATCTTTTCCGCCTCGGATTTGGCCGCTGCAATGACTGCCGCGCGTTGCGTTTCAGCATCCTGATTAGCGGCCTGCATCACCTTGGCGCGGGCGGCAACGGTCTGTTCCATCGCGGCATCGGCATCGGATCTGGCGCGCTCTGCGGCGGCTTTCGTTTGCGCCGCATCATCCAAAACGGCCTGCGTTTCCGATTGCCGTTTCGCAATGATATTGGCGATCGGACGAAACAGAAAATGGCGCAGGATCAACAGCAGAATAACCGCGTTGATCAGTTGGAGAGCAAATGTCGTCCAGTCAAAAGTCATGATACGAATGGGTTCGCAAACAGCAACAGCAGCGCGATCACCAGACAATAAATCGCTGTCGTTTCAATCATCGCCAGCCCCACAAACAACGTCCGCGAAATGGTACCCGATGCTTCGGGTTGCCGCGCGATAGCCTCTAACGCGGCCGCGATGGCGCGCCCTTCGGCCAAAGCGGGACCAATGGCCCCTAACCCCACGGTCAATGCCGCAGAAAAAATGCTGATGATCTCTACATATTCAATCATTCTGAATTCCCTTTGCTAAATGGTCTGTCATTTCGGCGTGACCGCCGAGCCGACAAAAACCAGAGCCAAAATCGCGAAAATATAGGCCTGAACAGCACCCGTCAGCAGGTCCAACGCCATGAATGGGATCGGAACCAGCAACCCCGCCAAGGACAAAACAATGCTGATGACGAAAACGCCGCTCATGACGTTGCCAAACAGACGAACCATCAACGAAAAATGTCGCGTGATTTGTTCCATGATATTTAACGGGATCATGACCCACGATGGTTTGGCAAAATTGCCCAACCAGCCACCAAAACCTTGGGCCCCGATGCCCCACCAAACGCTAAAGCCAAAGACCAAAAACGCCAGTGCCGCGTCGGTTTCCAAATGAGCGGTCGGTGGTTCGACACCCGGTATGATCGACGACCAATTCGCACATAGCACAAAGACCAACAGCGTTCCGATCAAACCGCGGTACCGCGCGGGATCACCTGAAATCGTCGCACGGATTTCGCTATCCAACGCCTCTACCAACAATTCCAAAACGGCCTGAATTGGTCCTGGCGTTGCGGACAGATTGCGCGACATCACCACACAGCCCAACGTCAGCACCGCCATGATGGCCCAGGTCGTCACGACAGACCGATGGATCGCAATGGGGCCCAGTTCAAATGCAACTGTCGAAACCAAAGGGCTGTCCATCATCGTGCCCCTTTCAAAACAATGAAACGGCCTGCCATGATCCCTGCCGCACCGGCGATCAACACGGTCCAACCTGCCAGCGCGCATAGCCATAAAAACGCGCCCAAAACGGCGAAACGGCCCAGCTGTAAAAACAGCCCCGCCATACGGCCTGCGACCAACAAATCCGTCACAAAAACCAACGACGCAAAATGCCCCCAGCCAACGCCTGTTCCAACAAGGCCCGCCAATATTACAAACATCACAGTCATTGATCACGCATCCATCGCAGTGCCATCCAAAAACCGATCCCCGCGCCCACCATCAAACAGGCCGCCGACATCATAATTCCTGTGTCCATCCATCGATCCAGACGCCCGCCGATGAACACGCCTGCCAAAATCGGCAGCACGATAATCCACCCTAACACGCCGATTTGGCCGAACCTGCGCGCCAACGAAGGTTCGGGATCTGCCCGCCCTGCGCGGTCGATTGCGTCGGCGCGCCGCGCGGCATCAATGGTGCGCTGGTCTTTCATTCGTGCCCCTCTAAACCCAAGGTATCGCCGCCATAGACCAACCCTTTCATCAAACTGCGGATCGCTTTGGCATGAAGCTGCGCCGAGCCGCTCCGACCCTGACGCGCTGCGTTGGCTAGATTGTCTTGCGCCGTGGCGACTTGATTTTGCAGGTCTGGCAAATGATCCCCGACCACCGCAAATCGGCAGGCAACTGATACCAGTTGGCCACCCGTGACGGTCAGAACGCCGCCCGTGACCACGCAATAGGTCCAGCCGGATTTTGGTGTTCGCCAGCGGATAACGCCCGCATCGATCACGGTGACAAAATCCGTGTGTCCCGCCTTGATCCCGAAATCACCTGAAGCATCCGCCGCCCGCACAGACGCGATCCCGTCAATCTCAGCAATGCGCTGTAGCGGCGTTACGATTTCCAACCTTAGCGCTGTCATGCTGCCCCCTTGCGGCGGCTCGCCTCGCGGTCTTTCGCTTCGTCAATTGTACCGATCATATAAAACGATCCTTCGGCCCAGTCGTCACAGGCTCCGTCGATGATCATCCGGCACCCGGCGATGGTGTCCGCGATATCGACGCTGCGTCCGGGCATGCCGGTGAATGGCGCGGCGACGAAAAACGGTTGAGTCAAGAACCGCTGCAGACGCCGCGCTCTGCCAACCATGAGCTGTTCGTCACGGCCCAATTCCTCTACCCCCAACAGCGCAATCACATCCCGCAGTTCTTCGTATTGTTCCATCAATCGCCGAACATCTGCCGCTGTCCGCGCATGGTCTGCGCCAATCACATCGGCATCCAGCAACACCGAATTGGTCCGGATCGGGTCCACGGCAGGATAAATGCCTTGCGATGCCAAATCCCGCGACAGAACGACAACACTGTCCATATGCGTACTGATCGCTGACACAGCGGGATCGGTAAAATCATCTGCAGGCACATAGACGGCTTCGATCGCGGTGATGGCGGCGTTCCCAGCGGATGAAATACGTTCGTGCAGCCCAGCCACTTCGGTATCCAGCGTCGGTTGGTACCCCACACGAGACGGCATGCGGCCCAACAGGCCAGACACTTCGGCGCCCGCCTGAACAAACCGAAACACGTTATCCATCAGCAATAACACATTTCGGTGGTCAACATCGCGGATGTATTCGGCGATCGACAGCGCCGTCATCGGCACACGCCAACGCGCGCCGGGCGGTTCGTTCATCTGCCCATAGACCAAAACCGTACGGTCCAATACGCCATAGTTTTTCATGTCATGCAGCATTTCATGACCTTCGCGCGACCGTTCGCCAACGCCGGCAAAGACGGAAACTCCATCATAGCCGCTCACCATTGCGTGGATAAGTTCGGTGACCAGAACCGTTTTGCCCACGCCCGCGCCCCCAAACAGAGCCGCCTTTCCTCCCTGCGCCATCGGTGCCAGCAAATCCAAAATCTTGATACCCGTTGAAAACACGTCAACCGACGCGCGGCTTTCGGACAGGTCTGGAACAGGTTGATGAATAGCCCGCATTGGCGTTTGGTCGGGCAAAGCGTCGCCGCCATCCCCGACGTGCCCCAGAACATTCAAAAGCCGCCCCAAAATAGCGGGTCCGACGGGGACTTTGATCGGCTCGTGTGTGACCTGAACGGATGATCGGCGCGAAATTCCTTGGGTGGGTTGCAGCGCAATCGCGCGGAACCGGTCCGCGCCCAGATGCGCCTGAACTTCGCAGGTTACATTCGCAGCATCGGCGTCAACGATGACAGCCGTCTCGATCGCGGGCAAATCACCGTCGCATTGAAAATCAATAACCGGACCTCGAACGGCAAGAACAGTTGCCACCATGTGCCGCCCCCATAGCAATACAGCGGCGCGATAACGCGGCGCCCGAATGGTTGCCTCCCGTCATCAGGTTATGCAACCACAGGCATCCGTCAATTGACTTGGATCATGATGCGCGGACTTTATCCGCAATTTCAGCCACCTTTATGGCGAATGGAAACGCTTCAGCCAGCTGCGCCATGGTTGATACCGCGATCAAGGGCGCTTGCCGCAAAGACGGAATCAGCCCGATAGGACCATGGATTCGCGCGATGTTTTGTGGGCTGATCCCTTTGGCTTTCAGGTATTCAATTCGGTTTGCATGGGTTCGCGTGCTGCCCAAACAGCCGATAAACCGCGCATTGCTATTAACCGCACGCAACAATAGCGCAGGTTCCCAGTCATGATCGTGAAACAGTGTTAGAAACCCACAGTGGGCATCGATGGCGATGTCAGGGATAGAATTTGGCGTGGTTAAAACCTGCTGCGACAGGCATTTAATATCAGCCAAATCTGCCAGATCGTCCTCTTGCGGGGTCAAAAGATGCAATTCGAAACCCGCGGCGAATGCCACGCGCGCGGTCGCCCGAAACACAGCGCCGCGCCCAGCTAAAATGAGCCGCGGTTTAGGGGCATACTGGAACGTTATGACGCGCTTCGATTGCGGACACTGAAATCGCAAATCAGCCTCGGCGCGCGATTGCATCGTATCAAGTGCCGACCGCAGCGCCTGCGCATCTGGGGATGGGTCCAACAGCAGCTCTAGCGATCCCCCGCATGGCAGCGTCAGATCCTTGAACGGGGATCCGTCCCCATACTGCAAACACATGGCAGGGCCGCCCGTTTCCAGCAATTCCAACGCCCGCAGACGGATATCGCTGTCGATGCAGCCATTGGACATATACCCGACCATAGCGCCGTTCTGGTCCACGATCGCCAACGACCCGACCTCGCGGGCGGCGCCACCTTTGATCGCAACCGACGTGACCAGGGCGAATTTCACACCCTGATCCAGCCGCTGAACCGCGGCCCGCAAGACGTCTTGCGGGTGTTCGGTATATGTAATCGCCTCAGGCAACTTTTTCCTCTTCCATCACTTCGGCAAAAGATTTGAAAAACTTCGCCGCCAGTTTTTTCGCCGTGCTTTGGATCAGGCGGCTGCCCAATTGGGCCAGTTTTCCACCAATCTCTGCTTTGGCATCATAGCGTAGAATTGTTTCATCCCCATCCGCAATCAAGGTGACGTCGGCCCCGCCTTTGGCGTGGCCCGCTGCGCCGCCATTTCCCGTACCTGTTAACGAAAACTGATCGGGTGCGCCTTCGGTGTTCAATTCCACATTCCCGCCAAAGCGCGCTTTGACCGGTCCGACCTTTAGCAGGACTTTGGCCTCTAGTTCGGTATCCGAATGTTTAATCAATTCTTCGCATCCGGGGATACATTTTTGCAGGATTTCGGGGTCATTCAACGCAGCGTAAACCTGATCTTTAGGTGCCGAGATTCTGATTTCGTCTGACAGTTCCATTGATGGTCCTTTCTTAACAACAAGGAAATTTGATACGCGCCAGCTGATCCGCTTGATCTGGCGACAGTGAAAACAACCGCTTTATCCGGCCCATGATTGGGGTGCGGCGGTGGAATGCATAAGATTCTGGGGTGTCGATATCGGTGAAAAACCCGTCCGATTGCATCGGTATGCGGGTCACCAAATGTGGATTGTCATTGATGAATTTGCGGCACCCTGGACGCGCTTTGTCCGCTGCGATCAGGGCACGCATCGGCGCAGGAATGATCGTTGGATTGCCGCGTTCATCGCCGCGAACCGCAAAAGCGATCTTTGACGTATCTGTAATTTGATAGGCCGTCATCAAATCACTTAGCGCCGAGGCGGTCAGCAACGGCTGATCCCCCAACCCCATCAACGTCGCATCGGCATCGCTGGGAATGGCAAGGCCGGCCATAACCGATGATTGCTGTCCGTCGGCAAAGCGTGGGTTATGATGAAATTGAACAGGCAATCCATTTAGCGCTGCCTGAACCAAGTCAGATTCAAATCCCGTCACGACCGTAATGTTCGGCCCGACGGAATCCAGATAGGTTTGCACAACGCGCCTGATAATCGGGACGCCATGCCAATCCATCAGCAACTTATTCTGCGCCCCCATCCGCAGCGACAGACCCGCTGCCAAAATAATCGCATCGAACCGCATCATGCCGACACCTGCGTTTTCACGGCGCGGCGGACGGCGGTCAGTTCTGCCATTATCGACAAAGCAATCTCTTCGGGGGTGACTGCACCGATGTCCAAACCAGCGGGCGCACGAACGGACCCGATTTGGTCCTGATGAATGCCATCGGCCGCCAATTTATCCGAAAGCGCCGCATATTTTCTGTGAGACCCGACAAAGGAAATGTGCCGAGGCTGCGCGGCAATCGCCTCTTTCAAGGCGGGTAAATCACCTTGGCCTTGGGTTGCGATCACGATGGCCGTCAAACGACCGTTGCAATCATCCGGCACTGTTTCTGCCACGGTCCACGCGAATTGAGGGCCTAATTTCGCCAAAGCGTGCGCCACTGGGGATGCGCCCAAAATCACCAGCATCGGCTGGGGCAAACAGGGTTCGATAAATACATCAATCGTACCGCGGGATGGGCATCCGTTACGCGCATAGGTCACGCCATCCGCATTGGTTCCTGCAGCCACGCCTTTGGCGGCTAATTCATCTTCGGGGGCGACCGAAATCAACTGAGGTTGCCCCGTTTCAAATGCAGCCAATGCCGCGCGTTTGACCGCGCCCCTTGTGCAGCCGCCACCCAAAAAACCCTGCAAAATGGTGCCGTCTGCCGCGATCAAAGCCCGCGCACCAGGTTTGGCCGCCGTCGCGCCCGCCGTCCGAACAATCGTCGCAAACGCAAACGGTTGGGCATTCGCCCTTAGGCGCGATGCCTCTTTCGCCAGATCGTCTGATAAAACTTCTGCTGGGGTCATAGGCGGCTCACCTCTGTTTCCAATGCGGCCAAATCGGCCAAAGTGTTTGCGGCGCAAAACAGGTCCAGATGCGGCAGCGCCGCCGACATGCCCGCGCTGACAGGTTCGTAATCGCGCCACCCTTTCAGCGGGTTCAGCCAAATGATGCGACATCCGCGTTTGCGCAGGGCAGCCAATGCCGTGCCAACCTGATCTGCAGGGTCCGTGTCATAGCCATCGGACATGATCAGAACCACGGTGCGGCCATCCACAAAACGGCGGGCGTATGTCTGGCTGAATTGCGTCAGGCACGCCCCGATTTTGGACCCGCCGCCGAACCCGTCGGCCATCAGGGATAGGCGGCCAATCGCGCGCATGGCGTCTTTGTCGCGCAAAGCCTCGGTTATGCGGACAAGGCGGGTGTGAAACAGATAAGCGTCCGATTTGGGATCACAGCGCATCATGCCCGCGATAAAGGCCAGAAACACCTGCGCGTAGACGGACATGGACCCCGACACATCACAGATCGCGACGATTTTGCGGTCGCGATCCGGGCGCTTTTTACGGAACAGGTGCAAAGGTTCCCCGCCTGCGGACAACGACCGACGGATCGTTTTGCGGAAATCCAGCCCCGCGCCTTTGCGGGCGGCGATGCGGCGGCGAGACCGGCGATCCCGCATGGCCTGCCCTAGCCGCCGCGCGACCTCTTCTGCTTCGGCGATGTCTTCGGCGCGGACCAATTCGCGCAGATCACGGCGCGACAGGTTGCGGATATCGGTGGCGATCAATTTGCCTTCGCCGTCACTGTCGGCTTCGCCTTGGCCTGTGTCTGCGGCGTTTGCCTGCCCGCCGCTGTCGTTGGTTTCGCCTTTGGCATCGCGGGACGAATGCATGCTGTCACTGCCCGTGTTCTGGGTCGGGATCGTTTTGGTCCGCACGCGGCCCATATCCATCCAAAAGGCGTCAAACAGCGCATCGAACCGCTGAGCGTCATCTTTACACCCCGTACAAACCGCACGCAGCGCGGCGCGGGCCACGTCAGGGCACGCGGCGTCAACCTGCGCCAGCGCCGCCAGCGCCGCATCGGTTTCAGCCGCACCGATACGCAGACCATTCGCACGCAAATGCGCCATAAACCCCGCCATCCGCGAAGCTGGACCCGGATCACGGGCCGCGAATTTCGTCACGCGGCTCATGCGGCTTTCCCCGCGATGCGTGCGGTGACTTCGGGTGTGATTTGGGCACGGTCGGATTGCGTTTTCAGCAATGTCGCCATCGTCGCCTGCAATGCGGCAGGATCATGCGTCAGGTCCGCAATCCCCAGCCCCATCAAAGCGGCCGCGAAATCCAGCATTTCTGCAATACCGGGGGTCTTTTCCAGATCCTCTTTGCGCAGAGCCTGAACAAATCCGACGATCTGTTCGGCCAGATGCGTTTCGACATCCGCGCAACGCGCCCGCAAAATCGCAAGTTCGGTCGCAGCGTCAGGATAATCGACATAGGCAAACAAACACCGACGGCGCAGCGCGTCTGACAGATCACGGGTGCCGTTGGATGTCAGGATCACAATCGGTTTGCTGGTCGCCGTGACCGTGCCCAATTCAGGGATGCTGATCTGAAAATCGGATAGGATTTCCAGCAAGAACGCTTCGAATTCTTCGTCGGCGCGGTCGATTTCGTCGATCAGCAATACGGGCGGCACGTCTTGCGTGATCGCCTGTAATAGGGGGCGTTCCAGCAGGTAGTCGCGGGAAAATATGCGATCTTCGACCGTTTTACCGGCCTCGCCTGCCTCTGATGCGGCGCGGATTGCCAGTAGCTGGCGTTGGTAATTCCATTCATAGATGGCTTGGGATGCGTCCAAACCTTCGTAGCATTGCAAACGGATCAGGGACGTGTCGCGCACAGCCGATAAAACCCGCGCGATTTCGGTTTTGCCGACGCCCGCGGCGCCCTCTAGCAGCAAGGGTCGGCCAAGCGATAGCGCCAGATGCAGCGCAACCGCCAGATCATCCGAGGCCACATAATCCTGTTCCGCCAAAGCAGTTTTGAGATCAGTCCAAGTCATATCAAAATCCGATGCATCAGGGCGCGCACAAAGCCGCGCGCGCCCGATTTGCGATCAGCCGTGCAGGCCCAGTTCGTTCGCGGTTTTCCAAATCCGCCAATGATCATGCGGCATGTGCGTGTGGCGCAAGCCAAAGGCACGGAACGCATCGTTCACAGCGTTTGAGAAACATGGAACGCCGCCCACATGGGGGCTTTCGCCGACGCCTTTGGCACCGATTGGGTGGTGCGGGCTGGGGGTCACGGTGTGGTCGGTTTCGTAGTTGGGCACTTCCCACGCGGTCGGCAGGAAGAAATCCATCAACGTCCCCGTTTTGACGTTGCCCATGTCGTCATAGGCGATTTCCTGCCCCAAGGCGACGGCCAACGCTTCGGTCAGACCGCCATGCACCTGACCTTCGATGATCATCGGGTTGATGCGCGTGCCGCAGTCATCCAACGCATAGAAACGGCGGATGTCTGTGACGCCCGTATCAACGTCAATGTCCATGACACAGATATAGGCCCCGAACGGATAGGTCATGTTGGGCGGGTCATAATAGCTGACTGCCTCTAGCCCTGGTTCGATCCCCGGGATGGCCTGATTATAGGCGGCAAAGGCGATTTCCTTCATCGTCTTGAACTTTTCAGGCGCACCTTTGACGACGAACCGGTCCACATCGAATTCCACGTCATCGTCGTGGACCTCTAGCAGGTAGGCCGCGATCATCTGGGCCTTGGCGCGGATTTTGCGCCCTGCCATGGCCGTCGCCGCACCCGCAACTGGGGTAGACCGCGATCCATAGGTGCCCAGACCATAAGGCGCGGTATCTGTGTCGCCTTCTTCGATCGTGATGCTATCGGCGGGTAGACCGATTTCCGTTGCCAAAATCTGGGCAAAGGTGGTTGCGTGACCCTGACCTTGGGAAATGGTGCCCAGACGTGCGATGGCCGATCCCGTTGGGTGGATACGGATTTCACAGCTGTCGAACATACCCAAACCTAGGATGTCACAGTTTTTCACAGGCCCCGCGCCAACGATTTCGGTAAAGTGAGTCAGGCCGATCCCCATCAGCTTGCGTGTTTTACCCGCTTTGAAATCTTCGACACGTTGGGCCTGCTCGGCGCGCAGGCCATCATAGTCCACTGCCTTGAGCGCCTTGTCCCATGCGGTATGATAGTCACCGCTGTCATATTCCCAGCCTAATGCGGCCTTATATGGGAACTGGTCCTTTCTGATGAAATTGATGCGGCGCAGTTCGGCAGCATCCATGTTCAGTTCAATCGCCAGCACTTCGATCATGCGTTCGATGAAATAAACAGCTTCGGTCACGCGGAACGAACAGCGATAGCTGACCCCGCCCGGTGCCTTGTTCGTGTAGACACCATCCACCGCCAGATAGGCCGTTGGGATGTCGTACGAACCTGTACAGATGTTCATGAACCCTGCAGGGAATTTGGTCGGGTCGGCGCAGGCATCAAATCCGCCGTGGTCTGCGGTCACATGGCACCATAGGCCGGTAATTTTACCCTCTGGCGTCGCGGCGATTTTGCCTTTCATCCAGTAATCGCGGGCAAAGGCCGTGGTCATCAGGTTTTCCATGCGGTCTTCGATCCATTTGACGGGCACACCCGTCACGATCGAGGCCACAACCGAACACACATATCCGGGATATGCGCCCACTTTGTTGCCAAAGCCGCCGCCGATATCAGGCGATACAACACGGATGTTATGTTCTTCGATACCCGAAATCAGGCTGACAACCGTGCGGATCGCATGGGGCGCTTGGAACGTGCCATATAGCGTCAGTTTGCCGTTCACCTTGTCCATCGATGCAACGCAGCCGCAGGTTTCCAGCGGGCATGGGTGCGTACGGTGGTAGTACATGGTTTCTTCGGCAACGACGGCCGCGTCCGATACGACCTGTTCGGTCGCGTCTTTTTCGCCCACTTCCCATGTAAAGATATGGTTGTGGTGTTTGCGCGGTCCATGCGCGCCGTCAGGCAGGCTTCCGTCTTCGGCAACCAGATCTTCGCGTAGGACGGTGTCGGATTTCAGTGCCTCGAACGGATCAACGACCACGGGCAGTTCTTCGTATTCGACATCGACCAGTTCGACAGCATCCGCCGCGATATAGCGGTCTTTGGCGACGACATAGGCGACCTCTTGGCCCTGAAACAGAACCTTGCCATCGGCCAGAACCATCTGTTTGTCGCCTGCCAGCGTCGGCATCCAATGCAGACCCAGCGGACGCAGGTCCTCCGCCGTTAGAACTGCAACAACGCCGTCCAGCGCCATAGCGCGATCTGTGTTGATCGATTTGATCCGAGCATGCGCATAAGGCGACCGAACGAAATCGCCAAACAACATGCCCGGCAGTTTGATATCGTCGACATAGTTGCCTTTGCCTTGGGTGAAACGCGCATCTTCGACGCGTTTGCGTTTGCAGCCCATGCCGCCCAGTGCTTCGGTGCGTTCTTCGCGAGTGATTTCCTTGTTCATTCTGCTGCCTCCTGTGCGGAGTTAAGTTCAGCCGCAGCCGCAAGGATCGATTTCACAATGTTCTGATATCCGGTGCAGCGGCACAGATTACCCGCCATGCCAAAGCGGACTTCCTCTTCGGATGGGTTCGGGTTTTCCTCTAACAATTTCGACGCGCGGGTGATCATCCCAGGCGTACAGAACCCGCATTGCAGACCATGGTTTTCTTTGAACGCGCGCTGTAGGACGTGCAGGTTGTCGGGGCTGCCCAACCCTTCGATCGTGGTGACATCCGCGCCATCGGCTTGGGCCACGAACATGGTGCAGGATTTCACTGATTTGCCATTCACGGTGACCGTGCAGGCCCCGCAATGCGATGTTTCGCACCCGATGTGCGGGCCCGTGATGTTCAGGCGTTCGCGCAGGGTGTGGATAAGCAATTCACGCGGTTCGGCCAGAAACTCCTCTTCTTGGCCATTTACCGTCAGTTTGATGTGCATTTTCTTCGCCATATCGTCCTCCTCCGATTACGCGCGGGACCAAGCACGAGCGATAGCTCGGCGTAGGATCACAGCAGCTGCATGGCGTTTGAATTCGATGGGGCCACGGTTGTCTTCGGTCGGATCGATATCGCCCAGCATCGCGGCGACTGCGGCCTCGATTGCGGCGTCATCGACTGACGTTCCAACCAGCGCGGCGCCGGCATCTTCGGAATAGATCGGCGTGTCGCTTAGGTTCGTCATCGCAATGGATGCCGAAGCGCACGTATCGCCGTCTTTGACGATCTGAACAGCCGCTGCAGCGGTCGCATAGTCGCCGATTTTCCGTTTCTGTTTTTCATAGGCGTAACCGCCTTGCGGTTTGTCGAAACGGACCTGCGTCAGCACCTCTTCGTCTTCGCGGTCGGTCATATAGGCGGCTTCATAAAAATCGCGCGCTGCGACCTCGCGTTCGCCGTCTGGCCCGATCAGGGTGTAAATGGCATTCAGGCATTGCATCAAACCGGGCATGTCATTGCCGGGATCGCCATTCGCAACATTGCCGCCGACCGTTCCCATATAGCGCACTTGCGGATCCGCAATTTGCAGCGATGCCTCGCGCATGATCGGAGCCGCCGTTGCCAGCGCGTCGTTGTCGATGATGTGGTGTTGGGTCACCATCGCGCCAATGGTGATCGTTTCGCCGACCGAAATGCTGTTCAGGCCCTCAACGTCCTGAAGATCGATCAAATGCGGAATGTCAGCCATCCGCAATTTCATCATGGGAATTAAACTGTGACCGCCAGCTAAAACTCGCGCGTCGTCGCCATGCTCTTGTAACACGGCCAGCACGCCTTCCATGTCCTTTGGACGATGGTATTCAAACGCACCTGGAATCATTGCCTCTCCTCCCTAAGCGATGTTCTGGGTAGGATCAGGCTGCATGCCACTGGATACCGCGGCACGCTAAAACAACTTATTTTCGCTTATTTTGCACGAAATGCGCCTCTGGGCGCACGAGTTGCGCCATGCCTTAGGCTAGCGCGTCTATCGTGTCCTTTAGATGCGACCGGCTGACGGGCACAGGGGGCACACCATCTACGCCGAAACGAATGCGTCCCTTGTCTTTGCCGCGTTCGAACTGCGCGACCTTTGCAGGGTTCACCAAATAGCTGCGGTGCACTTTGACAAAGCCGCCCTGCAGCAACCTCTTTGTCGCCTCGGTTATCGGCCAGCTACAGAAATAGGACGTATCGCCCGAATAGACTTGGGTGTAATGACCATCAGCGCGCACGAACAGGACGTCCTGCGGCGCGATAAACACCTTTGCCCCCTCTCGTTCACACGGGATCCTGCCTTGGGTCGTTTGCGCAACCGGGGCAATCGGCTGCGGCGTTTCCGTTGGCCCCGAACCGATAAACGTCGACCCGACCCATAAAAAGCCGCCGAACAGCACAAAGCTGGATAGGATCACGCCAATCGCCAAAACCTCGTTGCTGATAGACGGTCCAAATTCCACCACATCAGACACTGCGATAAAATTCGTGCCAGCCATCGCTAAGAAATGAACAGCGAACACAGCGACACCAAAACATAACGCGCCCGTTAATATGCTGCGATTTGTCCTTTTGCTGTAGGCGACGCCAAAGGCCAGAATGCAGAATAGGATCGATAGGATCGACGCGCCAATAACGCCGACAGGCGTATAAACCGCAGTGCACATCTGCATCCCCGCCATACCGACGTAATGCATTGCCAGAATGCCCAACCCAACAATCGTTCCTGCGGTCACGATGGTACCCGTTGTCCGTGTGCGGAAATGCAAAATCAACAGCGCGAAAGCGACCATCAAAATAGCAATCAAAGCAGACACCAGTGTGATCGCTGCATCATAATAGAACAGAATAGGCAGCTGCAGGCCTAGCATCCCAACGAAATGCATAGACCAGATACCACCACCCAAAGCGATCGACGCGAGCGCCACCGCCAGCTTTTTCTGAAGGACCGTTTTTTGGGATAATTCTTTGGTCAAAGTCAGACCAGTAGCGCCGGCTACCAACGCTACGATAAAGGACGTGGCAACCAGCCAAGGATTATGACCAATGTCGAGAAATAACATGAGCCAAATCTTGTATGATAACGTGTATGCAAGTCAAATGAATTGGTTGCGGGGGTAGGATTTGAACCTACGACCTTCAGGTTATGAGCCTGACGAGCTACCGGGCTGCTCCACCCCGCGATGGTTGTGCGGTTTGCACTGTTGCCAGTGTTTATTGATTACTGGCTGGTTATTTGTTCATCGTAGAGAGATTTTTGGTTTTTACTAGGTCTGGCGGTGACTTACTCTCCCACGTCTTAAGACGCAGTACCATCAGCGCGA